>JAKSMR010000022.1 GCA_024400495.1 Bacteroidales bacterium
CCCCAATAAAAAACACACTTCCCCCAATAAAAAACACACTTCCCCCAATAAAAAAACGGAATAACCGAAACGCCCCGGCTACGACTAACAACGCATGCCGGGGCGTGTTATGATTCCCTTGAAAACGGGGAGGAGGAAATGCGATGGAGAGGATCTACAGCGCGGATGACCTGCAGCTGCTGTACATCGGCCGCCAGACAGACAATGATCTGCCGAAGCGGTATATCGATGTGGGGCCGTATGTGGAGATGTATCCAGGCGCTCATTTTGATATCGTGGTGTTCCGGCCGGACGAGGATGTCAGCTATTTTGCGGATGCCGCCCTGGAAGGCAGAACGCTGATCTGGACGATCCATGACGGGGATGTGGCTGTACCTGGCAGAGGCCGGGCACACATCATCATTTCAGAAGGCGAAGGCCGTCACAACCTGCATGACTTTATTACGGAGATCGGAGAGACGGAACAGGCCGAGATGGTGGAAGTGCCGGAGCCTGCGGAGAGCTGGGTACACCGGGTCATTGATGCGAAGAACGCTGCGAACACGGCGGCGAATGCTGCGCTGGAGGCTGTGATCTCTGCTGATCAGTCGGCACAGGATGCCGCGGAGGCGCTGAATGAGCTGCAGGAACGCATTGAGAGCGGAGAGTTTAAGGGCGAACCCGGCGACCCTGGCAAGGATGGCGCTACGCCGGTGAAGGGCGTGGACTATTTCACTGCGGAGGAGCAGGATGCGTTTAAACGTGCTGTGACTCCTGTTAAGGGTGTTGACTATCGGGATGGTCGGGATGGCATTGACGGCAAGGACGGTCTGAACGGCAGAGATGGTCGGGACGGAATTGATGCCACGCCTTATGACGATACGGAGATTCGCGCTGCTGTTTCGGATCTCAAGGACGATGTTGTTAACCTAATCAACCGAGTAACTGACATTGAAAATAATGCCGAATCATACACCTTGCGGATTGATGCTGACGGCAATGCTACGCTTACAGCCTTGCACGTTGACGAAAACGGCAATGCGACTATTTGATAGGAGGAGCATTAAATGGATATTAAAACATTAAATGGCAATCCGATTGCTGATACTGCGGCAAGGCAGACACTTACGCAAAAGCAGGATAAAATTAGTGATATTGATGATATTCGCCGTGAAGCTTCAGAAGGCAAGCAAGCACGAATCACAAATGAAGTGAATGAAAACAGGAGGAAAATCGTTATACCAATCAAACGGAATCCTATTTATCCTGAAGTTCCTTCATTGTATGCTTTTTTGTATTCTTCTAGATTGTTGGACTTTCCAACATACTATAATTTTTAGAATTTCATTATTAGAAGTCAAAGTGAATATAGTGCCGTTTCGGTTAGCGAAAAATACTACTCAAGTATTGTGGATGCTGTGAATGATTCCAATGGCTCAACATCTTCGGATGGAAATACTGTGAAGAGAATATTTTGTACTAATTCAAATGATTCAAACATTTCTTACTTCTGCCATTTGAAACTTGTTGGTGATGTACAGCTTACCGAAGAAGTGCGCGTATATGATAGCTTGTTTATTGATTTGAACGGGCATACAATATCAATTACGAACGATGGTAGTATCAAATTTGATAATTACGAAAATCGAATGTTTGTACTTTATGGCAAGAAGAATAATAGTAGTGTAAACTGTATTTTAACTGGAACTTCAAAATGCGCTTTCGCATGCCCAAGGTTCACATATGTAATAGGTGGTAATTATACATTTTCAGCAGCACCGGATGACTATCGGCGACATAGTTTATTTGAAATATATGATGGAGGTTCAAGAACGGATTATAAAAAAAGCGATTTTAATGTATTATCGTATTTCAAAGACATCAATGTGGTTGCAAGAAATTCAAAAACTGATTCCATGAGAATTATACACGATTCTCGTTTTGAATTAAGTTCTACTCTTTATATTAAAGGATGTGTTTTTGACTGGCTAACGAAAAATGCTAAATACAATAGTGGACATGTTGTATACTCTCAAGCTATGAATACAATTATTGAGTAGACAAAAATCAAACATTTGTTTACTGTGGATTATGGTGACGAGACACTATATTCGATTTGGCGCTTTGGTAATAGTAACAGCTATTTGTATATCAAAAATTCGGAAATCATTTCAACAAATGCTACAATTGGCGCATCTACCAATGGATCTGAAACAGTCATAGTAGAAAACTCTCATTTAATTGGCGGTATTCATGGAGGTATATACGCAGCTGATCATTCTTGCCCAGTATTGGTGTCTGATGAGCTTACAAAACGAGCAAAGCATCAAACATTTAACATCAAGAACAGCGTTTTGTAGTTGGGTGACACATCTCTGTTTCCAAGTCTTACTGGACGCAACAATTATGCCAGCTACTTTGGATACGGATGCGATGTGAATTGCCATAATGTGGTGTTCAATGCTCCGACTGATTCAGGCAAAGCACCTGCAATTAAACAAGGCGAATCGAAGTATGGCGATACTTCTACAGTCAGATTTAGTAAGTGCGATATGAAGTCTATTAGATGCGATGCAAATTGTAACGCTTATATTGGCGCTGAAATGCCCGAAAGCATTAAGAATAGCACGGTTAGCGGTAACAAGGTATTGACTGATGACTATTATACGTTCGATACTATCCTTGACCTTGGCTTCTGATTGTTGGAGGCGATAATATGAATTTTGCAAAAATCACAAATGGACATACTTGGGTGGTTTATGGCGAACAATGGTGTTGCCCTAAATGTGGTCTTGTTGTCGATAGCCCAACTGACTATGAAGGATGCAAATGCCCAAACTGCGGTTTTCAATCAGAACGTGATAAGGGAAAATTCCTGACTGGTGATCTAAAGAAAACCACAAAGGAAATGCCTGTTGAAGAGTAACTGCTGACTATTGCATAAGTTTGCGTGGCAACCGCTTGTATCGTCCTGCGGTCGGTGCTTTGAGTGTGCTAAAGAAAACATAAACAGGAGTAAATATGGCACGGAATGAATTGATTGAATGCCCATTTTGCAAAAAGAATGCGGCATACATCACAAAAAACGAATGTTTGTTCAATGGTTGTATTTCTTTTTCGTTGCATCATACGGTGAGCAACTGTGTTTTATCAGAATGGATAAGCCATTCTGTGTTCGGCACAGAAGAACGAGCCGCGAGAGCATGGAATGAGCGTAAGTGTGATTAAGGAAACCACAAAGGATGTGACCTGAATGACGATTGAACAAGTTATATCCGATTTCCGTTAGTGCCTTGGATGGCCATATGTCAGCCCTGGCGGAACCGGAAAGGATTGCTCCAGGAGCGGCATTGACTGCTCTGGCATGTTTGTTAGGGCGTACAAGCTGCACGGTGCGTAGATCTACCATGGTTCCAACCGGATCTGGAGAAAGCACTTATCAAGCAAAGGAAAACTGACGAGCGCAAATCAGCTCAAAGTCGGAATGGCAGTTTTCAAATGGAAGGACAGAGACACTACATACCATGACGGCCTTGGTGACTTTCATCATATCGGGCTGGTATGCTCAATGAATCCTGTGGAGATCATCCACGCATCATCGGCTGCCGGCAAGGTGACAACGGACACCAGCATTAAAAACTGGACGCACTGGGGTGTGCTGACCGAGGTTCCGGTGGATCAGCAGGACGGGCCTGCGCAGGAGAATAACCAGAGGACCGTAACAGCGGAAAGCGGCGAGACAGTTTTTATGCGCTACAAGCCGAGCAGAAAGATGAAGTATGTGGCGCGTGTGCCTGTCGGTGCCATTGTTGATGTCCTGAGCGAGAGCGGCGAGTGGAGCCTGATCGAGTACAACGGTAAAACAGGGTACATGATGACCAAATTTTTGAAATGAGGTGTTACCCATGGTTGAATTTATTGCCCGGTATTGGCTGCAGTGGCTGTTTGGTTTGGTCGCCGCCGGATTCGGGTTGATGTACCGGAACCTGGCAAAGCGGCTGCATCAGGAGCAGGAGAAGCGAAAGGCGCTGGAGGACGGCATGCTGGCCCTGCTGAGAAACGGCATCGTGGACGGTTACAACCGTTGCCAGGAAAAGGGCTGCTGCCCCATTTATGTGCGGGAAAACCTGACGAAAATGTATACAGCATACCACAATTTGGGCGGCAATGGTGTTATTACCGGGTTAATGGACGATATCAAAAAAATGCCGGTAAGCCCGGCAGGAGGTAAGTGACATGGTGAACTGGAAACGGAAGCTGACGAGCAGAAAGCTCTGGGTTGCATTGGCCGGATTTGTTAGCGGCATCCTGATCGCCTGCGGCAAGACGGAAGCGGAGGCGACCCAGGTGGCTGCGCTGATCATGAGCGCCGCCAGTGTTGTTGGTTATGTGATCGGTGAGGGGCTTGTGGATGCCGGCGGCTGGAATATTGAGGGTGGTGATCCCTCAGATGACGGCGAGCAGTGACAGGAAGCACCGTATACAGGTCTATCCGAAATCTGTTGTTCAGCTGGCTATCAATGAAACCGTTTATGGCCAGGATAATGTGAAGATCTGCAGCGACCTGTTCCTGGGCGACATGACCTACGAACAGGCAGCGGAGGAACACCATTTGTCTGTGCGCGGTCTGCATAAGCGGGTCAAGCGGATATCCGGCCCATTGGAAGATTACCTGAAAAAACTGAATTGAAGTGCTCTGGTTGTGCATGTAGTGTGCATGACCAGGGCTTTTTTTTGTTTGCCTTTCTGAGGGATGATGGACACAGGAGGTGACGATGATGTGGCAGCAATTTAATCCAAACCCTGCCGGTGCCAGGATCGGAGACTGCGCAGTACGGGCCGTATGCGGTGCGTTGGGTATCGATTGGGTCGAGGGATATATCGGCCTGACGAAAAAAGGGCTGGCCATGTTTGACCTGCCAACGGCGAACCGGGTATGGGGTTCCTATCTGTAGGACCACGGTTTCCGCATGAAACCCGTAGAAGCCAAATGTGACAAATGTTACAAGGTTCGTGATTTTGCTGCAGAGCATCCAAATGGCATTTTTGTGATCGGAACCGGGTCACATGCGATATGCATCCGAGACGGGAAATGGTATGACACATGGGACAGCGGAGACGAATTCCCGATCTATTATTTTGAGAGGAGCACCTGACGATGGCCATGTACAATCCGTATTTCTATCAGCCCCCTATACAGTCAAAAACATCTACAAGATCGAAATGCTCGACGATGGCGGGTACAGCCAGGACAGCTACAGCCAGGACAACTACAGCCGGGATGGCGAGTGGAATGCCCGCGGCGTGTACAGCAGGGGCCATGGGGGCAACTCTTATGGTCATAACAGCTATGATCGTGGCCGGTACAGCCGTGACGACAACATGCAGCGCATGAGCGATCAGCTGCGTGAAATGATGAACGACAACAGCCTGAGCAGCAGCCAGAGGGATGCTGTGCGGCGTGCCGTTGACATGATCGGTCGATAAAAAAACGGAGGCTCCCTAAATTCCGGGAGCCTCTTTTTTTCTGCCTACAATTCTGCCTACCGTTTTGCCTACCATAGGGTACTAAAAAGAGCATAAAATGCACTAAATTTACACTATTTTGCACTAATAAAAAGGCATGAAAAAACCCCAGGAACGTTGATTTTCCTAGGGTTTCAGCATGTACGCCCGGCAAGATTCGAACTTGTGACCTTCAGAGTCGGAGTCTTGTGGTTAAGGAACGTGTACCTGTTGATTTTACTTGGTTTGTGCGGTTTTTATTTCGTTTTGCCTACCGTTTTGCCTACATGACAACATTTTTTCGATGTCAGACATGGCTTGCTTGACTCTGTAGTCTGATACATGATCATAGACACGCAGGATCATTTTCTCGTCCGCGTGGCCCATCCACTTCATGGCAAGTTTTAGATCCACACCGGCATCACGGAGCATTGTGCAGTACGAATGACGAAGATCGTGCGGACGAATGTTGACCTATATCCATTTCTTTGACCGATCTCTCCAGCGCTTCTGATTCACACCGTTCAGTTTGCATTCGATCGCAAGAAAATAACTGTTCCAGGCTGACTTGAACGCGGATTCTGACATTGTTTTTCCACCATTCCTTGCCGGAGCGACCAGGCCTGTATGGCCTTTCAGGGCATTCTCGAGAACACTCACCATCGGCACCGTTCGTGTGCCTGCGGCAGTCTTTGTGTCCGCAATGATCGGCTGATTGCTGTCGAACCGAACAGCCTCCCTCACATAAATGCAATGATTGATGTAGTCTACATCTCTGTCTATATCCAGAGCCAGTGCTTCGCCACGACGGAGGCCGGCGTACAGCATAACCATTATAGCCAAGTGGAAAAAATGATCTGAATTATCCAGGATCAGCTGCCTTTCTTCCTGCGTGATTGCACGGTGCGTACCTTCTGTACCACGCGGAGGCTGTGCATGCTTTGATTTCATCGGGTTTGTCCTGATGTATCCGTCATCACAGGCCGTGTCAAACATAGAATAAAAAAGCTGCCTGCTGCGCTTGATCGTGCTGGCTGAATACCCATCATAATGCAGCCATATGCGTTTTATGTCCGACGGGCGGACATCCTGAATAAACATATCGCCGACCGCATCGATCATGGCATCCATCTGCTTTGCGTAGTCGTTATAGCATTTTTTTGATACATCGTGCCTGTGTACAGGCAGCCAGGAGGCGGCGTAATCGCGTACCGTTGTATGAGCTGCGTCTTTCTTCATGCCCTGCTTTTCCTGCAGTTTGTACGCATCCCTGGCCTACAGCGCCTATCGCTATGTGCTGCCCATGAACCATTGATTTTTATACCGGCAGGCATAACGCCCGTCTGATCTCTGTTTCAGATGCTGCCTGGGCATTGATCATCACTCCAATCATCATCAAGAAGACTGTCAAACGCCTTTTTGACATAGGCATAATCAACGTGTGCCCTGCGATCCAGCGCAGGGTCATTTGATTTACAGGATTCCATGTAGTTACGCAGCGTGATCTTGACCGGCTCTCTGCGCATGGCCGGGCTCTGAACGGCGTGTAGTACATCAAGTTTCAGCATGGCCTTCCTGTCCCCGTGCCACTGGCACAGCAGATAAAACAGATCGTTTTTTTCGTCATCGCTCATGGCATCAATGGTGGCGATCAGCTGCGCGGAACGATCTGTGACCTGGCTGACATGGGGATACAGCTCATAGCTGGTGCAGTGGATGATCCGGCAAAGAGCGGGGAACACAGAGACAGGGATATCACGCTTGCCTCGTTCCCAGGCAGAGACCATGTGCATGCTGATACTATCCCCTGTTACATCCGTCAGCGCGTCTGCCAGCTGCTGCTGCGTTATGCGTGCGCGTTTTCTATAAATGGCAATGTTTGCACCGATTTCGCGTGAGACACAAATCATGGCATGATCACCTCCGAAAAATGAGGTCTTATTTCTTTCATACAGGATCATGATTTGCTTTTATGCTTGTATACATGAAATTTTCGCAAGGATATAATTATGACTACAGGATCGATCCGAACATTTCATGAGGGGGGCGAAAAAATGAAAAGCATCAACTGGAAACGTGAGATCATGGTGCTGCTTGAAAGGGTGAATGACGAAAAGGTGCTGCGCAGAGTGTGGAAGATCCTTATGTCGGTCGTTATGAACTGATTTATCCAGGGTGAAAACCGGAGCCAATCAAGGCCCCGGTTTTTTATTGTCCGGATCATAGCCAGCTGCACGGAGCGCATCCGCAGCGGCCAGGATGGAATCTGCAAGCAGCATCCATCCATCCGGCTTTTTAACGATGCTGATGAGCATTGCCTTCAGCGCAGGATTGGCATTCTCCAGGGCACGGTCGATGATCTCCTCGTCTTCATCCGGTGGGATGAACATAATATCCGATTCGCCGGATAGATACAAAGGATTCACATTAAACATCCGGCATATTTTTTCTTGCATAATTTTTGATGGGATGTTCTGACCGTACTACCAGTTTGTGACTGATGATTTACCGACTCCAAGACGCTGCCCAAATTCCGTTTGCGTCAGTCCTTGCTCGTTTCGAATTGCTTTTATTCTGTTTTTCAAAGTTCTTTCAACCTCCTTTCATTGTTCATTATAGTACCACTACCGAATTATGTCAATAAAAAAGTAACAGCAACTATTATTTTTATATTGACATGTGACAGCCGCTATGCTATTATAGTAACAGCAAGTAGCACTTGCTGAAGCAACAGAAAGGAGTTGATCACATGAGCGATGCAACGAACCGCATCCCATTGGACAAGGCGAAGATCATGCAGATGTTCAGCGGCCTGCCGCATGACACCCAGATCGGCATTGCCGGTGCGCTGTTTATCTGCCTGTTTTCCGAAGGAAATGGAGGCGCTGTGAATGCAGAGATCGCCACTACTCCGGGCTGAGCAGGTAGCGCAGATCTGCTGCGTGAGCCCACGCGTTGCCGCTGATCTGATGCAGCAGATGCCGCACATCAACATCGGCAGGAGTCAGCAGCGGCCGCGATGGGCTGTGTATGAGGATGACCTGTACGCGTTCCTGGACTCCAGGAAGGCAAGACCGGAAGCCGAACCACAGCCCAGAAAGCGCCGTAAGAAGGCCAACAATGTTGTCAATATGTCCGGGATGCTGGATGAGCACGGGCATATACCGCGCAGGAAATGACAGGAGGAATCGATATGCTGCACTGGTTTAACTGGGACCTGTTCACGGACCCTGAGGTGGTGGGCATGATCATTGCCGTAGCCGGCGCGGTCGGCCTGTGCTGGTGGATGGTCGCGCAGATCATTCACCTGATGATCGGTTAAGGAGGAGCCATGACAGACGAAGAAAAGCGGCTGAAGAGGAACGCTTATTACCGGGAATATTACCGTAACCACCGGGAGGAAGTGCTGGCAAAGCGCAGGGCCTACTACAACACGGAAAGCGGAAGGGCTGCCGTGCTGAAGGCCAACAAGCGTTATTGTGAAGCGCATCGTGAGCATATCAGAGAGATTTATAGAAAGGCGAACGCAAATTACTATCAGAAGGTCAAGAGCGACCCGGTGCTGCTGGAGCAGATGCGTGAGAAGCATAGGCAATACTACCACAAACGGAAGGAGGTGGAGAAGAGTGAACAGCATTCGCAAGTACCAGGGCTATACGATCCGTGAATCCTGGGTGACGCGGGCGGTGATCCGCATGCTTTACGGCAGGCCGGCGGCTCCTGTGATCAAGCCGCTGCATGTGA
Source organism: Bacteroidales bacterium (assembly GCA_024400495.1). Lineage (GTDB taxonomy): Bacteria > Bacteroidota > Bacteroidia > Bacteroidales > P3 > Colimorpha. The sequence continues at coordinate 9,229 of JAKSMR010000022.1, forward strand.
TCGGCTATTATCCGGCAACGATGCCTGAAAAGCAAAAAAAATAAGCGAGGCTGCTTTCCCCAACAGCCGCGCTCAGTGACGAAATCCGGGATGAGATTTCATGACCATTATAGCACATTTTGAGAAAATGGCAAGTGGTGATAGCGCGTATAAGGGGAAAGGGCATGAGAAACGGATTTGTTACATCGACGCAAGGGTGCGACAACGTGCAATGCCCATTTTTCGTTGCTCATTCCAACAATGAGATCCAATGCGAGGGCCTGACGGAGAAGAGCACCATCATCCTGCGTTACCGGAGAAACCAGGGCAAATAGCTCCAGATGCATACCTATTGTGAGCAGCGGTACACCTACTGTGAGATCTACAGGATGCTGATGGAAGCAAAGTATGAGGATGACTGAGCATGAGATATGTTCCGCTGTACACGGACATACTGGACATGATGCAGTTCATGAAGCCGATCCAGGTTGGCAACGTGATCTTGGCATTGAGGGAGTATGTGATGACCGGCAAGCGGGTGGCGCTGAAGACCCAGGGGGAGCAGATGGCCATCGACATGCTGATCAAACGCTATGACGCGGATCAGAAGGCCTATGAGGATAAATGCGAGACGAACAAGCGGATCGCGGAGGAGAGATAGGCCAGAAAAGCCGCGAAAAAAGCAGAATCAGCACGAACGTGCACGAACGTGGACGAACGTGCACGAACGTACACCAATATAAATAAAAATAAAATAAAAGAAAAAGAAATAAATAAAATTAATAAAAATAATAACGCGTGCGCGGGCGCGGACGCGCAGGAAACGACCGGAACCAAATATGAAAGTGCCGCTGACATGATGCGGCGCTGGAATGAACTGACCGGAAGAAAGGACGGAGAAGAATGACCTGGGAAGTGATGTTCAAGCTGCTGATGCAGGCCATTGAAGATGCCGCGGCCTGTGAAGACGGGAACGGCGCGGTGATCTACCTGAATGGCTATGCCATTGCTCTGAGTGACGCGAAGGAAAAGGAGGGTGGCGAGTGATTAACGAGAAGATGGTGCTGCCGGTACCCTCCGCGACAGGAGCAGACCGATTCCGCATCGCACCCAGCCTGACCATGGCACCGGCGAAGGGACAGCCGCAGAAGGACATGATGCAGCCGAAAATGCGGATCGGAACCTTTGACCCGATGACGGTGAAGATCGGCAACGAGGTTATCGCCTATGTGGAGAGCCAGAATGTGCCGCTGAACAGCAACGAGATGAGCGCCTTTGAGATGGTCTATGCCCTGCATGCGAAAATGGTGGAATCGGATGTGATGGAGGAGCGGATGCGGAAGGCGGGCGTATGGCGCCGATACAGGCAGGCCATGGGGCTGATGGACAAGGTGCTGATGAAGCTGCTGCTGACCCTGCCGCTGAAGAGCCAGCGTCACATGGAGAATGTGCGCACCAGCTATGAGGTGCAGATTAAGCCGAAGCCGGTCATTGGCCGGACACACTGTGACCAGATCATCGCCATCAAGGATCTGGAGGTGCTGTGCCTGGCTGCCATGGACAGCCGCTGCCGGATGTGTATGAAAAGCGAGCGGGAAAGCAAAAACTGCGACATTCGGGGCATCCTGATGAACTACGCGCCCATGCACGAATGGGATACGGACAAAGGTGGATTGTGTGAATACGCCAATGCCAAAGTGGTCGGAAGGGACGGTGAACCTGTATGAAGCCGCTGGAGCTGAAGCCGAGACGGAAAACGGGCAGGCCTACGAAGCCGAAGCCCATCACGAAGGAGCAGCGGGTGAAGGTGAACACCTGCGCGGAATGCGGGGCGAAATTCACGATCCCGCCAACGTATCTGGATTGGGCCTGGCGATACTATGACAGCAGGGTGATCTTCTGCAGCTACAAGTGCATGAGATCCTACGACGCGAAGCGGAAAGCGAAGGAGCGGGCTGCCATCCATGCGGATGATGCACGGATCGCCAGGAACAAAAAGAACTATCTGGAGCGGAAAAAGAAGGCATCCTCCGCGGCAACTGCCGACAAGCCGCTGGACACCCGGTATCTGTATCTGGCATAGATGCTGGCAGCTGCGGAGGCGCGGCGATGCGAGTGACATTCTTCATTCCCGGCAGGCCCATCGGCAAAGGGCGGCCGAGGCTGGTATCCAGCAGGCATGTGATCACGCCGCAGCGGACCAGAGAGTATGAGACCTATGTGAAGCGCATTGTGCACTATGCCATGCAGGGCCATGAGCCGGCAGCGCAGGATGTGCCGGTGGGCGTGACGCTGATCGCACGGTATCCGGTGCCTAAAAGCGCCAGCAAGGCGCTGCGGATCCGGCTGCTGGACCGGGGCTGGTATGTATGCATGCCTGACCTGGACAACATCCTGAAGGCTGTGCTGGACGGGATGCGATAGTGCTGGAACGATGACCGGCAGGCCTGCCTGCTGCATGCGGAAAAGATCTATGCGGAGGATGATGATCAGGTTGGGTGCATGGTGACTGTGGAGAATCTGGATGACAGGAGGGGCGAAACGAAATGAATGAGAGCAGGATCGCGCCCATGAGCGCGGAGGAGCTGGTGAAAGCGGGGCGACGGTGCGCAGCAGGACTGTGTGAGCGCTGCGCATTCAAGGCTCTGGATGAGGACAGCTGCTACAACGCGCTGAAGATCGCGCTGGCTGACAAGCTGGAGAAAATCCATGAAAGGCTGACCAAACTGTTGGATGAGGAGCGTGATTGACATGACATTGAGTGAGTATCAGGAGCTGGCGGCCGGACCAAAGCGCAACAGTAAAGAAAGGAATAAGTTATATGGAACTTACATCGCAGGAGCGCATGCCAATTGATATTGTTCCACTTCCAGAGCAGAAGCCAAAGAAGTACAACACGCTTGAAGATTGGTTTGCCGCTGAAGATGTGCCGGATGCAAAGAAATACAAGATGATTTGGACAATCAAAGATTTTATAACTTTCAACGGCATAACCAAGATGGATTTGTGTGCGGCGCTTAAATGGCTTGCAGAAAATACGCTGCATGAGGAACCCGTAGAGAAGGAATCTACAAAGATTCTTAAATTCAAGTCCGGAAGTAAGGAGAATAATGTGTGATGACAAAAACTGAATATTACTGTGACGCTTGCGGAATGAAAATCGAACAGAAAGACATGTTCAAATTGTAGTTAAAGAAAACGACCAGTGATACTGAATATTATTGCGATTTGTGCGAAGGGTGCCGTCATGGTGTAGAAACCTATCTCCGTGGAAAGCGTCAGAAAAAAATAATGCGTTAGATTGGGGGGATGTGTGATGACCAGACATTTTTGTGATCATTGCGGCAAGGAGCTGCACAGCGGGGATGAACGGAACCGGTTTGTGATCCGCTTCCGTTATTCGCCAAATAGCCCCATTGGCACGGATCAGATCGAAGGCTGCCTGTGCCCGGAGTGCACGGTGACCGTCATCAACCGCATTGACGCGGACGCCATTGAGAATCATCAGAAGCGGCAGAAGACGCTGGAGCAGCGCCGGAAGGACGCGGAGGAGCGCAGGAAGCGCATGATGGATAGCAAGGGGTGCTGCGGATGAGTGCACCGAATTGCTACAGCCAGGAGGAGACCCTGATCATGCGCATCATCGGTCACCGGCTGCGGAAAAGGATGCACAACCAGGTGCTGACCATGGATGATGTGGCAGAGAAAATGAAGATCAAAAAGAGCACGGTGGATCACTATTTCTGCGGGGGCAATATCCCGCTGCCACGTTTTCTGCAGCTTTGCGAGATTTTGAATATCAGCCCGAATTATGTTTTGACCGGGAGGGACGAATGGTGCGAGTGACCGAACCCATGAGAAACATCCATGTGTATGGATTATCCGATTCTGTGCGGGCCAGCAAATACCCCATGGTCACTGATATCAATATGCCGGATGAAACGGTGACTGACAGAGTGCGGAAATTGGCCTGCGCAGATCCTGGCAGCGGGCATGACCAATTCCTGACAGGCATCGTGGTGCAGTTTGACCTGACATTCAGCGTCAAGGCCTGGGTTGAGGCAGAGCGTTATCATTTCCTGGATTTCGTCAGCAGCCAGAGCACGATGCACCGGATCACCCAATTTGATATTGGTGCCCAGTGCAATGAGTGGGTGGATGAGCGTGTGATCTATGTTGTGCGGGAGATGGTGGAAAAATACAACGCTGATCCGAGCCATGAAAATTATTTAAGGGTGCTGTACAACGTGCCGGTGGGATTCCAGCTGACGGCGCGGATGACAACCAATTACCGGCAGCTGAAGACCATTTATGCCCAGAGGAAGGGCCACAGGCTGCCGGAATGGCGGGCTTTCTGCCATCAGCTGAATGAGCTGCCGTACAGTGAATTTATTACGAGAGGGATGAGTGAGGAATGAATATTGCCATGTTTGCTGTTGGTGTGTGCGTAGGTGTTACGACCATGCTGCTGCTGGAGCGGATCAAAGAGGAGCGCATGAAGCGCATGTTTGCGCGGATGGTCGCTGACGGTAGCATCAAAAATTTCCGGAAGTATGTGGCTGAGATGGAGGAACAGGCTATGAAGGAGGGTGACGAATAATGCTGACGGATGCGTAGGTCAAGCACTATCTGGCACAGATGCGAATCTGTCTTGAAAAGCAGTATGAGTTCGATTGCGTGAGCGAAACTGCAAATAATCTGATCGAATCGCTGCAGATCGCGGAGGGCCATTTCTATGGAGCAGCTGAAGGAGGATGGCGCTATCGCAGCGTGTTCTGCCCGGACGATGATATGATGCCGTATGAGCATCTGGAAATTGTTGGTGACCTGGAAGACAAGGCATATAACGCCGGGAACAAAGATGATCATAACACGGCAAAGATGACCATGAGCCATGATGAGATCAACGTGATCAACTTGGCACTGACGATGTACAAAAGTATCCTGATGCAGGTGCACAAGTAGAGAATTAAAGAATAGCTGGCGAACACCATCAAAGCATTTGCTGAAGGATTGAAGAAGGAGAATGACGATGAACAGGCTTGAGATCATTGGCCGGCTGACCCGTGACCCGCAGATGCGGGCGGTGAACACAGCCAATGGCCCGGTGAATGTGTGCGATATCGATATTGCGGTGACCAACCGGCGGGACAAGGATCATCCCTGGTATTTCCGCTGCAGCTGCTGGCGCGGGCTGGCCGATGTGGCGAGCAAATACCTGGCTAAGGGATTGCCGGTGTATGTGAGCGGCGCGGTGAGTGCGCGGATGTATCAGGCCAATGACGGCAGCCAGCGCATCACCATGGAGATCCAGAACGTGGAGACGCTGGAGCTGATCGCCAGCCGCGGAGATGCGGATGACCGGGCGTATGTTGGCCAGAGTGCGGAGGATCATCCAGCGGAGGCGCCGGCTGCGCAGAACACCGGTTTCACCAACGTGGTGGATGATGATCTGCCGTTTTGATGCGAGGTGATATGATGAATTGGGTTAGTGTTCGTGATTCTGTACCGGACAACGAGCGTCAGGTGCTGGTACTCAAGAGGCTCAAAAGCGGAAAATACTCTGTCGGCCTTGGGTATTATTCAGCGGATTTTAAGAACAAATTCAACGGAGGATGGGTATGTTCCGGATCAACACCGGTAGCCTATTGGTGTGAGATTCCTGATATGCCGGAGGAATAATAGGATGAAAAAACTGTTTATTTCATGCCCCATGAAGGGACGAACCGAAGAAGCGATCAAAGAGAGCATGGTGAAGCTTCACAAATTTGCGGAACTCATGACCGGCGAAGAGCTGGAGGTCATTGACAGCTACATCGAAAATCCCCCGGAATTTTCTGAACTGACACCGGACTCTGAAATCCGTCTATGGTACCTGGGCGAAAGCATCAAAAAAATGGCAAAAGCCGATGTGGTGATTGGTTGTCCATACATTGGATGCGGTGCTTTTGTTGGATGCGAAGCAGAGCTTAAAGCGGCTATGGACTATAACAAGCAAGTGATCAGGCTGACAGAGGAATAGATCTATCTGCTTATGCCTGATCTGTGGGACATCGCCCATGCCAACTACACTGCTGTTGGAAAGTTCCGTTGTGATCAATTGTGAGGAGGTTTTAAAACTATGGACAATCATGAATTCTGTGAACTGTGCTGCAAAATCGTGATGCAGTATGCGGAGGAACATTTGGACAAGAGCGACGCTGTGCCGGACTTTTCTGTGTTTGTGGTATGGAGCTGCAAGACGCTGCAGAACAACAAGGCGCTGCTTTCGACCACGTTGTTTGACGGGATGTACTACGAGCTGACCTACAACGGCGATAAGAAAGAGCTTTACTTTGATGCATACAAAAAGTTTGAGAACAGATGCATCAAGGTGGAATAAGACCATGAACCGGCAAACGCGGCACCAGGGTGCACCGAATCGCCTTTCTTGCCGGTCCTGGATGGCTGCATGGTACTGGTAACTGCCCTGCGGTTTGGAATCCAGAGCGCGGAGCCGGTGAGTATAAAAAAGGGAGCGGCCTTAGTGGCTGCTCCCTGATTCTATGTCGTTCCGGATGAGCCGCTTAATGTAGCCCTGCTTGTTAGGCTGGCTTTTCAGCCAGTTGATGATATCAGCATCAGTCGTACTATTCAGACTGAGGGCAACGCGAACCATCATGTCTTTGTGATACTGCTGATCGTAAGCAGACTTGTCGAATTTAGTCATTCGTCTTCTTCCTCGTCTTCATCATCCGTGCCATGCATGATTTCGTACAAACCGTTGTAGATATCTTCTTCGGACAGGGCATCGTAGGAACCGATATGCTCACAGTCGATCTCATCGCCATCCTCATCCCGGATGGAACGGAGCACGGTGTGGAATGTGTAGAGGGCTTCATGACCGGAGAAGGTATCCACAATTCTCAAATCACTTTTCTGTGACATGGCGAAAGAAGCGGCTTCAGCTTCGGTATCGAATTCCTTCATGGTAATAGGATCAGGGTCGTAGGCTTCATTCAGTTTTCTGGCTACATCATGCAGGGGAGTGCGGCTGAAAGCGATGCCGTTTGTTTCTTTGATGACGATATACTTGTCCATTGTTTTTCTCCTTATTTTTGATGATCGGTTATTCGTCTTTCGACATTATTAGTATATCACACTATGCACAAAGTGTCAACAGGTAAAATGAAAAAAATAGTTTTTTTTTATATTGCGGATGCCGAGGGGCTACGACTAACTAAAAAAGGGCCGCCGTGTTAATGTATGTCAGAGAGGAGGTGCCGATCAGGATGGCAGCGGACTGGGAATCGATCAGACTCGACTATATTCAGAGAGGCATGACCTTTCGGGAGTTGGAGCAGAAATGGGGCGTGAGGAGCAGCACCATCCGCAGCAAAGCGAGCCGCGATAACTGGAAAAAAGCCAGGGAAAAAGTTGCAACAAAAGTGCAGCAAATTGAGACAAAAAAGCTGGCCACTCAGAAAGTGAAACGGATCCAGCGGATCGGCGGGATGATGGACCGGTACATGGACTTTTTAGAGAAATGGCTGGACACCAGAGACCCGGAAACAGCGGAAGCCCAGGATGTGAGCGCTGCAGCCAATGCGCTGCGCACGATCACCCAGACGGACATGATGCTGACCAGGACACCGACCGTGGCCGAGCAGACGAACCTGGACCGTTTGAAGCTGGAGCAGAAGCGGTTTGACGCGGAGCAGGCCGAGAAGCAGACAGCCGGCGCGGAGAAGGTGAACTGGATCATCGAAGTGGAGGGTGAAGAGGAAGGTGATCTGCTTGGGTGAGCGGACAGAAGTCTTCCGGCCATCGCCGCCGCAGCTGCGGTTTCTGCGATCACAGAAAAAATATGTATGCTATGGCGGCGCCCGCGGAGGAGGGAAAAGCTGGGTTCTGCGGCTGAAGGCCTGCAGCCTGGGCAGGACTTATCCTGGCATCAAGATCTTGCTGGTAAGAAAGACCTACAAGGAGCTGATGAACAACCATGTGAATTTCCTGATTCCCATGCTGCACGGCATGGCCCGGTACAACCGGACGGACAAGGAATTCCGGTTCTACAACGGCAGCACCATCACCCTGGGATATTGCGCGACGGACGGTGACCTGGACCAGTACCAGGGCGCTGAGTATGATGTGATCTTCATCGACGAGGCGACGAACCTGCGGGAGGAATGGGTGAAAAAGATCACGGCCTGCCTCCGCGGCGTCAACGATTTTCCGAAACGTGTTTATTATACCGCAAATCCTGGATCGGTGAGCCACACCTATTTCCGGCGATTGTTTGTGGACCGTCAGTATGAGGACGGTTAGGATCCGGACGATTATGAGTATATTCCTGCCAGAGTGACGGACAATAAAGCGCTCATGGCCAGCCAGCCAGATTATATCAAACAGCTGCAGGCACTGCCTCCGCATCTTCGGGAGATGTGGCTGGAGGGCAGCTGGGAAATTGTCCAGGGCGTATTTTTTTAGTAGTTCAGAAACCGGCCTGAGCACTACAAGGACCGTCAATGGACCCACGTTATTGAGCCATTCGACATCCCGAAAAGCTGGGAGATCTACCGCAGCTTCGACTGGGGTTTCCGACGCCCGTTTTCCTGCGGATATTGGGCGGTGGATTATGATGGGGTGGCTTACCGGATCATGGACTTTTATGGATGTGAGAAGGACAGGAACGGCACCAGCGTACCCAATGAGGGCCTGAAATGGTCGCCTGACCGGGTGTTTGAGGAGATGTACCGGCTGGAGCATGAGCATCCGCTCCTCGCAGGAAGGGAGATCACCGGCGTGGCTGATCCGGCCATCTGGGACGCGGAGACAGGCATCAGCATAGCGGAGACGGCAGCCAACCATGGGATACAGTTTTTCAAGGGGGATCACAAGCGGCAGGCCGGATGGATGCAGTGCCACTACAGGATGCGGTTCGACGCAGAGGGATACCCGATGATGTATGTTTTCAGCAGCTGCAGGGATTTTATCCGCACCATCCCCATGCTGCTGTATGACGAGCACAAGCCGGAGGAGCTGGACACCACCATGGAGGACCATATCGCGGACGAGATGCGGTATTTTTTCATGTCCCGTCCCATACGGCCGGATATGATCGAGGACAAATTCAGCCCCATGTATGGCGCGGATCCGCTGAATCAGTTTGAGGAGGAATAAAATATGCAGAGAAGACCCATGGACCCGAAGCAGCTGCCCATGCCTGCCATGCAGGGAGCAGCCGGAACCGATGCAGGACAACGTATGGACAATGTACCACAGGTGCTGCAGGAGAAGCCGCAGGAACAGCCCCAGGCAGAATGGAGCAACATGGCCAATATGGGCCTGGGGACGCCTCCGGCCATCGGCGGCGAGCAGAAGGTGGTGAACAGCCTGACCCAGCACAAGATCGGCGAGGAGCAGCTGCGGAAGGCTGACATGCTGCTGAAAAAGTACCGCGCCGGCAAGGCCAGCGTGGAGAAGCGCATCATTCGCAGCCAGCAGTGGTGGAAACTGCGGAACTGGGAGATGATCAAGGAGGACACCACGCTGGAAGGCCAGGGCAGCACGAAAAACGACAGCGCCTGGCTGTGGAACTGCATCGTAGGCAAACATGCCGAGCTGATCGCCAGCTACCCGGAACCCATCATTCTGCCGAGAATGCAGGACGATAAGGACGAGGCGAAGAAGCTGAGCGACATTGTCCCCGTTGTGATGGAGATGAACGGCTTTGAGCAGGTGTACAACGATTGCGGCTGGCAGAAGCTGATCGAGGGCACCGGCGCTTACGGCGTGTTCTGGGACAAGGACAAGGCAAACGGGATCGGCGACATCAGCATCACGAAGATCAGCATCCTGAACCTGTTCTGGGAGCCGGGCGTGACGGACATCCAGGACAGCCGGAACCTGTTTTATGTGCGGCTGGAGGACAATGATGTGCTGGACAGCCTGTATCCGCAGCTGCAGGGACGGGCGAAGAGCAGCAGCATGACGCTGAACAAATACCGCTTTGACGACAATGTGGACACGACCAACAAAAGCCTGGTGGTGGACTGGTACTACAAGCGGAACCAGAACGGCCGCGATGTGCTGCACTATGTGAAATACTGCGGGAGCACGGTGCTGTATGCGACGGAGGATGAGCCGGAGACAGCGGAGACCGGCCTGTATGATGACGGACAGTATCCGTTTATTCTGGATCCGTTGTACCCGGTGGAGGGCAGCCCCTGCGGCTACGGACTGGTGGACATTGGCCGTGACACCCAGACGGACATCGACCTGCTGAGCAACGCGCTGGTGCGGAACACAACGGCCTGCAGCATACCGCGATATTTTGAGCGCAAGGACAGCGGCGTGAATGAGGAGGAATTCGCAGACCTGACCAGGCCCATCGTGCATGTGAACGGCAATCTGGGCGCGGACAGCCTGTCCCCTATCACGGTGACGCCTATCCAGGGCAATGCCATCACAATGCTGCAGGAAAAGGTAAACGAGCTGAAATTCATCACCGGCAACAACGATGTGAACAACGGCAGTACGCCCAGCGGCGTGACATCCGGCGCGGCCATTGCGGCCCTGCAGGAGCAGAGCGGACGATCAAGCGCGGACAGCAACAAGGCCAGCTACCGCGTGTATCGCAAGGTCGTGACCATGGTGGTGGAGCGCATCCGTCAATTCTACGATGTGATGCGGGAATTCCGCATTATCGGCGACCGGGGACAGGAGCAGTTTACTGCCTATGATAACCGCGGAATCGTGCCGCAGGATCAGGGCGTTGAATTCGGCGTTGACATGGGCTACCGTATGCCGGTGTTTGACATTGAGGTGCGGGCACAGAAGGAGACGGCCTACACCCGCATGGCGCAGAACGACCTGGCCATTCAGCTGTATCAGCTGGGGATCTTCAACCCGCAGCAGGCTGACATGAGCCTGATGCTGCTGGACATGATGGATTTCAAGGGTAAAGAAGAGCTGGTGCAGAAGCTGAGCCAGATGCAGACCATGCAGCAGATGCTGATGCAGTATCAACAGATCGCCCTGGCGCTGGCCCAGAAATATGACCCCATGATCGCGGAGCAGCTGGCCGGCAACATTACCGGCGCGGCCCAGGCCCAGGGCAATATGGCGGTGCCGGATCAGCCGGTGCAGACGCAGAAAAACCCGGAGGACCGGAAGACCCCTCTGATGAGGCAGATGGAGCAGCGAGTACAGAATTCTACCCAGCCGGGAGCGTGATGACATGATCGAGGCACGATTTGACCGGGTGAGCCTGAGCCTGGTGATGCGGGGACATGCGGACCATGGACGGACGCCGGAGGGCTATGACCTGGTATGCTGCGCGGCCAGTGTGCTGATGTACACCCTGGCCTACAACGCGGAGAAAAGCAGGATGGTGGAAAGCGTCGAAACCCACTTTGAGCCGGGTGACGCGTTTGTGACCGTATGCGCGTCAGAGGGCTGCCATGACCGGCTGCTGGAGCAGATCGAGATGATCCTGAACGGACTGGAAATGCTGGAAAAACGGTACCCGGAGTGCATCCGGTTTGCCTACATATCCTGACAAAAAACGGGGCCTGCACACGCTGTGCGGGCCTTTTTTGATTACGACTAACAAAGCCCTATGCCGTATGGTAGGATGATTGCGGAATCGCCCACCTGACGGGCAGAGAGGAGAACCAAATGAAAATCATCAAATGGCTTGAAAAGCTGAACCTGCAGCTGTTTGAAGGCGACGGTGCTGCCGCAGGCGCCGGCGACGGAGACGGCGCTGGAGAGGCAACGGGCGTAGAAGAGGAGGCCGCCGCTCCCGTCAATCCGAAGCGCTTGAAGCGCAATCCGCTGGCCAATGTCAAGTATGGAAAGCAGGAGAATGATCCGCAGCCGGAACCGCAGCAGGAGGAGGGCAGCCCTGATCAGGTGCCCGACCGACGGGCTGAATGGGAACGGCTGAAAAAGGAATACGCGAGCGAGTATGGCGCTGATGTACAGAGCACCATTCAGCAGCGATTCAAGAACCAGAGGGATCAATCCGACGAGCTGAACGGCCTTCGCACCAGCATCGCCCCGGTGATGCAGCAGCTGGCAAAGAAATTCGGTATCGCGAATGCCGAGGACTACAACGCCATTGCTGCCCGATTCCTGGACGATGACAGCGTGTATGAGCAGGAGGCCATGGAGCGCGGCATCCCCATTGAGACCGTGAAACAGCTCCATCAGCTGCAGGCAGACCATGACAGGCTGGCGGCCATGCAGCAGCAGTCAATTGAGCAGCAGCAATTCCAAGCCCATATCCAGAACCTGGTCGCTCAGGCCGAGCGGCTGAAGGCGACCTTCCCCAACTTTGACCTGAGAGCCGAGCTTCAGAACCCTGAATTTCAGCGGCTGACCAGCCCCGGCGTAGGCATTGATGTGGAAACGGCCCATTGGATCGTGCACAGGAATGAGCTGCAGCCCATGGCCATGCAGGCCGGCGTACAGATTGCAGAGCGCAAGCTGGCGAACAGCATGCAGACCCGAAAAAACAGACCTGCTGAGAATGGCACCCGTCGTTCTGCGGCGATCGATATTCGCGATGACCCTACTAAATGGTCTCGCGCTGATCGCCAGGAGGTCCGCGACCGCGTGAGGAGAGGCGAGCGAATTGAACTGTGACCTCCCTAAATGGAGGAGCAGCGACAATGATCGCTATCATCAAAAAGACCATTAACTGGATTGCAACCATGAACCTGCAGCTGTTTGCTGACGGCCCCGGTGTGAACACCAACGTGACCACCGGCACGGTGAACAGCTACACCGGTGTGGCGAACACGACTACCGCGATGACGCCCGCCATGAAGACCTATTACGACACGGAACTGCTGGAGAACGCCCGCGACCAGCTGATCTTTACCCAGCTGGGCCGAAAGCAGAGCCTGCCCGCCCATCACGGCAAGGTTGTGGAATGGCGCAAATGGAACACCCTGCCCGCTGCTGATCAGCTGCAGGAAGGCGTCATCCCTGCCGGCAAGACCCTGGGCATGACCAGCTTCCCCGTGGAGATCACCCAGTACGGCGAATACGTAACCGTATCCGATGTGCTGGAGCTGCATGCCATCGACGATGTGATCCTGGGTGCCACCGAGGAACTTGGCGCCGCTGCGGGCAAGACCAACGACCTGCTGGTGCGCAACGTGCTGATGGTGAACAGCAACAAGATGTACGCCGATGTGTACAAAAACGGCGTTTATGTCAGCACCCCTGTTGACCGCGCTGCCCTGCTGACGGCCTTGGGCACTTCCGGCAATCAGGCCCTGATCACCCCCACCGTCATCAACCAGGCTGTGACCATCCTGAAAAAGGCCAATGCCCCCACCATCAACGGCAAGTACATTGCCGTTATCCATCCTTCCTGTGCTTTCGACCTGCGACAGAGCAAGGAGTGGATCTAGGCCCACAAGTACGCAGCGACCACCCAGATCTTCAATGGCGAGATCGGAGAAATTGCCGGTTGCCGGTTCATTGAATCGACGATCGCGCCTGTTGTGAAGGAATCCGGCGACACCTTTGCCACCTACCAGATGATGGTGTTTGGCAAGGACGCTTTCGGCGTGGTGGATCCCGAAGGTGCAGGCATGGAGACCATCGTGAAGAGCCGCGAGCAGGTAGGCGGCCCGCTGAACCAGTTCAGCACCATTGGCGCCAAGTTCTCCATGGCTGCCAAGATCCTGTACCCTGAGCGCATGGTGACCGTTGTGTGCTCCAGCACCTATTCCGGCAGCGATGCCGAGAACGTGACCATTCAGTAACCATCAAGTAACCGTCAAGTAACCGTCAAGTAACCGTCAAGTAACAGTCAAGTAAACCCACCCGGCAGGGCGGCCCCGCGCTGCCCTGCCTTTTTAAAAACAAAGGAGGAAATTGATTATGGCAACCAAGACCCCTGTGACCGAACAGCCCATGGTGGAGACCCCTGTGACCGAGCAGGATCCCTGGAGCGTGATGGAGACCGTGTATATCCCTCGCGAGGGCAAGAGCGACGAGAAGAGCCATTATTTTGCCGTGAACGGCCGCGCTTATAATGTGCCCAAGGGCAAGAGCGTTTCCGTGCCGCGCCCCATCGCCAGCCTGGTGCGTGAGTATCTGGACGCCCAGGCCCGCGTGACAGAATTTGAGGAATCCGTGCCCAACAACGGCTGATGACGGGAGGAGGTGCAGCCCATGAAGCTGCAGGAAGCCATTGCGCGAACGGACAAGCTGAAGCCCAATGCCTTTTCCGACGAGGAGAAGGTCAACTGGCTGAGCGAGCTGGACGGGCAGATCTACAAGGAGCTGGTGCTGACCCATTGCCACCCGCCCGATGAGCAGCCGCAGCCCTTCGCCGGCTACACCAATGCAGACATGGACCATGAGCTGCTGGTGCCGTTCCCCTACACCAATGTGTATGACTACTGGCTGCAGAGCCAGATCGACCTGAACAACGGGGAGCTGGGCAAATACAACAACTCTACCCAGCTTTTCAACACGGCGTACCAGACCTACAGCGACTGGTACACCCGGACGCATATGCCTAAGCGGCGTGTGATGGAATTCAGAATGTGAGGTGAGACCATGCCCTATCTGCCGAACCTGACCCAGACCCAGCAGCAGACGCTGATGACCAGCACCTTTTTAGGCCTGAACCGCAACGAGGTGACCAATGACGGCGAGATGGCCGACATGGAGAATCTGACCTGTGACAGCTATCCGGTGCTGGCATCCCGGAAAAAGCGGGGCTATGTGGAGCGGCTGATCAACCCCGGCGGCATCCTGGGCAAGGATGTGCTGTGCAAGGTGGATGACGGCCGGGTGTATGTGGGTGACCACCGGGTGGAGGGTGTGCAGGTGAGCATGGCCGCCGACATGATGCCCAAGCAGCTGGTATCCATGGGCGCGTATCTGTGCATCTGGCCGGACAAGGTGTATGTGAACACAGCCGACCTGAGCGACGCGGGCCGCATGGATGCCAGATGGGAGCAGCCGGACGCATGCACGGTGCAGGTGATGCAGTGCCGGCTGGATGGAACGGCTTACAGCAGCGATGAGATCATCGTGAGCGACACGGCACCGGAGGACCCTGCAGGCGGGCAGCTGTGGGTGGATACATCCGTAGGGCCGCATCAGCTGAAGCAATGGGCCAGCGCCAGCAATGAGTGGGTGCAGGTGGCCACCACCTATGTCCGCATCCAGTGTACCGAGAATTACAACATCGGGCAGCAATTCAACGTGTATGACACCGTGAAGCTGGAAGGCATGGAGTACAACGGTGACCCGGACATTGGGGAACAGATCGAGTATCTCAATTCGGACGCCATTATTTATGCGCGGGATGAGGACTACATCGTGGTGGCCGGCATCGTGGACCGGGCTGTCACATTGACGGGCAAAATGACCGTGCGTCGAGACATCCCGGACATGGACTATATCTGTGAAAACAACAACCGGCTGTGGGGCTGCTTTTACGGCATGCGTGACGGCGTGGTGCTGAATGAGATCTACGCCAGCAAACTGGGCGATTTCCGCAACTGGAACAGCCTGATGGGCCTGAGCACGGACAGCTACACAGTCAGCGTTGGTACGGACGGCAAATTCACCGGCGCCTGTACCCTGCGCGGATACCCGACATTCTTCAAGGAGAACTGCATCCACAAGATCGGCGGCCAGACGCCCAGCACATTCACGATGAACACCACCATGTGCCGCGGTGTGCAGGAGGGCAGCGAGCGCAGCCTGCAGATCGTGGGTGAACAGCTGTTCTACAAGGGGCGCACCGAGGTGATGATGTACGACGGCAGCATGCCGGTGAGCATCAGCAGCGCCCTGGGCAGCGCGGTATACCATGACGCGGTGGGCGGCGCCTTCGGAAACAAATACTATCTGTCCATGCGGGAAGGCAGGAAGTGGCATCTGTACACCTACGATCTGAACAAGCAACTGTGGATGCGGGAGGATGACCTGCATGCGATGTGCTTCACGGCGCTGGACGATGAGCTGTATGCCATTGACGCGGACACCCGTCAGCTGCTGGCTATGCGCGGATCCGAGGGTAATCTGGAGCCGAGCATACAGTGGCAGGCCGTTTTCGGCGTATTCGGCTACCAGTATGAGCAGCAGAAATACCTGAGCCGGTTCAACCTGCGGATGCGGTGCGACCCTGGCACGGTGGTAGACCTGTACATCCAGTATGACAGCGACGGCATCTGGCACCGGTGCGGCAGCATCATTGGCAGAAATACCAATACCTTCATGGTGCCGGTGATCCCGCGGCGCTGCGACCATTGCCAGATCAAGCTGGTGGGTACCGGTGATGCGCGGGTATTCAGCCTGGCAAGAGTACTGGAAGTGGGGAGTGACGGAGCATGAGCGTGATCATTGACAAGCCCGGTGAGTTTTCGGACAACCGGGCCATTTTTTCATATCTGTACCAGGCCATGGAACAGATCGAGAACGCGCTGAACCACATTACGGTAGACCAGGTGGTGGGCGTGATCGATACAGGGAGCCAGAACAGCGGCAGTCAGAATGTGGGACAGGACATCCGCAATGAGCTGCAGGCCCAGGTAAGCACGCTGAAAAGCCTGATCGTGAAAACGGCTGACCGCATTGAGAGCGAAGTGGAGCAGGAGATCACGGACATGAGCAGCCGGTATGTGGCCAGCAGCACCTTCGGCGACTTCCTGAACAACGTAGACAGCCGTTTTGTGCAGACGGCAGAGGGCATGAGCCAGAGCATCAGCAGCCTGGAGCAGGTGCTGAGCGGGAAAGCGGAGCAGGCAGACTTTGAGGAATACCGGCGGCAGCTGGACGGCTATATCCATATTGGCCTGATCAGCCTGCCGGACGGACGGCGGGAGATCGGCATCGCCATCGGTACGGACATCCGGGAGGAGCGGACGGTGGTGGACGGCGTGGAGACCGTGGTCATTACCAGTATCCCGCAGGCGGCTGCTTTCACTTCTGAAAGATTATCTTTCTTTCTGAATAACGCCGAGGTGGCATACATCAGCAACGGGCGGCTGTACATTACGGACGCCAACGTGACACGGGGCCTGCGGCTGGGCGATGTGGTCATGAGCGCCAATGGCGGGGTTATGGATTTCCGGTATATCAAGGAGGTGAGCGCGGATGATGACCGTAGGATTCGTATCGCCGGTGATGGTGGGCCATCAGGAGATCCTGAGTAACGGCGCCTATACGACATTCCAGATGACGAAAAGCGGGAGTTTCCCCAGCACACAGATCAGTGTGAAAAGCGTGACCATGACCATCAATCTGCGGAATGCGGGATGGGACACCATCAACGTGTACGCCGGCAGTACGCTGGTAGGCAGCATGAACGCTGCGGGAGAGGACGGCATCCGCACCCTGCAGCTGAGCACGGGGTACAACTGGAAAAAGCTGAGCACCATCAAGATCTGCGGCGGCGACCAGGGCACCCAGCTGGAGAGCGGCAGCTATGTGACCGTCAGCGTGGCTTATGACTATGTGGCGGCGACGGTGCTGCTGGATAAAAACGATGTGTATGCAGGCCAGTATGTCAGCGTTAGCATGGGCAATGTTTCGGACGGACACACCTATCGTCTGGACATCCTGCACGGGGATACGGTGATCAAGAGCGAGGCAATGGCCGGTAATGCGCAGATGCAAGAGGCCCTTTTCATTCAGGTGCCGGTCGCGTGGTGCAATTACATCCCGGACGCTGAGCAGGGCACGTTTGTTTTCCGGCTGAGCACCTACACAGGCAGTACGCTGTCCGGCACCAGTGAGGCCAGCCTTACGGTGCGTGTGCCGCTTCTGGCGGGGCCTGTTGCGATACCAAGCTACTCCATTGCGCTGAATGAGCCTGTCCTGGGCCTGCAGTATGTACAGGGCATGAGCCAGCTGCGGTTAGATATGAGCGCCCGCGGAGCATACGGTGCCAGCATCCGGGCATTTGATATCGTATTCGGCAGTTATCATGTGATCGTGGAGGCGGCAGAGAACGAAGCAGAGCTGGTGCTGGAATGTGACCAGGCGGGAATGATCCCGCTGCAGGTGCGGTCTATTGACAGCCGCGGACGGACGAGCGGTGCAGCGGAGCATACCGTTAATGTGGCACCGTACACAGACCCGACCATTCAGAGCGTGACCTGTGAGCGCTGTGACGCTGATGGGAATGCTGACCCGGAAGGGCAGCGAATGACCGTGCAGGTGGGATACCAGTACGCGGAGATCGGTACAAACAGCGCTGTGATGAGCATCGTGGCCTTTGAATACGGCAGCAGCACCGGCGTGACGCTGTACACCGGAGAGGCCATGAGCGGCACTGTCATCGGCCCCATGGGTGCCGGGAACCTGGACAAGACGAAGCAGTACGCTATCCGGGTGACGGTGACGGACGGGCTGGATCATGAGGCCATGGCCATTGCGCAGCTGCCTGCCGGCGAGGTGTTCATCCGCATGGACGCGGAGCACAAGCGCATCGGCTTCGGCACTTATCCACAGATGACGGGAAAAGGTGTGGAATTCGCGGAGGACTGGGAGCTGAAGACCCACGGGAGGGAGATCATCGACCTGATCGACAGCAGGATACCGGAGCCTGTGCAGCCGCCTGAGCCGGAGCACTGGCACTTTGGCAGCGTGAACATCGACAGCGCCGGCACCCTGGCCACCAATACGACCCAATCCTATTCTGCCAGCGTGGAGGTGCCGGAGGGCGCGGAGGTGCAGATCATCGGGCAGAGCATCCTGTACGGAAGCCGCATTGCCTTCTGGGGACGCACCGGCCTGTCTGTGGACGGCACGACGGCTACCTTTACCATCACAGTTAGAAACGACGGCGGCAATGCCACCAGCGTGAGAGCGACGATCTATTATTGCTACAAGGAGTGATACCTTATGGCGAAGAGCTATCTTGAGGAACAGAACCAGGTGCAGAATCAGCAGCCGGTGAGCACGGCCACGGGCACGGCAGCGCAGCCCCAGGCCACCGCGACACAGGCCGCGAACACCGCCAAGGCACAGACCAGCGCCCAGACGGGCAGCGTGATCAGCCAGCCGGTGCAAACCAATGCGAACCCTTACAAGGGCCTGACTGGGCTGAGCAGCGGCACCAAGCAGAGGCTGGGCACCCTGCAGCAGGGCTATCAGCAGAGCGACGCGGTCCAGAACGCGTACAACTATCTGCAGAGCGTCCAGAACAACCAGCCCGGCGCGTACAACAGCCGTTTCAGCCAGCAACTGGATGACATCTATCAGCAGATCATGGGCCGGAAGGATTTCAGCTACGACCTGAACGCGGACATGCTGTACAAACAGTACCGGGACATGTATCAGCAGCAGGGCAGGCAGGCCATGGTGGATACCATGGGCAACGCGGCGGCCCTGACCGGCGGCTACGGCAACAGCTACGCGGCCAGCGCCGGCAATCAGGCCTATCAGCAGTATCTGGGCCAGATGAATGCCATGCTGCCGGAATTCTACGACCGGGCTTATCAGCGTGACCGGGATCAGCTGGGCGACCTGTACAACAGGTACAACCTGGGCATGACCGCGGACGAGGTGGATTACGGCCGGTATCAGGACAATCTGGCCCAGTGGAACACGGACCGCGACTTTGGCCTGCGGAACTACGGCACCCTGTACGACCAGGATTACGGCAATTATAGAGACGACCTGAACTACTACAATACGCTGGCGGCCCAGGAGAACAGCAATTACCGCGCCCAGCAGCAGTACAGCTACCAGACGGCCATGCAGCTGCTGCAGAACGGCGTGATGCCTACGGACGCGCTGCTGAAGGAAGCGGGCCTGAGCAAGGCTGACGCGGAGGCGCTGAAGGCGGGGCCGGTGATCCAGTATGTGCAGGCACCGACGGGGAACGGCACAAAGACCACGGCCAAGGTGAGCGGCGCTGCTGGTCAGGTCATCACCAACCCGGCTGACGCGTATATGTATGCGAATCTGAACGGCAGCACCGGCGGCAGCTTCATGACCATTCTGGAGAAGCTGCGCAACATCGTGAAGTAAGGAGATACGCATGGCAAAGAAAAATGATTCCTTCGCAGGCGCGACGGCAAAAAAGACCAAGAAGACGGTCAGCTTTGCCGGGTATGAAAATCAGGAAAAGGACACCAATGCTGTACAGCCGCAGCTGCAGAACCCCTGGGGCAATGTGACCGCGGCGAAGGTTTACGACAAAAGCCCGCTGCAGCTGCAGAGCAATCCGGTGGACCCGTACCAGCCTTATCAGGCCGGAGTGAACAACGGCACGGTGGTCAATGGCTATGTTCCCAGCGGAACGCAGCTGATGCAGAACGGCGTACCCAATGCGCTGTACAATCCCAACGCGCCTATGCGTGGGCTGACACAGCAGAAGCAGGCAGAGGACTATTACTACAAGAACCTGCAGGACTGGCTGAACAGCACGACACCCGGATATGAGCGGCAGGTGAACGCGGGACAGTATCAGCAGGGGCTGGACAAGCTGGTGGCTGAAAGCCTGGGCGACCCTAAGAAGGCATTTGCCCTGCAGTCACAGACCTTCCTGGAGAACCGGACCCTGCCCCGCGGCCTGCGGCCCATGGACATGACCGAGGCCAACCGGAAGACGAAAATCGACTTTATGGACACGCGCACCGGCAAGATGGCTGTGACCTACAACGGCAAGCTGCACGGTGTGGAGGACACCGGCCTGGGCAGCCTGTATCAGGCCCACAACCTGACCGAGGCAAAGCAGGCCCAGCGCATGGGCATCGATCCGGTGACCGGCATGCCCGTCAATACGGCCTGGGACCAGATGACGAAGGACATCAACCGGGGCAGGAATTACGGCAATGGAACTCCGGCACAGTATGAGGATCCGACGCAGCGGTTCGCCGGTGACCTGAAGCAGAACGCCATCAACACGGTGGATTACACCATGCGGCAGCGCAAGTACGGCACCGCTGACAATGAGGATGACTTCCGTGCCGGCAACAGCGTGGAATCCATGAGCGACGGATTCCTGCGGACCATGAAGGAGAAGTACACCAGCCTGTACAACTCCCTGAGCGATATGGACCCGGAAAAGCAGCAGGCGCTGCAGCAGATGGGAACGTATTATGCTGACGCCTACACGGAGAGCCAGGAAGCCGAGATCGCGAAGATGCTGATGCAGCGGGCAGACAAGGAGCTGCAGAGCCGTCAGGCGGCGAATAGCTTTGCCAATGCCAACAAGCTGAATACAGCGGACTTTGAGAAGGCTGCCGTCATGGCCCTGGATAACCAGCGCAGCCGCCAGGAAGCGGAGGAATACAACAAAAGCATCTATAACCGCGCTGTGGCGCTGAACGCCAATGCAGACAGCATGGATGACGCCACCGTGGAGCAGGAGTGCATGGCCCTGTATGCCGCGTGGAAGAGGGAAAAGGAGCCTGGCTGGGACGGCACCTACCCGGAAAACTGGTCCGACGAATTTATGCAGAAGTACATGATGGCCGATATCCTGGGCGGCCGCACCAGCCACAAGGACGGCAGCGCACCGCAGGATAAGGCTTCCGCGCTGTATGACTTTGTGATGGGCGATGTGACCTATGAGGATCTGATCGAAAACGGCAGCAATCCTGTTGCGGAGGACTGGAGGAACCGGTCCTATGACATGCTGAGCGAGGAGCAGAAGCAGCGCTTCGACGCCTATTATCAGCTGTACGGAGAGGAAAAGGCCCAGGAATACCTGAACAGCATCCAGGGCGACCTGAACCGGGTGCAGAACATCCTTTACCGCGACTATGGTACCAAGGCAGGACAGAATGCCGGAGGGTCCGCGGTGAGCGTGATGACCAACCTGATGCAGGCGCCGGTAGGCTTTGTGCGCAGCCTGATGAACATCGGCAGCATGATGGGCATGGATGTGGGCGACCTGGCCAACGAATACAATTATCTTTCCAACATCACCAATTTCACCACCGGCGCCCGTGCGGAAGGCGGCGCGAGATGGGGCGACACGCTGGACCAGGAGGTCCTGGGGCAGAAGCTGGGCACCCTGCTCTACAATGTGGTGATGAGCGCGGTGGACAGCACGGTGAGCGCCTTTGCCGGACAGGGCATGGCCTACAGCCTGGGCGCCGGACAGGCCCTGGGTGAGCAGATCGGCCTGTTTATCATGTCCAGCGCTGCTTCCCAGCAGAGCTTTGTGGACCGCGTACAGAGCGGCGAAGACATCAACCACGCGACCATGGCCAGCCTGTTTGACGGCATTACGGAGTATCTGACGGAAAAGCTGCCCTTCGACAATATGCTGAAGCAGGATGGCCGGTACTTCCTGAACGTGATCAAGACATCCGCGTCTGAATTCCTGGAGGAGGCCAGCGGCGATGTGATGAAGGCTGCCTATGAGCAGGCCTTTGAGCCGGAGAAATTCCAGGAGGAATTCCTGACGGCCAGGATCGCTGACCCGACGCTGACGGTTGATCAATTCTACAAGCAGAAATTCAGCGAATTCTGCATGGAAGCCTTTACGGACGGCGTCATGGGCGGCCTGAGCGGCTTCCTGATGGGTGCCTCCGGCCAGGGATATCAGGCGTACAATGACGCGCAGGTCGGCAGGATGGTCATGAACGGCCAGAAGAAGACCGGCAACGGACTGATCTACGGCACAAGCGCGGACACGGCCGCCAAGTTTGTGCAGGATGCGCGGAACCTGACCAGGCAGAACGTGGAAACGGTGAATGCACCGGAAGCGCCGAACAAATTGAACGCACCGCAGCCCACCGTGGAGCGCGGTGACTTTGACGCGCCTGCGGGAACGGAAGCAGCACCCAGCGCGGAGCAGAAGGCGCTGGATGATGCCCGCGCAAAGCTGGAAGCGGCAAAAGAAAAATTCAACAAAAACCGCAACAACCGGAAGAACAGCCTGGAATACCGTGATGCCCTGCGGGAGGTGGCCATTGCGGAGGCGAATGCCAGGCGTGCTGCCCAGGAGAGCGCACCGGCCGCACAGCAGACGCTGAACGCACCGCAGCCGACTGTGGACCGTAATGACTTTGACGCGCCTGCGGGCACGGAAGCGGCACCCAGCGCGGAGCAGAAAGCGCTGACCGCTGCCCGCAATGAACAGAACAAGCTGAACGCACCGCAGCCCACCGTGGAACGCGGTGATTTTGACGCGCCTGCGGGAACGGAAGCGGCACCCAGCGCGGAGCAGAAGGCACTTAACGCGGCACAGGAAAAGGCTTTGGCTGAGGAGGCTGCAAGGCGTGAGGCCGAGCAGGCCAGAGAAGACCGTAATGCCGTTGATACGCCTGCCGATACTGTTGCCCGGCCTGCCGCAGAGAAGGCAGTAGAACGCAATCAGAGCGCGTCTGCCGCGAAGGTGAAGGATGAATCCACCATTGCGGAGAATCCTGCCACAGAGAATCATAGTGAACCGCAGCAGGTACATAAGCCCAGAAACCTGAGTGAAGCGGGTCTGGCTAATGTGCAGCGGCTGGTGACCATCGGTCTGAACGTGGGCGGCAACGCCTCCGTGAAGCAGCTGGCGACGAAGATCAGCAAACAGATCGAGAAGGGAAGCCGGGTAGGCGCTGCCAGCGTAGGCCGTCTGTATCAGGAGGTTTATGCCAATGTGGACGCTGCCGGCAAGGAGACCATCAGCAACGTGCTGGGTGACGCCATCGACACCGAGATCAGCGCGGATGAAATGGGCGTAAAGGTGAAGCCGGAGGACCGGGAGCAGCTGCGCAAGGGCATTTCGATGGCCATCATGGGCGGCGACCTGTCTGCCTATCGGGATATCATGGCACGTTATCTGCAGCTGACACAGCGCATCATTGACAAATTCACCCGGAATGAGAATGGCATTGCGAACAAGGCCAATGAGGAAATGAGCAACCGGTATGACACGCTGGAGACGCTGGACGAGATGCTGGTGGATGACACGGCAGCTCACAAAGCGGCCCAGAAGAGCGCCTGCGCTATGGTGGACGCGGCACTGGCCAGCGTGGAGGATGCCACCGGACGCAGCGTGAGCCTGGACGGAAACCGCGGCGAGATCGTCGGCATGAAGGTGGACGGGCATGGGCACATGACGGCCACTGTCGTGCAGGAGGACGGCAGCACGGTGGAAGCGGACGCGGCTGACCTGAAGTACGCCAGCCCGGAGACCGCGGTGATGGTGGCCGAGATCAACGAGAGCGCCATTGCCTACACGGAGCAGGAAGCCAACGCGCTGCTGGAGAGCTATACCGGAGGCAATGTGCAGGCCCATGTGAAGGCCTTCAATGCCGGTTATGCGGCGGCGTTTACCGGAGAAGAAGCCGATATGACCAACGGCAGCGTGAAGGCCGGTTATGAAGCCGGACAGGCTGACTGGCAGGCGGCAGTGAAGAAGCGCAGCGAGAATGCCAGGAAGGCCGCGCAGAATACCAACCAGGGCGGCAGGATCATTGCCGGCGACGGCGTGAGCAACAAGCAGCTGCAGCGGTGGCTGAACAACGGCAGCGGCATGCAGGCCAGCCAGGTGAAGCTGCTGCAGGCTGTGGCAAAGGCCGCCAATGCGGACATCGTGCTGGTGGATGAAGGCGCCAGCGAAGACGGCACCCTGATGGGCGCCAACGGCTGGTACAGCAGCGAGGACGGACGGAAGATCTATGTATCCGTATCGGCCGGACATGCGACGGCGGCCCAGCTGGCCAGAGGCACCCGTTTTGCCCTGTCTGCGACGGCGGCCCATGAGCTGACGCACATGATCGAAAACACCAGCCCGGAGATCTGGCAGGAGCTGCGGCAGGCCGTGATCCAGGAGATGAAGCACAACGGACGCAGCTTTGACCGGTTTGTGGCCAGCCAGGCCGTGACGGCCATGCAGGGCAACGGACGGCTGAACCGTGCTGACCTGGAAGCGGAAGTGATCGCCGACGCCATGAGCGGCATCCTGATGGACGAGGGCGCCATCCAGCGCATGCAGGAGAACAGCAGTGATACGCTGTGGGGCAAGATCCGGGAAGCCGCGGAAAAGGTGTACGGCAGGATCGCAAAGCTGATGCAGAACATTGGCCGCAGCGGTGTGCATGCGGAGGCCATGGCCATCATGCGGGACGGCCGGTACGGGGAGAACATCCTGGATATCTGGGCACGGGGGTTCGGGCTGCAGGAGAAGGCCATGAGCGCCATTGAGAACGGCGTGAACATGACCAGCATCAGCGACAAGGCGCCTGCCTCCACCATGGACAGCATGATGACGGATTCGGAAGTGCGTGACATGGCGGTGGACGGCGTGATGGAAGCACCGGCGCCGAACCAGAAGGACGGAACCACGGAACTCAGCCCCCGCACCTGGTGGACCGGTGACACTATGATGTTCAACGGCCGGGTGATCGAAGGCAAGGTGAGCGGACGGGACAACCTGATCGCCATGCTGAAAAAGCGGGGCATGAAGCAGGCTGACATTGATGCCCGCATCAGCTTTATTGATTCGGTTACGAAGAAATTTGACGAATGGGGCGTGAAGTATCAATTCCTGAACCTGGAGCAGGTGAAGAACGCCACCCTGATGAAGGACCGCAACGGCGGCTATACCATGACCTGCGTGGTCAAGAACGCGGAATATCCCATCAACATCGACTTCAGCACCATCTGCGACAAACGCGCCGACATGACGGAATTCTTCAACCGGCTGGCCATTGCCAGAGGCTACAACAGCCAGGGCAGCATGCTGGACGAGATCAACCTGACGCCGGACAATATTCGCAGGATCAATCAGATCCTGAAGGAAGAGGGCTATGAAACGGCCTGCTTCGGCTGCTTTGTGGAAAGCAAGCGCTTTACTGTGCAGAAGTTTGCCCAGGACTTTGTGGACATGTACAACGCGGCTGTGGACGCGGTGCGTGAGGAAATGCATCTCAGCCCTGCGGAGGACTTTGCTTTCGCGAAGGGACAGGCATTTACGGACGATGATGTAAACAACCTGACGGAGAACCTGAAGGCCTACACCAAGGGCAAGAGCGCAGGTGTGGACAAGGGCGGCACGGTGGCCAAGCGTCTGGATACGCTGGTGCGGCAGAGCGCTGCCAAGGGTGGCCAGACAATGCTGCGGCATCTGCAGGTGAGCGACCTGATCACCAGCGCAGGCCTGGATGAAATGGCGAAGTACGCGCCGGAGCTGATGAAGGTATTCAACGCGCACTACGGACAGGGACGCCCGAAGAATGTACGCGCCTATGTGCCCTACAACGGCGAGATCGGTACATTCAAAATGACCCGCGACACGGTGGCCAGGAAGCTGATGACCGCGGACATGGTTGGCAATCCGAAATTCCTGGAGATCAAGACGGACAAGAACGGCAACATCCAGTATGAGCAGGACAAGGAAAAGAACTTCATTCTGGATGACAACGGCGAGAAGATCCCGAAGTACAAGATCCACACCAATGCCATCATTACGGCGCTGTACGGCAATGACCCGGCCTTCAAGGGCGCGGCGAAGAACATTACGACGGATCGGATGATCACCGACTACATCCGCAAGATCGGCGGCGTGAGAAACCAGAGTTTCAGCGACTTCATCCCCAGCCAGCTGTTTGACGCGCTGCAGATGATCGCAGACTGCGAAGGACGGGGCTACAGCGGACAGTGCTACACCAAGAATCAGTACCGCGCCTGGCTGCTGGGTATGTGCGGCTTCAAGACCAACCTGAGCGTGATGTTCCTGATCGACGGGAATGTGAACAGCGCGTATGCCGGCCTGGATGAGAACGGCGACTACCTGATCGCTGACTATGAGGATGTAGCCAGACGGGACGAAAACTGGCAGAAGAGCGAAGCAAAGCAGGTGCAATCCTTCCCCATGCGGAAGGCTGTGGAGATCCAGCGCAATCCGCTGTACGGCAAGACCTGCGGCGCCATCGGCGTGGGACACAGCTACAACCACATGGTGAAGATGATGAACGACTTCGACTTCCCGTACATCATCGGCTATCACCTGAGCGGCATGCCGGTGGAGGTTGCGGAAAAGACGAACATCGTGAAGAGCGCGGACTACACCGGTGTACAGAACATGCTGAAGATGCCTGCTTCTTTTATGGTGGTGAAGAACGCCGGGGACTATGACGCACCCAGCTATGCCACCTGGGGCATGGATACGGCCAAGGACGCGAAGCAGAAGTACAGCGGCATGACACCGGCTGAATGGATCGCGAAGGACTACGCCAAGACCGGCGACTATGCGGTGACCATGCGGAACCTGCTGGGATTCATGCAGGAGAACAGCCTGACCTTCAGCAAGACGAGCAACGCTGAAGCCGGGCACGGCATGTTTGACCTGTATGAGGACCTGGACCGCACCGGCAACCCGAAGGAAACGGCTGATAACCTGATCCGTTATGCGCTGGAGCGCGGGCAGCTGCCGCTGTTCTACGAATTTACGGACAATCCGTATTACTTCAAGAACCTTTTCGACTTCTCTGTGATGGACCTAAGCCAGATGAACGCGGAGGACTGGGCAACCGGTGCATACGCTGACGGAACAGCCATTGCCCTGGCACCGCAGCAGGCCGTGAGCCTGGGCAACCTGATCAGCAGCGTGGGACAGGACACCTTCTTCACGAAAGCTGAAAAGATGCTGGACCAGGAGAACCGTAGCCGGGAGAAGCTGTTTGGCGAAGGAGGCACCTTCGACCGCACCGTGAAGCGCATTGTGGACAACGGTGAGCTGCGGAAGGACGGGGTGCAGTTTAGCCCTCGTGAAGAAGTTGAAGCCCGTGATAAGGACTACTTTGACAACATTGAAAAGCATAGCCCGATGGTGGTGACGGTTGTAAATGAGTACAAAGTACCTATCAAAAACGGCCGTGTAGACACGCCTTCTGTATTGGCTGCTGCAAGAAAAGCAAAGTATGTCCAAAGTATCACGAACCATGGCAGCCCGGTTTATTATGCAGGATGTCCAGATATTGCGAGCAATGTTGAGACCGATCGAAATGGTTTGAAACATGGATTTGAAGCAAAGAAAGCTAATGATCCGGTAACACCACAGATGATTGACAACGCGAAAGCTGCTGCGAATATCGGCATTCTTCTCAGGAACGCTGTTGAAGTAAACAGAAGCAACAAGTATACGGATACTGACAAGTAGTTAAAATACGGCAGTGTTCTTCTGTCAGCCTTTTCAGAAAAAACAAAAAATGACATAGTAACATACTATGTCAGAATGGTTGTATAGAACAGAAAAGACGCCAATCCTGTTTTGAAGTCGTTCAATGTTGTTGACCGCTTGCATTCGGTGAACGCAAAAAGAAGTGCTAAACCGACCAGGTCAACCGCTAAAAGCGACTTCTCTACGGTGTCACACTTCACCATTAGTATAAATGATGTGATTAAGGAAGTCAAGAATATTTTTGATGATACTTTTTCATAGAAATTGTATAAAAAGTACGGCATGAGGAGAACGATTAGCCCGTTTTCTAAATATCTCCAGTATTCGCAGCGCGACCAGGAGTACATGGATGCAGTCAGCACACTTGAACAGGCCTACGAGGAAGCGAAGACCCAGTATGATGCAGCGTATTCAGAATTCAAAGAAGCACGAGACGCATGGATGGTTGCCAAGAAGGGTGTGTCTGCATTCAGCGAACAGGCCAAGGCGCTCCGTGAACAGTATCGCGTTGACGAGTTGAATGATGCTATGAAACTGGCAAAGGAGCGCAAGGACGCGGCATACTCCGAGCTGTACGATGCACGGAAAGTTCAAAAGGAAGCATACACAGAGACTCCTGTTGCAGACAGCAAGACGAACTATGTGGACAAGCGGAGCATTCGTCGTAAGGCCGAAGCGCTGAATGATTCCTACATGAAGGCTGTACGCAGCGGAAACATAAAGGAAGCTGAACGCATCTACAACGAACTTGCCGAGCACGCGCTGGCAAACTCCGTGGTGCGTGACAAGGATGGTAAGCTGCTGGTGACCTATCACCACACAGCGAACGAACGATTCAACAAGTTTGATCGAAACAGAGCACGAACTGGTGTTGAGATGGACGGTTTCTTCTTTGCACCTGACGCTGAATCCACCAAGGAATTCGGAAACACTGTCATCAAGGCATACCTGAACATTACGAGCCCTATCTATGATCATCGGTTCGCCTACGGACGCACTCAGACATCCGGCCGCGACGAGCGTATCCGACTCGCCAATGCAGGCTATGACGGTCTGATCCGAACGGAAAACGGCGAAGCATACGAGTACATGACCTTCAACGAGAATCAGATATTCGATGCTTCCCCTGTGACCTACGACGATTCCGGAAACGTGATTCCTCTGAGCGAACGGTTCAACGCTGATAACGACGACATCCGTTACAGCGAGCGCGACACACTGCCGACCGCGGAGGACATCATTGAGGAGCACGGTGAGGAGCTGGCGCGGAATGATGCGGAGCGGGACGCGGTGCGGATGCTGAAAAAGCGTACTCAGGCGCTGGATGTGATCGTCACCAAGATGGAGAGCATCGGCGCTGTTGAGGAAGCGGGCAAAATGGAAGCTGCTATCCAGAAGAAGAACAATCTGGACCTGCTGCAGAAGAAGGCCCAGGAAGCAGTGGAAGCCATCAACAAGGCAAACGCGAATCCGGCCATGAAGAACCTGTACAACCGGGTGAATGAATTCATTGCGCAGAACGTGGCAGGCAGAACTCTGGGCAGCATGAACAAAAAGATGAACGCCTTTGAGCAGCTGCTGAGCATGGATGACGCTACGCTGAAGCAGCAGCTGAAAGAGCCTTTGGAAGGTCTGGAAACTGCTGTGCAGACGATCAAACCGTCAAGCGGTGAAAGCATCAATGTGATCCGTGACCGAATCAAGACCTTCAGCACTGTTATGGGCGGCTATGTTGCCAAGGTTACGGCCCAGGAGAATTACAGGGCAGGCGCGGACGAGATCAGCAAGGTGCGCAGGAGCATTGACCGCACGGTGAACCGCATCAAAGCCCTGCGTCAGAATGAAACGGACTACAAAAATGTACCGGAACATCTGAAGCCGCTGGCTGACCGGCTGATCGCCATGGTCGCGACCCATGATGAAGGAGCCAATAAGCTGGCCTTTGGTACTACGCAGGCTCAGGCCCTGGCTGCAAGCTACAGCGCTCTTGTGGCAGAACACAAGGAAGCCTTTGATGCGGACATGAACGAGCTGCTGCATCAGCTGCAGCTGCACATGGATGCTCTGAATGAAATCGGCAGCGCACAGAAAGTGAAGAACCGGACATTCAGGAAGCAGGCAGAACGGCTGGCCCATCTGGAAGCAATCGACAAGGCCATCGGCTATGTGTATGGTCTGATCAGAAGTGAACAGCAGGCATTCCTGGAAGGGAAGCGTGTTGCCATTGAGACCGTTGCCGAGCCGATCATCAACCAGGTCAGTAAAAAGAAGAGCCACATGAGCTGGCACGGCGCCGGATCCAGAGCTATCGACATGGCAGACAAGGGCATCCGCTGGGGCAATATGACGCCGGTATACTTCTTCCGCAATCTGGGTGTGGACGGGCTGTCGCAGCAGAACGAGGCGCTGTTTAACGCATAGCATGAATTCGGCCTGCAGCTGCAGGAAAGCGCTGACTTTATCCGTCGGCAGAAGGATCAATACCACTATGACGCGTGGGATCATGACGCAACCATGGACCTTTTGACTTCTCAGGGTCGGAACGTGAAGCTGACCATTGAGCAGGCGCTGAGCATCTATGCCACCTGGAAGCGTGAGCATGCGGAAGGCAGCGTGACCAGCCATCTGGAAAACGGCGGCTTCATCCTGGCCGAGGACGGCAGAAAGGGCAAACTGCGGAAAGAGGCTGACCAGCAGCTGAGCGGCAACAAGATCAGCCAGGCAGACATGGACGCTATCGCAAAATGGCTGACCAGGGAGCAGAAGCAGTACGCGGACGCTCTGGTGCATTACATGTCCAGCGATATGGCAGAGCTGGGCAACAAGGCCAGCATGGCGATGTTTGGCATCAAGAAGTACACGGAAAACAACTACTTCCCGATGCAGACCAGCAAGGAGACCATGTATCAGCGCAGCGATGCCGGAGCGACCAGCGTCAGCAATGACAACCGGCTGAAGCACAAGAGCTTTACGAAGCGCATTACGAACCAGGCCAGGAACGCGCTGCTGATCAGCGACTTCAGCGAAGTGTGTGCCGGACATATCCAGCAGATGATCACCTACAGCAGCTTTGCGGTTCCTGTGGAGAGCCTGAACCGGGTGCTGAATTACAAGTACAGCACGGATGACGGCAGCGACATGACGGTGCGGGCGCTGATCAAGCAGACCTTTGGCCAGAACGCCAGCGACTACCTGAGCCAGTACCTGGCTGACCTGAACGGCGGCGCTGTGCTGGACAAGCGGGGAACGGAGATCAAGAATGTGCTGCTGAGCACCTTTAAGAAGAGCGCGGTGGCCGGCAGCCTGTCTGTGGCATTCCAGCAGCCGCTGTCCTACCTTAGAGCAGCGTACTGCATCGATCCGAAGTACCTTGCCGGTGCACTGGCCCGGTCGAAAAAGGGCAGCTATGACGAGATGATGCATTACAGCGGCGTGGCTGTCATCAAGGGCATGGGCAGATTTGACACCAGCATGGGCGCCAGCGCTGTGGAGTATCTGCAGGAAAAGGACTGGGGCAAGCTGACGGACATCCGCGGAAACGCAGAGAAGTACGGCGGCACGGAAACGGCCAGGCACATGCTGGACCAGATCATGACCGGACTGCCGGAGAAAATGGACACCATCACATGGGTGGCAATGTGGGAGGCTGTGAAGGCCGAACAGCATGACGCACACAGGGACATGGACACCGGGAGCAAGGAATTCCTGCAGCTGGCTGGCAAGCGGTTCAACGAAGTCATGCGCTTGACGCAGGTGTACGACTCCACCCTGAGCAAGAGCCAGACCATGCGGAGCAAAAACTATGTGGCCAAGGCGCTGACCAGCTTCATGGCTGAGCCGACGCTGACGCTGAACCTGCTGTACGACGCAGCTGCAAACCACAGCGGAAAGGCGCGGGCCAAGGCGATGGCAATGGCCGGAGCAACCTACGCCCTGAGCGCCATCCTGCAGGCCGTGGTGAAGGGATTCTTCAGCACCGGACGCAATGACGATGACAAGCTGACCAGAGCCGAGCAATTCATGCAGAAGTTCATGACGCAGCTGACCGGTGAAATGAACCCGCTGAACCTGATCCCCGGATACGGTGACCTTGTCAAGCTGCTGAGCGGAGGAGATGTGACGGACAACGCGTACAGCGCTATTACGACCCTGATCAAATCCGGCGGCACCATTGCGGATGTATTAACAGGAGATTATAACAAGGGCGCTTACCGTGCGGTGGAGGAAACGGCCGGACAGATCACGCAGATCTTCACCAACCTTCCGATGCGGAACGTGATGCGTGACATGCGGGCCATGTACAATTTCGCCACCGGTGCCGGAAACGCGGACCGTGGAACGGAAGGCATCGTAATTGCAGACCAGATCCAGCGCGGCATGGTGAGCGAGGACACGGCATCCCTGGTGAACAGCCTGCTGCAGATGATGGGTGCCGGCTATGACACCAGGAACGCTGCCTACTACGACCGGGCTGTGGCTGCGCTGAACCGCGGAGACACCAAGGCCGCGGAGGGCCAGCTGAGGCTGCAGAGCCTGTACGGCAAGAACGAGAAGCAGATCCAGAGCGGCGTGAATGCCGCGGTGAAGCGGAGCATTGAAGCCGGACGGATGAAGGAACAGCAGGCGTTGAAGGCCATGGTGACCTATGGAGGCAAAAAGGACGAGACGGATGCCTGGAAGACCTACCAGGGATACATTGACAAGGACTGGGAGCAGTACGGCGCCATGGACGAGGCCATCAGCAGCGGCGACACGGCGGCCATGAAGACCGCATGGAGCACCCTGCGGGACAAGGCGGGCGTGAAGAGCACCAGCCTGAGCAGCCATATCACCAACACTTTCAAGCAGCAGTATCTGGAGCTGAAGAAGAGCAATCCGACCGAAGCCCGGAAGCTGCGGACCAGCATCATCAACGCGCTGATGGCCTGCGGGTACAGCAGTACCAATGCGGCGAAGCACGTTGACGGCTGGAAGGAATAATTCGCATTTTATGCCCCTCAAAAAAAAACACTTCCCCCAATAAAAAACACACTTCCCCCAATAAAAAACACACTTCCCCCAA
>JAKSMR010000023.1 GCA_024400495.1 Bacteroidales bacterium
CCATAGCACTATGCCATCTTTAGGTCAAAAAATGAATTTATAGAACCCACCTTAACAAAATAAGAATCGTCATGAAAACGAAAAAACTATTATTGTGCTCGGTAGCATTGTGTTATACTGCAGTTGGTTTTGCTCAACATCAGAACGGATTCCAGTCTTTTTTCGGTCTGGAATCAACTGAATGGAACGGGGTGACGGAATACTATGATGTTCCATGGGAAAATCAATTATTGCGAATTACCAATGACACATTGATTAGTGACATGTATTTCAAGAAAGTAGAGTATTCTGCAGTATATTGGCATAATGGTTATTCTGAAGGCAGAGATTCTTCTCTTGATTTATTTCTTAGGGAAGATACTGCAACAGGAAAGCTATGGTGCCGATTTCGGGATGGGAATGCCGATTTTATAATAGCAGACATGTCTCTTTCTATTGGTGACACAATTTGGTTGCCAAACTATGTTAATTATCGCGATAGTGTTATGTATACTGTACAGGATACACTTACACAAGACGGGTATTACACAATTACACTTAATGATGAATTTACTGAACGTTCCATAATGTTTATCGAGGGTGTGGGTTGTTCAAATCTTTTTGATTATTTACGTTTGCCTATCATCGGAAGCCAGATGGTTTGTTGCCACAAAGATGGGGAATTAATCTATCACTACTCAATGAATGGCTGGCCGGAAGAAGACTGTGTTGTTCGCCCTGTGGGAGTTAACGAATGCGTAGAGAATCAAGAAGTACACATTTGGCCAAACCCCTGCAACGATTGGATATACATTAATAGTGACGAACATATTGAATCGGCAAAAATCTATGATATGATGGGACGTTTGCTGTTGGACAATATCAGTTGTAAAGACAAAGTTTGTATAAAGAATTTACCACAGGGAATATATTTGCTATTTATTGAGTCAAATCACTCAAAATCAAACATCAAGATAATAAAGCAATGATATGAAAAAGATAATTATACCTTTTATATTCATTATAGGATTGGCACATTCAGTTTGCGGACAATCATATCAATCTGTATTTGCTGATTCATGTGCCACATGGTATATTTTTTCCGTAACAGAAAATAACCTTGCAGGAGGAACTGACGTGAGACAGGTGATTGCGGGTGACACTGTATATATGGATGGTAGAACATATTATTATCTTCGCCACAACAATGATGAGTCTATGTACGAACTGGGTGTTTACAACAATGAACCCCAGTTGTTAAGGGAGAATGAAAGCCATTCGAAACTTTTTCTCAAAGAAAACTACCCTGGCATTTCTGTACCAGAAATATTAATAATGGATATGGATTTGGAAGCAGGTGACACCCTTGACACTCATGGATGGTCTGGATTGTTTTTTGACGGGCTATTGGATTTAATACCCAGAATTACAATAGATTCCTGTTTTAACTTAAGTGGTCGAAAGATATTGCGTACAGATTTCACATTTGTTTCTTTTGGAGGAAGAAAGGACACACTTTTTTTTATTGAAGGCGTTGGCCCAAGTTTTGGCCCGTATTATCCAAGACAACGCCATTTGAATTCTCTATCATGCTATTACAAAGATAACACATGTCTTTATCATGGAAAGGATTATTTTTTTAATCAGGATTGTGTACATGGTTGGCCAGCCGACATAGATAAAATCGGGGAAGGCGGAATTAAATGTACAGTTTACCCCAACCCGACTTTCGACAAATGCACGGTTTCTGTATCTGAGGGTTTTGACAATTCGATTGAAGTAAGAGATATATCGGGTAAAAGAATTGTGTCTGACAATTTCTTTGGGAATAATTATTACCTGAATATTTTCAATTTTCCCAAAGGCATATACTATGTTAGTGTAAAAAATCAATCTAGTTTTAAATGTATAAAATTGATTAAGTTATGAAACAATAGTTATTTTTTGATTAATTATTGTCGTAAATGAAGAAAAATGTGTAACTTTGCAGCCGAAATCAGTCCTCGAAACCTATTCGATAAATGAGGCTGTAAAAGAAGTTAAATAACCTAAAAGGAGGAATAAAGGGTTAGCTCCACTTCGGTCGCTGGCCATAGCAAGCTCCTCTTCGGTCGCTGGCCATAGCACTATGCCATCTTTAGGTCAAAAAATGAATTTATAGAACCCACCACTAGTTTATTATGAAAAGATTCAGACTCTCAATCTGCTCTCTACCTACAAGTATCGCCAGAATCATTCTAATTTTAGCAGGCCTGGCGATGATGACCTCGTGCGACCCCGCCTGCACCGAAGAACTCGTAGTAAAGAACCAGAGCGGACATGAGGTGGTGGTGACGCGATACCACACCGTGTATGCCGGACTTTGGAACAACAGGCAGCCCATAGAGGACAGTGTGCGCACCGATGTGGCAACCATCAGGAATGGCGACGAGACGAAGAGCATAGAGGGCCATCTTGGGGTGACAGACAGAAAGAGCATCGAACTTACAATGGAATACCTATACTGGCAAGACAGCGTGCGGTTTGAGTTCGACGACGGCACCACTCGTACATTCCGTCTCGGCCGCGACACAGCATGGGGCCCATACGCCTTCGGCTCCGACAACTACAGCTACGAGGAAAAGCGCAACCCGGGCCTGACATTCCATAATGCGGTGCTATGGTCGCGACTGACCTACACCATCACCGAGGAGGATCACAATCGCTGCAAGGAAGAATAAGGCGATGGAGGGGAAGCTGCGGTTTTAAGAAAATGTGTATCTTTGCAAAAAATGGAATGATTGTATATGAAGATGAAATTCCTCAAAGTGCGTCAACTGATAATCGCGGCTATGGCAGGATTGCTGGGCGTCAACTATGGTTGCACTACGTGCGAGTACGGATGTCCTGAGGCCGATTTTGACATCAGCGGCCATGTGACTGACAAAGCAGGCAACCCTATTGAGGGGATAGAGGTGGAGCACCTTTATCGCGCCGACACCACCGATGCCGACGGCTACTATCATATGCCTAAGTATTCGGGCTTCCCCGAAAGGGAAATCCATATCAGCTTCACCGATGCGGATGGCGACGAGCATGGCGCCTATCGCGACACGGTAGTAACGGTAATGGTTGATCGCGACGAATACCGCGGCGGCGACGGCAACTGGTACGAGGGCACGCTGGCCAAGGTGGTGGATGTGACACTTGAACCCAAAGACGACAAATAACAAGACCAGCAAGGTCTGGATAGAGTTGTAAGGATTACGGCAAAAAGGGCAGCAGAGTGGCAGAAACAAAGACGAACTGTTCGATCTCCAAGAGGCTCTTTGTCGCGACTTCTGTTTTTGAAAACATCAGGTTTTCGTCGCTGGGTTCTCTTGCAAGGTAGGTGGGCTATCCTTTTCAACATCGTGTAGAACCCCAGTAGCGCCTATGTCGCATATAGGTAGCATATAGGTAGCATATAGGTAGCACCTAGAATTGTAGGCGCTACACGGGCGCAAGTCCGTCGCAAGAGCGAGGCTGCCGCGTAGATGCTCTTTGCTTCCATCCTGGCAAAGATATCGCGCTGCCTTTATGGGGGAGTTCCCCGTGAGTTTGCCTACAGAACCAGAATCCCGATTTCGGATATTGTTCTGGGTTCAATGTTTAGAGGGAGGGGAGGAGGCGGAAATGTTAAAAATCTTTGGTCGGCTTGCTGGGGTTTTGCTTCTTTTTTAACGAAAAAATTAACTTAAAATTCGGGGTGAATATCGCACAAAAAGTGTTGTCGGGTAAGAGGCTCTTTTGTCGTAATATCGAGCTCGGAGAGAAGTGTGAAAAATGTGAAAATTTGCTATTCTTGCCGAGAAAAAAACGTTTTTGCGGCCGTTTTTCACAGTCGGGGAGAAAAATTAAATGCTTATTATCCAGCTTTATGAATAAATATTTGCAGATTTTATTTTCTATATCATAAAAAAGTCGTAATATTGCCATTTGAAATTAGGCTATAATATAAGCTAATATGAAGATGACAAAACTAAAGAAACTCCTCCTCGTTGTCGCCCTCCTGCTTGTTGCCGGACAGGGCGTCAAGGCACAAGACGTAGTGTTCTCCCAATTCTACGCCAACCCTCTCTATCTGAACCCCGCTTTTGCTGGCTCCAAGGTTTGCCCCCGTGTGTCGCTCAACTTCCGTAACCAGTGGCCCGCTCTGGTTAGTGCCTTCACCACCATCTCGGCATCCTACGACCAGTATGTTGATAATCTCCATGGCGGCGTCGGCGCCATCGTTATGGCCGACCGTCAAGGTGACCACGGTGCTCTCACCACCGGTATGGCTGGTGTGATCTACAACTTCCGTTTCCAGGTAGGTAAGGAGATCTTCGTTAGCGCAGCCCTTCAGGCAGGCCTCACCAACGAGAGTCTTGATTGGGATCATCTCCGTTTCCCCGACCAGATCGACCCCGTCAACGGTTACACCGATATGTCTAGCGCCCAGCGCCCCGAAAGTTTGAGCAAATGGTATCTTGACTTCAACGCCGGTGCTCTTATCCATGGTCCTCAATGGTATGCAGGCTTCTCTGCAGCCCACCTTACCCAGCCCAGCAACGGCTTCTATGGCGTGACCAAGCTCCCCATCAAGCTCACCGCTCATGCCGGCGGTCTGATCAACATCGCTGAAGAAAAACGCCGTACCTCCTCCCTCGGCCTCGGTACCCCTGTCATCTCCCCCAATTTCGTATATCAGTATCAGGCAGGTTTCCACTATTTCAACTATGGTGTTTACCTCGACTGGATGCCCTTCCTCGTAGGCTGCTGGTTCCGCAACGGTCTCGAGAACCCCGACGCTTTCATCTTCATGGTCGGCGTTCAGCAGGACTACTTCAAAATCGGATATAGCTACGACGTCACCGTCTCCAAGCTGGCAAACAACACCTCCGGTGCTCACGAAATCAGCCTCGGCATCATGCTGCCCTGCGCCGAGCCCAAGCACAAGGTCAAAGCCATCCGTTGTCCTTCCTTCTAATAGCTGTAGCTTAATATATATAAAGAATAAAGAAGGAGCTTTTGAAACAAAACGGCGAACAATTGCGTTAATATAATAAGCGCACAGGCGTTCACCGCCAATAATAACGAAAAATAAATAATCGATTATATACTATGAAAATCCTGAAAATTGCAAGCATTCTCTCTTTGACTGCAGTGATGCTCTTCTCTTGCAGCAAAAAGCAATCTGCTACTACGGGCTGGAATCTCAACGATCCCGAGTGGGGTGGTTTTGAAGTTTCCGACGTCACCGAGCAGCCCCAGGCCCCCGGTCTGGTATTCATCGAGGGTGGTTCTTTCACCATGGGTCGTGTAGCTGACGATCCTCGTTTCTCGTGGAACAACACCTCTCACACCGTTACCGTTTCCTCCTTCTACATGGATGAGACCGAGGTTCGTAACGTCGACTATCGTGAATATGTTTATTGGATGCAGCGCGCTTACGGCGAGGAATATCCCGAACGCGTCCGCGACATCTATCCCGACACCAACTGCTGGCGCGACAAGCTCGCTTGGCGTGAAGGTTTCGTTGATTTCTACTTCCAGAGCCCCATCTACGAACAATATCCTGTAGTAGGCGTTTCCTGGGAACAGGCTTCTAAATACTGCATCTGGCGTACCGACCGTGTGAACGAGAAGATCCTCGTCGACGCTGGCATCATCGTCCTTGACATGACCGAGCTCCGTGGTGAGACCGCTTTCCAGACCGACGTCTATCTCGCTGGTCAGTATCGTGGTGAGACCAAGACCGAACTCGAGAACCTCGACCCCGCTGCTGGTGGCGAACCTCGCCAGGTACGTCGCACCGACGGTATCCTCGTTCCTTACTATCGTCTCCCCACCGAGGCTGAATGGGAATTTGCTGCTCTCGGCCTCATCGGCAACACCTACGACGAGCGCGTCATCGAGCACAAGACCTATCCTTGGGCTGGCCAGAGCGTACGTAGCGCAAACAAGAAATACTACGGCCAGTTCCTCGCTAACTTCAAGCGCAGCCGTGGCGATGCTATGGGCGTAGCCGGTAACCTCAACGACGGTTGGGACTACACCGCTCCCGTTAAGTGGTACTTCCCCAACGACTACGGTCTCTATCACATGGCTGGCAACGTAAGCGAGTGGTGCATGGACGTTTATCGTAAAGATCCTAACCCCATCGGAGGCGAAGATATGAACCCCTTCCGTGGTAACGTTTACCGCACCGCTACCTATGTCGACGAAGAAATCGCTATCAACGACACCACCGGCGGCATTATCTATCGCAATGTTGACGACGATATGAACCGTCGCAACTACCGCCAGGCTGACAATATCAACTACCTCGATGGCGACTACGCTTCCAACATCTACGACTACGATGGCAAGACCGCTATCTCCGAGTGGGCTTCCTCTGGCAGCGACGACGACGAGGACAGCATGGATGAGGAAGACTCCTCCGTACTCTCCAACCCCGACAGCGTAACCAACATGATGTACCGTCGTGTTGCTAAGGGTGGCATGAACGACCCCGTCAGCTCCCTCATGGGCAACAAGGTTCGCGTCGTGAAGGGTGGTAGCTGGGCCGACCGCGCTTACTGGATGCAGGCAGGCACCCGTCGTTTCTACGACCAGGATCGTTCCACCGCATGGATTGGTTTCCGTTGCGCTATGGACGCCCTCGGCCCCCGCACCAAATAAGTCTTGACAAGACCATATTAGGGACACGCTATTGTCTCAAACTCAATAACATGTTCCCCTGTATCCAAAAGCAGGGGAACATTGTTTTGATTGTTATACCACGCTCGATATTATGAATAGTTATATAAAGATATTCTTAACAATAATAGTGCTGCTTTTTGCTGCCAACTCCGTCAAGGCCCAGCGCCTTATCGAGTATGAGGCAGGCATGGGCTCGCGCGACGCTTCGTTGCCCGACACATGGATTCTGTATCAGAAGGTGAAGGCTATGCACGAAGGAATGGTGCTCTATGCCGACTCGGCGTTGCTGAACACCGTGCAGAATGACTTTACGGCTTTTCGTAATATCAAGATCGTCCTTACCGACACCACGACCATCTATGGCTCCCATCTGCTCTACAACGGCAACACGCGTATTGTTGACATCTGGGGCGACACCGTGACTCTTATCGATGGAGCCACAATCCTGAAGACCGACCGCCTCTCCTTCGACCGAAACACCAGCACGGCATATTATACCAACTGGGGCCATACGGTCAACAACTACGACACGGTCGACAGCAGGGTGGGACGCTATAACACCGAAATCAAAGAGTTCTATCTCTATAATGAGGTGGTTCTGAAAGACTCCGCCTCGCAGCTGATGACCGACACGTTGGTTTATAACACCATCACTAGCGTCGCCAATTTCGCCAGCCCCACCCGCATCTACAGCGACTCCACCACGCTCTATAGCGAGTCGGGCTTCTATAACACCAAGCAGCATTATGCTATGTCCTATAAGGAGTCGCGGGTGCGTTCCGGTCAGAAGCGTCTCCTCTGCGATACGCTCCATTACTACGAGGACACCCAGTTTGGCAGAGCCTATGGTAATGTCGCTATCTTCGACTCGCTCAACGATATCGCCTGCTATGGTCGTTATGGGGAGAGCGACCAGACCCGCCAGTTCTCCTTCGTCACCGACAGCGCCCTCGTCATCTTTGTTGATAAAGGCGACTCGCTTTTCATGCATGCCGACACCATCTATGCCACCCATAACGAAGAGCAGGAGATAGAGACCATCCGTGCCAATTATGGTGTGCGGCTCTTCCGCGTCGACGTGCAGGGTCTGTGCGATTCGGCTTTCTATGCCGTTAAGGACTCGCTCCTGACGCTCTACCACAGTCCGGTGATCTGGTACGACTCGTTCCAATGCGCCGCCGACACTATCGAGCTTTTCATGGAGCATAAAGGGGTGAAATTGGCTAAGCTCAAGAGCAACAGCTTTGCCATCGGGCAATGTGACCCCGACAAGTTCAACCAGATAAAAGGAAAGAACACCAACGTCTATTTCCTCGAGGGCGAGCCTACCTATGCCGATGTGCTGGGAAGCGCGCAGATGGTCTATTATGTCACCGAGGACGACCCCAAAGGCCTCCCCGACGCCAAGGGCAACAAGCCACAGCTGCTGGTCGGCGTGAATGTGGGCATGGGAGCCAATATGAGGATCTATTTCTCCGAGCGCCAGCCCACGAGAGTCTCCACTTTCGGAAATCCCGACATGAACACCTACCCGCTCTCGCTGCTGCCTCCCGAGAAGAAGCAGCTTCCGGGCTTCAATTGGCAGAGCGACAAACGTCCGCGCGACCGCCATCAGGTGTTTATGACTAAGAAGAGATAGGCACAAAACTCTGCCAAGGATGTCAGCAGGATGGAAAAATATGACAATTTGTCAGTCTCCAAGCTGCTGGCACGGTTTTTGATGAGAAGACTATGAAACTTTTTTCGAAAAATAAAAAACACAAACATACAATGGAACAAGAAGAGAAAATCCAGAACGAAGAAACTGCCGAGACTGCTCAAACTACTCAAGAACAACAGGAAGAGGTAAAAGAAGAGAGCAAGAAAGAGAAGAAGAAGAAACATGGCAACGAGCAAGAGGAGAAGATTATGGAGATGGGTGAGAAGCTCGCTGAGATGAACGACAAATATATGCGTATGTACTCTGAGTATGAGAACTACCGCAAGCGTACCAACCTCGAGAAGGCCGACCTTATCCTCAACGGAGGCAAAGACGTCATCAAGTCCATCCTCCCTGTTGTCGACGATATGGAACGTGCGCTCCAGGCTATGCCCGAAGGCGATAATGCCCGCGAAGGTGTGACTCTCATCCTCAACAAGATGCTTCAGATCCTTCAGCAGAAGGGGCTCAAGCCTATGGAAGCCAAAGGCGAGAAGTTCGACGAGAACCTGCACGAGGCTGTCACCCAGTTCCCCGCTCCTAGCGAGGATATGAAAGGCAAGGTGATGGACGTCGTTGAGAAGGGATATTACCTTAACGAGAAGGTGCTGCGTTACGCAAAAGTCGTTGTTGCAATTTAATCGATAACAACTAAAAGGCCCCTTCTGCTGTTGATCATAGCAGAAGCCGCCTGAAGAAAAAGACGAAAAAGAAATTATGGCAAAGAGAGACTATTATGAAGTGCTTGGCGTAGATAAGAGCGCCAGCGCCGACGATCTGAAGCGTGCTTACCGCAAGCTCGCAATGAAATATCATCCGGACAAGAACCCCGGCGACAAAGAGGCTGAGGAGAAGTTTAAAGAGGCAGCCGAGGCTTATAGCGTGTTGAGCGACCCCGACAAGAAGGCTCGCTACGACCAGTTCGGCCACGCTGGTGTTGATGGCCAGGGCGGTTTTGGCGGTGGTGGTGCCGGCATGAATATGAACGACATATTCAGCATGTTCGGCGACATCTTCGGCGGCGGTGGTGGCTTTGGCGGTTTCGGTGGCTTCGGCGGTTTCGGCGGCGGTCAAGGCCGTCCGGCGACTCCTCGAGGAACCAACCTCCGTGTGAAGGTGAAACTCACGCTCGAAGAGATTGACGCACGCACTCCTAAGAAGATCAAAATCAACAAATACGTGCCCTGCTCCACTTGCCACGGTTCGGGTTCGAAGAACAACAGCTTCGAGACCTGCTCCCATTGTCACGGAACGGGTGTCATCACCGAAATCCGTCGCACCTTCCTGGGCCAGATGCAGACCCAGTCGGCTTGTCCCCATTGCGGCGGCGAAGGCAAGATTATCAAGGACAAATGTCCCGACTGCCACGGCGAAGGTATCGTGAAGAAGGAAGAGATTATCACCGTCGACATCCCTGCCGGCGTGAGCGATGGCGTCCAGTATGCCATCCGTGGCAAAGGAAACGCCGCTCCCCATAACGGTATCCCCGGCGACCTGATTGTCCTTGTTGAGGAGATTCCCCACGACACTTTCGAGCGCCAGGGCGCCAACCTCTTCTACAACGCCTTCATCACCTATCCCGAAGCTGCTCTGGGTGCCACTATCGAGGTGCCTACGCTCCATGGTAAGGCCCGCGTGAAGATCGAGGCAGGGACGCAGTCGGGCAAAGTGCTCCGCCTCAGAGGGAAAGGACTTCCCGACGAGAACGGCTACGGCAAAGGCGACCTCCTCGTCTCCATCAATGTCTGGGTTCCCAAGAGCCTCTCCAAGGAAGACAAGAACCTGCTCGAGCAGATGGCGAAACAGCCCAACTTCCAGCCCAATCCTACCAAGCAGGAGCGTGGCTTCTTCGACAAGATGAAGGAGATATTCAACTAGTGCCTGATGCCGCTACAAGCTCCGACCTAAGAGCCTGTAGCGTCGCATCAGAGTCGCAAAACTGACTGTTTGAACGAGGCTAGAGCGACCTTGATGCGAAGCTAGAGCGACCTTGATGCGAGGCTAGAGTGTCTCACGAGCTTCGTAGGAACTTAGCAGGACTGTCAAAAAAACATCACAACCCAAACGTGTAAGCCATATCATACCGATGACCGAAGCCTTTCTTCACTATCTCTGGAAATACCGCCTCTTCGAAGGCGACCTCGTCACTACGACGGGGCTTCCGCTGACTGTAGAGAGGTCGGGTGAACACAATCACGATGCAGGCCCCGACTTTATCGATGCCCGTATCACTATAGGAGATTTGCAATGGGCTGGGAATGTGGAGATCCATGTCAAGGCTTCGGATTGGAACCTCCATCGTCATTCTTCCGATAAAGCCTATAATAATGTCATCCTACACGTTGTCTATAGCAACGACTGCGACATCGTTACCGAAGCCGGTAAGGCGCTCCCGACTATCGAGGTGAAAGACGCCATCCCCTCGGCGATATGGGACGGCTATGCGGCGCTTATGCAGCCTGCGTTGCCCGTAGAGATTCCCTGCGTCCTCGACATCCCAGAGGTGCCGGAGCTGATCCTCCATTCGGCTACGGACAGGATGATGGCAGAGCGTATGGAACGCAAATCGGGCGACGTCCGTCGTCTGCTTGAAGAGTCGAACAGCAACTGGGAGACAACCTGCTATTGGATGGTTTCCCGCTATTTTGGCGGCAAAACCAACGCCTTCGCGTTCGAGATGCTGGCAAAAGCCACTCCTCAGCGCTATCTGGCCAAGATAAAGAACAACCCCTTCCGTATAGAGGCCTTGCTTATGGGGCAGGCGGGATTGCTGGAAGGCGATTTCGATGACGATTATCCCAAGGCGCTGCAGAAAGAATACCTCTATCTCCGTAAGGCCTACAGCCTCGAGCCGATGGAGGGTCATCTGTGGAAGTTCTTCCGTCTCCGCCCCAACAATTTCCCCACGCTACGCATCAGCCAGCTGGCCAACCTCATAGCCAAGAGCGACAATCTCTTCTCCCACCTACTCGAAACCAAGAAGGCTGACGAGATATCCTCCTATTTCAACCTCGAAGCCTCGGAATATTGGAAGACGCACTACCGTTTTGACCAGGAAAGCGACCATCATGCTGTCTCTACAGGAAAGACCTTCGCCGATATCCTGGTGATAAACTCTTGGGCTCCATTGCTC
Source organism: Bacteroidales bacterium (assembly GCA_024400495.1). Classification (GTDB taxonomy): domain Bacteria; phylum Bacteroidota; class Bacteroidia; order Bacteroidales; family P3; genus Colimorpha. The sequence goes on from JAKSMR010000023.1 coordinate 11,517, forward strand.
TTTGAATATGGTGTCCAGCATGCCGATCAGGAGCGTAAAGATCAGGCGATGGATATCCTCCAGCAGATGAAACCGGAGAAGAACCACATCGTCACCCTATGGCAGAAGGCCGGAATCGCATCGGAGAATGCAGCCCATAGCCAGTCGCTCCTGCAGCTATACAACGAATACTGCAAGAACAAACGCTGTCTCGATTGTCCGATTGGTTACCACATCATGGTGCGAAAGAACAGGAAACGGCGTTGACTCGGCCCCAACTGCTAACGACAAACTCAAAATATCCAACCGCTAATCTTATCTCACAAAAAATGCTCGCCTCCACAATAACCGAAGTAGTAAAAGCCGTTCTGGCTCAGCTGGTGAATCCCAATCTCGAGATCACGCATCTTCTTACCGACAGCCGTTCCCTCACAAGTTCCGAAGGTACGCTGTTTTTTGGTATTCCCACCAAGCGCAACAACGGGGCACTTTACGTGGAGGAACTCTATAAAAAGGGAGTCCGCAATTTTGTGGTCTCCGCTGATGCCGACGAAGAGCAGAAACATAGATTCACCGCCTTGGGCGAAGCCAATATCTGGTTCGTGAAAGATGTGGTGCGTGCTTTGCAGAGTGTGGCAGAGATGAAGCGGAAGCAGTTCTCTGTCCCCGTTGTAGGCATCACGGGCAGCAATGGCAAAACCATCGTGAAGGACTGGCTGGTGCAGCTTCTCTCTCAGGATCATACCATGGCTTTCAGCCCCAAGAGCTACAACTCCCAGATTGGTGTCCCTCTCTCCGTGTGGCAGATGAACGAGAACAACGATCTTGCTGTCTTTGAGGCAGGAATATCCATGACCGGAGAGATGGATCATCTGCGCCATGTCATCCAGCCTACTATCGGCATCTTTACCAATATTGGACAGGCTCATGACGAAAACTTCCTCACCCGTTACCAGAAAATCGCCGAAAAACTGCTTCTCTTCACCCAATGCGAGGTGCTCATTTTCTGTGCCGACCATAAAGACATCTATGCTGTCGTTGCCGAAAACGAGCGTTTCAAAGAGATGAACCGTTTCACCTGGGGCAGTTCCGAAAACAATGCCATCCAACTCAAAGAGACGGTGTTGAACGACCATTCAACCTCTCTGCATATCTGCCATGAAGGCCAAGACAGCGTGGTGGAGATCCCTTTTATTGACCGCGCCTCCATCGAGAACGCCATGCAGTGCATAACCCTCATGTTCTATCTCGGTTATAGCGCCGAAACCATCGCTGAGCGCTGTCTCTCGTTGGTGCATGTGGAGATGCGTCTCGAGATGAACGAGGGTATCAATAACTGCCTCCTTATCAACGACAGCTACAGCCTCGATATCAACTCGCTGACCATCGCCCTTGATTTCGCCCAGCACGAGCGTCGCCATTTCGTGAAGACGCTCATTATGTCCGATTTCTTCCAGACGGGTATTGCCGACCAGGATCTCTACCGTCAGGTTGCCGAGCTCGTCCGTCAGCGTGGCATCACCAAGTTCATCGGCATTGGCGAAAACATCTCTCGCAACAAAGACCAGTTCTCCGAACTCGACTCCACATTCTTCCTCTCCACCGAGGACTTCATACACAACTATCCTACTTCCCATTTCCAGAGCGAGACTATCCTCCTCAAAGGGGCGCGTGTCTTCCAGTTCGAAAACATCGCCAAGGTGCTCCAACGCAAGACCCATGAGACTATTATGGAAGTCAACCTCAGCGCCCTCATCCGCAACCTTAACTTCTATCGTTCGCGGATAAAGCCTACCACTAAATTGATGGCTATGGTGAAGGCTGCCAGCTACGGTGCTGGGAAGGTGGAAATCGCCAACGCCCTGCAGTATAACCATGTCGATTACCTCACCGTCGCCTATGCCGACGAAGGCATCGATCTGCGCCGCAACGGGATAACGCTTCCCATCATGGTGATGAACCCAGAGGAGGAGAGCATGGACAATATCGTCCGCTATAATCTCGAACCTGACATCTATAGCTTCCGGGTGCTCCGCGCTTTCAACGAGACGGCGCGTCTCTTTCGCCAAGGCGAAGAGCGGGTTCCCGTGCACATCGAGCTTGATACAGGTATGCATCGTCTGGGGTTCCGCGATAACGATCTGACGGAGCTTGTCTCCTTGCTCAGGCAGCCCGATTGCGTGCTGGATGTCAAGAGTATATTCTCTCATCTCGCCTGCAGCGAAGATCCAGGGATGGATGATTTCACCCGATCCCAGATCAACAAGATGCGTTCCTGGAGCCAGGCCCTCAAAGACGGACTCCATAACCAGCATATCTGCTGTCATATCCTCAACTCCTCTGGTATCACCCGTTTCCCCGAAGCGCAGATGGATATGGTCCGTCTAGGTATAGGTCTCTATGGTATCTCTCCCGAACCCGAGGTGCAGGCTCAACTCACGCCTGTCAGCCGTCTAAAGGCGCGCATCTCCCAACTCAAGGATATCCCGTGTGGCGATTCTGTCGGATACAACCGCCGTTGGATTGCCCAGCGTGACTCCCGCATCGCAATCATCCCCATAGGCTATGCCGATGGACTGAGTCGTCGTCTGGGCTACGAGCGCGGCAAGGTGACCATAGCTGGTCGGGAAGCTCCCATCATCGGAAGCATCTGTATGGATATGTGTTTTGTTGACGTCACGGGTATCCCCTGTCAGGAGGGCGACGATGTGATTATCTTCGGCGATGCTCGACTTCTCAATCAGATGAGCGAAGCCGCCGACACTATCCCCTACGAGGTGCTTACCTCTGTGGCACCTCGTGTGAAACGCGTCTATTATCAGGAAGAGTAGGCTAAAGTTTTATTGAATATTTGATTCCGTAAGTCATCAGACCATACTTTTCGATCATGTTGCTGTTCATACAGTTGGTGAAGGTATGGTATGTAGGATAGTAGTTGCTCGGTGTGATGAAGCCGTTGTCGCTGTCGGTCTTGCATTTCGTCACAGACCAGTCGAAATAGAGGCTGATCCTTGATTTGACATTACGGCGTACTCCTTGTTGGAACATGTAGCCTACCTCGGCCGAGAGCATGACCCATACGGGCATCTTGTAGGTGCGGCCCGAGTAGCGCTTCTCCCTCTCGGGTAGTGTGCCGCTATAGACACCCTCATCGGTTTCGTTGATGGCGCTGCCGAATTCAGGAAACTCGGTGTAGTATGTCACCTCCTGCGTGCGGTAACTCCCGCTGCGGAAGATAGGCAGTCCCAGTTTCATTCCGGCGGAGGCATGAATGCTCTCGTTCTTCCATACAGCCATGACGGGTATGTTGGTCTGCAGGTAGTTGTATTGCTCCGAGAATGTCGGCACGAAATAGTGGTATATCGCCTCGAAGTTCGCCATCTCTGTGCTGTGCAGGGTTACCTGCTCGCTGAATTCGTAGCTGTCCCCCCGGAAGGATGCATGGCCGAAAGCGAGGTTTAGGCCCGTACGCAGGCTCCAACTCTTGTTGAAAGGGTAGTAATAGTTCAGCTCAACCGAGGGCTGTACTCCCGTTCTGAAGTTGCCGCCTTCTCCTCCAGAAAGAGAGAGGTTGTTCAGTCCCATGGCAAATCCTAGTTCTAGAGGATGCTGTTTAAGTTTGGGGACATATGCCGTGTTCACAGGTCCTTGCTGAGCAAGAACGGTGGTGGCTAAGAGGAGGAATGGTAGTATGGAGAGTAAATGACGTTTCATGGCGTGAGGTTTCGGTTAGAGGACAACAATCTTATAGGTGTATCGGTTTGAAGGTGTCTGAATCATCACCATATAGGTGCCAGAGGGGAGTGTGATAGCGGTTTGTATGGCTTTGTTATCAATGATGAAGCATTGATGCATCATGCCCTTCATATCATATATGAGGCAACGTGTGCCCTCCTCCACGTCCACCTCGCTGTCGATGTGTAGCAGACCTCCGTTGTGTAACATTGAGGGCCACACATGGTAAGGGTCGCTCTCCTTTTTGGAGAAGTTGTGGGCAGTGATGACGTTCGACATCATCCAATCGGTGAAGGTGCTGTCGGTGGGCACCATCACATAATAGGAGCCGTCAAGCACGCCACCGCCGTTCATAAGGGTGCTGTAGTAATCCTTGCCCACGGCGAAGGTCTCTTCCACGTCGTCATGGAACCATCGGTAGGTCAGGTAATCCCATCGTTTGTTGTCGCGCCCTTGTGGGTAGTGGTGGACGAGCAGGTGCTGTTTGTCTGTCATCACGATTCTCAGCGGAAACTCTCTTATAGTGAGGTTGAGCGTTATTATGCTGTCGCAGCCTACATGGTTCTCCAGTGTGTGTGTAAATGTGCCGCTCGTGGTATGTGCCACGCCGTCAATCCATGTGTATTTCCCGTTGGCGGCTAAGGTCAGGGTTGTGTCGCTGCCGTGGTTCACTGTGAGGTGGACGGTTATCGTGCTGTCGCAGCCAAAATGGTTTGTGATGTGGTAGATATAATCCCCGCTGACCGTTTGGATGGTGCCGTCGGGGCCGTAGAATCTGTCGCACACTGCAGTGTCGTTCTCATATGAGCTGCTAGGCAGCATGGGTAGGATCACTACTGCCACCTGTGTGGTGAAGGCACTGTGGTTGAAGGTTGCCACATAGCTGATTGATCCGTTGGCTGAACAAGTAGGTTCTGTGCGGGTGATTAAGGTCGTCGCTGTCTCGCTCTCCTGGTGTGTGGTGTCGTTGGCACAGAGATGGCGGGCTGTGCATTGTGTCGAGTCGCTGTTCCACTGGTAGGTGGGTGCCATCCAGGTGTGTCCCAAATAGACGAAGCTGGCTGTGATCGTGGAGTCCTTGTCTACGGTGAGTATTCGGGGGTTGAGTGTGTTGCCGTCGCTCCAGCCGGTGAATGCATATTCTGTTGCTGGTGTTGCTGTGAGGGTCGTAGTGTCATGGGGAAAGAAGCGTCCTCCTCCGGTCACGGTGCCGCCAGTCGCGTTGTTCACCCCGAGGGTCACCGTATAGCGTGGCACGTCTCTCACCAGGCGTACACTCTGTCCAAATCGTTTGTTGCAGTAGTCTACGTCCATCACCAGGCTGTCAGCATTGTAGAAGATGAAGGCGTGGGCATAGCCCGAGCCTGCTGCCTTGGGTGTGCTGGTCTGGTATGCGCCCCATCCGTCGGTCAGGAAGGTGGTGGTGTTACGGTGTCCTCCTTGGGGCAGAAAGACGGCGCCGTTAGCCTCCATGCGTCCCCATTGGGAGAGTGTGTAGCTGTTCACAGAGGCGAAGTTGGCTCCCCGTGCCGCCATGCCGGGAGTGAAAGATAGACCTGAAGGCTGTCTCCAGTTGTCAGGTAGAACCACGATACCGTTGTGGCCTGCTATTGAAGCGGCACCAAACTTCTGTGCCGCGTTGGGGCGTGAACGGAAGATGTAGACCATCTCCTCGTTAGAGAGTGTACGCCAGAGATAGGCGCTGTCTCCTCCGTTGGTGATGGCGTTGTCGCCCCAGTCAACAAAGGTGGAGTAGTCGTAGTTGTTGCTTGAGCAGAGTGTCGGATTGTCACCTGTACCCCAACCGAAGAGGTCGATCCAACCAGTGTAAGAGGGATCGATATTGGTGTTACCGGATCCGATCACGTCATACTGGTGTTCGGAGAAAAGCCAAGTGCTGTCGCAGGCTCGGTATCGCAAGTTGCCCTGCGAGAAACTGACCTTGTTGGTGTCCGATATAGAAAACCATCCGGGTAGGTTGCCTTCGTCACCGATAGGGTTTTCGATGGTGCTCAGGTTGTAGAAGGTGGCAGTAAAGTTTGTGTCTCCGCGTACAAGTATGGTGCGTGGGTTATTGGTGTCGCCATCGGCCCAGGCTAGGAACTCATGGCCATGGCTGGGAATGGCCGTCAGGTCGATAATGCTGCCACCCATATAAATTCCACTGCCTGCTGTGGTGCCTTGTTCTAGGCTGTCGCTGAGGGCTGTAACGTTGTAGTTACATTGTTCTATGATGGTGGAAAACTGGCCGTAGATGGCATCGCTTTGGTAGTTGGCGCGTGCTCCACAGGGCACGGCGAGAATCTTGTCGTAGCTGTCATAGAACACATCCGTGCCAACGATAGGGGGAAAGTGGGTGTTCATTACGATGTCTAGCAGACCTATGCATCCCTGGAACGCAGACGAACCGATGTATGTCACCGATGCCGGTATATTGATGCTCATCAGTCTTGAGCAGTTGTTTAGGGCCACTTCGTTGATCTGTGTTACAGACGAGGGGATAGTCAGTCGAGTCAAGTTCTTTGCCGAACTCATTGAGCTGTACTCCAGCAAGGTCACCGACGAAGGGATGGTGAAGATGGTATCGGGGTGGGCGCACGGGAAACGCATGAGTGTCGTTGTATCTTTTGTGTAGAGGATGCCGTTCACTGAGCAATAGTTCGCGTTGTTCGTGTCTACATCGATAGATGCTAGTTTCGGTGTTGAGAACGCCGCATGTTCTATCGTGGTGACAGAAGCGGGTATGTTTATGTGGATGATCTTCTGCATTGCCCAGAAGGCATGCGTCTCTATCGTCGTCACTGAGGCAGGAATTGTGATCGTCTCCATGTTCTTACTTCCATAGAAGCAGCTGTTCTTGAGCGTCTTCACCGTCGGGGGAATGGTGTAGTGCAGTCCAGCCTTCGCTTGCGGGTAAGCCACGAGTTCTGTGGTGTCGTATGAAAAGAGGATGCCGTTGATGGATCGATAGTTATTGTTTGCAGGATTGACATTATAGCTGCTCAAGTTAGGACAGTTCACTACTCGGCCAAAATTGGACACACTGGATGCAATGTTGATTGTCAACAAGTGTTTGCATGCTCGAAAAGCCTCTGAACCTACCGTCGTCACCCCATCGGGGATGGTATAGAAGGTGTTCGGTTTTCCACCGGGGTATTTTACTAGCGTTGTGGTGTCCTTGTTGAAGAGGATACCTTCGTACGAAACGAATTTCGTGTTTGCTGTCGCCACGTTGATGGTTGTTAGGTTGGCGCAGTCCGCAAAAGTCTGGTGGTGGATGTATGTTACAGCCGCAGGGATAGTCACCGTCGTGATGCCGCTTCCATAGAAAGCCAGAGCTTTGATTGCTGTCACCGTAGATGGAATTGATACAGACTGCAGGTTTGAGCACCCCATGAATGCTGCACCGCCGATGGTTGTCATCCCTTCTGGAAGTGAGACGTTCCGAATGTAGCTGCGTTGACGGTACCAGGGAGCCTTGTTCCATTCTCCATACTCGGTCATGGGGCCACTGCCGCTGATGGTGAGCGTGCGCGTGGTGGTGTTCAAACTCCAAGTCAGGCTCGCACCACAACTGCCAGAATACTGTTGGGCTGATGCCGCCAGAGTGAATGTAAATATAATGAGGATTAATAAAAAACGTCTCATGTCAATATGTTGTGTTTTCTTTGTAATAGATTGTCTTATAGAGTGTAATAGGCGATAAGGCTTTGTCGGATTGATATGCAAAGTTACTTGTTTTTTCCAAAACAGCAGAATAAAAAAATCCGCACATAAAACAAGCCTGTCGTGGAGCAAGCGATTTGATGACAATCGGGATCGGTTTGATCATTGAGATGATATACGGAAAGAGTTATCTCGATCCGGTATTCATCCGGTATCAATCCTGTGTTTGTCCGTGTCTGGCGGGTGTTTGTCCGGTGTCCTTCCGGTTGGAATCTGGTATCGGAGAGTCTCCGGTATGGAAACTGCGGTTGGCGTTAGTGCCAGACTCTTGTAGAGGTGTGCATTATTCTTCGTACGATACCAAGCGGCCGTCAACGATGTTGAGGCGTCGCAGGATAACGTTCTCGCCGAAGGTGGCGTGGAGGATATAAGTACCGGTTTCAAGCATAGAGATGTCGATGCTGGTGGTGCCGGCCATGGCGGTCATCTCCTGCCGACGGAGGTTGTAGATGACGATCTCGTCGATTTGCGAGACGTTGATCTTGGCATACTTGGAGCCTTCGGCTTGGGTTATGACGATGGGGGTGTCCCAGTTGGAGGTCTGTATTTTCTCCCTCTTCTCGGGCATGGGAGGATCGATGAGTGAGAGCTGGGCAGGCGCTTCCTTCTCTGCTTTCTTGGTGATGGTGGGGTCTTCGAGTGCAGGCTCGTTGGCGGGATGGATATGGATGATGGCCTGGAGGGTGTTGCGGATGTCTTCGACGTCGATGGAGTAGAAGTTGCCGTTGCCGATGCCGTTCTCACCCCAGTTGTGGTGGTAGTAGGTGCCGAGGGCGGTATGTTTGTAGCCGTCGCAGAAGAAGGTGGTGCTGTCGTTGTAGGTGAGGATGACGGGACGCGAGGCGTTGATCTCGGTCTGGATGATGGTGTCCCACAGTCGGTGGGAGAAACGGTAGCGTGACATGCGCATGACGTCGCTGTTGAAACCGAAATGGCGCACTAGGGCCTCTTCCACGGTGGGAGTGCCTTTGCTCTCGGTGTAGATGACTGCGTTGCCTTTGCTGTCGGTGAGCTGGGGTTCAAGGGACATGCTGCAGTGTTGCAGCAGGGTGGTGACACCTTTGGCGCGCCTGCCGCCGCGACGGTGGATGCTGTTGGGGAGGTGCTTCCAGGTGTAGGGCTTCTTGGTGTAGAAGATGAAGCGTTCGTGACCGTTGGTTTTGTAGCTCACGGCTCCTTTGGGCTGAACGGGATGGGTCCAGTAGCGCATGATCTGGGCCATGGCCACACCCATGCCGCCTACCTGGTTCTCGTGCCATTTGCGGCTGTTGTAGGGCATCTTGGCGTTGTAGGGCCATCCGCTGCCCCATTCGGTGCTGGTGGATGCGCTCAGGTCACGGCTGATGAGGCTGTCGACAGGACCGGCGGTGAGGTGCTTCCAGGCGGCTTCGGAGATCTTGTTCTGAGCGGGGTTGTTTTTGCAGAGGTTCTCGTATTCTTTCATCCAATGGGCGATGGTGGCGGGTGCCGTGGCTGCCCACGTATAGCGCACCGAAAAACCGATGATGGGGTAGATGAGGTCGTCTTTAGCTACGAGTACAAAGCCTTGGTGTTTCAGGTTGGTAAAAGCATAGCACTGGCTCAGGTCGCAGGGAATCTCTACCACGCGGTCGGCGCGGTCGGGATGGAGGCTGTTCCAGAAGTTCTGGGCCACTACCTGGGCGGTGATGGGGTCGATGGGCTTGGAAAAGGCCTGATTGAGGGCGAAGAGGAGAAAAATGGTATAGACGATGGTACGTTTCATGTGGTGTATACTGAGTTGTATATTATTGTTTTATGTGGCTTTTATGCTTTGCTTCTATGGGCTTGAGAACTTACAAAAGTAAACAAAAAGTGTGTTTCTGAAGCTTTTCCTATTTATAAAAAAGGTTAATTCTTCTTCTATTGGAAGAAGGGACGTATGGGTGCCATGAAAGGCGAGAGCTGTGTGTCGTAGCCTTGGGCATCGTGCAGAGGGTAGCTGACGCATATCCTTTTCTTTGCTCGTGTGAGGGCTACATAGAGGCGACGGGCATCTTCGTTACGCTGTGCCGTTGCTTCTGAGACCTGTTCGGGTGTGCTGCGCTGGCTGCGCAACACGTTGTTGACTCTGAAGCTCGGGTAGCGTCCGTTGTTGGTGCCAAGGATGACAACGTTGTCAAACTCAAGACCTTTGGCTTTGTGGGCTGTCATGACGAAGATGCGGTCGGTGAGCAGGTCTGAGGAGTTGACGAGGTCGCCTTCGGTGACAGAGGTGGAGGTGCCTCCGAAGTGGTGTGCTATCTTTCCCTTGAGGTCGAGCCCGTCGTCGGCATAGTCCCACTCGCGCTCCACATAGCGGAGGAAGATGTCGAACTTGGGTCCGAGATCACCGATGAGGCCCTGGGCCACGAGCGACTGGTATGTGATCTCGAGGGTGGAGGAGAGGGTGGGGGAGTCGGTGCTTTCGAGCACGGCGGTAATGGCTTTGAAGATGGGGCGCAGCACCTGCAGACGGCCTCGGATGCTCTCGGTCTTGGGATGGGTGAGGAAAGCTCGCTGTTCGTCAATGACGCCGCGCGTGCGTCCTACACAGTAGTTGGCTAACGAGAGGGTGGCTTCGATGTCCTCGTTAGCAAGATGGCTGTTGGTGCCTTCAAGCCCAAGGGCCTGGATAAGGCTGGCGAGCTTGTATCGGTAGAGGGTGGGCTCCACGCATTTGATGAGATGGAGAGTGTCGTAGGAAGGTAGGGTGATTGTCAGTCCTAGCTCGCGCTTGACGTTGTGGTATAGTATGTTGCAGTCGTATTGCACGTTGTGTCCCAGTACGGGACGGTCGCCGACATAGTCAAGAAACTGCTGTAGTCCTTCCTTTCGGTCGATATGCTCGCGGTTGGCATATTCCTCAACAAGCGGATTGACGAGGTCTCCCAGATATGTAGGAATCTTGTGGTCGGTGTGGAGGATGAGGTTGAAGTCGCTGCCTTCGACTTTGACTCCTTGGCGGATGATGAAGGCCGCTATCTGCACGATGTCATCATTGGCGACGTCGAGGCCGGTGGTCTCGGTATCGAAGACGACAATCTCGCTGTTGTCGTAAAGCTCGACAAACCGGGCGAGTTCGGATCTGCCTTCGATGAGGTCCATAGGGGTGAGCAGCAGCTGACGCAGCTGGGCTGCGAGGTCGCGAGCGTCCATCAGCCGCAAGGTGGCTCCTATGCCGAAGATGAGACGCACCCAGGCTAGGTTGTTGAAGGGGTTGATGCTAACGCTGAGCAACGACGAGAAGGTCTTGAAATGCTGGCTCTTGAAGATGTCGTTGCCAGAGATCTGGAAGTGAGGGATGTGGTGGAGTGCGAGGGTGTCGCTGACTTGGTCGGCTTCGGCGTTGGATGAGACGAGGACGGCCATGCGCTCTCCGGGGAACTGGCTGTAGTACTGCGCCATCTTCACCACTCGGGTAAGCTCGGCTTCTGCGGTAGGACTTGCTGCCACGATGAGCGAGTGGGTCGGTGCGGGCTGTCGGCTGGCGGGCTTGGGGAGCAGCTCGGGACTGACATGGAGCACCTGCTCGGCATAGGTGTTGAACACATCGAGTAGGTAGCTGGGAGAGCGGTAGTTGTTGACCAGCGTGAGCAGGTTGCCGTTGCAACGCTGAGAGAGCAGCGACAGTCGGTCGAGGCTGGCGCCGAGAAAGGAGAAGATAGCCTGCTGCTCGTCGCCGAGATACATCACCGTAGGATTGTCCGTGGCGGTGAGCTCGTCGACGATGGCTATTTGGAGGGCGTTGAGGTCCTGAACCTCATCTATCTGTATCCAGGGGTAGCGCCGGTGCTCTCCGGTGCGCAGATGCTCGTATGCTAGCACCAGCAGATCGGTAAAGTCGAGGATGGTGCGCTGCTGTTTGTAGTGGCGATACTGGAGGGCGTAGCGCAGCCGCTTCGACGGGTCGGCAAGGGAGATCTTCGTGTAGTCGAATCCGGCGTCAACGGCAGCCTGATAGTAGGGTTCGAAACCTTTGCGCGCATAGCAGACCTCTAGGGGATGGCCCAGTCGGCGCTGTTCGATATAGGTGGCTAGATCGTGGATCTCCTTGATCTTGCTGCGGTCGATGAGACCGCGGTAGTTGAGGAAGAAGTGATCGTCGAAATACTGAAGGATGTCTGCTTGGTCGTCGTCGTCGATGACGCAGGCGTTCTCGGGAATGAGGTGGTGCTGACGTAGGAAATTGGAGCAGAAATGATGGATGTTGCCCACAAAAAGCTGGCGGGCGTCGGTGGCGGCGTTCTTGGTGACGCGCTCCTTCATATTCCTCGAGGCGCGGTTGGTGAAGGTGAGACAAAGCATCTCTTCAAAGGGGACGCCTTTGGCGTAGGCGTGGGCTATGCGTGCGGCGAGGATCTCGGTTTTGCCGCATCCGGGAGGCGCCAGCACAAGAAAATGCCCACCAGTGGCTTCGATAACGGCCTGTTGGTGGGCATCGTAGGTGATTTCCATAGGAGGTGTGTGCTTGCAGTAGTGGAATATTAGTACTGCTCTTTCTCGTTGGGGAAATTGACCGACTTGACGTCGGAGATATACTGCTTGACGGCGTTGCTGATATCCTCGCCGAAGGTGCCGTACTGGCGTAGGTAGCGGGGCTTGAACTGCTGGGTGATGCCAAGCATGTCCTGCAGCACGAGCACCTGTCCGTCGACGGCGCTGCCGGCTCCGATGCCGATGGTGGGCACGGGGATCTCTTTGGTCACCCGTTCGGCCAGCAGGGCGGGGATCTTCTCCAGCACGATGCTGAAACATCCGGCTTCTGCCAGCAACTTGGCGTCTTTGATGAGTCGCTCGGCTTCTTCTTCCTCGGTGGCGCGCACGGCGTAGGTGCCGAACTTGTTGATGCTCTGAGGGGTGAGCCCCAGGTGGCCCATGACGGGGATTCCGGCAGAGAGGATACGGGAGATGGACTCAAGCACCTCTTCGCCGCCTTCGAGCTTGACGGCGTCGGCGCCGGTCTCTTTCATGATACGGATGGCAGACGCAAGAGCGAGCTTGGAGTTGCCCTGGTAGGTGCCGAAGGGCATGTCTACCACCACGAGGGCGCGCTGGATGGCACGGACCACGGAGGCGCCGTAGAAAATCATCTCGTCAAGGGTGATAGGGAGGGTGGTCTTGTAGCCGTCCATCACATTGGCGGCGGAGTCGCCGACGAGCACCACATCGATCTTGGTGCTGTCGAGCAGGCGGGCCATGGAGTAATCGTAGGCGGTGAGCATGGCGATTTTCTCGCCGCGCTGTTTCATATTCTGCAGTACGTGGGTGGTTACCTTGGTTACGTCGGTCTGAAGATAAGCCATAGTGGTTGTCTGTTTTCGTTTTTTTTTGGGGGGGGGTATCCTCGTGTGTGAGGCGGGTTATTCTATCTCTTCGTCGCTGTTCTTAGCTTTTCTGGCGCGGCTGGGCTTGCTCTCTTCTTCTATCTCTTCGTCCTGATCTTCGATGATGCGCAGCAGCGAACGCAAGCCTTTCTTGATCTCCCATTCGCCGTGCTTGTCGATTTTGTAGGCTTTGTAGTGCTTGCCGTTGATGGTGAAGACGCCCTGTTCGATGTTGTTCTTAACCTCGAAGAAATAGTCTCCTATCTCTTCCTCTTTGATGCGTTTGCCGAGATAGAGGGTGTCGATCTGGGTGACATTGATGCCGGCCTGGATGTTGATGGAGATCTTTCCTGCTACCTTCTTGGTGGCGAGGGCTTTGTATTCGACACCTTTCTCGCTGTATTTCTTGCTGAAGATACGCAGCTTGTTGTCCCACTGCTCCTGTGTCACGGGAAAGCGCACGAAGATGGAGTCGGCAAGCTCCTGGCTGCATTCCTCGTAGGCGCGCTTCATGTTGGATCGGAGCACGACATAACCCACCTGAAGGATGATCTGCTTCTTGTGGGGGACGAGCGAATAGCGGTCGAGGATCTCTTTGTAGTCGAGGTGTTCTTCGATGGAGAAGGTTGCCGAGGGGCAGGTGTCCTTGGTGTTGGTCACATACTGCAGGGCGCCGCGTCTCATATGCACCGAAGCGTAGTATCCGTGGATGGTGGTGTCCTGGTTGGGTACATAGCATCCGCGGGCCATGCCGATGCATTCGTCGGGGTTGTTCTTGAAGGTGACGAGGACGCAGTTGTTGAGCTGGATGGTCTTGTTGAAGGTCCTGCGGCTCTCAGGGAGGTCGGCGCAGTTGTATGTGCGGCGGTCAACGGGCACCTCGTAGCGTAGTAGCTCGGTGGTGTCGCCATTGCAGGAGCAGTGGATCTTGTTTGTGGCGTAGCGGATGGGGAAGGCCGAGTGGCAGCGCTGGGAGAAATAGTTGTATATCGCATCCACGCGGAGCTGGGTCAGCGCCTCGTTGGCGTCGCCGTAGCCTTCGATAACCATCGAGTAGAGCTTTGGGTTGTCATAGCGGAAGGCCACATTATAGGCAGAGTCCATCATGTCGAGGTCGCCGATGGAGTAGGTGCTGTCGTTGGCGTCGTACTGTACCAGCAAGCAGAATACTTCGGGCTCCTGCATGGCCAGCTGCATATTCTTGACGGGCTTCGCACTGGGGATATAGATGCCTGTCTGTGCAACAGCGATGTCCATAGCCAGGCATAGTGCGAGAAAGAGGAATATCCTTTTCATAGTACTTATTATTTTATATGTCGTTATGAAAGGTTATTGTGCGTTGATGAGTTGCAGGATGATACTGTCGGTGGTCACCCCTTCGGCTTCGGCATAGTAGTTGCGTACGATGCGGTGGCGAAGGACCTCGGTGGCTACTGCCTGCACATCCTCGATGTCGGGTGAATATTTGCCGTGCATGGCGGCATGGGTGCGGGCGCCCATCACGAGATACTGCGATGCGCGAGGGCCTGCTCCCCAGGAGATGTAGCGCTTGGCCAGCATGTCGGGGTTGCTCTCGTTGGCGCGGGTATGCGACACCAGACGCACGGCATACTCGCACACGTTGTCGGCCACGGGCATCTTGCGGATGGTGGACTGTATGTTCATGATCTCTTCTGCGGAGAGCACCTTTTGGATGTCGGCGTCGCGGTCTATGGTGGTGGTCTTCACGATGTCGAGCTCTTCGGCAAAGGAGGGGTAGTCGAGCTTGATGTTAAGCATGAAGCGGTCGAGCTGAGCTTCGGGAAGCGGGTAGGTGCCTTCCTGTTCTATGGGGTTCTGGGTGGCTAGAACGAAGAAGGGCTTGGGCAACGGATAGGAGGTACCCGAAACGGTGACGCTCTTCTCCTGCATGGCTTCAAGAAGGGCGGCCTGGGTTTTGGGAGGGGTACGGTTGATCTCGTCGGCCAGCACGATGTTGGCGAAGATGGGACCTTTCACGAAACGGAAGTGGCGCGAGTCGTCGAGGATCTCGGAACCTGTGATGTCGGAAGGCATGAGGTCGGGGGTGAACTGGATGCGGCTGAACTCCAAGCCGAGGGCTTTGGAAAGGGTGTTGACCATGAGGGTCTTTGCCAGGCCGGGCACACCTACCAGGAGGCAGTGGCCGCCGGTGAAGATGGAGAGGAGGAGGCTGTCCACGGCCTTGTCCTGTCCCACGATAACCTTGCCGATTTCGGTTTTGAGGGAGCGGTATTTTTCAACTAAGAAGTTCAGGGTCTCGGTGTCGTTCATGGTAGTGGTGCTATTTGGTCCAGTTGAGCTGGAAGTTGCAGTCCTTGAAATCGTCGGAGATGCGGATGTAGGTGTTCTTGATCATCTTCTGCGCCCATGCCTGGATCTTATCCTGTTTGGCTTTCTCGAGGGTGGCGTTGTAGATCTTGTCGTAGTCGTCGGAGAGGTTGGCCTGGTGGGCTTCCACCTTCTTGGTGAGCTTCACGATATGGTAGGCCTCTTTGTTGTCGTCGGTGGTCTTGACGGTGGCGTTGCTGATGTCGCCCACCTTCATGTTGGTGAAGGGGATGGTGGGATACAGCTCCTTGAACATCTCTTTTCCAAAGCGGTTGTTGCCGGTGTAGGGGTTGGTCATCACGCCGCCCTGGAGTTTGGTGGCGCCTTCGGAGTACTGCTTGGCGGCATCCTCGAAGGTGATGTTGCCAAGGCGTATCTCTGTGGCGATGCTGTCCAGCTTCATACGTACCTTCAGGAGGTCTTCGGCCGATGCTTTAGGGGTTATGAGGATATGGCGTGCGTTGACGCTGTTGCCTCTGCGCTCGATGAGCTGGATGATATGGAAGCCGAACTTGGTCTCGATGATGGGGCTCACTTCGCCGGGCTTCAGCGCATAGGCGGCAGCCTCAAACTCGCTGACCATCTCGCCGCGGGTGAAGAAACCCAGTTCGCCGCCTTTCTTGGCAGAGCCGGGGTCTTCGGAGTAGAGGGTTGCCAGCATGCTGAATTTCTCGCCTTTGAGGATGCGCTCTCTCATCTGTGAGAGTTCGAAGCGCACACGCTCTCTCTCGGCTTCGGTGATGGAGGGGCGGATCTCGATCTCGGCAAACTCATACTCGTCGCTGATCATGGGGATGCTGTCCTTGGGGATGGCGTTGTAGTATTCTGCCACTTCGCGTGGGGTAATCTTCACGTTGTCGGTGAGGGAGCCCTCTACGCGCTGGCTGATGATGCGGTCCTTCAGCAGACGGAAGTAGATGTCGTGCAGGTCTTCGTAGGTATAGCCTGTGGCTTTGAACATAGCCTCTTTGCTGCCATACTGGCGGATGTAGTTCTTGAGGTAGTACTGTACCTGCTGCTCCACCTCGTCGTCGGTCACTTCTACGCTGTCCACCTCGCCTTTGTGTACCAGCAGCTTGTTGAGCAGGATGCTCTCCAGGATCTGGCAGCGGTTCTCTTTGGCGTTGGTGTAGCCCTGCTGGCGGCGGATGGAGCTGTAGGCGTTCTCTACGTCGCTAAGCTTGATGATGTTCTTTCCCACAACGGCTACAACCTCGTCAACAACCACGTCGTGCTGGGCGTTGGCAATGGTGGTGAGTGAGCAGAGGGTGATAAATAATATGAATAATCTTGTAATCTTCATCGGTTCGAAGGATTGGTGCTTGGGTTAGTGTATTTCTATCTCGCCTTTTTCGGTGGCTTTCTTCAGGAGGTCGCGCTGCATGTTCTTGATGATATCCATCTTGCGTCGGTTGAGGATGATGGAGCGTATGCTCGTCCTCACGAAGTCGATGGGGGCGATCTGGTTCACCATCTTGTGGTCGAGGATGCGCACGAAATAGGCGTACTGGTTGTCGGTTTGGGAGATGATCTTCGTGTTGCGGATGAACTCCTCCTCGTTGGCGATCTCGACAGGGGCGATGCTTTGCAGTTGGGAGGTGGTGATCCAGTAGTCGTTCGAGAACGAGAAGGCTTCGCCATATACTGCCGACAGGCGTTCCACCTCCATCAGCTCTTTCTCCGAGAGGCTGCGCTGTGTGATCAGCTTCTGCAGCTTGGGCAGCTGGGGGGCGTTTTTGTCGATCTTTACATAGTGGACCTTGACGATGTTGCTTCTCAGGACGAAGGTCTCGGTGTTGGTCGAATAGTATTCCTCTATCTCGCTGTCGGCGACGTTGGTGTCGAGCATCTGGGCAACGATGAGGCTCTCGTATTCGTAGGTGATCAGACTGTTTTTGTAGTTCTGCAGCTCCAGGTCGAAGGTCTTGGTGATGTTGCGCTTGGCTTTCTCAAGCACCACCATCTGCTGCACCCATTGGTTGATGTAGTTCTGCACCACGATGGCGCTGTCTTCGGGCGAGGTGCCCTCGATCACCAGTCCGGCAAGGTCGCTCTTGTAGAGGTATTTGTCGTAGGCGCGGGCAACCACTTCGCCGGTCTCTCGCTTGCAGGAGGCGAGGACGAGGAGCGTGCCGAGAAGCAGAAGAGTGAGGTTTCGTGCAGACATGGGGCTGTTAGTAGGTTATTTCGTCGACGACATCCTTGTGGATGACAACATTATACTGCTTGCGGAGTGTCTTGATCAGCTCTGTGTCGAGGTGGTTCTGGTAGTCGTTGATGTAGTATCCGCGGGCTTCCATGAGCGATTTGAGGCAAGGGTCGGTGACCTTTTCCACAATGACGATGGCGTAGCCGTTCTGTTCGGCGTGGGTGTAGGAGCCCGTGGCCCATTCCTCTTTGTTGAGGATGGTCTGCTTGCCGTCCTCCACCGTCTTGCTCTCGACGGTGACGGCCTTGCGGCTGGCGGAGTCCTTGATGCCGGCCACGATGTAGTCTCTCAGCACGCTGGCTTTGCCCGATTTCTTCTGCCATCTGGCTACGGCCTTCTCTGCCTTCTCGGGGGCGAGGATGGTGTTGTCGGGCACACGAACGATATGGATCTTGGCGCGGGTGTTCCAGAAGTAGTTCTCGTCCTCTTCCTTGTCGAGGCTCTTCTTCTTGCTCTCGGTGGCGTAGAAGTCCTTCAGTCCGGTGGAGTCGAGGATGGCTTTCGACCAAACCATCTTGTCGGTGTAGGAGAAGATCATGAGGCCGTTGCGGTATTCGTCCATGAGGGCTTTGAACTCGGCGTTGTCGAGCTCGAGGCGGCTGTCGGCGTAGGCGATGGCGCGGTCTTCGATGAACTCCTTGTATTTCTGGTCGACAAAAGCGTCGAGGTTGCCCTTGCGGGGGTTGTATACCTGGGTGGCTTCGATAAATTTGAGGAGGTCGATGTTGTTGTATTCCTGGTCACCGATCTGGAAGAGGGGGCGCATATCGTCCACCATGCCGTCGCGGTAGTGCCATTTCTTGCGGTAGACGGAGTCGTTGAGGGCGGAGACGCTAGCCTTGAGCGAGGCGAGATAGACCTTGGGGGCTTTGCTGTTCTTGTTCTGCTTGAGGTAGGTCTGAGTGAAGTCGGTGAAGCCGTAGCGCTCCTTGCATTGTTCGGCGAAGGCGGTCTTGGGGGCGGTGTTGCGAGCGTCGCGGGCGAGGCGCTGCTTGTAGGTGGGCACCATCTCTTCGTAGGGAGGGAGGACGTCGAGCTTCACCACCTTGATGATGTGCCATCCGTAGGTGCTGTGGAAGGGCTCGCTGAGCTGTCCCACGGGGGTCTCGGAGATGTGTTTCACATACTCGGGGGGTATCTGGTTGAGCTCCACCTCGGGGAGGAGGCCGCCGTTGACGGCGGAGTTGACGTCGTCGCTATAGTTGCGGCACACTACTGCGAAATCGTCGCCGTCCATAATCTTCTGGTAGGCGTCGCGGATCTTGCCTTCGGCGCCCACACCTTCTTTCACCCAGATGTGGAGGAGGCCCGATTTCCCGTAGTATTTCATTTTCTCATGAACCTTGATGATGTGGTATCCGTAGTTGGTGCGGATGGGGCGGCAGATGGTGCCGGGCTTGGTGTTGTAGGCTGCTGTCTCGAAATTATATACCATGTTGAAGACGGTGAAACAGCCCAGGTCGCCTTTGTTGCCGACGGCGTTGGGGTTCTGCTCTGAGATTCGTCCTTTGGCAGAGGGGTCTTCGGAGTATTCCAGGGCCAGCTGGTTGAAGTCGGCGCCTTTGATGGCTTTGTTGTAAACCTCTATGGCCTTGGAGTAGGCTGCCATGGTGTCCTCGGGCGAAGCGTTGCGGTTGACGCGGATGAGGATATGCGATGCGTGCACGGCATACTGGTTGCGTTCGTAGGCCTCTCTGAGGATGTGCTCCATGGTTGCCGAGTCGATGAGGTAGGGCTCTGCCAGCTCCTGGCGGTAGCCTCTCAGCTCTTTCTTGAGGCTGATGAGGGTGTCGATGCGGCGGGCGTTGGCGTCGGCCAACTTGGCGCGGAAGTTTACATAAACATCAACATACTCTTCCAGGGCCTTGCGTTTCTCGTAGGTGCAGGCGGTGGGGGCAGCGGCGGGCTCTTTGCCTATCGATTTGAGGAACTCTCTCATGAATTCCGATTTGTAGATGGGCTGGCCTCCTACCTCGAAGATTACGGGGTCGTTCTGCTTCTGGGCCATGGCGTTGGCGGAGAAAGCGAGGGCGATGGCTGCGGTAAGTATCTGGATGAATCTTTTTTTCATTTCTTGGTGTGATATGAGAATAGTCTGTTTGGGTTGGCGTTGTGTGGGAAGCGTGTCTGCTGTTGCCGGGGGAAGGGCTTTCCCCCTTTGTGCCCTTCGGCGCACCTTCCCGGGGGCGGGCTGTTGCTGCCTCTCCCCCCGATGGGTCTGCCGTAGTGTTGCGGGGCTCTGCCGGAGGCGCTTCCGTGTGGGTGCCTTTTTTCTGCTATCTGGAGTAGTTGGGGGCTTCGCGGGTGATGGCGATGTCGTGAGGATGGCTCTCGGCACGACCGGCGGCGGTGATGCGGATGAACTGGGCCTTGGTCTTCAGGGTCTCGATGTCCTTGCTGCCGGTGTAGCCCATACCGGCCTTGAGGCCGCCGATGAGCTGATAGAGCACCTCGTTGAGGGTTCCTTTGTAGGGTACGCGGCCTACTACACCTTCGGGGACGAGCTTCTTGGCGTCGGTCTCTTTGTCCTGGAAGTAGCGGTCCTTGGAACCGCTCTGCATGGCCTCGAGGGAGCCCATGCCGCGGTAGCTCTTGAACTTGCGGCCTTCGAAGATGATGGTCTCGCCGGGAGCTTCGTCGCAGCCTGCCACGAGGGAGCCGATCATGATGGTGTCGGCGCCGGCGGCGATGGCCTTCACGATGTCGCCGGAGTAGCGGATGCCGCCGTCGGCGATGACGGGCACGTCGAAGCCTTTGGTCTTGAGGGCTCCCACCACTTCCATGACGGCGGTGAGCTGGGGAACGCCGATGCCGGCGATGATGCGGGTGGAGCAGATGCTTCCGGGGCCGATGCCGACCTTGATGGCGTCGGCGCCTGCTTCGGCGAGCATGATGGCGGCTTCGCCGGTGGCGATGTTACCTACCACTACGTCGAGGTTGGGGTATTTGGCTTTCACGCTCTTGAGGGCTTCTACCACGCGGATGGAGTGGCCGTGGGCGGTGTCGATGACGATGGCGTCAACGCCGGCGGTCACGAGGGCGTCGACACGCTGCATCATGTCGGGGGTGATGCCGACACCGGCAGCTACACGCAGACGGCCTCGCTCGTCCTTGCAGGCGTTGGGGCGCTCCTTGGAGGACATGATGTCGCGATAGGTGATCAGACCTACGAAACGGCCGTCTTTGTCGACGACGGGCAGTTTCTCGATCTTGTATTTCTGAAGGATCTGGCTGGCCTCCTCGAAGGTGGTGCCTTCGTGGGTGGTCACGAGGTCGGTGATCATCACCTCGCCCAGAGTGCGGTTCATATTGTTTTCGAAACGGAGGTCGCGGCTGGTGATCATGCCGATGAGCTTGCGGTAGTCGTCAACGATGGGGATGCCGCCGATGCCATATTCGTCCATGAGGCGCTTGGCGTCTTTCACCAGGGCGTCGCTCTTGAGGGTCACGGGGTCGATGATCATGCCGTTCTCGCAACGCTTCACTTTGATGACCTCGTTGGCCTGGGCCTCGATGCTCATGTTCTTGTGGAGCACGCCGATGCCGCCTTCCTGTGCCATGCCGATAGCCATCGAAGCCTCGGTGACGGTGTCCATGGCTGCGGAGACCATTGGGACATTGACGGTGATGTTCTTGGTGAAACGGGAGCTGATTTTTACCTCGCGGGGAAGTACGTCGGAGAAAGCGGGAACGAGCAGTACGTCGTCGTAAGTCAGGCCTTCGCCGATAAATTTATTTGTGTCTGTGTACATGGTATATTGTATTTTCTTTTTTTGTCGATTAGTGATTGAATAATTTCTGCAAAGGTACCACTTTTTTCCGAACTGGCAAAATATATTTTTATATAGTAGCCCTTCGTCTTTGATTATGTGGCAGAAAAAGAACCCCTCGTTGTGTCGGCTTCGGGGCGGAATTGGGTCTTCCGGGGGCCGCTAGGGAGGAAAAATGGGCTGCTTTTTCTCGCGATAATGCTCCTCCGGCAAGGGTCCTCCCGACCTCCCGTGGGGCCTATGCTGCCGGCTTGCCGCCGGAGGCTGTCCTCCAAGCCTGCATCGGGGACGTATCAGGGGTGTATCCGGCCTGCATCCTCGTACTTATAGGGACTTTAAAGGGACTTTATAGGGACGTTAAAGGGACTTTGATGCCGTTTTGTCCCTTTAAAGTCCCTTAAAAGTCCCTATAAAGTCCCTTTAACCCTAAGGATGCAGCGAGAATACGTGGAGGATGCAGTGGGGATGCAACGGGGTTGGAAGGGCGTGTGGCACTTTGTCGCGGGACGAAAAGACGGAGGCATCGCGACAGGTGTCTCTTTTTGTTTGTAAGATGTTGTGAATGATGTGTTTTGTTGGTCTGGAGTGGGTGTGTGACATTCCCGAGTTCGTTTCTGAAAAATTGATTCCTCGCCACGAAAAGGCCTGTGGTATTCTTCCTTCTCGTCTGGATGAAAATGGTAGTCGACGAAATTTTTCGGGAAATACTTGCATATATCAAGATTTTTTGCGTATTTTGCAGAAAAGTTGCATATGCTGGTAATTCTTTGTAATGAGTTGGTTCTCATTGCAAAAAAAAATGTGATGGGTTATTGAAGTTCACAACTTTTTTGAAAGAATTATTAAATAGTAAATCCATTCAACGACTAATAACAAAACAAAACATAACAATGAAAAAACTTATTCTTTCCGTCGTTTTCGTCGTGATGGGATTCACCCTTTTTGCCCAGCAGTATGGCGACACTATCCACGGCAAGCAGCCCAACTATTACTACAATTTCTGGTATGACGATTGGCGACATTCCATCCTCCCGACCGATACCGTCTACCTCGAGTGGGGGCAGATCGTGGATTCCTTCTATATGGCGGACGGAGGGGAACATATCGCGTTCCACTATGGGTGGATTACAAGGAAATCGGTTCATCAGGCCTTTTATAAACAGGGAGCGGCAGCTTCGTGTAGGCTAGGAGACGGGGGTGAGATAACCTCGTCTTTCTATTCGCCCAAGCCGCTGAAGATTGTCGGCCTTGCGACAAACACAAAGACTTGTCCCAACATAGAGACCCTCACGGGCGAATGGTACGAACCCCACGACATGCCGGACTCCAACGAATATTTTGTCCTCTACGACGAGATAAATGGCGTCATGGTGCGCAAGAAGGCCCTTCCCTGGCACATACCCGAGAACTCAAGGTACATGAAGCTCGATCTTTACTACAATACGGACTATTATTATGTCGACTGCGAGAATCTTAAGGATACTTCCAGAATCATACCGTGGTATGAATATTATTTCGATACCGCCGTCTATGTCTGCGACAGCTTCTTCCTGGGTAAGACCACCTACAGCTACTACAATTATCTCATCCATTATTTCAGAACCGGCATCCCTTCCAATGCCCATACTCTGACCAGTATCGGTTACGTGAAAGCAGGCGTGTCTGACCCGATCTGTCCGGATTTCACGCTCGATTACCGTTGCCGCAAAGGAGTCAACATCAACGACAACTCCCAGCCGTGGCAAGATGTGGCCATCAACTACTCCATCTTGATCTATCCTATCTTCGAGGTGGCCTGTCCCGAGTCCTACGGTCTCAGGGGGCGCTACATCTCCGGAGGCCAGTACCTTCTGGCATGGGATACCAGCCGCTATCAGACCTCGTGGGAGATAGCCTACGCCCCCGAAGGTACCCCTGTGGATGACGCCACCATCGTTGGCGCACTCTCGCCTCAGCTGCAGCTCAACGGACTAGACTCCACACAGACCTATCGCGTATGGCTGCGCTCTAAATGCGTCTACGACACCACCTACTACAGCGACTGGACCGACAGCATCCTCCTCTCTCCTGGCGGCCCTGTAGCCATAGGCGGCCTTGATGCCCTCCCCGATGGTGTCCTGCTCTTCCCCAACCCGGCTACGAACAGGGTGAGTGTGACCAGCAGCTCCCCCATCGAAGAGGTGACGATCTTCAACCTCGAAGGCGAGCAGGTTCTCCATCACAATGGCGGAAAGAACCCTACTGTCACCCTTGACCTCTCCTTCTTCTCCGCTGGCACCTATTTGGCGAAAATCCATACCTCCCAAGGCTCCATCACACGCAAACTGGTGGTGCGGTAAGATCTCTCGAAAAAAAATGATGCGTCTATGTGCTTGCTTGAGAACACACGGAGAGATGACCAGGGAGATGGCCTCTAACGGAGAGCTCCTCCGGCCGAAGAGTCCGGCCTGGCTCTGCTTGCGGCTACAGCCCTGGGGGGGAGATGGCTTTTCGTGGAATTGGAGGTGATTGATCAATTCTTCTAATGCGAAATAAAAACTTATAATACAATGAAACTGAACAAAATCCTTGTGCTTTGCATGGCACTCTTCGCTCTTGTGGCCTGTGGCGGCAAGAAGCAGACCATGACCCTTACCGTTCATCTCGACGACCAGAACTATGAGGGCAAGTATATCTATGTCAGCGGCAATATGGGCGCCTATGCCGACTCTGCCGTCATCACCAACGGCGAAGCCATCTTCCGTACCGTGGTCGACGAGCCTTTTATGATGGCTGTCTTCACCCAGCCTTCCTACTACAGCAGCCGCTGTATCGCCGAAAACGGCGAGATCTATCTCGACATCTTCTCCGACTCCCTCTCGGGAACGCCTCTCAACAACGCCCTCGGCCAGTTCCAGCACAATGCCCGGCTGATTGAGTTCCAGCACCAGCTCGACGAGCTCTATGCCTCCTGGCGCCAGGCCGATGACCCCGAGGTCAAGAAAGCCGTAGAGGCTGCTTTCGATAGCGTCGAAGCCGTATATATGAACGAATCCAAGTCCCTCAGCGAGGCTCTTCTCGCCGAGCACGAGAACGATATCCTCGGCGCCTACCTCGTGAGTGTGATGCTCGAAAACATCGAGTCCCTCGCCGAAGCCGAGAAGCTCCTCGAAGGCAAGAGTGCAACCGTCAGAAACTACCAGCCCGTGCAGGCTCGCATGGAGGTCCTCCAGACCCTTGCCAAGACCTCTGCCGGCACCAGGTTCGCCGACATCAAAGGCACCAGCTACCTCACCGGCGAAGAGACCACCCTTGCTGCCATGATCGAAGGCAAGGTGGCCTTGGTCGACTTCTGGGCCTCCTGGTGCGGCCCCTGTCGTCAGGAGATCAAAGAGAATCTCGTCCGCATCCACAAGACCTATGCTCCTAAAGGCCTCGTGGTTGTCGGCATCGACGTCAACGACGACCCCGCCAAGCATAAAAAGGTCACCGAGGAGCTCGGCATCCAGTACAACCAGCTCATCGACAACGTCGACAAGAACGCCTGCGAGATCTACGGCATCAACGGCATTCCCCATATCATGCTCGTCGACAAAGACGGCACCATCCTTGCCCGCAATCTCCGCGGCGACGCCATCGAGGCAGCCGTGAAGGAGGCGCTCGCAAAATAAACGTTCCGTTGACGAAACTCGTCGCAGGGAACACCTATGCCCTTCGTATAAGCAAAGGGTTGCGGCCGAAAGAGATCTATCGGAGGCGGCTGGTCTTTGATCCTGTCTCCTGATAGGTTTCTTTCGGTCTCCATAATGCTGGGGAAGTCCAGCAACGGGTATAATCCCGCCATGCTCAGAAAAAAGCCATCAAGAATGAAACGTATAGCCCTAGTCCTCCTTGTGCTCCTCGCCGGTTGGTCGGTAAAGGCGCAGGAGAAGTCCGAAAACGATGCCTTGCGGTTGGAGGTCGACGCCACCACCTTCTTCCGCGACGCCGAATATTTCATGCCGTTCACCAAAGGCTACACCATATCGGGATTCCGTCTCACCCCCGTGTTGCATTATCTCATGCCCTCCGACAAATTCTTTGCCAAGGCCGGCGTAATGCTTACCGGTGTTGCCGGCACCGAAGGCCTCTGGAAGGTGGAGCCTGTGCTGACGTTGCGCTATGTTCCCTCTTCCCGCTTCGTCATCCAGATGGGAACGCTCGACGGCTCCGACCAGCACTATCTCGACGCCCCGATGTACGACCCCGAGCGCTATTTCATCGACTATAAGGAAGATGGCCTGCAGCTTATGTGGGCCGGCGACCATTGGATGAGCGACACCTGGGTGAACTGGGAGACCTTCCTCGAGCCCTGGACGGCAGATCAGGAGCGTTTCACCCTGGGGTCGAACAACATTCTCCTCTTCTCCCTCGGACGACACGAGCTGCAGATACCGCTAGTCTTCATGGGCAGCCATCGGGGCGGACAGTTCACCGCCCTCGACACCTGCATCGAGACGCTCTTCAACGAGCAGGTCGGCCTCGATCTCCAGCTTGTCAAGAAAGAAGGATATGACGGATCGTTGGCCTTCAGCGCCTTCTTCTTCCAGAACCAGTCGCCCGAACCCCATACGATGTTCAACAAAGGCTGGGGAGTCTATCCTCGAGCCAAGGTCGGTCTCTCGTCCCCAGAAGGCCGCCGTTCTGGCTCTGTGACCCTAGGCTACTGGTATGGTGACCGCTACCAGTCGGCTCGCGGCAGCTGGCTCTATCAGAGTGTCTCGTGGCACAAAGCCGACTTCTCGCAGCCCGTCAGGCGTATGATCACGGGCAGCGTGACGTTCGTGCAGATGGGTAAGAGCAGCACTCGCTCCAGCGCCGCCACCTCGGCTTCCTGGAACCTCAGCCTCTCCGCCGACGCCTATTACGATCTCGACCTGAAGAAGACCGATTTCGCCATCGGCCTGATCATGAACTTCAAATGCCGCCAGTCGCTCTTGCAATAGATGGCAGGTGGCTCATGGTGCAGACAACAACTCTTAATAAAGGTGACCTCTAATAATTAGATTGAGATGGATTGCAGTTTATTTTTGAGCGATTCCGAGAGGAAGCGCG
>JAKSMR010000024.1 GCA_024400495.1 Bacteroidales bacterium
GCTCAAAAATAAGCAGCAATCCATCTCAATCTAATTATTAGAGGTCACCTTTATTAATTCGTAGAGCACACCTTTAGGCAACCTTTG
Source organism: Bacteroidales bacterium (assembly GCA_024400495.1). GTDB lineage: Bacteria > Bacteroidota > Bacteroidia > Bacteroidales > P3 > Colimorpha. The sequence goes on from JAKSMR010000024.1 coordinate 88, forward strand.
GTAATTGGATAGGGAAGAAGGTTGTGTAGATCTTCGGCAGTCCGAAGAGCAGTCGTTTCCAAGCCGCAATGGCGCTGTCTCCTGTAGAAGAGGATTATTGTCCTTGTTATGGAAACGGCCAACACGTATATAATCCCCGTTCTAAAAGCCGCTCTTGGTCTTAAAAAATCATAAAAAATCTTAAAAAATACTCCTCGCGTCAACTTTTTGGTCCCGTTGTTGCTCTATATATATAGATTTTTATGGATGGGTTAGATAATATGGGTTAGATTAATGAGGTTTTGATGATTTCGAAGCTATCGTGCGGCAGAGTTCTTTCAGGGGTCTCCACGCCATAGGGCTCCTCAAGCAAGCGTAGTCTTCGGGAAGTGAAACTAACGGAAAAATGATGTCTTTTTGTAGCATGGTGCTTCAATGATTAGCGTACTAAATATGTGTCAAAACACACAAAAAAAGTGCTATAAAATTGCGACCCTACATCCCAGCCAAGAAATCCAGCCCCGTCGGTGACCTCTCGATGATCCTTCGGTGACCTCTCGATGAAACAAAGACGAAAAGATAAAAAAAACATATCATCATGAAACGAATCCTATCATTCCTGCTGCTACTGGCAGCCACGATGTTCACCACCACCCTCCATGCCCAAGGCCACTTCGACTGGGTGAAGAGTTACAATGGTGTGCCTGATTATAATCATCGCACTGACATAAATGCCATTGTGGGCAGCGTTGCTGATTCTGACGGCAACTTGTACATCTTAGGCGAATTCACGCCAGGTGCACAGATTGACGGCACCGACTTGCTACCATTCGCACCCTATGGCATCGATTGTAATACAAAAAGTGTTGTCATAGCCAAACTGAGCCCCGATGGCCAACTGTTATGGCATAAGTCCATCCATACAAATTACGGGTCTAGCACTCACGGTAGAGGTATCCAAATTGTTGGTGACACCTCCATTGTCTGTATGGTTATGCTTTCGCGAGCAGGCGCGAGACCAAGGAATTACGCATACTTTTTGGACACGCTATTTTATGAAACCAATGATTTTGCATTCCCTACAGATAGTGTCAACGGAGGCATGTTCCTTGCTTATATGGAATTTGGTTTTGATGGGCATTTGAAAGAAAAGCATTTCCTTTCGTCAGCATGCATATATGCCGACGGAACGGTTATGCGGACGAGTTCATTTCTGTATAGGGATGCTGGATTCAATTGCGAAGCCTTCACGATAGATGGTGATGGTAATATTATTATGGCCCATCCAGTTTCTACTGGCTCCTACTTTTTTGACGATAGCACATTCTGGGGATACCGACTCTTAATTGACGGAGGTAAGAAGCATTTTGATGTGCCTGTACCTGCGTTTACATCTGCTAGTAACCGCCAAATAATTAAGTTCTCCCCTCATTTCACAAACATTCTGCACCAACAATTCCTGTTTGAACCAGACATGACTAATCTTGATATGATTTGGCCTTATATTACCTCCTTGATGCCATCAGGATCGGACAATTCAATTTTCCTTTTATTGGGTATGCAAACCGGTTTTGACGACGCTCTGGATTCTATAAGAATTGCCGGGTTGGCCAATACACGTTTTCAATCAGAAAACAGTTATGAATATTCTATCCTAATAAAATACGACAGCTTACTAAGTCCTCAATGGCTATTCCAGTTGGATTATGAAAACACTAGTGACGACTCTACTTTAAGGAACAATTATTTGTTTAGTGCCATAAGTAAGGATGAGAACGATGACATATATTGCCTTGGTCGCATATGGTCACTTCGTCAGGAACAAATCTATAGGGCTGACACTTTCAATATTAATGTGCGAAATGGTGTTTTCTTTGTGCGTTTAGACAAAAGCTCTGGGCAGGCTTTGTCAGCTGGCGAGATACGGTCACACAAAACAAGTGTACCGCAATTATTACGACATGTCGAGATTTCCACCTATAATAATCGTGTCATTGCACAGATATCATATCAGCATAATATCCACATACGAGATAGTGTAATAACAAGACCTCCGACAATGTGGTCAACAGGCTTTTTCGTGTGGGACAAAGACGGTCATGAGGTACAGTTTGTCGACTACGAATCCCCAAATCCAAAAAATGAACCGCTTGGGACTATCCAGCACGACAGCATCCTATACTTGTCAGGACAGTTGGCTGGCGGAGGCACCTTCGGTGATCACACGCTCACAGAAGGATATCGTGCATTCATCGCCCGCTACACCGACACCGCCTTTATGACTCCATACGTCTATAATGACACCACAGGCAATGGTGGTGGTAATGGAGGCAACGGCGGCGACACCAACGATGTCCGCATCGTCATGGCTGAGGACGGCAACGCCTTTGTGGCCTACCCCAACCCCTTCCGCCAGCGCGTGAACATCGAATACTCCGGCCAGCAGCCCATCACCGCCGCCTACCTCACCGACATCATGGGCCGCACCGAGCAGGTTGAGCTGTCCGCCACCGCCCCAGGCCGCTACACCCTCGACCTCACCGCCCGCCCCCAAGCCGCCTACCTCCTCACCCTCGTGACCCAAGACGGCCACCGCCACACCGTAAGACTCCTCAAGCAAAGCGACGTCTTCGGAAACTAAAAATGAATTTACGACAATCAACGTTCATCACTAATGACCCGTAAAGATGTTTTTTCTGTTAAACAAGAATTTCCACGAATGACCCACAAATTAATTCATAAATTATTTTACTAACACACAGCAAGAAAGAATTTATGAAAAAATTCATGGTTAATTTATGGGCATTCGTGTAGCGCCGCAGGCAAAATTAAATCCATTTACTTCCATTATTCCTGATTAATGTTGATATAAAATACAATGTATGTCGTATGTTTAAATTAAATGAAACACCAGTGATTTTTCATATCAATAAACTGACTATCATGAAACAAATCTTATCATTCCTGCTGATACTGGCAGCCACCATGTTCACCACCGCTCTCCATGCCCAGCACTTCGACTGGGCAAAAGGCTACGGCTCCTCGCAGGAAGGCTGCCTGATCAAAGGCACCGTCACCGACAGCGACGGCAACCTCTACATCCTCGGCCAGTTCACCAAGGATGCCACCTGGGACGGCCAACGCATCCTCCCCATCGCCCCCTACGGCCCTGGGCAGAACTCCATCAACACCCTCATCGCCAAAATCTCCCCCAGCGGCGAGATGCTCTGGAAAAAGGTCATCCACTCAAACAACAACCAGAACACACTTTCCTATGACTTCAAGCCGATAGGCGACACCGCTTTTGCCTGTCTGGTGAATGTCAACCTTCCGACAAGTGGCAACTACTGCTATTTCCTTGATACTTTGTTGCCGACATGGAGCGAATATCCTGTTCCTCTTACAGCAGAGACCACAACTTCTGCGTGTTTTACCACCTATTTGGTCTTCGATTTCTCGGGCAATGTTTTGGAACAACACTTTATCCAAGTATCCTACATTGACACCACAGGCAACGATTATGTGTTCCACTACTCACAACCGAATGTTCCAGACAAACTCTTTTCCTATCCACTGACCAATCCTTCTTTTGATGTCGATGCCAATGGCAACATTTACATCTGCCGCCAATCCGCAGACCACTTCGACAACATGATTTCTGTGGAGGAAGGTTCTGCCATCGGACTCAAATTCTGGGTCGAAAAACAGTGCGTTGGCACCGTGTATGTCAATGACGGCGACCATCCCCGTTGGGTTCCACAAATGCTGAAATTCTCCCCGCACATGACAACCTTGACAAATAGCAGATACATTTTCCAATCGAACAACGGAACTATCTATAGCGGCGATAATCCTTATATTAAACTGGATGGTGAAGAACAATTGTTTCTCATTGGTAACTTGTCAATGAGCGGGATGAATTATGATACATTGATGATAGACTCTGCACTAAACGTGTCATTGTCACACTCCGATATTAATACCAATTGGGGCTATCTGATATGCTACAATGACAATTTATCACCGCAATATTGTGTTTCCTTGAAGGATAGCATTGTCGGTGATATTCCGCCTACAACTTCCCGAACGTTTTTCCACGACATTGATTTTGACTCAGACAGCAATATGGTTTTCATCAGTGGGTTTGCACAAAAAAACAATAATGCCACATCAAGGTACACTTATGCAAACACACTTTTGTCTATGGAACGAAATGATGCTTTCGTGCTCTCGCTAGACAAAAGCACTGGCACCTATCAATCATGTTCCGTTATTCCGTCGCTATCCTCTTCCAATCTTGGCACCTTGGGAAGCAGAGGAAACCTATCGGCCAAGAACAACCGCATACTGATACAAAACCAGTATTATGCAGGCATTCAATTTCCCAATCAGACAGTTCATGCTCAAGACAATAATCCAGGACTCTGTTTGACGATGTTCGACTACTCTGGCCTTCTTATCGCAGGCATCGACTACAACTCATTCCATCCGAGAAACCGCCCAGGCTCCATTTCAATGACAGACAGTGTCCTCTACCTGTCAAATCTGTTACGTACTGATGCAACGTTTGGTAACCTCACCGTATCTGAACAAGGATATTTCTCATGTGTAGCAAAGTATGTTGATACAGCCTTTAGGAGCTGCTATAGAGGGGAATCGGGCGACGTGCGCATCGTCATGGCCGAGGACGGCAACGCCTTTGTGGCCTACCCCAACCCCTTCCGCCAGCGCGTGAACATCGAATACTCCGGCCAGCAGCCCATCACCGCCGCCTACCTCACCGACATCATGGGCCGCACCGAGCAGGTTGAGCTGTCCGCCACCGCCCCAGGCCGCTACACCCTCGACCTCACCGCCCGCCCCCAAGCCGCCTACCTCCTCACCCTCGTGACCCAAGACGGCCACCGCCACACCGTAAGGCTCCTCAAGCAAAGCGAAGTCTTCGGCAACTAATAAAATACTCACCCTCGGAAGCAAATAAATCTTTACAATTAAAAAAAAATCCGTATCTTTGCATTCACAATTATTTAGGAAGTTTGTGAATATTTTAAATGATAATTGCAATGGAAACAATTGAAGATAAAGTACTTGAAAGTCTGAAAAAATGCGGAAGGGGTACGGTGTTTTTCCCAGATAAGTTTGCCCGTTATTCAACATCAGCCAACATTCGTAAAGCACTCGAAATATTAAAGGCCAAAGATGTGATAATTAATGTTGCGCGAGGCATATATTGCTATCCCAAGATTGACAAGGCTTTGGGGCTTGGTGTGATTCTGCCGTCGGTGGACGATATTGTTGATGCCATTGCCAAAAGAGACCATATCAAAGTGGTGCCAACGGGAGTCCATGCTCAGAACATGCTTGGACTGTCAACACAGGTTCCTATGAATTATGTGTTCCTGACAAATGGTTATTCCAAAAGCTTGACAGTGTTGGGTAATATACAGGTCAAGTTCAAGCAGACCTCCCCCAAGAACATATCTTTCCAAAATAAGTTGGCAATGCTGATCACCTACGCTCTAAGAGATTATGGCCAAGACAATGTTTCGGCCGACCAGATAGAGCACATTCATGCCCTGCTAAGGCAGGAACCCCAAGAGAAAGTGTTGAAAGACTTGGCGCTGATGCCTGTCTGGATTAGAAATATCGTGATGCAGGCTTATGAACAAAAATAACTACTTTGCGCTGACAAAAGAGCAGCAGGCGCTGGTGCTGAATCAGGCATCTGCCAAGATTGGCCTGCCGCCACAGGCGGTGGAGAAGGACATCTGGGTATCAACCATTCTTCAGATAGTGTTCTCTCTGCCATTTGCCGACAGGCTGATTTTCAAAGGCGGAACATCGCTCTCCAAGGTTTGGGGAGTCATCAACCGTTTCTCCGAAGACATTGACCTTGCGGTTGACAGGGCTTTTTTTGACCTCGAAGGAGATCTGACCAAGAGACAGATCAAGAAGCTTCGTAAGGAGTCGTCCGTTTTTGTTAGGAGTCAGTTTGCCGGAGAGCTTCAAAGGAAGATTGACGAATTGGGATTATCCAATCTGTGTGCATTAGAGGCAGAGCCAGATGGCGAAGGTGACGGGACTTATCCGGAACCGCGCAAACTGTTTGTCCGATACCAAAGTGCGTTGTCAAATGTCGTGAGTTACCTACAGCCTGTCGTGATGTTGGAGATTGGCTCCAGGTCTCTTGTTGAACCTAATGAGAAATGCCATATCCAAAGCATGCTCGAGGGACAGATTCCATCCATCCGGACTTCGCTGGTGGACGCAGATGTATCAACGGCAATTCCGGCAAAGACATTCCTGGAAAAAGCCTTCCTGCTGCATGAGATATTCTCGGTGGAGGGGCATGGCACTAAGGCAGAGCGCAAAAGCCGCCACCTGTACGACCTGTATATGATGAAGGACAAGGACTTTGCGCAATCCGCCGTCAACGATGCCGAGCTGTGGGAGATCATCCGGCACCATAGAGAGGTTTTTACATCGGTGCAGGGGCTGGACTACACGCCCGATGTGCGCCAACGCCTGCAGCTGGTGCCTAGAGCAGACATCATCGAGGTGTGGAGGAAGGACTACGAGGCCATGAAAGAGTCGATGATATACGGCAGCAGTCCCACATTCGAAGAACTAATTGCCGGTATGACCGAACTGCAAGAACGATTCAGGTCAGTATCCCAGTTGAACATCTAAGAGCCCAGCCCCTTCGGTGATCTCTCGGTGATCCTTCGGTGACCACTCTATGAAACAAAGACGAAAAAATAAAAAAAACATATCATCATGAAACGAATCTTATCATTCCTGCTGCTCCTCGCAGCCACCATGTTCACCACCGCCCTCCACGCCCAAGGCCACTTCGACTGGGTGAAGAGTTATCAAGGTGCGGGATTGGAAGGGGGAGGTTCAAGCGAGGAAATAATTGACCATGACATAGATTCTCAGGGTAATGTTTACATCATTGGGCACTTCTCTCCGGGGGCTAATATTGACGGAATAAGCCTTCTCCCAATGACTCCTTATGGGCCACAAACCAGAACCAAAAGTGTAGTTATCGCTAAATTTTCACCGGCTGGAGACCTTTTATGGCACAAGGCTGTGCATGCAAACTATAGAAATCCATCTAGAGCTATTGGTATAAAGTGCATGGGAGACACCTCTATCGTGTGCCTATTTGACTTTGTAATGCCATCGGCGTTTAATGCATACATTTACTTCTTGGATTCACTTTATGAATATCCCGCCTCTGCGCTTTGGGACAATCAGACAGTATCTATTGGATGTTTAACGGCTTTCGTACGATTCTCTCCCAGTGGGAATGTTCAGGAACGACACATCCTTACGATATCATATACTGACAGTCTGGGAAATGACATTAGGTCAAACTATAATAGTGAAAGTTTCTTTAATCATGCTATAGCCGAACAGAAATTCACTATTGATAATCAAGGTAACATAATCTTACAAAGAATTGTGACAGATAAAATTTATCTAAGATGCGATACTTGCCCTGAGCAGGGTATCGAGGCTTCTGTCACTAATGGACTCATTGGCGGTGTCAAATTCTTGGTGGACGATTGCAACCACCAATTGATATTACAAAACGTCGCCCCAACAAAATATGGGAATCATCAGTTAATAAAGTTTTCGCCACATTTTGATAGCATCCTTGCTGACAACTATGTGTTATCACTACCTCCAGATTGCGACATCGATATTCACAGTTCAAATATATATTCTTTAACAACAGATTGCCGAGGCAATATTTATTACTCTTGGGAGATTTATCCCATGGATTGGAACTATTACACTGTCAATCTTCAGAACGGGCCAGGTATGGTTCTAAACATGGTGCCGGCAAACCCTCATAAAGGATTTTGTGTGCAGTATAGCAATATGCTAACCCCAATGCATCTACTCCAATTCGACCATGTTATTGCGGACTCTAGCATATGGATGGTTTCGACTATTGCAAATGTGAGTTTTGACGAAGATAGCAACATTGTAATATTGGCAAACCTGGATAAGGTCGCTTCTGGCAGTCGACCGAATAACTATTTCCTATACGATACAATGAGGATTGAAACCGAGTTGAATACTTTGTGCTTTTTTAGACTTGATTCCACTTGGAGGGTAATAACATACGGGACTTCTGCAAATACGCTCACTGGTCCTTCTCTAAACAACACTATTGTCGCAAAAAACAATAGAATAATTGCCCAGGTACGATATTTCCAAACACTCCAGACCATAGATAGCACATACTCTACCAATGCTTTTTCCCATGGACTTCTGACTTGGGATTACGATGGTCACCCTATATCTTTTATTGACTATCATGATAATAGTCAATCTACTGTAACAAATGGGGTTTGCTTGCATGATAGCATACTCTATCTGTCTGGGGAGATCTGTGGTGGTTCTTTCCAAAATATCAATATTCCATTTGATGGAAAATCAGCTTATTTGGCCAAGTACATTGACACCGACTTAATGACCCCCTACGTCTATAAAGACACCACAGGCAATGGCGGTGGTAATGGAGGCAACGGCGGCGACACCAGCGATGTGCGCATCGTCATGGCCGAGGACGGCAACGCCTTTGTGGCCTACCCCAACCCCTTCCGCCAGCGCGTGAACATCGAATACTCCGGCCAGCAGCCCATCACCGCCGCCTACCTCACCGACATCATGGGCCGCACCGAGCAGGTTGAGCTGTCCGCCACCGCCCCAGGCCGCTACACCCTCGACCTCACCGCCCGCCCCCAAGCCGCCTACCTCCTCACCCTCGTGACCCAAGACGGCCACCGCCACACCGTAAGGCTCCTCAAGCAAAGCGAAGTCTTCGGGCAATGATGCTTTTCGGCAACATTTTTTGCCAACAACTGAAAGATTTCGCACCCTTGTACGTTATTAGAGTATAAAACTAGTTTATATGAAAAGATTCAGACTCTCAATCTGCGCTCTACCTACAAGTATCGCCAGGATCATTCTATTTATAGCAGGCCTGGCGATGATAACCTCTTGCACGGATCGTAATGCTTATGTAGTCACAAAATACAACCTCAACAACCAGACGGAACACAAGGTGGCCGTCGTGTCGGCCACTCTGGGAGATGTGGTTATAGAACCCGGGCATACCGCCCAGATTGGCCTTCTCGAAGACTTTGCTCCCTGCCTGAATGCTTGGGGTGCCATAGGAGGACCATTTAGGTATGTGTCGGTAGAGGTAACCTTTGACGACACCCTTGCCACCCATTTCATCTTGGAACAGCTGGACCACGGGGAGGTGAACTGCATCCCAGCCGAACACAACCTCTTGATGGACTCCAGCTATGAGAATACCTTGAAGACCGAACATGAATGGCAGATGACCTACACCCTCACCGAAGAAGACTACAATCGCTGTAAAGGAGAATAAGGAACTTATTGAAGGTAACTTCTAAAAATTCCACATTTCATGAAGAAACAATTAGAACTTAACACAATGAAATTTTTCCGAGCTTTGGGTTCAATTCTGGCATCTTGCTCAGTTTCATTCAGTCACAATGCCCGCATTGCTCCTTCACTCAACCGAACAATCTGCTCAAAATTGACCTCAAAATCTCTGGAAAGCAATCTTTAGAAGTTACCTGAACTCTCTCTGTCGAATACCTACGAAAAAATGTATTTTTAAACGATATTACCATGAAGAAACTCATCCTCATCGCCCTCGCAGCCTTGTCCTTTGCTGCCTGCGAAAAAGAAAAAGAAGAATGGACAGTCAATATTGAGTCTGGCAAATTTGTCCTGTTAGACAAACCGTATGAACATCCTTATGCAGGCAGTACCATCCGTGCTATAATTTTTGTTGAAGAAAACGATGATATATCTTACAACAGGCCATACCATATAATAGGAAATGTTCCCCGATGGGCAACAAATGGCGACACAATTCTTGTGAATGCAATACTTCAAGAAAAGTATCCTCGTGATGAAATAATTGTTACCGAATTAGGCAATGTTAGTCTATACGAAATTAAAGAAATCTCAAAAAAATAAACCATGAAAAGATTCATTTTGTCCCTATTGGTCGTGACAAACATCATTGCACTCACGTCGTGCCACAAAGACCGCAACGACCTTATTCTCGGCTCTTGGTCCAACACCGAAGAGTCCTTTAACCCTGGCGGAACGATACCCGCAGGTACAATCTGTCTCAAATTCAGAGCCGACGACTCGGTGGAGGTGGCAGATATTAGGATGAATATTGTCGGGGTGAATGATGAAATCATTTTTCCAGGCACAAAGCATTATTCCATCAAGGGCGACACGCTTGTGATAGACTCCTATGGCCGTTTTCAAATCAACTCGCTGGAACGCCGCCACATGGCTCTAACTCCCCTCTTCCAAGGCGGTTTCAGCGAAGAATTGCTCTTTTTTGAAAGAGGGAAATAAAACCAATTGTCGGAATCAAGGCAACTTCGAAACATTAGTTTTTTATAAAGGTAACTTCTAAAAATTCAGTTTCAGACGATTTTTGATTATGGGCGAGCAGGTTTCTTCTTTGAACGAAGGCGCAATGCGGTGCATTGTAACTGAGTGAAAAGAAGAAAGATGCCGTTCAGAATCGAACATTGCAATAGTCGAAGGCAATATCAAGCTTGCTTGAATATTGCTGAGACGCGGCAATGTCAGCGAAGCTAAAAGCGTGAAAAAGTAATATTTTTTAATATCCTTTATCATTACGTTGAATTTTTAGAGGTTACCTAAACTTATTAGAGGTTGCTTATAGCGTGTTTGACAGGGAGTATAACCTGTTGGTGCTACTGTTATAGGGACGATATCATCATCTCCTATCAAGAGACCACGTCATTGCAGGCTTGGAATAATATGGGTGACCAACTCTATAAATAACGACCAGTTGCCCCTCTCGTTGGTGCCAAAGGTATATAAAACCCCTATTTTTGCAAAGGTACGATTGTTTTCGGCTAAAAGACACAAGAATGCCGCTTTTTGTTGCAATATTCGGGTCACTATTTAGAGGTTGCCTTAATGTATGTAGCATATCACTAGCATATCACTAGCATATCATTTACCTTAGGGTAGCCTGTCGAATTTGATATGCTAGTGATATGCTGCTCCGTTGAAGAGGATGTCCGTCAGGCTCTTCGGGGATAGCCTCATATGTGTCATTTCAGAGAACCAATTCTCTTTTCCCCTTTTGGGGGAAACTACAGGTGACCTCTAATAATTAGATTGAGATGGATTGCTGCTTATTTTTGAGTGATTCTGAGAGGAAGCGCGCAGGTGCATAGCGGTGCTATGTGCCAAGCGGTTACGCTTGGAAGCGCCAAAAAGAAGCAGCAAGACGCTCAAGCTAATGTTACTCATTTTTTCTAATTTTTAGAGGTTACCTATATATGTTTGGGCAACACGTATATAGTCTCCAGGCAAAGATTCTTGCTATCTTTGCACAATGCTGTTGCACTTCGAAGTTGAATCTAAGGTTTCATTTTTAGGAAACTATATACATGTTGGCGGCTACTATCTCAGAGGCAATACCTCCTTCTGTCAGGATACGCCGTCATTGCGGGCTTGACCCGCAATCTGTTGCGACTGGGTTGGTTGATGGCCTAGATTGCGGGTCAAGCCCGCAATGACGGAATACGAAAGGTTTAGGGGCTTTGCCCAAGACCTTTCTTCGGCTTGGGAAAGAAAGTATACTTTCTCTCCTCTCGCTCCTACGAAAGGTTGGAATAATATGGGTAACCAACTCTGTTAATAAAAAACCAGTTGCCTCTCTCGTTGGTGCCAACTGGTATATAATCACTTTTTTTAAGGGGTGGCACAATAAAGAATGTTTTTTTGCGTTACAAATATATATTTGTAATAAATATGGCAACACCACTCTTTACTCGTAACACCAAGCTGGCGGACCTTATTGCCACGAACCACAACCTCATCTTGATGATGCCCCGTTTTGGCATCCCGCTGGGGTTTGGCAACAAGACGGTAGGGGAGATCTGTGACACCTATGATGTGCCGGCCGACTTCCTGCTGCTGGTGTGCAACGCCTACACTTTCGACAACTTCCTGCCCGACCCCGAGCAGCTGAAGCAGACCGATATGCGCATGCTTGTGCCTTATCTGCAGGCGTCGCACAGGTTCTATCTTGCCGACCGTCTGCCTCATATCGGGCTCCATCTCCATCATATCGTCGAGAAGGTCGACCCTAAGTATGGCAAAATCCTCACGGCCTTCTACGCCGATTATCAGAGGGAAGTCCAGGACCATTTCCTCTGTGAGGAGAAGGAGGTGTTCCCCATCCTCGAGAGCGTCATCGGAGGCGGAAAGCCCCAGTCGGACGAGAGCATAGGCCTCTTTGCCGAGAGCCACGGTAACATCGTCGACAAGCTTACCGACCTCACCCAGATTGTTTACATGTATCTCCCTGGCAATGTGCTGCCCGAGGAGACCATCGAGCTCATCTTCGACATCCTGCAGCTCAGCAACGACCTCGAGAAGCATGCCCTCATCGAAGAAAAGATCCTCATGCCGCTCATCCTTCAACAATAACCGGGAAAACCTATGAGAAGTCAAGCAAGCATATTGATTGTAGAACCTTCAGACATCATCATCGAAGGTCTGCGTGCTATCGTGGGCGACAACGAGCGTTTCAATATCCTCGCCCCTCTGCACGACGCCGTGGGGCTGAAGGAGAGGCTCCTGGTGCAGCAGCCCGACATACTGGTGGTCAACCCCACCCTGCTGGCCATGCCTCTGCGGCAGACGCTCACACAGCTGCAGCAGACACGTCCCGAGATGGCTATCGTGGCTCTGGTCTATCAGTATCTCGAGCCTTCGGTTCTGCAGATGTTCCAGAAGACTATCGACATACGCGACAACCGTAGCATCGTGGTGGCGTGCCTGATAGAGAGCGGGGAGAAGTCGCACGAGGTCTCCGACGGAGCCGAGAGCTACGAGCTGAGCGACAGGGAACTCGATGTGCTTGTCCTCGTCGCCAAAGGACTCAGCAGCAAGGAGATCGCCGACAAACTGAATATCTCCATCCATACTGTCAACTCCCATAGAAAAAACATCACCCACAAAACCGGCATCAAGTCTGTGGCAGGCCTCGCGGTCTATGCCACCATCCACAACCTCGCCTGACCCTCGGAAGGTAGCGACTCGATATGGTCCTGATAGAAAACCGAATTGATATCCGCAAACAAAGATACGAAAAAAATCATAGCCGTTTCACGGCATTCTAACGTTGAAAAAATCACAAAACTAAGCCTATGCTGAAAAGAATACGAATCATCCTGGCCTTCTTCTGTTTTACGGCCATCACGTTGATGTTCCTCGACTTCACGGGGACGTTGCATCATTATTTCGAATGGCTGGCGCATATCCAGCTGCTGCCTGCCGTGATGGCGGGCAACATCGTCGTAGTGGCCGTCGTGCTGCTGCTCACGCTCCTCTTCGGCCGCTGGTATTGCTCCATCCTTTGTCCTATGGGTGTGATGCAGGACCTTTTCTACAAGCCCGGTCTCCGTCATCGCAACAAGAAAAAAGTGCGTCAGTCGGCCGAAGGCACCAAACCTATGAACAAGCTCCGCATCGCCGTGCTGGCGGTATTTGTTATCCTGCTTGTTGCCGGCGTCAACGCTGTGGCTCTCCTCATCGCCCCTTACAGCGCCTACGGCCGCATCGCCTCGAACATCTTCCAGCCTGTCTACCTTTGGGTCAACAACCTTCTGGCAGGCGTTGCCGAGCATTACGGTAGTTATGCTTTCTATAGCGCCGACGTCTGGCTCAAGAGCGGGCTTACCCTTGCCGTAGCAGCTGTCACCTTCGTGGTCGTCGGCTTCCTGGCATGGAGAGGAGGACGCACCTGGTGCAACACCATCTGCCCCGTGGGAACCGTGTTGGGCTTCGTGTCGAAATATGCGTTGTTCAAGCCTGTCATCGACCACAGCAAGTGTCTTTCCTGCGGCAAGTGTGCCAAAGCCTGCAAGGCCTCCTGCATCAATGCCAAAGAGAAGCAGATCGACTACTCCCGTTGTGTGGGTTGCATGGACTGCATCGGCGACTGCAAACAAGGGGCTGTAAGCTACCAGTTCGTCGGACTGGGCAAGAAAGCCGCCAAAGAGGTCGCCACCGATACCACCCGCCGACAGGTGATCATCGCCGGAGCTGCTGTTGCTGCCTCCTCGGCCGTGATGGCTCAGGAGAAAGAGATCGACGGCGGTCTTGCTGCCATCGAAGACAAGAAGATCCCTACCCGCAAGACTCCCATCAAGCCCGCAGGCTCCACTTCGGTGAAGTCGTTCACCAACCATTGTACCGCCTGCCAGCTCTGTGTGAGCGCTTGTCCTAACGGCGTGTTGCGTCCTTCGGGCGACTTCGGCACCTTCATGCAACCTGAGATGAGCTACGAGCGAGGCTATTGCCGTCCCGAATGTACGGCTTGCGCCGACGTCTGCCCCGCTGGCGCCATCAAGCATATAGCCAAAGAGGAGAAGGTCCAGTATAAGATCGGCCTCGCCCTCTATGTGGCCGACAACTGTGTGGTGAACCGCGACAACGTGAAGTGCGACAGCTGCTTCCGCCATTGTCCTACCGGTGCCATCGTCATGGTGCCCAAGACAGCCGGCGAAGATCCCGACCTGCCCATGACTCTGAAGGTTCCTACCATCGACGAGACACGCTGCATCGGCTGTGGCGCCTGCGAGAACCTCTGTCCCGCCCGTCCCTTTAGTGCCATCTACGTAGAAGGAAGAGAGGATCATCTTGTTTAAGGATTTTCTCATAGTAGGTCTCGGCGGCGCCGTAGGAAGTATGATGCGCTATGCCATCACGCTCCTTGTGGGCCTTCTCGCCTGGTCGCCACTCTGGGGTACGCTCTCGGCCAACATCCTGGGCTCCCTGCTTATCGGTATGGGGATGGCCGCCTCTCCCGCAGGCTCGTGGCAGCTCTTCCTCACCGTTGGCCTTTGCGGAGGGTTCACCACCTTCAGCACCTTCTCGTCGCAGAGCCTCTCGCTCCTCCAGCAGGGGCGCTATGGCCTGGCACTCGCCTATATGATAGGCTCCGTAACGGTCTGTATCCTCGCCGTATGGCTGGGCAGACTCATCATTAATCACTAAAGACTAGAAAATATTATGAGCAATAAAGATATGAATCGTCGCGATTTCCTCAAGTCTCTCGGCCTTGGCGCCGTCGCCACAGCCGCCGTCGCTGCCGGATGTTCGTCCCCCAACGAGACCCAAACCGAAGGTGTGGCCTTAGGCGAAGTGCCTACCGATAAGATGACCTATCGCGAAGACCAGCATGGCCAGAAAGTCTCCCTCCTCGGCTATGGCTGCATGCGCTTCCCTACCATCGAAGGCACCAGCGGACGCGAGAACGACAACGAGCTCGACCAAGAAAAAATCAACGAGCTCGTCGACTACGCCATAGCCCATGGCGTCACCCTCTTCGATACCGCCCCCCCCTACTGCAAAGGCCGTAGTGAAGAGGCTGTAGGCAAGGCCCTCAGCCGTCACGACCGTAGCGAATACCTCATCTCCTCCAAATGCTCCAACTTCGCCGCCACTATGTGGAGCCGTGAAGCAACCCTCGAGCTCTATCACAACACTTTTGCGAAACTCAAGGTGGATTATCTCGACTACTATATGCTTCATGGTATCGGCATGCCTTCCAAGGATCTTGACGGCACGCAGCTCACCGGCATGGAGGCTTTCAAGAAACGCTATATCGACAACGGCATCCTCGATTTCCTTGTAGAGGAGCGTGCTGCAGGTCGCATCAAAAACCTCGGGTTCTCCTACCACGGCGACGTGGAGGTGTTCGACTATCTTCTCTCCCAGCACGACAAATACAAATGGAACCATGTCCTCATCCAGCACAACTATGTCGACTGGCACCACGCCAAGCAGATGAACGAGCGCAACACCAACTCCGAGTATCTCTATACCGAGCTTGAAAGCCGAGGCATCCCCGCCTTTGTCATGGAACCTCTGTTGGGCGGACAGCTGGCTCAGCTCAACGAGCATAGCACCGCCGAACTCAAGGCTCTCAACCCCAGCGGATCTGTCGCCTCTTGGGCTTTCCGCTTCGCTGGCAACCAGCCGGGCATCCTCACCGTGCTCAGCGGCATGACTTACATGGAACATCTGCAGGACAACTTGCGTACCTACAGCCCTCATGTGCCTCTCTCCCAACAGGAACTTGACCTCCTTGAGAAAATCGCCAACGAGTATGCCTCCTTCTCCCTTGTCCCCTGCACAGAGTGTAAATACTGCATGCCCTGCCCCTATGGCCTCGACATCCCTTCTGTCTTCAAACACTACAACACCTGCCTCAACGAGGGTAAGCTCATCAACGATGACGACCTTCTGATGGTCGATGGTGACAAGAAGAAGTTCCGTAAACTCCGTCGTGAGTTCCTCGTCGGCTACGACCGCTCTGTCCCCAAACTGCGACAGGCCAACCATTGTATCGGTTGCAACAAATGTCTGGCCCATTGCCCTCAAGGCATCCCCATACCCGACAAGATGAAGGAAATCGAGCAATACGTAGAAAAGATAAAAACCAGTTTCTAACAGAGCAGTTTTAGGCGGATTCCGCGGCGGCGAAAGCAGCAAACACTGTTCCGTTGCCGTAGGAAGAAGCGTCTAGGACAAATTCAACACCCCCTCCACCTGACCTCTTGCGAATGAAATACCTCCTTCTTACCCCTCCGCTCACACAGCTCAATACACCTTATCCAGCCACAGCTGTACTTAAAGGCTTCCTCGAGAGTCGAGGGATAGAAGTGTCGCAAGGCGACCTTGGTATCGAGTTGGTGGATAGGATCTATTCCCGGGCCACCCTCGCGCAGCTCTTCGGCCCTGCCCCCGATCCCTGGCAACAGCAGACGCTGAACTGTGTCGATGTGGTGATGCGCTTTCTCCGAGGCCAGGACAATACCGTAGCACCACGCCTAGCTAACTTCAGCCTCCTGCCAGAAGGTCCCCGGTTCCGCAATCTCGCCGACATGGAATGGGCGTTCGGCACCTCCGGTACCGAAGACAAAGCCCGCTATCTCGCCACCCTCTTCATAGAAGATGTGGCCGACTATATCCGCGAGCACATAGACTCCCATTTCGATCTCATCCGTTATGCCGAGTCTATCGCCAATTTCGCACCTGCCTTCGATGAGATAGAGCAGGAACTCCACAAACCTCTTACCGCTATCGACAGGCTGATGCTGGACCTCTTGGAGGCTCATATTGCAGGCTCCTGTCCCGACATCATCTCCTTCTCTATCCCCTTCCCGGGCTGTCTCTACGGGGCTCTGCGATGCGGACAGTATGTGAAGGAGCATTATCCCGACATAAAGATCAACTTCGGTGGCGGCTTTCCCAATACCGAGTGGCGTCAGCTCAGCGATCCGCGCATTTTTGACTACTGTCATTATATCACCCTCGACGATGGCGAAATCCCTCTGCTGCATCTGGCTACACAGGAGCCTCTTGTGCGTACCTTCGTGCGCAACGAGGAGGGGAGGGTGGAATGGATAGACAACAAAGAGGAGTCTCCGTTTCTCAACGAGACCGCTCCCTCTTTCGAAGGGCTTCCTCTCGAGAAATACATCTCGTTGGCCGAGATGACCAATCCCATGCACAGGCTCTGGAGCAACGGACGATGGAACAAACTTATGATGGCTCATGGCTGCTACTGGCACAAATGCGCCTTCTGCGACACGAGTCTTGACTACATAGGTCGTTTCGCCGCCCCTTCTGCCACCACGGTGGTGGACAATATGGAAAGGGTCGCCTGCCAGACTGGCTGTACAGGCTTTCATTTCGTTGATGAGGCCTTACCCCCCAAGCTGCTGCGCGAGGTGAGTGAAGAGATCCTCCGTCGTGGCGACATTTTCACCTGGTGGGGAAACATCCGTTTCGAGAAGGCCTATACCCAGGAGCTCTGCGACCTCATGGCCGATGCCGGTTGTGTGGCTGTGAGTGGCGGATTGGAGGTCGCCTCCGACCGTCTGCTCAAGCTCATCAACAAAGGCGTCACTATCAGCCAGACCGTCGACGCCTGCCGTCATTTCAAGAAGAGCGGAATCATGGTGCACACCTATCTCATGTACGGCTTTCCCACAGAGACACTTCAGGAGAGCGTCAATGCCCTCGAAGTAGTGCGTCGCATGTTCGACGAAGGCATCGTCCAGAGCGCCTTCTGGCATCGTTATGCCATGACCTGCCACTCTCCTTCGGGTCTCCATCCCGAGCAGTATGGCGCCAAGCGTACCAACCTCAAACCCCATCCTTTCTGCAATAACGAGGTGGATTGGATGCCTGTCGCCAATGCCGGAGCAGACCAGCCCCAGTTTGACTACGACATCGATGCGGTAGGCGACGCGTTGCGTTTTGCCACCTACAACTATATGAACGAGATTGGCCTCGACATGCCACTCAAACGATGGTTCACTATCAAGATTCCCAAGCCAACCATATAGATGCGACTCGGAGTGTCGGTCAATGGTGCTGACAACCGCCCAAATAGCTGAGATAGCAAGGGCAACCTCTGGGTGACATTAAATAATCAAAAGTTATCATATCTCAAAATATTCCTGTGACATGAAAAAACTGGCTTTCTTCACTCTCGCACTCTTTGCTTTAGCAACGGCCTTGGGCAACGGCGGCCCAGTACGCCCTATTTCATCACTCTCATACTCGCGATGCCCCGTCGGACAGCATATCCCCGAGGTGCAGCTGGTGCATGAGAAACTTGACATCACTCCCCTCGGCAGATATTCGCTCATCGAGGTGCGCTACACCCTGCGCAACCAGAGCGACAAGAGCTTCGAAAACATACACTACGGCTTCCCTGTGGATTACTACGGCTCTGGTGCTTGCCGTTCGGTCGAATATCGCGATTTCTGGTGGGACAAGGCTTCCGTGGTAGAAGGCTGGAGCGACGCCTATGTGCGGAAAGTCTCGTTTGCCCTCAACGGCACACATCTCTCCTACCAATGCTCGGCCGACTCGCTAATACGCCCGCGGCGCTCTTTTGACGAGATTCAAGTCACCCCAACAATGAAAGACTCTTTGATGGATGCCCATGCTGAAAATTATACTTGGGAAACCGGATTCGATACCAACGCTATCCTTCGCTATCTTGCTATGCCAGAACATGACATCTTCAGATACGAGAGCGAAATCTACCGACGCTGGTACTACACCACATTCAGCATCGGCCCGCGGCAAGAGGTGGAACTGCTTGTGCGCTACCAGATTATCAACGATGGAGACATCGAAGAAGAGTTTGCACATACCATCTTTGTACCTATAGAAGAGTATTATGGCCTCTACTACGACTTTTCGCCGGCTGCCTATTGGGGCAACGGCAAAGCCAACCACATAGAAATCAACTGCCACACACACCTTTGCGTTGAGGGCAGAGTTTACGATAAGAACTACAACTTTACAATGACGGCATTTGTCGGCGACGACTGGCAATACACGGCCGACAACTTCGACCTTGCCAGCGCCCAGCCTTTGGATATAAGATTTCAATATTGGCGGCGTAACTGGCACAACTACCGCAAGCGCCGACTCTCGCCAGACAAATATATACTGTCGCTCAGCTGCGGGGATGCCCAGTACCCAATCTCAAACCTCTCCGACACCAATGTGGCTACAGCCACAGTCATCTACCCCGACGGCAAAGGCCGCACCCACATCTGCATCAGACTACGTGAGCCTCAAGTGCTCTCGGGTCTGGTAATTGTTGGCGGCTATGCCAAAAACCTTGACACATGGTTTGACAACAGCCGCATCAAATCACTCAAGATGGTGGTTTACGACGAACATGGCACTCCGCTCAAAGAACAATTTCCCTGGAAAACCGACCACGAGGCTTATCAGCCCCTGCGGACCTCAGCAGCATATCCATTGGATCTAACTACTCTCACCCGCGAAAGAAACGCAATAGAAATACCACTATCGGACGAGACAGAATGCCTCCTACCCGAAGGTCTCTTCACCACTAATCTGAATACAGACTACGGACAACAAAAAATAAGCGAAATCCATCTCCAGGTTATGGAACAATCCCCTGGAGAAAAATCAAAACTCCTCTGCGTGAGCGAAATCATTGTGCTTGGCAAGCATCCTTAGTGGTTAGGTAATCTCCAGAGAAGGCTCTCGTCAGGTCACATTGCCCGCTATGCATCTTCCTCGGCAAAGCAACCGGCTTGAATATAGGTGACCTCTAATAATTAGATTGAGATGGATTGCTGCTTATTTTTGAGTGATTCTGAGAGGAAGCGCGCAGGTGCATAGCGGTGCTATGTGCCAAGCGGTTACGCTTGGAAGCGCCAAAAAGAAGCAGCAAGACGCTCAAGCTAATGTTATTCATTTTTCTAATTTTTAGAGGTCACCTATGTCCGCTCCGATTGAAAAAAATCAATTTTTTAGAAGGCTCCAGAACAATAATTGTCGGGTTTCTTCGTTTATAAAAGGAGACTTCGGCAATCAGAAAAAAAATCAACGATTGAAGTCACCCTAATATAATACTATCACCGATTATGAGAAAAACCTGTTCTATCGTCGCCTTCCTCCTTCTCGGGGTCTGTACGTTTGCTCAGACCGAGGTTAAGGGCAAGATCGAGAAAGTCACTGTCTACCCCAGCAGCGCTCTCGTGGAGAAGAGTATCACCACATCTTTGCAGAAGGGCGAGAATAAGTTCATCATTACCGGCAACGCCTTGACGGTTGGCACCAACGACATCCATTTCTCGGCCTCTTCGGACTGGTTCATCAGCTCGATGTACAGTTCCCAGGAGAACCTTTCCTCCAAGGAGACCCTCGCCCGCGAGATGCCTCAGGTTGCATATAACCAGTATCTGGCTCTGAAGACCCAGTTTGATGACGTCTCCCTACGTCTCTCCAATGCCAACATCCTGCTTAGCATCCTAAACCAACAGGCGTCGGCGCTATATAATATGAAGGCGCTGAGAAATACCGCCGCCTTCGATACACTCGTGAACCTGAAGGAGCAGTTTGCCTTCCAGCGCAAAGAGTCGCAGGCTATCAACACCACCCGCATCAAGACTTCCCAGGAGATTGAGGATCTGACCGCCAAACAGCGTCAGCTGACCAAGGAGATCGACGCATTGGTCAGAAAATACACAGGAGGAAAGACCATCTCCGCGACTCAGAACGACATCTATGTGTCGGTCTATGCCTCGAAGAACATCCCCTCTGCAAAACTCTGCTTCTCCTACATGACCGGCCAGGTCTATAGTGGATACTCCTACGATGTGATGCTTGATGAGAACAAACATCAGGCTGTATTCTCACTGAAGAGCACGGTGTCGCAGTCTACGGGCGAACATTGGAATGGCTGTCCTATCGTCTTCTCCACCACCGAGACGGGCTATGCCGGCTACGATCCTGCCCTCAACCCCTATTATCTGAACTATGTGGCACAGTATGCTCCACGTGCGGCGGCTGCCAAGACTGCTCGCAATAGTGCCGTAATGGAGCCTGAGGGAATTGCCCTTGATGAGGTGGTTGTGATGAACAATTATGCTGCTATGCGCGATATGTCTACTGTTGGAGTGCAGACCCTCACCCGCGAATACGCCTTGCAGACTAGCCAAACCATCCCTTCTGGCGAAATGCCTCAGACCATTCTTCTCCACAACGACACTACCAAGGCTTTCTTTGCCCGCTATGCCACACCAAAACTGCAAGAGAAGGTGCATTTCACAGCACTGCTTCCTGAGTGGGAGAGTCTCGGACTGTTGGATGCAAGCTGCAATGTATACCTTAACAATAGATATGTATCGGTGTCCAATGTCGTCACTTCTGGAACTGGCGACACCATGCGTTTCGCTGTGGGGCAGGACCCCAACGTGCTAGTGAATCGCAAGATGGTGAAGTCATCTCCCGACAAGGGTGGCATGCTCTCAAAAGAGGTTACCGAGACCGCTACCATCACCCTCACGCTTAAGAACACCAAGAACGAGGCTGTAGTGGTGAATATCAAGGACCAGGTTCCTATCTCCAATGCCTCCGATTTGAAGGTGTTGGATGTGACCACCGACGGCGGCCAACTGGAAGACAAGACTGGCATCGTCCGATGGAAGGTCACCCTCCAACCTCAGGAACAAAAGAAACTCACGCTCTCCTACACCGTCAAATACCCCAAGGAAAGAGAACATTCTGTGATCCTGCGGTAAGTTTTGAACAGAAGATCTGGATGATAACGCAATCAAAGAACCAACCTTCACAAATGTGGAGGTTGTTCTTTTATGTTTCATTATGATTTTGCGTAGATGGCGTCATGCAAGAGGCGCCGGTCAACCTCTCTTTCACGCAAAGAGGCGTTTTTGGGCCATCGTAGTCCCGTCATAGTCTCCGGCTTCTCCAAGGCGTTGCAGCCCGTAAAAGGCTGTTACTAGATGTGGGAATGCTAATTGCTTTATAGAGAGGTGAATAAGCAATACACATTAACAATTAACAATAAGAAAAAAGGATATACACCCCCCCCCCCCACTTATACTACTTAACTAATTAATATTTAAATATATATAGAAAGAATAAGGAAGTGTGTATACCCTCGAAAAAGTAATTGTTAATTGTTAATTGTTAAACCCGATCAGATTGTTATTTGCTAAAAGGCACATTCACAATGAAATATGACATCGCAAAATCCCGATCTCACATCTTGCCTGTCCTCGGAAAGGGTACAAAATGCCTCAAAATGCCATCACTCAGGACTCAAAAGACATAAATCACCCCCTCGTATATATGCTTTTCCCCATTTTAGTGCGCTTCTCCAGCCGGTCGGTCCGCGTGGCAAGGAAGGCTGGAGCACAGGCCTTCGTAGAGGAATAGCCTATGTGTCGTCAGGGCAAGATGCTTCCTACCTCTATGTCTCGAAGGAGTAGCATATGGAATTGTAGGCGCTAGATAGGCATAATATAGAGGCAGGATAGGCGCTAATGGGACGCTACGCCTTGGCTGAGGAAATTATCATTTTCGGTTTTCGGGTAGTCAGTTGTTAAACTGGATGTTTCGTAGCCATTGAACGCGTTTGATG
Source organism: Bacteroidales bacterium (assembly GCA_024400495.1). GTDB lineage: Bacteria > Bacteroidota > Bacteroidia > Bacteroidales > P3 > Colimorpha. Next base: position 23,150 of record JAKSMR010000024.1, read on the forward strand.
CGGTTCATGGCCGAATGTTTGGTGAGTTTCTTGAAGGTTGCCTCGTCAGAGTCGATGAGTTTGCTGAGGCTATCTATCTGCTCGTCGCTGATGTCGCGCATGGGTGGCGTCTGCCGGTTAAAAGGACAGGCGTTCTGGCAGATATCGCATCCAAAGACATAGCCTCGTGTGTGGAGTTGGCTGGGAAGGCTGTCGGCACGGTTCTCGATGGTGTTGTAGGAAGTGCAGCTGCGGGCGTCGAGCATTGGCACGCCATCGTGGGTCCGAAGCGCTCCGTTAGGACAGGCTTGTTGGCAGAGTGTGCAGTCGTCGCATCTGCTCTCTAGAGGAACGTCGTAGTGGTCGGCCTCGGCTGTGGTTACTAGCTCGGCGAGGTTGACAAAACTTCCGTATCGGGGATGGATGAGGAGCGTGTTATTTCCTATCCAGCCTAGTCCGGCCTGACGTGCCCACCATTTGTCGCTGATAGGGACAGTGTCTACACAGGGCTTGGCCTCGAAATCGGGGTAGGATTCCCTGATGGCTGCGATGAGCTGAAAGAGGAGGGACTTGATGCGCTCGTGGTAGTCCTTTCCATAGGCGTAGGTGGCTATCTTGGTCGCGCAGGACAGGGTCTGCGTGGGTTTGTAGGAGAGAACGAGGGAGATGACCGAGCGGGCGTCTGGGAGAAGTTCCTGCGGGTTGCTTCGCTTCTCTCGGTGCTCTTCCATGAATGCCATGGTTCCGTGGTGGCCGCTGTCAAGCCAATGGTCGAGATGTTCTCTAAAGCCTTCTAATGCTTTGGCACGAGCGATACCGCAGTCGTGGAAACCGACGCGTAGTGCACAGGCTTTTATATACTTGGCAGAAAGGATCATCCGGCAGGTCGTATACAAAGAATGGACACTAAGAAGTGTCCATTCTGATGTTATTGTTGTTATTCTTCTTCGTCGGAGGTGTTCTGCTTGCTTGCTTTCTTGCTTCCTTCGTAGAGCTTGAACTGAAGGAAACGGCAGTCAAGGGAGCCGTTGATGAGAGGAATCTTCTTGCTGGGCTTGAGACCGATATGTTTCATTGCCTCAAAGTCGCTGGTGATGAGCCATACTTCGCATCCTTCGCCATAGAGGTTTTTGAAGGTGTCGCCGAGCTTGGTGTACATGTCGTTGAGGTCCTCGACCTTGATACGCTCGCCATAAGGAGGGTTGGTGACGATCATAGTGCGGCCTTCGGGAGCTTCCTGGAACTCGAAGGAACCGTTGTAGAGCATCACGTCTTTGTGGAGCTTGGTGTACTGGAGGTTTTTCTCGCATTGGGCGAGGACGTTCATGTCGAGGTCGTTACCCCAGATCTCGTAGTCAAAATCTGTAGAGCCGATCTTGCGGTCTTCTTCTTCTTTGACACGTTTCCATTCGCCGAGGTTGAACTCTTTCCAACGACGGAAGGCGAAACGGTCGCCACGGTAGTATTGTGCGGGGATATTGTTGGCCAGCATGGCAGCTTCGATGAGAAGGGTGCCGGAGCCGCACATGGGGTCCATGAAGTTGCAGTCGCACTTCCAGCCGGAGAGTTTGAGCATGCCGGCGGCGAGGACCTCGTTGATGGGGGCGATGCCGACAGACTGGCGGTAGCCACGCTTGTGGAGCGACTCGCCGGAGGAGTTCATGAGGAGGGTGACTTTGTTGTCGCGGATATGGAGGTTGAACTTGTAGTCGGCGTTCTCGGTGTCGATGGAGGGGCGACGGCCAAAGTTCTTGCGGAAACGGTCTACAATGGCGTCCTTGCAGCGCAACGCAGCATAGTAGGAGTGGGTGAAGATTTCGCCGCTGGTGGCGGAGTCAATCATAAAGGTGCAGTCGCAGTCCATGATCTTCTCCCACTTGATCTGATTGATCTGAGAGTAGAGTTCGTCGGGATTGTTAGCCTCAAACTCGGCAAAGGGCTTGAGGATGGCGAGAGCGGTGCGGCAGGTGTAGTTGGCGCGATAGAGTAGACGCATGTCACCACGGAAAGCGACAGCACGGCTGAGAAGCTCGATGTCGGTGGCGCCCATAGCACGCAGCTCGTCGGCAAGGACCTCTTCAAGACCGAACATTGTCTTTGCAATCATTTTGAATGTCTCGCGATTGGAGGGCTCCACGGGAACCACACGACCGTTTTTCTTTTGAATTATCATGGGTGTCTGTAATTATTTATCAAGGTTGGAATGATGTGCTACATCGGGCTCGGCATTCTTGAGGATGCTGATATTCTGCTCAATGATGCGGTCTGTCTTTGCCTGCATTGCGGCTCGGCCCTGGCAGATGGAGATATTGATCTCGTAGCCTATGAGGAGGACAAGGCAGTTGAGGAAAATCCACAGCATGATAAGCAGCAAAGTGCCTATGGAGCCATAGAGGAGGTTGTAGCGTGAGAAGTTGTTGAGATATATCTGGAATCCCCAGGTGAGGCCAAATAGGAGCAGGGTAGTGAGTACAGTACCTATGGAGAAAAAGCCTAGGCGTTGTTTCTTGGCGGGAGCCCAGTAGTAGATGAGTCCGATGACAAGAAGGGAGCTGAATGCGAGGATGACCCAACGCACGAGGTTGACAAGGAAGGTGTCGAAGGTGGTGGCGTCGAGGATGCCGTGGCTGAAGAGCCAAGATACGATATATTTGTAGCCAACCTGTCCGAGCACGATGAGGATGATGAGGATGTAGAGCAGGAATACAAGCATCAGGCAAGTGGCGTAACGTACGAAAAAGTTTCGGTTCTCTTTTATGCCATTGTTGGCGTAGTTGAACGACATAAGCATTCCATGCATACCGCCGGCAGCGAGGATGATGGAGACGATGAATCCAATGCTGAGCAGGTTGCTGTGACGATGGCTCATGACGTCAACAATGGTAGGCTCTACGGTGTGGTAGATTGAACAGGGAACCAGCTCGTGGAGCTGACGAAGAATTTCATCTTGTATGCCTTGCACGGGAAGGTAGGCCACCAAGGTGAAAAGGAAGATAAGCAGAGGGGGAATGGCCGTGAGAAAGGAGTAGGCGAGGCCTTTGGCTCGCTGCCACAAGGCTCCGTTGGCAATGCCGGCGAAGAAGAAACGCAACACATCCCACATGGGTACACCTTTACATCCGGGGAGAGAGGCATGCTTGAGAAAATAGATAGTGCTTCTTACCGGACGAAGGAAGAGGTAGTGGGTGATGAGACGGGGGATATTGTTGCTGCTTTTCATCCTGTTCCTGCAATGCTCGTGATTGGGCTCTTTGGCTTGTTGCTCTATTGGAAGTTGGAGACGAGGCTGAGATCAAGACTCTTGATGTGGTGGGTGAGAGCACCGACGGAGATAAAGTCGACACCGCTCTCGGCATAGGCGCGGAGTGTCTCATCGGTGATGCCGCCAGAAGCCTCGGTTTCGTATTGTCCTCCGATACGTTTTACGGCAAGTTTGAGGGTCTCGGTGTCGAAGTTGTCGAGCATGATACGGTCAACGCCGCCATGCTGCATCACACGCTCCAGTTCGTCCATATTGCGTACCTCGATCTCGATGCGGAGGTCTTTGTGGTTCTCCATAAGATATTGGCGGGTTCGGTCGATGGCTTTCTCGATGCCGCCAGCAAAATCTATGTGGTTGTCTTTGAGCATGACCATGTCGTAGAGTCCGATTCTGTGGTTGGTGCCACCGCCGCATTTGACGGCATATTTCTCCAGAAGACGCATATTGGGAGTGGTCTTGCGTGTGTCGAGCAGACGGGTATGCAGTCCGTCGAGCATCTTGACCATGATGTTGGTCTGTGTGGCGATGCCGCTAAGGCGCTGCATGAAGTTGAGTGCGGTGCGCTCGGCAGTGAGGATGGATCCTGCTGCTCCTTCGACGAGCATGACGATATCCCCAACAGCAAGCTGGTCGCCGTCGTGCTTCATTACAGAAACTTTCAATTCGGGATTGACAAGATGAAAAACTCGTTCTCCTACTTCGACGCCGCAAAGCACTCCGGGTTTCTTTGCTACCATTTTGGCTTTGCCCATTGCATCGGAGGGGATGCATGCCAAGGTGCTGTGATCGCCGTCGCCCACATCCTCACGTAAGGCCATACGGATAAGTTCGTCTAAGTTGGGTATCTGTGTCATCATGTCAAAAAATCTTTTTTTTTGTTTGATCTTTAATGTATAAAAATCGGTGCAAAAATACGAAAAAAATACCAATTACGCACAATTTATTATCTTTGCACTCGATAAACAAGAACTAGAATATCTATAAAGTTGCTCATAATATGTATGTTAGTATCATTAATATAGGCGACGAATTATTGATAGGACAGGTGGTAAATACCAATGCCAGCAATATGTCGCGCATGTTAATTGCAGCAGGAATGGATGTAAGGGAGGTGGTTACTATCGCCGACGATGCCGCTGCTATCCGTTCTAACCTCGAACGCAGTCTCTCCCATAGTGATGTCGTCCTCATAACCGGCGGACTGGGCCCCACTAAGGACGATATCACGAAGACTACCCTCTGCGATTTCTTCCACAGTCATCTGGTGGAAAATGCAGAGGCATTGGCCAATATCCAGCGTATCTTCGATGAGAAAGGTTTCCCGCTCACGGATGTCAACCGGCAGCAAAGCTGGGTTCCTGAGTGTTGCACGATGGTGAACAATGTGTTGGGAACCGCACCTGGCATGTGGTTTGAACACGAAGGGAAGGTCGTTGTCTCCCTCCCGGGGGTCCCGTTTGAGATGATCAACCTCATGGAGACTGAGATTGTTCCCCGCCTGCAGGCTTATTTCAAGACAGACTATATCCTTAATAAAAACATACTCGTTCAGGGCATTGGAGAGTCTTTCCTTAGCGATCGCATCGAGCACTGGGAGCTGGCTCTGCCAAAGACTATTCGTTTGGCTTATCTCCCTCAGGCAGGAATGGTAAAACTGCGTCTCACTGCCCGTGGGACCGACAAGAATCTGCTCCAGAATCAGATTGACGAAGCGGTGAAGGGTCTTTATCCTCTGGCTGGAGAGTTCATCGTTGGAGAGGATCTGGAGAGTCTACCCGAGCTGGTGGCTTATCGCATGAAGAAGGCTCACAAGACACTGGCTACGGCAGAGAGCTGTACGGGTGGAACCATAGCATCCAAACTCACTGCGTTGGCCGGAGCAAGCGATTACTTCAAAGGGGGCGTGGTCTCTTATACCAACGAAGTGAAGAATGGCGTCCTGGGCGTGAAGTCCGCTACCCTGGAGCATCATACAGCAGTGAGCGAAGAAACCGTTCGTGAGATGGCCGAAGGCGCTCGCCGTGTGCTTGGTGCCGACTATGCGATTGCTACAACAGGTATTGCTGGCCCTAGTGGCGCTACTCCCACTCAGCCGGTAGGTACCGTTTGGATCGCTGTTGCGTCGGAGAAGGAAACCATAGCTATATGCAAGTGCTTTGGCTCCGATCGTCTGCGAACCATCGAGCGTGCCGCCAACGAGTCTTATTCTCTGTTGATAAAACAACTGACAAAGGAGGTGTAAGGCTTTCTCTTCAATAAAAGAATTCAAATCTTAAGTATAGAAAAAATGTCTCGCGGAATACTTACCATTATCATGCTCATCTGCAGCAACGTCTTTATGACTTTTGCCTGGTACGGAAACCTGAAACTGCAGCAGCTCAAACCCTCTGTGGCAGATTGGCCACTGTTTGGCATCATCCTCTTGTCGTGGGGAATGGCTCTGCTGGAGTACTGTTTTATGATTCCTGCCAACCGTGTAGGATCCACCATTACAGGAGGTCCCTTCTCGCTTATGCAGCTTAAGATCATTCAAGAGTGCATCTCGTTGATAATCTTTACTGTGATTGTGGCTACAATCTTCAAAGGTGAGCCTATCCACTGGAACCACATCGTGGCTTTCGGTCTTATTATCCTAGCCGTATTCTTTGCGTTTCTCAAGACGGAGTAGAAGCCAGATAAACCGAACGTCACGCATAAAAGAACAAGAGCCGTCCACTAGGAACGGTTCTTGTCTTTTTATTCTGTCCCAGAAGTTTTTTCTGTTCCTTCTGGAATTATTTGAGGTGACCTCTAATAATTAGATTGAGATGGATTGCTGCTTATTTTTGAGCGATTCTGAGAGGAAGCGCGCAGGTGCATAGCGGTGCTATGTGCCGCCGTTATCTGCGGAGTGAGAGCAGAAGCAGCTTGCTGATTTTGCCGAACCGCAATAACGTCTTGTGTGCAAAAGCGGTTACGCTTGGAAGCGCCAAAAAGAAGCAGCAGGACGCTCAAGCTAATGTTACTCATTTTTCTAATTTTTAGAGGTTACCTTGAGTATCTGATTGTTTTATAGATACATTATTTCTTCGTCTGCTGGGTGCTGGCGGGCTTGCTGATAGATTCGCGCATCTCGGTGTCGGCTTGGATGTTCTTCATCTTGTAATAATCCATGATGCCGAGGTTGCCGTTGCGGAAAGCTTCGGCCATTGCAAGAGGAACTTCTGCTTCGGCTTCGATAACTTTAGCGCGTGCTTCCTGAGCCTTGGCCTTCATCTCTTGCTCGTTGGCGACGGCCATAGCGCGACGCTCTTCAGCGCGAGCCTGAGCGATGTTCTTGTCGGCGTTGGCCTGATCCATCTGGAGCTGTGCGCCGATGTTCTTACCTACGTCGATGTCGGCGATATCGATAGAGAGAATCTCAAAAGCGGTGCCGCTGTCGAGACCTTTGGTGAGGACGAGCTTGGAGATGGAGTCGGGGTTTTCAAGCACATGCTTGTGGCTGATGGCGGAGCCGATGGAGGTTACGATACCTTCGCCGACGCGGGCGAGGATGGTCTCTTCTCCTGCACCACCGACGAGCTGCTTGATGTTGGTACGTACGGTAACACGGGCTTTGGCGATAAGCTGGATACCATCCTTTGCAACGGCGGCTACAGGAGGTGTGTCGATAACTTTGGGGTTGACAGAGGTCTTTACTGCCTCGAGGACATCGCGGCCGGCAAGGTCGATAGCGGTGGCGGTCTTGAAGTCGAGGTTCATATTGGCTTTGTCTGCAGAGATGAGCGCGTTGACGACGCTTCCTACGCGGCCGCCAGCGAGATAGTGAGCTTCAAGCTCGTTCTGGCTCAGCTTTAGGCCGGCCTTGGTGGCTGCAATCATGTTGTTGACGATGAGATGGGGAGGAACTTTACGGAAACGCATGAACACCAGCTGGATGAGAGAGGTGTGTGTTCCTGAAACGAGTGCCTGGAACCAGATTCCAATGGGGAAGAGCCAGAGGAAAAGTATCAGAACGATGATACAAACTGCTACGAGAATAAAAATTTCCATGATATTGATTTTTTTTAGTTTTCTGTATTGTTGATTAGGCTAATGGGATCGGCTATTCGGTTACTTCTTTCACCAGAACCCGGTATCCGTCAACCTCAATCACTTCGATGGGTTTGTTGGGGTCGATGAATTCGCTTGTGGTGTGCACTTCAACGGTCTCGTTGTCGATGACGGCATTGCCGGCGGGTGCAAGACGGGAGATCGTTACGCCTCGGGCTCTGGGTTTGACGACGTTCTCGTTGAGAGGGTTGGCCTTGCTGTCGATCTCGTCGTTCAGGCTTGCCCGTTTCCATGTGCGGGATTTCATGAAGAAGGCCAGCAGGGCGATGCCGATAACAATGGAACTGAGCAGGATGATGTTTCCGGTCGCCATGCCGTAGTTGGAGTAGGTGAGCCAGATGCCCACAGCGACGAGGATCCCGCCACAGATGCCCGAGATTCCGCCGGGAAGGGCGACGATCTCAAGAGCGACAAGTATGAGTCCGAAAAGGACTACCAGGATGATGAGGAAGAGAGACATCTCTTTATTTGGTTTGTTGGCGTTGTTGGGTATAGGGGTTATCTTACGATTTCGGAGGTGAGTTGCTTTGCGAGGAGCGCGGTGTGCATGGGGAGGAGCTCGTTGTAGCCTCCGTTCTTCACCACACATTTCCCTTTGTAGTGGACAAGGATGGTGCATTGCTCTGCCTGCTCTGTGGAGAGTCGGCAGATATCCACCAGTGCTTTGATCACGTAGTCGAACGAATGGTAGTCGTCATTGTGCAAGACCAGGCTGCAGCCGCTGTCTTCCAATAGCTCTACATCTTCTTCGTATTGTGTCTTGGTCCCTTGCTTTTCCATGGATGAAGTGTTTTTTTTATTCGTTCTTGGTGATAAGTACGGAAGCGTAGGCGCTCATGCCTTCCTGACGGCCTTCAAAGCCGAGATGCTCGGTAGTGGTGGCTTTGACAGACACTTGGTCCAGGTCGACTCCCATACATTCGGCCAGTTTCTCGCGCATGGCAGGGATGAAAGCGGCCACCTTGGGCTTTTGTGCGCAGAGGATGCTGTCGACATTGCCTATCTCGTAGCCCTTGTCGCGCAGGAGGTTGCTCACGTTGCGCAGGAGGATCTTGCTGTCGATGCCCTTGTAGGCGGGATCGGTGTCGGGGAAATGTTTCCCTATGTCCCCCAGGGCGGCGGCACCGAGCAGCGCATCGCAGATGGCGTGGATAAGCACGTCGGCATCCGAATGGCCGAGCAGCCCGTGGGTGTGGGGAATGTTGATTCCGCCAATCCAGAGAGGGAGGCCTTCTTTCAGCTGATGGACGTCGTAGCCTATGCCGGTGCGTATCTTCATAGTTGATTATTTTTTAGTGTTGGCGAAGTTGAGTGCGAGCGAGATACGGATGGTGTTTGAGAGAGGATTGTTGCCGAAGCTGGTGGTGGGGATGAGGTAGGCGAGGTCGATGACAAACATGTTGTATTTCACGCCGCCACCGAGGGTTATGTACTTGCGGCCGCCTTTGTTGGCAGACTCGTAGAAGTAACCGGCACGAACGGCGAAGGTGTTGGCGTACCAGTATTCTGCGCCGAGGGAGAGGGTGATTTCGCTTATCTCCTCTTTGAAACCGCCAGGGGCGTCGTGGAACGAGTTGAAGACGCCGGCGATGGAGCCGGTGCTGCGGTAGTCGGCCATGTTTTCGTAGTAGCCTACCACATCGCCATCCTCGTTGACGGTAGGAGGCGTGGGGACGAGGAGCTTGTTGAAGTCAACCATGACGTTGATCTTGTTGTACTCGTCGGCATCGTAGGTATAGCGTCCGCCGAAACGGAAGTTGGCGGGGAGGAACTCATTCTGGGTGTCGTCGTCAGAGTAGGAGAGTTTGGAGCCGAGGTTGCTGATGTGGGCGCCGGCGGCAAAGCTCTGCTTCTGGTCGATGTCCTGCTGATAGTACAGTCCGATGTCGGCGGCAAGGGCGTTGGCGGCCTTGGTGGATTGGTTCTCGATGTCCTGACCGTTGGTGAGGTCGTCGCGGATAAAGCGGCCGCTGGCACCAAGGGAGAGGTTGTCGGAGATCTTCATCGAGTAGGTGACGTCGATAGCAAACTCGTTGGGCATGAAGGTGCCTTTGTCGGCTCCCTCTTCGTCGGTGTGCTGGATGTCGCCGAGGGTGAAGTAGGTCAGTCCGGCAGCAATGGCGCTGCTGTTGTTGATCTTGTAGTATCCTGCGAGGTAGAGCAGGTTCATGTCGCTCAGTCCAAGGTTGCGGAGCCAGGGGGTGTAGGTGAGTCCGATGCCGCTCTTGTTGTCGATGAAGGCGTATTTGGCGTTGTTCCAATGGGCCGAATAGACGTCGGGGTTGGTGGCCACACCCACGTCGCCCATACCTGCCGAAACGGCGTCGGGGGCAATGAGGAGGATAGGCATACCGGTGGAGATATAGTTCTTGTTTCCGCCGGTATAGTTGGTCGATGCTTTGGGGGTTGCCTGCTGGGCCATTGCTGCGCCAGCTAAGAGAAGTAGGGTTATTGTTGCAAGAATCTTTTTCATTCTATGTCTGTTGGTTTCTGTTTTGAGTTTAGTAATAACGGGGTGTTCCCTCTTTTTATTGTGAGGTTAATTTATTTTAACAATCTTTGTTGCCGAGGAGTAGGTCTCGCCGCTGGCGGTGGTTATCGTCACTCGTGCGAAGTAGAGGCTTCCCGAGAGGGTGGCGCCGCCGTCGCTGGTGTAGTTCCACACGACAGGAGCCAGGGTATAGGTGCCGGGGACGATGGTGGGTGTGATGTGTCGTACGCGTTGCCCCTGCGTGTCGAAGATGTCGATGGAGGCGGAGGCGATGGTCTCGGCGATGTTGTGCTCCACGTGGATGGTGGTCCTCTCTCTGGCGGGGTTGGGGTAGTTGAAGAAGCGGCCTATGGAGATGCTGTCGCTGCCTTTCACCACGAAGGCTATCGTTGCTGTGGACGAGTAGTTGAAGATGTTCCAGGCTTTCACGGTGAGGGTGTGGCGGCCGGGGGTGAATTTGTCGAGCTGATAGGTGACATAGCCTCTGCTGGCGTTGCTGAGGTCGGTCTCATAGAAGTCGTTCAGCACCACGACGCCGTTGCCGTTGTTGTCGATGGTGGCGGTGATGTCGTGGCCGAGTCCGCTGCCGACGGAGTTGATGCCGATGGAGTCCTCGAGGATGGCAAACATCGTGGGTGTCTCGCTGACGAGGCCGCCGCTGATGAAGTTGGAGTCGCCCATGAAGAGCGCTATCTGGGGACGGATGTCGCGGATGGTGACGCTCTCGTCGAAGCCGCCGAAATAGATGTTGCTGTAGCTTCCCGAGGCGTCTTCGTTGCCGCTGCGGGCATAGTGGCTCAGCTTGCCTCGCTCAAACTGGTAGGCTACATCACGAGGCACGACGAAACTGTATTCGAACCGTCCGTTCTTCACCGAGTCGCAGCCTTTGTAGAGGATGTTCTTCTGCTGGGTGAACGGCACCTCGGTGCCTTCGTTGTCGTTGGCAAGGGTGCGGCAGTTGGTCTTCCTGTCGTAAACGATGGGGAAGATGAGTCCTGTGAAATCGCTCTGGAGGACGCCGTTGGTGTCGCGGATCTCTCCGGCTATGGTCACCCGTGAGAGGACTTCGGCGCTGTCGGCTTTGCTTGGCGAGATGGCGCTGTCGTTGATCTTGGTGACGACGACCTCGTGCTTGGGGAATGCCAGGCGCAGCGCGGGGTCTCCGAGGAGCGTGATGCTGAGGTTCTGCTGGAGCGGATGCTCGTTCTTGGTCTGGCGCAGCGCGTCGCCGATGCGGTTTGCGGGGTCGAGAATGCCGAGCACCAGGGCGGTGTTGAAGTCTTTCATGTGGGAGATGGGGCGGGCGGCGGCGATGGTGCCGACGCCGGCGTTCTGGCTCAGGAGGAAGCCTTCGGCTCCGCAGATGTCGTCGGTGCGGTCATATTTTCCGAAGCTGCAGGTGCTTGTTACAAAGAAGGGCAGCCGGTTGTGGTTGGAGTAGGCGTTCATGTCGCTGAGTTCCATGTAACGCTCGGTTCCTATATACTGGTCCGACCCGTGCCCGATGTAGTTCAGGAGCAGGCAGCCGTAGTTGATGCGCTGGCGTAGCGCGTTGTTCACGTCGGGGTAGTAGGAACCTATTGTTCCCGACTGCTGCTGGTAGGCGTCGGCGTAGATCTTGTCGATGTTGAGGTTGGGGTAGCGTGCGTTGATGAGGTTGGCGGCATATTCGTTCGACTCGGCAAAGTCCTTGTCGCCGGGGCAGGAGGGGTCGGCGTCGTCGGAGAGGAGGGCCACGAAGTTCCTCCAGTCTCCGCGTGTGGTCTCGTCGTCGAGGTCCTGACGCATGAGGTAGGCTTCGATCTTGTCAACCATCAGGTCTGCCTCAGCGGCGCTCTTGGCGGGGAGACGGCCGATGCCGAGGTCGAGGCTCTCGGAGGGGCGTCCGGTCTCTGTCGCTCCCAGATAGCCCATCGGGTCGTCGCTTACCGAGGCGGAGCTCTCTAGGCAGAACGAGGTGGGCGACTGGTAGGTGACAACGGTGGTCTGGTTCAGCCCGAGGATGTTCCTGTTGTCGTAGGTCCCTTTGCCGAAAAGCAGCAGATAACGGGGGTAGGTCTCGCTGGCGTGGCTGGTGTAGCGGTCGTAGAAGAGGCGCATCATGCTGCGGACGGCCATGGGGTCTGCTTTTCCGGACGAGAACTCGTTGAAGACCTCGTTCTGCTCCAATACCAGCACGTTGAGCCCGTCGACAATCTCGTGGAGCGAAGCTAGGCGCTGGGCCTGCTGCAGGTAGTCTTTGTGGGCTACGATGACGAGGTCGATATCTGTGGCGCCGGGGATGTCCTGGTTCTCGATGCGGGAGCAGGAGATGGGGGAGAGGAACGCCGTTCCGTTGAAGGCTGCATATTCGTGCGCCTTGTCGTGGGGGGCGGCAAAGGTGGCGGTTGTGCCGTTGGTTGTGACTGCGGCTTCTTTGATGTGGAAGAGGTCGGTGACGTCCCACACACGGAGTCCGGCTGCGGCGTTGGCGATGGCGAAACGGGCATCGCCTCTGTCGTTGGCCTGGGAGAGGCTTCTGAAGGTCATCTGGCTCCCGCTGAAGCGCAGGGGGACAAGGGCGTTGAGCTCGATGAAGTCGAGGTAGCCGGCGGCGCCGTTGGTGGAGGTGCTGAAGTCGATGTCCACGCTCACGTTGTTGCTGCTGGCGGGGGCGTCGAGGTCGAGTGTCGAATAGTTGATCGAAGGGCCGAAGGTGATGTAGTTCGTCGCTCCTCCGCTCCGTACCGAGAGCTCGCAGCTGCCGTGGTCTCCGGGAAGTCCGGCGAGGCCCACGCGGAGATGGGCTCTGCTGTCGCTGGCCCTGTCGGGGAGGGAGAGGGTGAAGCTCCGGTGGCTGTTGGCGACTGAGAACTTCTCGCCCACCCATATCTGGCCGCTGCCGTGGGTGTTGACCAAGTCGCGCTCGTAGACCTGTCGGTGCAGATAGGTGCTGATGTCGACGGTGGGGGCATAGGAGCTGTCGTCGGCGACGATTCTTTTTCCTGTGGTGCATCCGATGCCGAGAAACACATAGTTGGCTCCGGCATAGGCGTGGCTCTCGTGCTGGCTTCGGTCCGAGGTGTTCTTCCACGATCCCACGGCCTCGGCATAGAAGAGGATGTGGTCGTTTCCGTCAAAGAGCCCGTTGTGGTTGTTGTCTTGTATGTCGATGGGGATGGCCTGCAGCCCGGCGGTGGAGGTGAACCTGTTGTCGGTGCTCAGCTGCCCGCCCTTGTCGCCATAGAGGGCGATGTGGTCGATGCTTTCCCCCGATAGGGCAGGGATGGTGCTCGTGGTGATGCGATAGACTCCGGTCTCGCCGATGCCAATCTTGTACCATTCCCCCTGCGACAGCACCGAGTGCTGGGCGGCAGCCGCTCCCGCTAAGGAGAGGAGGACGAGGATGGGGAGGATGAAAAAGAGGCGTTTCATGCGATAGTTGGGGCTTTTCTTGTTTCGGGTTCTTTCGTGCTATGGCGATAGCTTACAACGGTTTAGCCCGAAGGCGGTTCGCGCGTTCGCCATTAATAGCAACTGCAAATATACGAAGTTTTTATTATATAACAAAAAAATAATTTTGCGTGCGTGCGTTTAGGGCTCTCGTCTTGGGCTCGTGCTGGATGGTGCAAGTGGCTGACGACAAGGTAGAAAGGCGTCCTTCGGGATATTCTCCTTTTTTCGGCGTCGCAACCCCGTCGTCGGAGGGTTGCGGTTTGGCAGAAAGATGACCTCGAACAGATGCCGCTTTAGAGGTCGCCAGAAAGTCAGCCTCCAGCCTTGCTCCAGCCATATAGTAGCCATATAGCAGACGGCTATCAGATGGCTATCAAATCCGACTCAAATCCGACTCAATTCCGGCTCAATTCCGACTCAATTCCGACTTTTGTGGGAATTGAGTCGGGTTTAAGTGGGAATTGAGTGGGGTTTGATACGGCGCAAATACGGCGCTGGTACGACGCTAGTGCGACGCTGCCGGTCCCCAGGGCCTAAGGCCTCCCCTGAGGCCAAGCTTGAGTGTCCTCCGGAAAAAATTTTTTTGAGCGTCATATTTTTGCGTCTTTTTTCGTTTAATAACAGTGCAGAACCCGTTGGCGGGATTAGTCTAGGGCATGATTCCACGCTCTACATAAATGGTGTTCCTGTTTTCTGCCATGATGGGTTTTGGCATCCAACACGGGTTGGTTGAGACCAACTATTTGGTTGGAGACGAGATCATGAGTGAACCGCTTGCATATGTCAAGAATTTTTACGTACTTTACTCGCTACGCTCATGAAGATATTTGGTCTCGGTAATGCCAAAAAAATTTTGTCATTACGCTCGACTTTTGTATCTTTGCATAAAAGTTGTGCATGATAACAGTTTTTTGTAAAAATTTGATTTTCACTACAAAAATACGAAAAATCATTAACATGCACAACTTTTTTTGAAAGAAATTATTAACAAATTAATTCATCCAACAGGTTAATAGAGTAAATATGTGCTTACGAAAAAAATATTTGGTTGCAATAGTACTCTTT
>JAKSMR010000025.1 GCA_024400495.1 Bacteroidales bacterium
TTGAAAAAGCTGCCCTACGACCAGCTGATAGCCTACAGGAGCAAGTCCACCGGCGAGATCAAGTGGATACACGTAAGCTACTGCCAGTCGGGCAACCGCGGGTTGAGCTTCAGCAAGTATGTGTAAGGTGGTTTTGTATACTGGTGAACTGGTGAACTGCAATTGCAAGCGACTTTTCAAGTCTTGAATAGCATGTCAATATATAGCAAGACAGCCCCATGGTATAGGTGAGGCTGTCTTTTTTTTTGTGTGATATCTTTTGTGTTATTCGGCGGAGAGGCCGGCGGCGATACGGGCGCGTTTGCGCTCGATCTCGTCGAGGATGATCTTGCGGATGCGGAGGCTGGAGGGTGTGATCTCCAGGTACTCGTCTTCGCGGATGTACTCCATGGCTTCTTCAAGGCTGAACTTGATGGGGGGCGTGGTGGTGGACTTGTCGTCGGCGCTCTTGGAACGCATGTTGGTGAGGTTCTTGGCGGTGACGACGTTGATTACGATGTCGTTGCCGGGACGGAGGCTTTCGCCGATGACCTGTCCGGAGTAGACGTGCTCGCCGGGCTCGATGAAGAAGGGGCCGCGGTCCTGCAGCTTGCTGATGGAGTAGGCTGTGCTCTCGCCGGTCTCTTTGGCGATGAGGGCACCCATCTTGTGATCGCCGATCTCGCCCTTCCAGGGCTCGAAGCCGTTGAAGCGGTGGGCGATGACGGCTTCGCCGTTGGTGGCGGTGAGGAGGGTGTTGCGGAGGCCTATGATGCCTCGCGAGGGGATGGTGAATTCGAGCTGCACGCGGTCGCCTTTGGTGTCGATGGTGCCTACCTCACCTTTGCGGCGGGTGACGACGTCGATGACCTTGCTGCTGAACTCCTCGGGGACGAGGACGGTGAGCTGCTCGATGGGCTCGCACTTCTGGCCGTCGATCTCTTTGATGATGACCTTGGGCTGGCCTACCTGGAGCTCGTAGCCTTCTCGACGCATGGTTTCGATGAGGATGGAGAGGTGGAGGATGCCGCGGCCGAAGACGAGGAGGGCGTCGGGGGAGCCGGTCTCTTCGATGCGCATGGCGAGGTTCTTCTCAAGCTCTTTGAAGAGACGGTCGCGGAGGTGGCGGGAGGTGACGAACTTGCCTTCTTTGCCGAAGAAGGGGGAGTTGTTGATGGTGAAGAGCATGCTCATGGTAGGCTCGTCGATCTTGATGGGGGGCAGGGGGTCGGGGTTGTCGACGTCGCAGATGGAGTCGCCGATTTCGAAGGCGACGTTCTTGTCGAGGTCGAGGAGGACGGCGCAGATCTCGCCGGCTTCGACGGGGGTCTTGATGCGCTCTTTTCCGAGGCCTTCGAAGGTGTAGAGCTCCTTGACGTGGGATTTGACCTGGCTGCCGTCGCGTTTGGCGAGGACGATGGGCTGACCGGCGACGAGGGTGCCGCGGTTCATGCGTCCTACGGCGATGCGGCCGAGGTAGGAGGAGTAGTCGAGGGAGGAGATCATCATCTGGGTGTTGCCGTCGGCCACGCGGGGAGCGGGGATCTTGTCGATGATGAGGTCCATGAGGTAGGTGATGTCCTCGGTGGGGGTGTTCCAGTCGGGGCCCATCCATCCGTTCTTGGCGCTGCCGTAGGCGGTGGCGAAGTCGAGCTGGTCGTTGCTGGCGCCGAGGTTGAACATGAGGTCGAAGACGGCCTCCTGGGTGAGCTCGGGGTCGCAGTTGGGCTTGTCGACTTTGTTGATGACCACGATGGGCTTGAGGCCGAGTTCGATGGCTTTCTGGAGGACGAAGCGGGTCTGGGGCATGGGGCCTTCGAAGGCGTCGACGACGAGGAGTACGCCGTCGGCCATATTGAGCACGCGTTCCACCTCACCGCCGAAGTCGCTGTGGCCGGGGGTGTCGATGATGTTGATCTTGGTCTCTTTGTAGCGGATGGAGACGTTCTTGGAGAGGATGGTGATGCCGCGTTCGCGTTCGAGGTCGTTGTTGTCGAGGATGAGGTCGCCAGTCTCCTGGTTCTCGCGGAAGAGCTGGGCTTGATGCAGCATACGGTCTACCAGGGTGGTCTTACCATGGTCGACGTGTGCAATAATAGCAACATTGCGAATATTTTGCATAGTATTATACGATTAATGGTGTCACACTAAAAACGTGCAAAATTACATAAAAATATTGGATTACCAATAAAAATATTTGCAGATGTGTCTCTGGACGGAGTTGTTGATTGACTCGAGGAATTGTGTTGCTGGAAGTTTGAGTGTTGAAATACAGTTTGTTGTGTGTGGGCTTGTTTGTTTGTTGAAGATGTTGTAGATTTCTGTCTTGGAGAACTGTAGGGAAGTGTCGTTTCTGAGTCTGGCCAACGTCCAGTCAGCGCCTTATCAAATCCGTATCAAATCCGACTCAAATCCGACTCAATTCCCACAAAAGCCGGAATTGAGTCGGAATTGAGTGGGAATTGAGTGGGGATTGAGTCGGATTTGATAGCACGCAGATAGGGCGCTGATGGCTGCCTTGCCCCTTGTTCTTGGCCGGAACCAGGAGGCTGGGAACTTTCCAGAAAAGCGAGGAGGGCACCTGTCTGCAGAGGCTCGCGAAGGTGGATTTCTGCTCTCGGGATGAAGATTTGTAGGGATTGTGTAACTAATTGAAAATCACCCACCCCCATGAAGATATGCCGGTGGGGTGGGGAAGGTGTGGTGTTAAATTTTTCTATATTATAGATTTATTTATTATCTTTGCAAATCCAAACAAACTCCTTCTACCTATGAAAAAGACCTTCGTATTGCTGCTCCTTGTTGCTGCCACGCTGGTGGCATCGGCACAGACTTTCAGAACCTACTCACGATCCCACGGCATCGGCGTCTTTGGCGGCGGCTTCATGCTCCCCAACCACGCGATTGTGGACCAATGGGGAAAGGCTCTGACTCCGGTTGACTACAACGCCTCGAGGGTATCTCCCCACTTAGGCCTTCAGTATTCCTCGTTCCGTTCCGGCACGGGCCTCACCAAAGGCTATACGCTCTATGCCAGCTATGGCACCCATGTCTTCAGAGGCACGGTGGCTGACACGGCAGTCTACCTTGTCGATAACGTAAGCAATCGCATCTCCTTCGGGCTGAGCTATAGCCTCGGCTACAACTTCGACGATGTCGTCGTCCTCCTCGGCGGCATAGGCTGGGGGTCGGATGTGCTGGTCGACAAGAACAACTCCCGCCTCAAGTCCATCAGTACCTACTTCCTGGTGGTCACCGGCCGCTACATCCTCAGCGAGCATTTCTACCTCCAGGCCGACGCCAGCATGGGCCTGATCCGCAACGGTTTCATGAGTAACTTCTTCAACGACAACTCTAGCTTTACCGTTGGCGACAGACTCTCCTGCTACCTCACGGATGTCCACCCCTTGCGCCTCAATATCGGCGTCGGATACCTCTTCTAAAGGCGGTCTCTCTAAAATTGAACGGCCTTTCTAAAATAGAATTGACAACAGAAAAAATACACAACCCATGAAAAAGCTATCCCTCTTCTTTGCCATGATGATGGCAGTAGCGGTATGGGCTCAGATGCCCTACGTCCAGTTCCGCGAGACGAGCAAAGACCTCAACTATGCCAGCATGAACAACGCCGTCGTGTTGGCTAAAACCAGCGAAGGTGTGCTGGCTGTCGTCCCCGGCACCCGCACCTTTATGAAGAACTGCGTCATCAGCGGCCACTATTTCCTTCGCATGATCGACAACAACGGCAACACCCTCCGCGAGGTCATGCTTCCCGGAACGGAAGACACCAAAGTCTTCGGTGCCATCCTGCCCCTCAGGATCACCGGCACCTTCGTCGACGGCAAAGCCTATCTGGCTTACCTCAACGACGGCAAGCTCATGCGTACCGTCATTGATCCCGCCACTATGCAGGTCCTCTCCTCCGAGCCTATGCCCGAGGTCACCAACGAAGGCCTCGTGTATCTCCTCTGCTCCTACTCCCCCAGCCGCGACTTTGTGGCTATGGCTGTGGCCAGTAAGAACGGCGACCATCTGATGCTGCTCGACGAGACCCTCATGCCCCTCTGGGTGAAGAACCCCAACATGATTGACTGGATCAGGGTCGACGACCAGGGCAACCTCTATCAGGCTACCGACAAAGTCGACGAGAGTGGTACCCATATCAGAATGACTATGCATGGTGCCGACGGCCATGTGGCCCAAGAGAGCGCCACCTTCCCCCAGGCTATGAAAGTCCGTTACCTCAATGCCGACAACGGCGTGGTAGTTGCCATGGGTGTTGTGGCCTGTGACGAGCAGAGCAAGAAAGACAAGTATGTGACCTATGACCGTATCGCCGGCATCGCTTACGACTTCAGCAGCCGCCAGGCCAAGATCAGCATCGAGAACATCACCAGCGACGAGCTCAACGTCTTTGCCGGAGCTCCCACCAAGAAACCCAACAAAGTCGGTAGGGCTGACGGCCTCGTGGTTCATCGCTCCCTCGGCACCTCCTTCGGCGGCGTAGCCGTGGTCGACCGCTGCTGGAGCGTGACCACCAGAGATGCCTCCACAGGTATGACCACCACCGATTACTACAACCTGGGAACCCTCGTGATGGCTGTCGACAAGAACGCCCGCATCCTCTGGCATCTGCCCTTCCGCAATTATACCAAGGAGGCTCTCGATGATCAGATGTTCTCCCGTGCCCAGCTCTTCGAGCAGGGCGAGAACATCTATTTCCTCCATGTCGAGAGCGACTGCCTGCCCGTTTACGATGTCTCCAACCCCTCTGCCCGTTTCAACCCTGCCATCAAGCATGGCAAGCATGGCCTCTACTGCATCGACCGCCAGGGCAACGTGACCAAGAGCGCCCTCAAGCTCGACGGCTGCACCTTCGGATCCCCCTTCCGTACCAGCTCTAGCAGCCTCATCCTCTTCCAGGGTCTCACCCGAGGCGGCTTTGCCGACATCCAGTTCTAAATAACGCCAACAGCAGCCCCTTGCCACCTGGCGAAGGGCTGTTTCCCATAACTCGTAAATTGCAGATAGAAGAAGGTGACCATTGGAAGGCTCATGAAAACAGAGCTTTCGAGGTTGCCTGAAATTACCGAAACATTCCCGCGATATAGAAACGAACCTTTATGAAACGACTCCTCCTCCTTCTGGCTCTCACAGCCTCCCTCGCCGCCACCGCCCAGCAGGATCTCGGCCATTTCTCCGGACTCCGCTCCCAAGGCCCCATCCCCGCCGACCTGCGCAAGAACCTCGAAGAGCTCTACACCGAGGACAAGCAGCGTGTGCGTGACTACAACGATGGCCGCCTCGCCAACCGCGACCAGGTGCTCCGACAGTCCTATTTCATCAACAGGCTCACCACCAACGGCCGCATCCTCTATGGCGACCCCATCACCCGCATGGTGGAAGCCATCGCCGACACCCTCCTGGTCGACTACCCCGAGCTTCGTAGCGAGCTCCGCTTCTACAGCCTCAAGAACGCTACCGCCAACGCCTTCACCACCGGACAGGGCATGATCTTCGTCAACCTCGGTCTCGTGGCCCAGTGTGAGACCGAAGCCCAGCTGGCTTATGTCATCAGCCACGAGATCGTACACTACTACCGCCGCCACAATGCCGAGGAGCTGGCCCGCAAGAAGGCCAACCCCAAAGACCGCAACGACCAGCTTGCCGCCTTCCTCCGCCGCCACAACCGCTCCTTCGAGATGGAGCACGAGGCCGACTCGCTGGGTCTGGTGCTCTTCTACCTCCCCAGCCCCTACTACAAGCAGGTGGCCGACGGCGTCTTCGATGTGCTCCAGTTCGCCCAGCTGCCCTTCGACGAGGTGCCCTTCGACACCACCGCCTTCAACACCCCCTACTACAAGCTCCCCTCGCAGTATTTCCTCGATAAGGTGGGTGCTATCACCATCGACGACAATACCGACGACTCCCAGAGCACCCATCCCAACATCCGCAAACGTCGTGCCCGCGTCGGCGAGATGCTCATAGGGCACCATGGAGGCAGCCATTTCGTCACCGTCAGCCAGCAGGAGTTCCTCTATCTGCGCGACCTTGCCCGCATGGAATGTATTCGCCAGCAGCTTATCGACAACGAGCCCGTCGACGCCTACTACAACAGCATGGTCATGCTGCGCAGCCATCCCGGCAACGCCTTCCTCCTCGACGCCCAGGCACAGGCCCTCTACACCATCGCCCGCACCATGTGCAAAGGAGGCCGCATCGACAACGCCAACAAGCATCAGGGCGAGATCCATCAGCTCTATCACCTCTTCAGCCATCTCAGCCCCTCCGAAGCCTGTTTCGTAGCCCTCCATCAGGCGTGGACCGCCCACCAGGCCCTCCCCGACAACGCCCATCTCCTCGGCCTCTGCCGCTCTCTGGCAGGAACCATCCACGACGAGTGCCATCATGTGCGCCCCGATTTCTCTGCCACCTTCGACACCGTCCCCGCCGCCGATCAGGCTGCCTCTGCCGGCAAATACGCCCACATCCGTCGCAAAAACTCCTCCGGCGCCACCAATCCCGCACGCTACGCCTTCACCGACCTCATGCAGAGCGACCCCTCCTTCGTCACCTTCCTCGACAGCAGCCTTGTCGCCCAGCGTAAAGATACTGCCGCCGCCGAAGGTAAGGTATTTCTCTTTGACCCCTTCTATGGTGTTTATGACAACGCCAACGATGAGATCCGTTACCGCCGTTCTGCCGCCCTCGAAGAAGATCTTGTAGGCTATGTACCCCAGATAGCAAGAGGGCTTGGCATCGACATCGTCGATTTCTCCGATCCCGCGTTGCGTAGTCACGACGACGACATCTTCTACAACGATTTCGTCACCCTCGTAGAGTGGACCACCGAGTACCTCTCCAGGCAGGATATCCCCAACAACCGGCTCTTCACCCAGCCCGGCATGGACGCCATGAGTGCCCGCTACGATGCCCACCTGCTCTCCATCAACAACGTCCTCAATGTCGAGTATCCCGGCATCTTCACGAGCGACGAGACCTACACCCACAACCGCGTCATCGACACCAAGGCCGCCCAGACCCTCGTCTCCCGTACCCAGAGCTACTGGTGGAAGAACAGCCGCAACCTCATCAACAACGAGATCCATACCACCCTCCAGCGCGCCCAAGGCTATAAAGGCCCCAGCGGCTATTTCGGCCGTCGCATGGGCGTCACCGCAGGCGTCGCCGTCGACTTCCCCCTCTTCAACGAACCCTTCGAACGCCATCCCGGCAAGACCGTCGACCTCCGTCCCGCCCTCGGAGTCGAGTATGTGGTCAAAGAAGACCGCAGCATCGCCCTCTCTTTCGACTATAACGGCACCCAGTTCGACTGCGGTCGCGACCCCCTTGCCCACGCCGACATCCTCAGCCTCTCCCTCACCTACCGCTTCTATTCCCGCACCCCCGCACCCATGGGACGCTACGTAGGCGTAGGTCTCATAGGCAACCGCGTTGCCCTCCAGCCCGCCGATCCAGCCGCCACCTTCACCTATCTCCAGCCCTCCTACTATCGCGGAGGCATCCAGTGCGAGATCGGCCGCAACATCATGGTAGGCACCCGCATGTACCTCAACTACGGCACCCGCTTCAACCTCACCGTCGCCAACTTCTCCGAACCCTTCGAACGATGGTACGACGACAGCCTTGTGGCCGTGCGCAAGATGAACGCCAACCTCTGGATGGCCAACATCCTCATGTTCCACATCAACCTCGGCTTCCTGCCCTTCTGATCCCCACCCTTAGTGGAACAGAGAAACAAAGCACAGGCGACCTTCCGTTAAGGAAAGGCCGCTTGTTTTTTTTCCGCTGCCGGAGAGTCGACTCCCCGGATAGTTGTCAACTGGTTAACTGGTGAACTGGTGAACTGCGTTGCAGTTGCGTTTTTTTGGGGGGTCAGAAATGCTTGCCGCGCTTGAGGAGGTAGGGCTGCATGATCTGGTCGAAGCCGAGGGCGATGTCGACGGGGATATAGTCGATGTGATACTGGACGGCGTGGCGCTTGAGGGCGTCGGTCTGGCGTTGCATCTCGGCGGCGTAGTGGGCGGAGAGCTCGTGGGGGAAGGCTTTGATACGGCGGTCGCTCTCCATGTCGATGAACTGGATGGGCTTGTTGCCGAAGTCGAGGTTCAGCTCTTTGGCCCTGTCGAAGGTGTGAAAAAGGATGACCTCGTGCTTGCAATGGCGCAGGTGGCGCAGGGCGTCGAAGAGCTCCTCGTGCTCCTCGGGACGGAGGAAGGCGTCGGTGAAGATGACCACCAGCGAGCGGCGGTGCATCTTCTCTGCCATGAGGTGGAGGCTTTCGGCGATGGAGGTGGGCCGTTTCTCCATCTTGTCGGCATCGATGGGGCGCAGCAGCCCCTCGAGGATGGTGAGGAGATGGCGCTGGTGGGCGGTGGAGGAGCGCACCTCGGTCTGGAGGTCGATCTTGTCGGAAAGGAGGGTGAGCCCGAAGGCGTCGCGTTGGCGGACGAGGAGCTCGACGATGACGGCGGCGGCGTAGACAGAAAAGGTCAGCTTGTTGGGCTCCTGGAAGTTGCCTTGGCGCTCGACGGGGAAATACATCGACGAGGAGTGGTCGATGAGCAGCTGGCAGCGCAGGTTGGTCTCTTCTTCAAAGCGTTTGACGAAGAGCTTGTCGGTGCGGCCATAGAGCTTCCAGTCGATGTTGCGGGTGGACTCGCCGTTGTTGTAGAGGCGGTGCTCGGCGAACTCGACAGAGAAGCCGTGGAACGGACTTTTGTGTAGTCCTGTAATAAAACCCTCGACGATCTGATGGGCGCGGAAGTCGAGGGTCTTATATTTCTCCAGTTCTGCTTGCATGGTTAATGGAGAATCGAAAACGGGTGGTTGGTAGCCGAGCGACTGAAAAATGGGCGTGTCGCTCGTTACCGGCCAGAGATTTTCAATTGTCGATCAAGGGATTAGAGCAGAGCAGAGAGTTTGTCGATGATGGTCTGCTTGGCAACGAGTCCAACGCTCTTGTCCTTCACTTCGCCGCCTTTGATGAAGAGGACGGTGGGGACGTTGCGAACGCGGAAACGGGCGGCCAGTTCGGTAGCCTCTTCGACGTCGGCTTTAGCAAAGATAGCTTTGCCAGCATATTCTTCAGCAACCTCGTCGATGATGGGAGCGAGGGCTTTGCAAGGACCACACCAGGTGGCACCTAAATCGAGAACAACGGGGAGTTCGTTAGCCAGAACTTCGGCGCTGTTGGTATCGTTAACTTCAATCATAATAGTGAGTTGTGATTTTGAGATTATACTTAGGATTTTTTGCAAAGATAGCGATAAGTTTTTACATGGCGCAAAGGAATACGATTGATTTTTTCAAACAGGTTGTTAATATCGTTCGTGGGGTTAGTGTTTATGCGACTTTTTGTGTTGATAAAAATAGGGGATGGGGAGTAGGACAAGGTATGGGGTGTGTTGCGGAGGAGCAATGTTGGCAAACGTCACCCGCAATGACGGTAGTCGTGAGGAGAGAATAGTTGTCTCGTGCTCCTCTGGAACGTTCCCTATTTCCCAATATGTTGATATCTCGTTGATAATTTGGCGAGGGATGTTGGCGGATTTTGTTGAAAAATGAGTATATTTGCAAAAATATATTAATGATAATGCGTACGCGTAAACTAAAATATCTGTTTCTCTTTGTGGCTGTTACGCTGGCGTTGTGCTCTTCGTGCAAGCGTCAAAAAGTGCAGATTGTAGGTGACTGGGTGGTGCCGGCAAAAGATATGAGCCGCGCCGAAGGCTTCGGATTGGGGCAGGGTGGTATTGCGGCAACTATCAACAACAGCACGGTACAATATGCACGATGGTCGTTGAAGAAACGTCGTCTGGTGCTTGAGGGCATCCGCTTTGAAGAGGGGCATGTGAACCAGTTCAGCGACACGATGATGGTGAGGAAGCTCACCGAGAAGTCGCTGGTGCTGCAGCGCGACAGCGTGGTGATGAAGATGCGCCGCCTATAGGAATTCATTTTTCCCCTTGCTTGCGCAATAATAAAGACCGATCTGCGTTAATGATAATATGTTAATTTATGATTATGAAAAAGAACATCCTTATATTCCTCGTCCTGATGATGACGGCTCCTGTGGCTCTGGTAGCCAAGCAGCTCTCGGCCGTCTTCTCCTATTCAACCTTCGCTTTGGCAGGCGGCAGCCCCTATGTGGAGACCTACCTCTCGTTTGACGCATGGAACATGACCTTTGTGAAGACTGCTGCCGGCAAGTACCAGGCAACGGTGGAGATCACCCTCGTGGCCAAGCGGAGCGACTCGATAGTATATGCTAAGAAATATGAGCTGAACAGTCCCGCTATCAACAGTCCGGAGGAGGATAGATTCAACTTTATCGACTTGCATCGTTTCGCCCTCGCCAACGGCATCTATGACTTGGAGATGGTGATCAAGGACAAGGCCTCGAACGAGCAGCCTGTGGTGATTAACGAGAAGATTGCCGTCCTTTATGACGCCACCACCCCGCGTCTCTCCTCGGTGCAGCCTATGGCAAGCATCCAGCGCACCATGAAAGAGAACGTGCTCTCGCGCAACGGCTACGACATGGAGCCTTATGTGAACGACTTCTATCCCGAACAGATGAAGACGCTCAGCTTCTATTATGAGATCTATAACATCCAGAAGGAGGTGGGCCGCGATAAAGAGTTCCTCGCTGTGGCTTTCATCGAAGACGCTCAGTTCGGCAAACGCTTCGCACCTTCCTTCGCTACAAAGAAATATAAGAGCAGCGAGGTGGTCCCCGTATATGCCTCGCTCGACATCAGCGCCCTGCCTTCGGGCAACTATAACCTCGTGGTGGAGGTGCGCAACCGCCAGAACGAGATGGTGCTCTTCTCGAAGGTGCCTTTCTTCCGCTCGAACCCCTCGGTGGAAGACGACAACATCGACGTCAACATCGCTGGCACCTTTGCCGCTATGCTCAACGATGAGAATATGCTCAACTACTACATCGAAGCGCTCTATCCCATCTCCAGCGTGAGAGAGCAGCACTACGAGGAGCGTATCGTCAAAGAGCCGGGCAAGCTGGCCGAGAAGCAGTCGTTTTTCTACAACTTCTGGAAAGGACGCAACGCTCTCGACCCCGAGTCGGCTTGGAAGGAATATAAGACCCGTCTGGATTATGTGGCTGTGAACTTCAGCTATCCCCGCACCCCCGGCTACCTTACCGACCGCGGCCGCGTATATCTGCAGTATGGACCTCCTGACTTCATCCGCGACGAGAAGAACTTCGTCTCCACCCGCTACCTGGGCTCGATGACCAACATGGAGCGTGAGCTTGTGGGCGAGAACAAGAACAACGCCTCCCTGGGACAGATCTTCTATCTGCCCTACCAGCTGTGGCGCTACAACCGTCTGCCTGGCGACGACCCCAACCGTGTGTTCCTCTTCTGGGATGAGCTGCGATCGGGATTCTACAAACTCCTCAACTCCAACGCCCGCGGCGAGGTGCGCGACCCCAAGTGGGAGCAGCGTCTGAGCCAACAGCAGCTTAATGAAGACCTCAAGGGCGAGGTGGGAGAGCAGTTTGACAGAGGCTATTGATCAGACCCTTCCTGAAAAAATAAACGAAAACCGACCTATACTAACCGATCGACTGCAATGAACTGGATTCTCTTCTACTGTGTGCTGATGCCTATAGCATGGCTGCCGTTGTGGGTGCTGTACCGCCTGTCGGACCTGGCCTACCTGGTGGTCTATCATGTGGCACGCTACCGCAGGAAGGTGACGCGCACCAACCTGGAGAAATCCTTCCCCGAGAAGAGCACCAGAGAGATAGCTGTCATCGAGAAACGCTACTACCGTCACCTCTGCGACCTCCTCGTGGAGGCGCTCTATGGCCTGCGCGCCACCCCCATGCAGGTGCTCAAGCACTACAAGGTGGTGAACCGCGAGGTGATAAACAAATATTATGAGAAGGGGCAGAGCGTCATCCTTATGTCGTCGCACTACAACAATTGGGAGTATATGGTGCTCTCCATCAACTTCCAGCTGCGCCATCATGGCATAGGGGTCGGGAAGCCGTTGAGCAACAAGAGCTTCGGACGTTACCTCACCAAGAAGCGCACACGTTATGGCGACGAGATCGTCGATCAGACCAATGTGCGTCAGGTGATGGCTTTCTATGATCTCCACAAAGTGCCCTGCGCCTATATGATGCTCTCTGACCAGAGCCCCAGCAACCCACGCAAGTGCTTCTGGGTGGAGTTCCTCAACCAGGATACCGGCTTCCTCTATGGTGGCGAGCATTTTGCCCGCAAGTACAACTACCCCGTGCTTTACTACGAGGTGAAGAAGGTGAAGAGAGGATACTACGAGATAACGATCGAAGAGCTCTGCGAGAACCCGATGCAGATACCCGAAGGCGGCATCACGCTGAGCTACACCATGAAGCTGGAGGACCTCATCCGCCGCCAGCCCGAATACTGGCTGTGGACGCACCGCCGCTGGAAGAAGAAACGTCCCGAAGAACTAACACACAACGACTGACACCATCCTATGAAAACTGCTGTCATCATACTCAACTGGAACGGAAGGAAGATGCTTGAGAAGTTTCTCCCTTCTGTTTCTGCACATACCTGCACGGGAGACAACGAGCTGATCATCGCCGACAACGGTTCTACCGACGACTCGCTAGCGTTCCTCGCAGAGAACTATCCCGAGCTTCGTGTCATAGCCATGGACAAGAACTATGGCTTTGCCGAAGGCTACAACAAGGCTATAGCCCAGGTGGATGCCGACTACTATGTGCTGCTGAACGACGATGTGGAGGTGGGGGAGAACTGGATCGCCCCCGTGGTGGCACAGATGGAGAAGGACCCCGCTATCGCCATAGCGCAGCCCAAGCTGCTGATGTATGACCAACGTGACACTTTTGAATATGCCGGCGGAGCAGGCGGGTTCATCGACCGCTACGGCTATCCCTTCTGTCGTGGTCGCCTCTTCTCGACGTTGGAGAAGGACAATGGGCAGTATGACGATGCCTGTGAGATCTTCTGGGCCTCGGGGGCAGCGATGTTTGTCAAGGCTGCAGTATGGAAAGAGCTAGGCGGTTTGGATGGCGAATTCTTCGCACACATGGAGGAGATAGACTTCTGCTGGCGCGCTAAGAACCAAGGCTACAAGGTGGTCTATTGTCCACAGTCAACCGTGTACCACGTGGGTGGCGGCACCTTGCCTAAGTCCTCGCCCCGCAAGACCTATCTTAACTTCCGCAACAATATGGCGCTGTTATATAAAAACCTCCCCATCGAGCGTAGGGGTGGGGTGATGCGTCTGCGCTACCTGCTTGACATCGTGGCCTCGGTGAAATTCCTCCTCGGAGGCAACGCCCAAGAGATGAAGGCTGTCTTCCAAGCCCATAAAGACTTCAGGAAGTGGAAACCGGCCCTTAAGGAGCGTCGTTCCAGACTCAACCCCCACGAGGTGAGCTGCATCTATCAGGGCAACCTGCTGGTAGACTACTACTTTTGTGGCAAGAAGACTTTTGATAGACTAAAACTGCAATAAACCGTGCTCGCAACCCGACCCTAAAGAAGAAATACTATTACATCAAACCTGATAATAATCAAAAAAAACACAATAACTAATGAATCGTAAAGTAAGAGTAAGATTTGCCCCCAGTCCCACAGGCCCTCTGCACATCGGAGGTGTACGTACAGCATTGTATAACTACCTCTTCGCCAAACAGAACGGTGGTGACATGATTCTCCGTATCGAGGATACCGACCAGACCCGTTTCGTTCCGGGCGCCGAGGCTTACATCATCGAAGCCCTCACCTGGCTCGGTATCAAGTTCGACGAGGGTGTGCACATTGGTGGTAACTATGGTCCCTATCGCCAGAGCGACCGCAAGCCCATGTACAAGCAGTATGCCGATCAGCTCATCCGCGACGGATGGGCATACTATGCCTTCGACAAGCCCGAGGCTCTTGAAGCCAAACGTAAAGAATATGAGGCTCAGAAGAAGACCTTCCAGTATGACTGCACCACTCGTAGCCAGATGGAGAACTCCCTTAGCCTCGACGCAGCCGAAGTGCAGCGCCGTATCGACGCCGGCGAGCCTTATGTGGTCCGTTTCAAATTCCCCGACAATATCGACATCACCGTCCATGATCTCATCCGTGGCGATGTGACCATGAACTCTAACCTCCTCGACGACAAGGTGCTCTTCAAGAGCGACGGTATGCCTACCTACCACCTGGCTAATATCGTTGACGACCACACGATGGAGGTCTCTCACGTAATCCGTGGCGAAGAGTGGCTCCCTTCCGCTCCTCTGCATGTGATGCTCTATAAAGCTTTCGGTTGGGAAGAGACTATGCCTCAGTTTGCCCACCTTCCTCTGCTCCTCAAGCCCGAGGGTAACGGCAAGCTCAGCAAGCGTGATGGCGACCGCCTCGGTTTCCCCGTATTCCCTCTCGACTGGCACGACCCCAAGAGCGGTGAACTCAGTAGCGGCTACCGCGAGCGTGGATACTTTCCTGAGGCTGTGGTGAACATCCTGGCTCTCCTTGGCTGGAACCCCGGCACAGAGCAGGAGATCCTCTCTATGGATGACCTCATCAAGCTTTTCTCTGTGGAGCATATCTCCAAGAGCGGCGCCAAGTTCAATGTGGAGAAAGCCAAATGGTTCAACCACGAATATATGCAGATGCAGAGCGACGAGACCGTAGCCGGACTCTTTGAACCTATCCTCAAGGAAAAGGGCATCGATGCCGATCACGACTATGTGGTGAAGGTTTGCGGTATGATGAAAGAACGCATCGGCTTCATTAGCGAGATGTGGGACCAGACTTCTTACTTCTTTACCGCACCCACCGAGTATGCTCCAGCAGCTGTGAAGAAACGTTGGAAACCCGGTATGACTACCCATATCGCCAAGATTATCGAGGTGCTTGAAACTATGCCTTTCGAATATGAGGCTCTCCACAAGGCTATCCTCGATGACTATATCGTTGCCAACCAGTTCAACATGGGACAGATCATGAACTCCTTCCGTCTCGCTGTAGTGGGAGACACCAAAGGTCCTGATATGCTTACTCTCGTGATGGTCATCGGCAAGGAAGAGACCATAGCTCGTCTCCGTCGCGCAGTAGAGGTGATCGGCGAACCCGTAGAGGAGTAGAAATAGCAAAGGGGTACGGGAGACGATATCCTCGAAAGAGGTTATCAGAGGTCTTCGTCCCCATGCTTCCCTAGATTCTACACTTTGTAAGTCGCGCATATATGGAAATCAGAACCAAAGACTTTTTGGAAAAACAAATTGATGTTAAAACAATAAATATTGAAATAATGGAAGACTCGAATCACACTATTCCTGCTACCGAGCAGCCTGTGGAGCAGCCCACTTTCGAGGTGGCTAAAGAAACTCCCGCCTGCGAGAAAAAGAAATGCAACTGCCAGAAATGTACCAATATCCTCGTTTGGGTACTACTCGTAGCTGTTGTTGCTCTCTTTGTCCTTTTCTTTACTTCCAACAAAGGTGGTAAAGTCAACCCCAACGCCACTCCCGCCATCGCTGCCGAAGGAGGACTGAAGATCGCTTATGTCGATACCGATACCCTTATGGCCAAATATCAGTATGCTCTCGATCTCAACGAAGAGCTTCTGGAGTTCCGCAACCAGCAGGAGGCTAGCTACAAACGTCAGATGACTCAGTTCCAGAACGACTACAACAAATATATGCAGGACGGTCCTAACATGACACTCTCCCAGCAGCAGAGCAAAGAGGCCGAACTCAAGAGCCGTATGGAGAAACTTCAGGGTCTCGAAGGCGAGCTCGCACTCAAGATCCAGCAGAGAACGCTTGAAGAGAGCGAGAAGATGACTCGTGCCGTTTACGCCTTCATCCGTGAGTATAACGCTGCCAACCAGCAGTTCGACCTTATCCTCGCTAAATCCTTCACCAGCACCCCTGTGCTCTATGGTAACGAAGGTATGGATATCACCAACGAGATCGTTGAAGGTCTCAACGAGGAGTATAAATCCGTTAAGGGCAAGAAATAAAGAAGCCCTCGTAACTAAAGGCAACCTCAAATAGACTAAAACGGTTGCCTAAAACTAAAAGCACGAAACCGTAAGGTTCCGTGCTTTTTTTTATTTCTTGTCTTTTTCCGTTTAGTTGGCGATGGGGAGTTGGTATCCAACGGCCAGAACGAAGGCCTGGTTGGTGCCTCCGAAGGCGTTGCGCTTTCTTCCTGAGGTGTTGAGTCTGAAGAGGTCCTCCTCGTAACGGATGGGGACGAAGCCATGGTCGATGATAAGATCGAGAGTGAAGTTCCCGTGGCGGTAACCGATGCCAACCTGGGCGCCAATGTCAAACATGCGGGCATTGTCGGAACGGAAGGCTCTGTAGTTCTTGGTGTCGGTGAACTCGCTATCGTGGTTCACATCTGAGCTGGAGTAGCCGAGTGTTACCTGGCGGTTTTTGTAGGTGCCGATAAGACCGATATTCGCGATAGGTCCGATGGAGACGTTAATCATGTGGCGTGCCGATTGTATGGGAAGCTCAAATTCATAGCACAAAGTGATGGGGATCTGTGCATACCATAAATCAAATTTGCCCTCGCGGAAAGAGTTCATACGATCTAACTCCAATTCAAAGTAACTGCCTCGACGCGATACGTTAAAAGCTCCTTGCAGGTATAGTCCGCTATTGTTTCCTATCGAGAGATTCGTGTAGGCGCCAATATTATAGGCTACAATGGGTTTTGAGGTGAGCAGCTCGTCGGCGAGATAACTCACGCCACTTCCCAGACGAACGCCCCAATTGGCGAACTGAGCTTGGGCGCTAGCGCCTATGCTAAGAAGGAGAGTGAGGGTTATTATTAACTTCTTCATGTGTTTACTTTGTTGAGTGACAGTGGCTTTGTCGCCTATGCGATGTTGATAGGAACATGCAAAGGTAATATTTTTTTTCGAATTATTACAACTTTCTAAGAATAAAGTCAGTCATAAGTTCGTAGAGGTTCAGACGGGTGTTGCCACCATAGATGCTGTGGTTCTTGTTGGGATAAGCTCGGAACTCGAACTGTTTGTTGGCGTTGTGGAGAGCGGTAACGAGGTCGAGGGCGTTCTGAAAATGGACATTGTCGTCGCCAGTTCCGTGGATAAGAAGATAGTTACCCTTGAGCTGGTCTGCGAAGTTGATGGGGGAGTTCTCGTCATAGCCTTGGGGGTTGTCCTGCGGACGTTGGAGGAAGCGCTCGGTGTAGATGTTGTCGTAGTAGCGCCAGGTGGTAACGGGAGCCACGGCGATAGCGCTCTTGAAAACGTCGTTGCCTTTGAGGATAGAGAGGCTGGAGAGGTATCCGCCGAAGCTCCAACCGAAGATGCCGATACGGCTTGCGTCGATCCAACTCTTCTGGCCGAAGTATTTAGCGGTCTCTATGGCATCCTCGCATTCCATCTTACCGAGATTTTTGTAGGTCTGTTTCTTGAAAGCGGCGCCGCGTCCACCGGTACCGCGGCCATCGAAACAAGCCACCACATAGCCTTTCTGGGTAAGCATGTGGTGCCAGTAGTAGTCGCTGCCACCATAGCGGTTAGTGACCTGCTGGTTGCCGGGACCGCCATATACATAGATGAAGAGGGGATAGGTCTTGGAGGAATCGAAGTCGGCGGGGAGAACGAGGTAGTAGTTCAACTCTGTTCCGTTGGAGGTCGTGTAACTTCCAAACTCCTTGTGGCCTGTACCGTATTCGGTCATGGTCTGCTTCAGGGCTGCGTTGTCCTGAAGAGTGTTGATGAGAGTCCCTTTGCTGTTGTGGAGAGTGTAGAGGTTTGGCTGGTTGGCATTGGAATAGGTGCGGATGTAGTATTTGCAGCCGTTGCTGAAGGTAGCGTTATAGGTGCCAAGCTGGTATTTGGGAGCCTTCTGGGTGCCGATATTGTCGTTGAGGCAAATTTTCTTCTTGCCTTTGAAGTCGATCATATAGAGGTCGACGTTGATGGCGCCGCTCTCGTGGGAGGTGAAGTAGATGGTGCCTTTTTTCTCGTCGATGCCGCAAACTCCAGTTACGTCGTAGTTGCCGCTGGTGATCTGACGGACGAGGTTACCATTCATGTCGTACATGTAGATATGGTTGAAACCATCTTTCTCGCTAGTGATAATCCAGTTCTTGCCATCCTGGAGGAACATCCAGGTGTCGGGGACCTCGACATAAGCCTCGTCCTTCTCGGTATAGAGGGTTCTGAGAGCGCCTGTGGTAGCGTTGGCGAGAATCAGTTCCATGTTGTTCTGAAGACGGTTCATGCGCATTACGGCTAAGGTGTTTGCGTCCTGAGTCCATTTGATGCGGGGGATGTACTGGTCGTTTTCGCTGCCGATGTTCAGCTTAAGGGTCTTGGAGGAGGGGAGATCGTAGATGAGAACGTCAACAACAGAGTTGTCTTCTCCGGCCTTGGGGTATTTGTAGGTGTAGTTGTCGGGATAGAGACCACCCCAATATTGCATGGTGAATTCCTTTACCTTGCTTTCGTCAAAGCGGAAGAAGGCGATCTTCTTGCTGTCGGGGCTCCAGTAGAAGCCTTGGGTGATGGCGAACTCCTCTTCGTAAACCCAGTCGGTAGTTCCGTTGATGATCTCGTTGATCTTGCCGTCGAAGGTGATCTGGGTTTCTTCAAGGGTTTCGAGGTCCATCTTGAAGAGGTTGTTATCGCGTACGAAAGCGATCATCTTGCCATCAGGAGAGAGTGTGGTGAGTCGCTGCTTGCCGTTGGCAGAGATTAGCGTGAAGGAGTTTTCGGCCACATTGTAGAGGTAGTAGTTGGAGACGCCGCTATGACGATAGAGGGGT
The DNA here is from genome assembly GCA_024400495.1 of Bacteroidales bacterium. Classification (GTDB taxonomy): domain Bacteria; phylum Bacteroidota; class Bacteroidia; order Bacteroidales; family P3; genus Colimorpha. Next base: position 18,798 of record JAKSMR010000025.1, read on the forward strand.
TCGAAATCGCATTCGAGAAGAATCAGACTTTCGTCAGCGCTGAAGGCATAGCTGGAGAAGATAGGCAAGGGTTTTGCATGTTTCTTGTTGTATTCGGCAAAGTTGCAGACCATACCCTCCTGCTCTCCTGTGGCGTAGGCGTATTTGGCGATGCCGTTGCGGGTGAGTGTGCAATAATGCTCGCCGTCGTTCATAGAGCGGATGGCCTGTATTCCTCGGGGAGAAAACTTGCCAGACATCCAGATGTCTTCAAGGGAGATTTGTTTGGTCTGTGCCATTGCAGAGAGGCATAAGAGCGCCGTAGCGAAAAGTGTTAGAACTTTCTTCATGACGTGTAATTGATTAGTATTCTATATTATATATATTCGTGTGTGTAAAGTAATAAAGTGCAAAAATACGATTTTTTTAGCAATTGGTGTAAGTTTTTTTTGTATGTCGGAAAAAGTTTGTATCTTTGCAAACCGAAAACGAAGGATGGAAGTTGTTGTAATTCTTCCTAAATCGTTGGAAACCACGGAGAGATGCCGGAGTGGTCGATCGGGGCGGTCTCGAAAACCGTTGACCTCTTTTGGGGGTCCCAGGGTTCGAATCCCTGTCTCTCCGCCACAAAAATCAACAGCAAGCTTCACAATCGTGGAGCTTTTTTTTTCTTCAAAATAATGGGTAGATAAAAAAACAGAAGGTCGTCCGAGTATGATGATTAGATTTGTATTTTTTTGTCAAACAGGACTCAAATGAAGGCAAGAAGAATACCCTTTGTTACGCAAAATGATGGGCCGGAATGATGTAGTATCCGATTAGCGTCTGTCTAGCCCCTATCTAGCGTCTATCTAACGCCTGCAATTCCAAACGCTACTTCCTCAAGAATAGTGACAGCCACTCTTTTCCCCGGACGCCATATATGCTTTTCTATTTCGTCAAAATATTCACACAAAATGAGGAAAAACGTCAGAAGAAGACGCTAAAACATGTTTTTTTGACACCCAAAAGTTTCCCTCACTGGAACTTTGAGATGCTTGTTATATTACTCCGAAGAAGTATAAGAGGAAAATGATCCACCCCACATCTTTGACTTTGTCGAGGATATGGAGAAAGAGGAAACGCTTTTTCTTCGTGGACCTATATCTTTTTTTGAAATAGTTGAATTTTTCAAAGTGATTAGATAAGACCTCATCCAGGCTAAGGCCAATCCATGATCGGAATCCATGTTTCATCAAATGGATGACAAAAGTCAAAAAGAAGATACCTCCGAAGAAGTACAAAGAAAAATCTCCATTCATCGCTCTTGGGTGGTTTCGATGGCTATAAGCATTCCGAAGGGGAAGGTTGGTGATTGTGTTTGTCGTCCTTCGGTTAGGGTTCTGTCAAAGAATAGCAATTTTCATCGGTAAGAATCTTAAGACCGGCTTCGATGTTGATATTCTTTTGGGGAACGAGGTAGAAGTATTTGTTGGCCCAGCGGATGGTGTTCTCGCTGGATATGAGTTTCATCTTCAGGTATTTTGCCTCGGCGTTAGGATAAAACTTGTATTCTTTCTTGTATTGGGGTTTGACGACAAAATTGCTATCGATGCGTTCTCCTGTGCTGTTGTATTCATACATCATCACGTCGATACTATAGCCTGCCACAGAGTAGGGAACCTTGCAGATGAGGGTATAGGCTGTTACCTCATCTTTGTCTTTTTTGCAGCCGGAGAAAAGTAGGGAAGCGGTAAAAATCAGGAAAAGAAGTCGTTTCATAATCGGGATATGGTTTGTTTTCATTTATTTAATAGAACCCATGCGGGATTGCATGGGTTCTATTGGTGTCGACAGTTCCAAAGTCTGATGACTAGAGCTTGGGACCAGCGGCGATGAGAGCCTTGCCAGCTTCGTTGGTGCTGAACTTGTCGAAGTTCTTGATGAAGCGTTCTGCGAGGTCTTTTGCTTTCTTCTCCCATTCGCAAGCGCAACCGTAGGTGTCGCGAGGATCGAGAATGTTGGTGTCTACGCCGGGGAGTTCGGTGGGAACTTCAAAGTCGAAGAAAGGAATCTTCTTGGTAGGAGCCTTGAGGATGTCTCCTCCGAGGATGGCGTCGATGATTCCGCGGGTATCTTTGATGGAGATACGTTTTCCGGTGCCGTTCCAACCGGTGTTTACGAGATAAGCCTTTGCGCCGCTCATCTGCATACGTTTAACCAATTCCTCTGCATATTTTGTGGGATGCAGCTCGAGGAAAGCCTGGCCGAAGCAAGCGGAGAAGGTAGGTGTGGGCTCGGTGATACCGCGCTCTGTGCCTGCCAGCTTGGCGGTGAAGCCAGAGAGGAAGTAGTACTGGGTCTGCTCAGGGGTAAGGATGCTTACGGGAGGCAGAACGCCGAAGGCGTCGGCGGAGAGGAAGATCACGTTGTTTGCTGCGGGAGCTTTGCTCACGGGGCGAACGATCTTCTCGATGTGGTTGATGGGGTAGGAGACGCGGGTGTTCTCGGTAACGCTCTTGTCGGCGAAATCGATCTTGCCGTTAGCGTCGACGGTAACGTTCTCAAGGAGTGCGTTGCGACGGATGGCGTTGTAGATGTCGGGCTCGCTGTCTTTGTCGAGGTTGATGACCTTGGCGTAGCAGCCGCCTTCGAAGTTGAAGACGCCGTCGTCGTCCCAGCCGTGCTCGTCGTCACCGATGAGGAGACGCTTGGGGTCGGTGGAAAGGGTGGTCTTGCCGGTTCCGGAGAGACCGAAGAAGATGGCGGTGTTCTTGCCTTCCATATCGGTATTGGCGCTGCAATGCATAGCGGCGATACCTTTGAGGGGGAGGTAGTAGTTCATCATCGAGAAGAGGCCTTTCTTCATCTCACCGCCATACCAGGTGTTGATGATCACCTGTTCCTTGCTGGTGGTGTTGAAAGCGACGCAGGTCTCGGAGTTGAGGCCGAGTTCTTTGTAGTTCTCAACCTTGGCTTTGGAAGCGTTGTAGACGATGAAGTCGGGGGTGAAGTTTTTCAGCTCCTCGTCGGTAGGAACGATGAACATGTTCTTGATGAAGTGAGCCTGCCAAGCCACTTCCATAACGAAACGAACAGCAAGACGGGTGCTCTCGTTAGCGCCGCAGAAAGCGTCGACAACATAGAGGTTCTTGTTGCAAAGTTCCTTGACGGCAAGCTCCTTGACGGTGCCCCAAACCTGCTCGGTCATAGGGTGGTTGTCGTTCTTGTAGCCTTCGGTAGTCCACCATACTTTGTCGTGGCTCATAGCGTCGTCGACAATATATTTGTCTTTGGGTGAACGGCCGGTATAGATGCCGGTCATTACGTTGATAGCGCCCAGTTCAGTCTCCTGGCCTTTGTCGAAACCAGTGAGGGTGGGGTCTTTCTCTAGTTTGTAGAGCTCCTCATAGGAGGGGTTATAGCAAACGCTCTTTACGCCAGTGATGCCGTAGCTCTCAAGGGCTTTGATGATGTTTGTGTTTTCCATAGGAAATACTATAATTTAATGATACTTTTTATTTTAAGGCGCAGTTATTTGTTCGTTAGTTAGTGGTGTGATGGCTTTTGGAGACGAATCCCCGAGGCTGTCATCGGCCTTTTTTCAAGGCAAAGGGAACGTGCCACCTAGGTGGCATCATTCCCTGATTGTCTGTTGGGCCCTTTCTTATTGATAAGAATTATTTGCTGGTCCAGCGCATCCATTTCTTGTTGGCGATGTTAGCCTGAGCGGCTGCCAAACGAGCAACGGGGATGCGGAAGGGGCTGCAGCTGACGTAGTCGAGGCCGATCTGATAGAGGAACTCTACAGAAGCGGGGTCGCCGCCGTGCTCGCCGCAAACGCCACACTTGAGATCCTTACGCTGCTGGTGGCCGAAGCTTACGCCCTGGCGTACGAGCTGACCAACGCCCTTGAAGTCGATAGTTGCGAAGGGGTCGGTGTGAAGGATCTTAGCGTCGACATACTGCTTAACGATGGTGTTGACGTCGTCGCGGCTGAAACCGAAGGTCATCTGGGTGAGGTCGTTGGTACCGAAGCTGAAGAACTCAGCGAGCTCAGCGATACGGTCTGCCATGAGGGCGGCACGAGGAGTCTCGATCATGGTGCCGAACATATATTTGATCTCTACGCCATACTTGGCCTCTATCTCAGCCTTAGCCTTGGTGGCGAGATCTTTCTGGTGCTCAAGCTCGTGGAGGTTTACTACGAGGGGAACCATGATCTCGAGGTCAGGATGGAGGCCTTCGTGCATCAGCTCAGCGGTAGCGGCATAGAGGGCGCGGAACTGGCAGATGGAGATTTCGGGGAAGAGGATACCGAGACGTACGCCGCGGGTACCCATCATGGGGTTAACCTCGTGGAGGGCTTCAACGCGCTCGTGGAGGTCTTCATACTGCATGCCGCGTTCCTTAGCGACTTCGCGCTGTTTCTCTTCGGTCTGAGGAACGAACTCGTGGAGAGGGGGGTCCATAAGACGGAAGGTGACGGGCTTGCCATCCATAACACGCATGGTAGCCTTGGCGCTTTCCTTGATATAGGGTTCCAGCTCGTTGAGGGCGGCGATGCGCTCTTCGGTGCTGGTTGCGAGGATCATGTTGCGAAGTTTCTCAAGAGGTTTCTCGCTGTTCTTGCCGTAGAACATGTGCTCGATACGGAACAGACCGATACCTTCGGCGCCGAAGCTGAGAGCCTTGGCGGCATCTTCGGGAGTGTCGGCATTGGTGCGGATACCCATCTTGCGATATTTGTCGACGATCTTCATGAACTGCTGGAAGAGGGGGTTCTCGGTAGCGTTGATCATTTTGACCTCTTCGCCGTAGACGAAGCCCTTGCTGCCGTTGAGGGAGAGGATGTCGCCCTCTTTGAACTGCTTGCCGGCGATGGTGACGATACCTTTCTCGAAGTCGATCTCGACAGCGTCGCAACCTACGATGCAGCACTTGCCCCAGCCACGAGCCACGAGGGCAGCGTGGGAGGTCATACCGCCGCGCTGGGTGAGGATACCGTCGGCAGCACGCATACCTTCAACGTCTTCGGGGTTGGTCTCTTCGCGAACGAGGACGCACTTGACGCCAGCAGCCTGGTATTCTTTTGCTTTCTCGCTGGTGAGCGCGATGGAGCCCATAGCGCCGCCAGGACCTGCGGGGAGACCTTTGGCGATGATGGTGTGCTTCTTCTCGTCGGCAGCGTCGAGGATGGGGTGCAGCAGCTCGTCGAGCTGTGCAGGGGTGAGGCGCATAACGACCTCTTTGTCGTTGATGAGGCCTTCGTTCATCATGTCGATAGCCATGGTGAGGGCGGCAACGCCGGTGCGTTTACCTACGCGGCACTGGAGCATATAGAGCTTGCCGTCCTGGATGGTGAACTCGATGTCGAGCATATCGTGGAAGTTGTTCTCGAGGGTGGTGCGGATGTCGCAGAGCTCCTTGTAAACTTCGGGCATAAGCTCCTGCATGGATTTCATGTGACGGTTCTGGTCGTTCTTGGTGTCGTCGTTGAGGGGGTTGGGGGTGCGGATACCAGCAACCACGTCTTCGCCCTGAGCGTTGATGAGCCATTCGCCATAGAACAGGTTGTCGCCGGTAGCGGGGTTGCGGGTGAAAGCTACGCCGGTAGCGCTGCCGTCGCCCATGTTGCCGAATACCATTGCCTGAACGTTGACTGCGGTGCCCCAATCGTCGGGAATACCTTCGATCTTGCGGTAGGAGACAGCCTTCTTACCGTTCCAGCTCTTGAAAACAGCCTTGATGCCGCCTTCCATCTGAGCGCGGGCGTCGTCGGGGAATTCAACACCGAGAACCTCTTTCACCTTTGCCTTGAAATCGTTGGCAAGCTTCTGGAGGTCTTCAGCGGTGAGGTCGGTGTCGCTCTTGTAGTTGTGAGCAGCCTTGTAAGCGTCGAGCATATCGTCGAGCTGTTTGCGGATGCCTTTGCCATCGGCGGGCTCGATGCCTTCGCTCTTCTCCATTACCACGTCGGCATACATCATGATGAGACGACGGTAGGAGTCATATACGAAACGGGGGTTGTTGGTCTTCTTGATGAGGCCGGGGATGGTCTTGGAGGAGAGACCGATGTTGAGTACGGTGTCCATCATACCGGGCATGGAGCTGCGGGCGCCGGAGCGGCAGCTGACGAGCAGAGGATTCTCAGCATCGTCGTATTTCATGCCCATGAGTTTCTCGATATTAGCAACGCCAGCCCATACCTCGTCCATCAGACCATTAGGAAGTTGGCAGTTGTTGTCGTAGTAGGCGGTGCAGCATTCGGTAGTGATAGTCAAGCCTGCGGGAACGGGGAGACCCAGCAAGCACATTTCTGCCAAGTTGGCACCTTTGCCGCCGAGCAGGTTCTTCATGTCGGCTTTGCCTTCTGCGGTCTTACCGCCAAAAGTGTAAACGTACTTTGTCATAGTTAATTATTGTTATTGTGTTAGTTTCTAAACAGATGTTGTTGTTTGTTCGTTTGTCAACGAAAGTGCAAAATTACGAATTTTTAACGACATAAGAAAAAGAAATATATATATATTGTCAACAATCCCCCTCTTGCTTCAGTCTAAATGCCTGTTTCGTGGGGTTTTGAGGTGTTGAAAACTTTTTTGAGAAAGGTTTTTTTTATGGATTGGTTCCCTTTCCCGATATCTTTTGTCGGCTCGAATTTGCTTTTTATTGCTTCCGGACAGGTTGTTTTTCGGTAAAAAATCAGGGTTCATTTCTTTTTGTGTAATAAATTTAATAATCTTGCGTTATTGTCAATATGCAAGTTGAATTGTCCGGACATTATTCCAAGCAACGGCTTTTGCGAACCGTATTCCCTTCGGTGCTCATGGTGCTGATCACTTCGGTCTATGTTGTGATCGACGGACTCTTCGTGTCTAACTTTACAGGCAAGACCAACTTCGCTGCCATCAACCTCGTGTGGCCGGCTATCACGGTGGTCGCTTCGTTGGGTGTGATGGTAGGAACGGGTGGTGCGGCTCTTGTGGCTAAGACCAAAGGGGAAGGCGACAATGCCAAGGCCAACCGCATCTTCTCCATGCTTGTGGAGTTCTCGGCCGTTTTGGGTGCTGGGCTTGGGCTTGTCGCTTTTCTGCTCATGCCCTTCATCGTGCGTTGGCTCCATGCCGACGAGGCTATGTTTGCTCCCGCTGTCCTCTATGGTCGCATCCTCATGGTGGCTTTGCCTTTCGGGATATTGCAGCAGACCTTCAACCCCTTCTTTATGGCAGCCGAACGTCCTGATATCGGAACCAAGTTCACCCTTCTCAGCGGGGTGGCCAACATCGTGTTCGATGCGCTTTTCATTGTGTTGTTCGATTGGGGTGTTGCTGGCGCAGCTTCTGCCACTCTTCTCTCTCAGGTGATAGGCGGCATGGGTCCTTTGCTGTATTTTGCCACCAAGCGCAACCATAGCTCCCTCAAGCTGGATATGGTAGGGTGGGAGAGACGTCCTATTGTCAAGACCTGTCTCAATGGCAGCTCGGAGTTTGTGGGCAATATCAGCTTCTCGGTGGTGAGCATCTGCTACAACCTTCAGTTGATGAACTATCTGGGGCAGGATGGTGTTGCAGCCTATGGTGTTATCATGTATACGGGCATGATTTTCTTTGCGATCTTCTGGGGTTACAACATCGGTGCTTCGCCGATCATCGCCTACAACTATGGCGCACAGGATCATAGCGAACTTCATTCGTTGCTAAAGAAGAGTGCACTCCTTGTCATATTGGGAGGTGTGCTGATGCTCGCTCTTGCCGAGGTCTTCGCCCGTCCGATCACACGTATCTATACCAGCTACGACCCTGAGTTGTGGAATATCACCACGCGCGCCTTCCGTATTTATATGTTTTCCATTCTTCTCGGCGGATTCAACGTCTTCGCTTCGGCTTTCTTCACGGCTTTGAACAACGGACTTCTCAGCGCCTCCATCTCCTTTGCCAGGAGTTTCGTCCTCGAGATTGGAAGCGTGTTTCTTCTACCCCTTCTCCTCGGTCCCGATGGCATCTGGCTCTCGGTGGTTGTGGCTGAGATAATCTGTTTTGCGGCGTCGGTCATCATCATCGGGCTGATGCGCAGACGCTATCATTATTAGAAAGATTAAAAACCCATATAGGATATGAGTGCAAAAGATACCTTCCATCATCCCGACTTCGGGCACAATTGCGCCCAAGCTATAGCTTACCAGTTCAAAAATCTCTACGACGACGAGCAGATCGTTGAGAAGCTGGCTGCCTTCGGAGGCGGTCGTGCTCCACAAGGGCTCTGTGGCGCGCTCTATGCCGCCCAGCTCGCCTGTCCTGCCCACAAGACCGAGGTCGAAGAGGCGTTCTACAAAGCCGCTGGGGCCTCCACCTGTCGCGAGATCAAGCAGATGGCCCACACCCCTTGTCTCCGTTGCCTCGAGATTGCCGAAATGATAGTCGAAAAATACAAATAAAAAATATCCGTTATGAAACTGATGACTATGACCATGCTGGCTTTGATAAGTCTTTTTGTCAAATGTTCGGCACCTGAAGAAAATAATGATATAAACAAAGATAACACTATGAAAAAGACATTAGTAGCTTACTTCTCCGCTACGGGAACCACAGAAAAGGTTGCCCGCATGATCGCCCAGTCGGCAGATGCTGACCTCTTTGAAATCGAGCCCGAGGAGCGTTATTCCGCCGAGGATCTCGATTGGACTAACAAGCAGAGCCGTTCGAGCGTAGAGATGAACGATAAGACCTTCCGTCCTGCAATCAAGAACAAGGTTGCCGACATGGATCAGTACGACACCATCTATGTCGGTTTCCCCGTATGGTGGTATACCGCCCCCACCATCGTGTGGAACTTCATGGAGAGCTACAATTTCGAAGGCAAGACCGTCATCGCTTTCGCCACCAGCGGAGGAAGCGCCATCGGACCTTGTGAGAAAGACCTTCAGAAACTGGCTCCCAAAGCCAACTGGAAAGCCGGCAAACTTCTCAATCGCGCCACCCAGGAGCAGGTGGATGAATGGGTCGAGAGCCTGTAAACAAGGTGGATTACAGGGGTGGCGAATGATGAATAACAAACAACAAACAACAAACAATACATATATATATGAAGAAGGTTATTTATGTTGCAGTTGTCGGCATCATGCTCATATGTCTGCTGCTAGGCTTTGCCGATGAGGTCGGCTTCTTGGGCTTGGGGCACTTGGCCCGATATGTGTCGTGGGTGTCGTCTCCTGTGGCTCTGCTCACGGGTCTGGTTTTTGCTTTGCTTTTTGGCAAGGTGTTCCCCGATTTCACCAAGGCGATGTCCAAGAAACTTCTGCAATATTCCGTCGTGGGGTTGGGTTTTGGCATGAACGTCTATTCTGCTCTGGCGTCGGGTAGTGAAGGAATGCTCTTCACCGTTGTCAGTGTCTTCGGTACCCTAGGCCTCGGCTATCTGATCGGTCGTAAACTGCTGGGCGTCGATACCCAGACCTCCTATCTTATCTCCTCGGGAACGGCTATTTGTGGCGGCTCTGCCATTGCCGCTGTCGGTCCGGTCATCAAGGCTAAGTCCGAGAGTATGTCTGTCGCCCTTGGAGTCGTGTTCATACTCAACGCTGTCGCTCTCTTTGTCTTCCCTTCTATTGGAGACTGGATCGGTATGACAATGAAGCAGTTCGGCATGTGGTCGGCAATAGCCATCCACGACACATCGTCGGTGGTGGGCGCCGGAGCTGCATTTGATCAGATGCATCCCGACAGGGTCCTTTCCGAAGGGGTCTCTGCCCTTGAGGTGGCCACTACAATCAAGCTGACTCGTGCACTTTGGATTGTCGTTCTGGCTCTGGTTACACCTTTCTTCTTCCGCACGCAGAATGGTGAGGGTGAGAAGAAACCCTGGTACAAGTCGGTTCCTCTCTTCATCGTTTGGTTTGTCGTCGCTATCCTTTTCAACACCTATGTCCTCTCCAATGCTGCGCTAATAGGCGATGAAGCTGCTGCTGTAGGCGGTCGGATAGGACATGCTGTCAACAAGCTGGCGAAGAACATGATTACGTTGTCTCTCTTCTTTATCGGTGCCGGACTCACACGTGAGACCCTTCGTTCCGTAGGTCTCCGTCCTTTGATTCAGGGTGTTATGCTCTGGATAACAATCAGCCTTGTGTCGTTGGGCTACATTATGCTCTGCTGCTGATAGACGGCCCCCAGGCATAATGTAGGCGGTTAGTAACGTCCTATCAATTCCGAATCAATTCCGAATCAATTCCGTATCAAAGGCTGTTTGGTACGGAATTGATATATGTTTGGGCATGGGTAAGGCTGATATTGCTCTCTTAGGTTCTGAGTTGATGGGTGTTTGGAGATATAGGTAACCACTAATGTTTCACATATTTCTAAATTCTTAGAGGTTGCCTATTATTATTTCTAACGAAAGATTTTGTTGGAAATATCGTTTTTTTTCGTATCTTTGCATTACGGGCATAATGTTGTGTCTGTTGGTAAAATTATGAAATATAGAGTCTTATTTATAATAATATTCCTGGTCGGGACTTTTGTTCATGCACAAACGGTGACGGATGTGCAGTTTCAGCGTGTCGACAAAGAGGTCACCCTCTCTTATTCCTTGGACAAAACGGCCGACATCCGAATCAAGGTCTCCGTCGATGGCGGCCTCACGTTCGGCAACTATCTCGAGAACTATTCGGGCGACGCCGGCAAGAGAGTCGCTCCGGGCAACAAGACCGTCCTCTTTTACGACCTCCCCGACCTGCGTGGCGTCCCCTATGTCGTCGATTCGGCGACAGGTGTCTGCTATAACGACACGCTGATCGTGTTCGATGTGCAGGTCGACGACGGCTCCGCTACCATCCGAGTGGGCGATGTCAATCTGCGTATGCTTCTCGTCGCCGGCGGCACCTTCACCATGGGCTGCACCCATGCCGACAAGTTGAAATACATCATCGATGCCGACCGTCCTACCCATCGTGTGAAGGTCGACACCTTCTATATGTCGCAGTTTGAAGTTACGCAAGGTCTCTGGAGCGCCGTCATGGAGGAGAACCCCTCCCGTTGGAAAGACGATATCGACCTTCCCGTAGAGAACGTCACCTACGAGATGGTGCAGACCTTCCTCGCTCGGCTGAGCCAGATGACCGGCTATCGTTTCCGTCTCCCCACCGAAGCCGAATGGGAGTTCGCCGCCCGTGGTGGCGTGAATGGCAAAGGCTGCGTCTATCCCGGAGCCAACGGCATGCCCAACGAGGTGGCCTGGTTCACCGTCAACAGCAAGAACCGCACCCATATCGTCGGCCAGAAGCTCCCCAACGAGCTGGGGCTCTATGATATGGCCGGCAACGTGAGCGAATGGTGCTCCGACTGGTACGGCCAGTACACCACCTCCGATCAGGTCAACCCCCGTGGCCCCCGTTATGGAGAGAACAGGATCCTCCGCGGAGGAAGCATCAACAGCCCCTCATGGGGATGTGCCGTCAGTGCCCGCAGTTGGTATCTCCCCGATCAGGTCAACGGCTGCTGCGGCTTCCGTCTCGTGCTCGACAGCGTTGAGGAGCCTTATGAGGAATAAAGACAAGAAATAAAACACAACATATTATGGTAGAAAAGATCATTGTCCACGATAGAAGATTCAAGCTTTATCTTTCTGAAGAGAAGATCCAGGAACAGGTCAGACGTGTTGCCGCCGAAGTGTCGCGCGACCTGAGAGACAAGGATGTCGTCCTCTGTCCCGTGCTCACGGGCAGCTATATGTTCTTTGCCGACCTCACCCGTTATCTCGATTTCGACCCCGATATCGCCTTCGTCCGCTATTCCTCCTATTCCGGCACCCAGAGCACCGGTCAGGTGAAAGCTATCCTCGGGTTCCCCGAGAAATGTCGCGGCCGTCATGTGGTCATCGTCGAAGATATCGTCGACAGCGGCATCTCGATGGAGTACATGATTCAAGAGCTCTCCAAGCTCGAGCCAGCAAGCATCAGCATCTGCACCTTCTTCTTCAAGCCCGGCAACTTCCAGAAGTCGTTCCCCATCAACTACATAGGTATGGAGATCCCCAACGACTTCATCGTAGGCTACGGTCTCGACTACGACGGCAAAGGCCGCACCTTTAAAGATATCTATACAATCGACGAATGAGAAAAATACCTCTGATGAAAAGACTAAGCAAGCACCTGCTGCTGGCGGCGATGGTATCGCTCTGCTTTGCGGCATGTAAACAAGACACCCCCGATTTCTCTCCCGAGGAGTTGGTGGGCAAGTGGGTCTGCGGCACCGAATATTGGCGTTACGACAGCGAGTATACAGCCTATCCCATCGAGACAGGCTCCACCGTCAACGTGAACGGCTTCACTTGGGATGTGGGCGACGACGTGCAGGAGAGCGAAGCCCAGGGCTTCCAGTGGAACGTCCGTGGCGACCAGCTCACCCAGATCCATATCCTCCAGAACACCGGAGCCAGCCTCCCCAAGGTCTACACCCTCCTCTCGGTCACCCCCGACGAGCTGCAGTATAGAGACAACTACGGTCAAACCTTCACCTTTACACGAGTACAATGAGCGAACAGACAGAACAGAAAGTAGAGCAAACAACAAAGAGAAGAATGCCCCGATGGCTCAAGGCCACACTCATCACGCTGGGTTCGCTGGTGGGCCTGGTGGTGCTGGTGTTCGTGCTGGCGTGCTACCTCATCTTCACCCCCGCACGTCTCACCTCCATCGTCAACAAGCTCAGCGACAAGTATATCCTCTGCGAGTCCTCCTTCGAGAAAGTCGACCTCACCCTCTTCCGCACCTTCCCCGATGCCGGCCTCGAGCTGAAGAACGTCTATCTCGTCAACCCCCTCGACGATAGTGTCAAGCATGGCGCCCAGGTCGGCGACACCCTCGCCCGCCTCAATCGTCTCACCGTTGCCGTCAACGTACGCGATTTCCTCAAGCACCGCGACATCAAGGTCACCCAGCTGCTGCTCGACGATGTGGAGGCCAACGTCTTCATCTCCGACAACGGAACCACCAATTTCGACATCTTCCCTCCCTCCTCCGACACCACTGAAAGCGAGCCTTTCGAGATACCCGAGAATATTGATATCAAGAAGATTTCCGTCTCCAACCTCAACTGCATCTTCAACGATGTCCGCGACGGCATGAAAGCCGATGTCCGCTCTCTCGACCTCTCTGTCGACGGCCGTTGGCAGAACAGCAGCGCCGACGCCAAGCTGAAGATGAGCAGCAGCGAGGTCGCCGTCGTCATGAAAGACAGCCTCGGCAGCGAAACCCTCAACGCCCTGCTCCATCAGCTCCAGATGAAAGTCAAAGGCGAAGGCCCCCTCAGCAACCTCAAGGGCACTCTCGCCCTCTCCCTTCCCCAGGCCTCCGTCGTGATGGACGGCATGCAGTATGTCACCGACTATGCCAACCAGCAGAGCAAGGACCTCCTCAAGGTCGATATGCCCTTCTCTGCCAACCTCGACAGCATGGCATTCTCGGTCACCGACGCCACCCTCGCCCTTGCCCAGTTCGTCGTCCGCCTCACCGCCGACGCCCAACTGGCCAACGAGAGCCGACCTCTCACCGTCGATGCCCGCTTCAGCACCAACGGCTGGCAGCTCGCCGAGCTCCTCCCCATGCTCCCCGCCCAGTTCACCTCCTGGGCCAAGACCATGGATGTCGACGGTGAGCTCAAGCTCGAAGGAACGGCCGTGGGCTCCCTCACCGACACCACGATGCCGCTCGTCGACGCCCGCCTCACCCTCGCCGACGGCCATTTCACCGACAAGAGCCTCATCCCCTACGAGCTGAAGAAGATCAACGGCGACGTCGCTGCCCGTCTCAACCTCTCCCAGGGAGGCAAGAGCAACGCCACCATCAACAGCCTCACCCTCCGTTTCAACAAGAACGACCTCGCCCTCACTGGCGAGCTCACCGATATGCTCGGCGACCTCCTTGCCGACCTCAACCTCAAGGGTAATGTCAATCTTCCCGATCTGGCCTATTACTACCCCGAAAGCTTGAGTCTTCAGGCCAAAGGCAAAGCCAAGCTCGACGTCAACGCCAAAGCCACCCTCGACCAGATCACCGCCATGGACCTTAAGAGCATGAAAGTCAGCGGCACCGTGAGCGTCAAGGATCTCGATGTCAATATGGACAACGACATCCTCGCCACCTCGCCCAAGGTCGATCTCGCCATCCAGATCCCCGCCAAGAAACACACCTCCACCTTCAAGGAGATGCTCTCGGCCCGCATCACCGGTGGCAAGCTCCATGCCGACGTCCGCTCGTCGAACATCTCCGCCGACCTCATCTCCGCCGATGTCGAAGCCGGCATCAGCGACATCATGGACGACAGGCAGCCCCTCATGGTCGCCGCCACCTTCAAGGTCGACAAGCTCACCGCCACCATGGACACCCTCAACGCCATCCTCACCGCCCCCGAAGGCTCCTTCGAGATGGTCCCCGACAAGAAAGACCCCGCCAAAGTCAGGTATAAGGTCCGCTACAACAACTCCGCCCTCTACTGCAAGGTCAACGACAGCCTCTCCGTCAACCTCGCCGGTCTCTCCGTCAGCGGCTCCGCCTACTACGACAGCACCCGTGCCAACGTCCTCCAGCAGTGGAGCCCCAACCTCGACGTCGACTTCAAGCGCGGCTATGTCAACGTAGCCCAGCTCCCCTATGTCGTCCAGATCCCCGACATCAAGTTCAACTACAAGCCCGAGCGTTGCGAGATCGCCAGCGCCAACATCGTCTTCGGCAACTCCGACTACTACCTCTCCGGCTCCGTCACCGGGCTCGAGAAGTGGATCTCCCACGAGGACATGCTCCGTGGCGACCTCAGCTTCACCTCCAACTACACCAATGTCGACGACCTCATGGAAGTCCTCAGCGGGCTCGGCACCGATGCCGACACCCTCGAGAAGCAGCGCCAGGAAGACAAGGTCGCCCAGGAAGCCAACCCCTTCATCGTGCCCAAGGATGTCGACTTCACTCTCCATACCCGCATCAAGGACCTCACCGCCTTCGGCAACGACCTCCAGGAGCTCGGCGGCAACGTCACCGTCAAGGATGGTGTCGCCGTCCTCGACCAGGTAGGTTTCGTCTGCAAGGCCGCCAAGATGCAGCTCACAGCCATCTATAAGACCCCGCGCGTCAACCATATCTTCGTCGGACTCGACTTCCATCTGCTCGACATCGGCGTCAGCGAGCTCGTCGACATGATCCCCATGGTCGACACCCTCGTGCCCATGCTCTCCGCCTTCGATGGCAATGCCGACTTCCACCTCTGTGCCGAGACCTACGTCAACGCCTTCTACCAGCCCAAGATGTCCACCCTCCGCGGTGTCGCCGCCCTCACTGGCAAGGACCTCGTGGTGCTCGACAACGAGACCTTCGACAAGATCTCCAAGCTCATGCTCTTCAAGAAGAAGACCAAGAACGTCATCGACAGCCTCGATGTCGAGATGACCGTCTTCCGCAAGGAAGTGGAGATGTATCCCTTCGAGATCTCCATGGACAAGTACCAGATCGTCGCCTCCGGACGTCACAACCTCAACAACAGCTACGACTACCATCTCGAGATCGTCCAGAGCCCGCTCCCCAACCGCCTCGCCGTCGACGTGCTGGGTGTGATGCCCAAGCTCGGCTTCAAGCTCTCCAAGTGCCGCTACGCCGAGATGTATAAGCCCGAGAAGCGCAACGAGCTCCAGAAGCAGACCCTCGAGATGAAAGCCCTCATCCGCAAGTCGCTCGAGGCCAACGTCAAAGCCGACACCCGTCAGTATAAAGGTCTCACAGATTGATATAGCAACGATGAACAGTCTGCTCTCCATCTCCATCGGTGTCGTAGTGCTCTACGCCCTCTACCGCCTCCTGGGCGCCCTGCTGCTCCCCAGGATAGCGCAGAAGCGCATGGAACGCTACAAGGCCGACTTCTTCAAGCAGAACCCCCATATCAGCGAGAAAGCCTATCACGACAGGCAGAGAGAGGACGAAGACCGCACCCTCATCATAGAGAAAAGGAAACGGTACCTCTCCCGTTGAAAACAAAAAAGAACTCCGAACCCACACCCAGGTCCGGAGTTTTTTTTCGCGCAGCCTCTTCAAAAAAGTCGCTTGCAAATGAAAATTACCCGATTACACGATTACCCTTTGCGCTGGACGAAGCTCATACTTACTGCACGGCGAAAAAGACAAGCGGCTCTCCCGCATGGAAAAGTCGCTTGCAAATGCAGTTGACAAGTTGACAAGTTGACAAGTTGACAATTACCCTATAACCGAGCCTCCGATGGCACCCAGGAAGGCGCTCAGGAAGGCGATGATGGCTTTGATCCAGGGGGCTACTGCGGCGGGATCGATGTTCTCTTTGTCTTTTTTCATACGGACATCTTTTGAGAGTTAGACAAATTGTTTTCTTGCAGCTGCGACATCACCGGGCAGTCGGGATACTTCGAGCAGTAGACCATCATGCTGATGGCATTGCGGTTCTTCTGTATCTCCTCCTTCAAGGGCTCCACGATGTGTTTCTCGAACTCCTTGACGTAGATCACCGACACATCCAGCTCGGCCTTCTCGCCCTCAGCCTTGTGCTTCCTCCGCTCCACGAGCCATCCCATACCACCGAGCAAGGTGGTGAGGGCGAGGATGAAATTGAGTATGATTTCCATAATTATTTACTTTTTCTGTTTTGAATAGCGTTGCGGCGGGTTGTGTGCCGGTGCTGACTTGGGTGTCCGTCATCGAGGCCCTCCGTGGTCTCCTCCCCCACACGACCGTCATTGCATGAAGAAAGCCAGTGGCTTTCGATAGCGTTCACGTAGTGATTGCGCAGCAGAGCAAGCAAAGCGGAGAACGAAACATCCGCAATCTATTGCGACTCGTTGTATACGTGCCTGACTGTCTAGATTGCGGATCGGAGTCTGCAATGACGGTCTCGGAGGGGACTACGCGCTGTTGCACGTCGTACTCCGTCGCTG
>JAKSMR010000026.1 GCA_024400495.1 Bacteroidales bacterium
CAACTCTCGCCCATAATCAAAAATCGTCTGAAACTGAATTTTTAGAGGTTACCTAAACGACTGTATGATGAAACACTTGATATTGACGCTGTTGCTCCTCTGCTCCTGTGCGACTTTCGCCCAGCAGTATAACGCTTCGCTCTTCGGCGTCAAGAGCGACGGAACGACCAACAACACCGGCTCCATCAATCGCGCGGTGGCTTACATTAGCGACAACGGGGGAGGGGAGCTGCATTTCTATGTGGGCCGCTACCTTACGGGTACTATAGAGATAAAAGAGAATGTGAAGATTGTCTTGCACGAAGGGGCTGTAATCCTTGGCAGTACCAATCCCTACGACTATCCTCAGGCTTCTTTGCTCTATTCCCAAAAGGAAAACCGAATAGAAGGCACGGGTGTGATAGATACGCAACAGGAGGAGTTGAAGAAGAACTTCGCCGATCAGCTAAAGAAAGGCTTCGCTCGGGGGCCGCTGCCCACTCCCCTGAGCGGCACAATTACAACAGATTCAACCATAATAATAAAATAGAATGAAAAGACTGGTTCTCTCCCTTGTGGCACTTTGTCTCTCTTTGAGCGTTGTAGCCCAGAGCAACAAAATGCAGTATGTCAATCCCTTTATAGGTACCAATGGCATGGGTCATACATTCCCCGGAGCCTGTTACCCTTATGGCTCTGTACAATTGAGCCCCGATACCGATACCATTCCCCACAACGTGAATGGTGTCTATCAGCCCCGAGCCTATGATTATTGTGCAGGCTATCAGTATAGAGACAACACGATTGTCGGTTTCAGCCACACCCATTTCAGCGGAACAGGCCATAGTGACTTGGGTGATTTCCTCATTATGCCCTATAGCGGCGCGACGAAGCTCAACCCCGGCACCAAGGAGGACCCCGACGGGGGCTACCGTCAGCGTTTCCGCCACGAAACCGAAGTGGCCCGCCCGGGATACTATGCCGTTACGCTCGACGACGACAACATCCGCTGCGAGCTCACCGCCACCCCCCACTGCGGCGTGCACCGCTACATCTTCCCCAAGGGGGCAGCACAAAAGATCGTCCTCGACCTCAACCACGGCATCTACAACTACGACGGCAAGACCCTCTGGGCACAATGCAACGTGACGCGATTCGGCATAGACCGCGGCGTGCCCGTGGTGAAGGGCTACCGCATCACCAACGGATGGAGTCGCACCAACTACACCTATTTCGCCGTCA
The DNA here is from genome assembly GCA_024400495.1 of Bacteroidales bacterium. Lineage (GTDB taxonomy): Bacteria > Bacteroidota > Bacteroidia > Bacteroidales > P3 > Colimorpha. Next base: position 1,222 of record JAKSMR010000026.1, read on the forward strand.
CCTTCAACAAGGAGATCAAGCGCTACGGATGCCACGATTTCGGCCAGCAGGACTACAGAGGAGGCTGGGCCAAGTTTGACACCGAGCACGACTTCCCCGAGATGGGCGGCCGCAAGCTGGTGACCTGGTTTGAGTTTGAGGACGACGGTAACGAAACGCTGGAGATCTTTGTAGGACTCTCGGCTACCAGCATGGAGGCTGCGTTCGGCAATCTGGTTGGCGACCAATGGCTCCAGGATAAGAACACAGGAAAAAAGGTTTTCCTGCACAACTTCGACAAACTGCTATCCAACACCGAGTCGGTATGGCGAGAGAGGCTCTCTGCCATTGAGTGCAATGGCTCCGCCGACCAGCAGGCTATGCTCTATACCTCGCTCTACCACACCCTCATCAACCCTTCGCTCTATCAGGATGCCAAGGGCACCTATCGCGGAGTAGACCAGGAGATACACCAATCGTCCCAAGGGCGCACCAACTATACCGTATTCTCACTTTGGGACACCTACAGGGCCTTGCATCCGCTGCTGACCCTGCTCGACACCACGCTGGTGAAGGATGTCCTACAATCGTTCAGCAACCACTTCTCGCAAAGTCCGCACCACATGCTGCCCGTTTGGAGCCATATGGGCAGCGAGAACTGGTGCATGGTGGGCTATCATGGGGTGTCGGTGCTGACGGATGCACTACAGAAAGGACTCCTGGATGATTTGTTCTCTGCCGAAGCATTGCCTTCCATGGTGATCGCGTCTTCTAACTGCGACTACTACGGCAATACTGACGCCTACAAGGAGCTGGGTTTCGTGCCTGTAGACAAGAACCGATCGGGCACCAGCATCACCCTCGAGAATGCCTATGAGGACTGGACCATCTATATGTGCATGAAACAAATGGGCGAAGAGATCCATCGTCTCGCAAAGGAACAAAACACAGCCGATTGGGGAACCGAAGAAGCCGAGAGAATTGCCACAATGGAACAAGAACCCTATCTCAATGCGGCAGAAATATACCTGAAGCGCGCCATGAGCTACCGCAACGTGTTCGATACCACCATTGGATTTGCCCGTGCCCGCTATTCCGACAGCTCGTGGAAGCAGGACTACTCGCTCCTCTCCACCAGCGAATGGGGACTGGTGGAAGGCAACGCCTGGAACTATTCCTTCTATGTGCCTCACGATGTGAACGGACTGATGCGTCTGATGGGTGGCGAGAAGCGCTTTGTGGAAAAGCTCGACACACTCTTCACGATGCATGTGCCCGATGAGTTCTTTGCTGAGACGGAGGATGTGACCCGAGAGGGTATGTTAGGTGGCTATGTACAAGGTAATGAACCTAGCCATCATATCCCTTATCTCTATATGTGGACCAGTCAGCCTTGGAAGACGCAATACTGGGTGCGCGAGATCATGAACAAGATGTATCGCAACCATATCGACGGCCTCTGCGGCAACGACGACTGCGGACAGATGAGCGCCTGGTACATCTTCTCGGCTATGGGCTTCTATCCTGTATGCCCGGGCAGCGGCGAATATGTGATAGGGGCTCCCTATATGCCTTATATGAAGGTGCGCCTGGCTAACGGCAAGAGCCTCGAGATCAAAGCTCCCAAGGTGAGCGACAAGAACCGCTACATCCAGAGCGTCAGGCTGAACGGCAAGCCTCACCGCAGGACTTTCTTCACCCACAAGGAGATCATGGAAGGCGCCGTTGTGGAGTTTGAGATGGGCTCCAAGCCGAACAGGAAGTGGTTTGAAGAGAAGCCTTATTCGATGGGGCGCTAGCTCTTTTTTTTTCTGCAGAGAGACGTGTCGAAAGATAGGTCTGGTGGCACCGGAAGAGAGGTCTATGGGTGCCGAGAAATCACTCTGGCGGAGTTTTCGACAGCAGCGTCGCGGGGCCGAGGAGCCCTTGCGGGTAGAAGGGCTGCTGCTTGCGTCCGGTGAACCACTTCATCACTGCCGGGTTGTCGGTCATGCTCTGAAGCGAGTTGCCGAGCGTGGTGGTTATGCGCACCTCGAGGCTGTTCTTCCTGACGCGATGCAGATAGGGCTTGATGTGGAAGAGGCGGTCTCCATACCATCTCTTTCCCACGAGCGTGCCGTTGACCCACACCTCGCAGACGCCTTCGACATGTCCGAGATCCAGCAGGTCGAAGTGGTTACCCCTGGGGAGCTGCCTGCGGTAGATGGCCGTTCCGCCGAAGTCGTTGGGCAGGGGCTCGAGGGTGTCCATATGGAGGCGCTTCCCGCCGAGGGTGACGTCCCAGTCGCGGGAGAGGTCGGGGTGGCTTTGGGCAAAGAGGACGGGCTTATGCGAATGGGGGTGCTCAGCCGTGATGGTGTCGTTGCCGAAGCAGAGGAGCAGCGATTGGCTGGGGGCGAGGGACAGGGCGCCGTCCCGCAGGTCGAAAGGCGTCACAGCTCCACTTTCTGCATCCCACAGGGTGGCCTCGCTCTCCTGGAGCGGCTTGCTTGCAGAGAACAGGATGTGCTGGCTCTCGCTGCGGCTGCTGTTGGTGAAGAACACGAACAGCCTCCCGAGGCTGTCGGTGCGCTGTGTCTGCATCACATAAGGGCTGGGGGTGGTGATGGTCAGCTGACGGGGGAGGCAGAGCGAGTCCTGAAGCTTGGAATACCAGTTGAGGAAGTCCCGATCGTCGGGGGTGTGGACGATGGTGCCGATGGTGTGCCCGCTGCAGAGGGTGGGTCTCCGGTCGAGGAAGAGCAGCGTCCCCGTGTAGCGCTTCAGCGCCTCTGCCGTCGGGGCGCCGATGCGTTCGACGCAGGGGAGGATCACCGCCTTGAAGTGGTCGAGGTGTTGGATGAGGCGCTCTTCGTCGGCATAGACGGCAGCGCCTCCGCATTTGCTGATGGCCTCCCAGAGCAGCGGGAGGTAGCGGGGCTGCATCCGGTTGGGGAACGGCTCGGTCTGTACGCCATAGAGGCTCCACAGGTCGCGGGTGGGGACGAGGATGGCGATGTCGGCATGGGGGTCGGTGCTGGTCATCACGGCAGAGAGGCGGGCCTTATACTCGTTGAGCAGATGGAAGTGGGGCCACCAGGTGTTGCGCTCGCTCAGGTAGTTGCCGTAGGTGATCCACCCGGGGAAGGGGACTTCGTTGTTGGGGGAATAGTTGAACCCGTGCCATACGCTATGGGTGACGCCGCTCTGGATGCTCATGTCGGAGCCCATCTTCAGGTCTTCCAGCGATGCGTTGAAGACGTTGTAGGTGTTGGTCATCTCCTCGCAGGAGACCTCTCGGCATGTGCCGGGGTGGTCGAGATTCTTGAAATAGGCGGCGGAGGAGACATATTTGTTGATCATGGTGTAGGTGCGTCCGCGCTGGGTGTTGTCGTCGGGCATCTCGTAGCCGGGACGGTGGCGCAGGTAGTTGGTGGTCCAGCTCTCGCACTCGGGGATGTCCATCAGCAGGCTGGTGCTGAAGGGGTCGAAACCGCGTCCATAGGCTTGTGCGCGGCTCTTCACCCCCAGGCTCTCGCACCAGAGGGCGAAATGCCGGGTGAAGCTCTCCTCCAGCAGCTGGGCCTTGAAGCGCTCGTAGTCGTAGCGCACACGCTCCAGCTCTTTTTGGAAGGCGTCGCTCTTGGGGGCTCCGTAGTGGTAGTCGGTGACATCGCCCAAACGTCCCACTTTGTAGAGCAGGAAAGGGAGATAGGCGGTGATGCTGTAGCCGTACTGCTCGAAGAACTTCTCTGCGAAGTCTTTGTTCCAGTTGCTGCCTTCCAGCTCCATAGAGTCGGTGAACATAGCGCGCAGATGGTCCTTCAACGGACCGATGCGTTGCTCTATCCGTCGGCTCATATTGTAGAGGTAGCCGTCTACCGCCTCTGCGTCCATGTGGTCGAGGATGGGGCCGGAGGCTCCGGGAGCCCCTTCGATGACGGAGGCGAAGGAGCTGTATTGCACCAATGCGTAGAGATAGTGGCTGCCGGCAGGGATGACGACGGCTCCGTCGGCGATGGGGAGCAGCCGTGTGCTTTCGAGCGAGGTTATCGTGTCGGGGGTAAGCAGCAGGGAGACGATCCGGTAGCTGCGGTCGGGGTTGGGGACGGTGACCTGAGGGTCTACGGCCTTGGCGATGGAGTCGAGGCTGACGGTTATCGTTTGTGGACCGCATACCTTCTGGCTGTAGACCAGCATCACCTGAGCCCTCTGCTCCATGGGGAGCCACTCGCCTCCATAGGGCCATCCGGAACCCACGATGAGGTCGACTTTCATACCGAGGCTCTGGGCTTTGTCGCAGGCTATCTTCAGCATATCGATCCACTCATCGCTCAACCACGTGAGGCTGCGCTTCCCCAGCGAGTCGGCAAAGGGAGGGAAGCAGACGGGGTTGATCTCCACGCCTCCTATCTTGGCCTCGTGCAGGAGGGTGAGCTCGCGACAGATCTCTGCGGAGTCGACTTTGTTGCCGTTCCACCACCAGCGCACGAAAGGATAGCACTCCTGCGGGGGATTGGCGAAACGCTGACGGAGGGGGTCGGAGGAGCGTCCTGTGCCATCAGGAAGGGGAGAGGACGTGGGGCTGTTTTGTGCGTGGACGCAGAACGTCAGCGGGAGAAGGAGAAGGAGTATGCGGAATGTTTTCATCGGGCGGGCTGCAGGATCGTTTTTGGTGTGTGACCTCTAATGGTGCTCTGTTCTCTGATTTATAGAGGTGGCTTTTCGTGAATCCGGACTTCCGACAGGCGTTTTTTTTTCGATGAGGGAGAGCGTGGGATTCTTTGTGAATTATAACGGAGAAAGTGTCCGAATATTGTCTTATGGCATTGGGAGAACGGCGCTTTTTGACGGAAAAACATCAAGAAACATAGCGTGTTAGGTGTCGGGACGAAAATTTTTTTTCACCATAAGCAAAAAAAGTTGTACTTTTGCAAACGATTTGAGAGAAAAACGGTCTGTTAGCTCAGTTGGTTTAGAGCGCTTCCTTCACACGGAAGAGGTCGACAGTTCGAATCTGCCACAGACCACCCTGTTTGCCCGACACCTCCCTGTCGGGCTTTTTTTTGTTTCAGGGAGGCCTGCTTCCTCTTTGGGGGCTCGTTCCCAACAGCGATATCAACAAAGGGTGTGTTATAACTTTCGCGCGAGTGTGGCTGCGGGAACATTATTCTTTGTATCTTTGCTTTGTTGAATATTCTATACCGAAATAAGATAATGCACTGTAGTAAAAGAAGATATGTCCTTTCGGCGCTGCTCGTTGCGCTGCTCGTTTTGAGTGGTGGCGCTGCTTCGGCGCAGAACAAGAGCCAGCTGGAGAAGCAGAAGACACAGCTGGAGGCTGAAATCAAGAAGCTCAACAACGAGCTTTCGAAGGCAAAGAAGAACACCAAGCTGTCGCAGACGCAGCTCAACGCTCTCAACAAAAAGATCAGCGAGCGCACCAAGCTCATCGACAACATCAACGGCCAGATGTCGATCCTCAACCAGCAGATAGGCCAGACGACGGACAGCATCCGTTCGATGCGCCACCATATCGACAGCCTCAAGGTGGAGTATGCCAAAGTGATCAGGGTGCTCTATAAGGAGCACGACAATATGGACAAGATGGCGCTGCTCTTCGACACCCCGAGCTACAACAAAGCTTTTCTTCGTGTGAAATATTTCACAGAATACAGCCGCTATCGCCGCCATCAGGAGCGTGTGATCCATCAACGTGAGGAGGAACTCAACACTATCAACATGCAGCTGATGCGCCAGAAGGACGAGAAGAACTCGCTGCTGGCTCAGGAGAAGAAGAACAAGGAGCAGCTCACCAAAGAGCAGCGGCAGCAGCAGCAGTCGGTGAACGCTTCTCGTGCAAAGGAGAAGAACCTCACGGCCCAGCTGAGCAAGAAGGAAAAGCAGAAGCGCGAGCTCGACAGCAAGATCAAGAAACTTATCGCCGAGGAGGTGGCTAAGGCCAACAAGAACAGCGGCTCGAAGGGTAACCGTACCGGTACGGCGACACCATCGTCGTCGGCTTCGTCGTCGCCCTCTCCTGCTGTCGCCGCCGCCTCTACCGAGTTCTCGGGCAACAAAGGTGTGCTCCCTTGGCCGGTGGCATACAAGAGTGTGCTGCGTGAGTTTGGCCGCTATACCCATGCCTCGGGTGGAGAGAATGTGAACAATGGTATCGACCTTGCTACCGCTTCGGGCGCAACGGTGAGCTGCGTGTTCAAAGGTCAGGTGACCCGTGTGTTCACTTGTCCCAATGGCGCCCAGGGCGTGATCGTGCGCCATGGTGAATTTATGACCGTATACGCTAACCTGGCTTCGGTGAAGGTGGCACAAGGGGCAAACGTTACCGCTAAGCAGGCGCTCGGTACTGTGGCCAACGGTGAGAACGGACAGGGTGAGATGAGCTTCCAGATCTGGAAGGGCACCACCCCACAGAATCCTCGCAGCTGGCTGAGATAAGTGGAAGAACAAGATACGGAATAAAGAACGCGGAGTGTTGCTTGAACCTCCGCGTTTGTTTTTTTTGTCCCTTTGTGTTTTGTGGGTTGGATAGGTGATGGCTATCTGCTGTATTCGAGCAGCTGGAGTTCCATGCCGTCGAATCGCGCATAGGTGCGGCGGTCGATCCAGTTACCGACATTGATATAGCGGGCGCTGTTGCCGGAGGTGGAGTCGCTCAGCTCCATATCCAGAGGCAGGTGGCGGTGTCCGAAGACGAAATAGTCGAAGGGGGATTCCTGCAGCTTTTTCTTGATGAAGATGACGATATCCTCGCGTTCGTCGCCGAGATAGACCTCATATTTTCTCCCGTGGCTGCGACGGCTGCTGTTGCTCCAGCGGAGGGCGATGGAGAAGCCGATCCAGGGGTGGAAGAAGGCGAAGAGCTTCTGGTTGAAACGGCAGCGGAACATGGTCTTGAGGAAGAGATAATGGCGGTCGGTCTTTCCGATGCCGTCGCCGTGGCCGATGAAGAACCGCTTGCCTCCAAGGTCGAGGGCTTCGGGGTCGGTGTGCATGATGAGCCCGATCTCTTTCTCCAGATAGTCGAACAGCCACATATCGTGGTTGCCGATGAAATAGTGGATCTCGATGCCTTTGTCGGCCATGAGTGCCAGCTGGCCCAGCAGTCGTACATGTCCACGAGGGACCACATGCTTGTAGGAGAACCAGAAATCGAACATGTCGCCCAGCAGGAAGAGCTTCTCGCAGTCGTCTTCGATACTTTTGAGGAAGGCTACGAGGTCGCGCTCTCTTTCTGGCGAGTTGGCTCCGCTGCCCAGATGGCTGTCGGTGATGAAGTAGGTGCTCATGGACTCGTGTTATTGGTTGACGGAGATGTCCCAATCCAGAGCCTCCTTTGCGGGATACTTGTGGCGCAGGTAGGCGACGGTGTTGGCGAAATGGATGGTGTGGGGGTTCTGAGGCTTCTCTTCTTCGAGGCCTTCAAGCACAAACTCGTAGTAGTCGAAGTTCTGCTCGGGGTCGATGAGCGGGTGGTTGTTGAAGGGCTTGTAGAGCGCGATGAGGGTGCTGAGGGAGCCTCGGTTCTTGGTGATGAACTCAACGATGAAGTCCTGCTGGATGCCATAGGTCTCGAGATAGATGGAGTCGGTCTTCTTGCGCAGCTTGTTGAAAGCGGCGGTGTCCACATAACGCCATTTCTCATCGAGCTTGCCCTGCTGCTTGGCTTGGGCGAATTTGGCGGAGTCGGTGCAGATGCCCTGGTGGAAGGCGTTGAGGGCTACGATCTCCTGAAGGGCTTCGACGCCAATATTGCTGTAGTCCTGCAGCTGCCAGAGGAGGCTGCTCTCGGGAGAACCTTCGACCTCGTAGGTGCCCTCGAGGTTGTTGTAGTCGCCATAGAGCTTGATCTTCTCGCCCGTCTGGGGGAGGAGGACGATGTAGTTGTTCATCGAGGTGTGGATGTTGTAGAAGCTCTCGTAGGGGAGTTTGTATCGGAACGAGAAACGGCCCTTGGCGTCGAGCTTTATGGAGTCGATGAAGAGGGGTCCTTCGCCGGGAGTGATCTCTTCGATGTAGATGGTTTTGTTGGCGCCGTTGTCGAGGGTTCCTTCAAGGGAGAAGGTGTCGCGATGGCAGGAGGCGATAAGTGCTGTTGCAAGAAGTAAGGGAAGTAAGCGTTTCATGGATCGTGGTTTTGTTTATCGGTTAAGGTTGAAGAGCATAAGGTTGTCGAGGATGGTGAGGGCGGCCATGCTTTCTATCACTACGGCGGCTCGGGGCACATGACACATGTCGTGGCGGCCGGGCACCTCTTTGATGATATGGCTGTTGCCTTTCTGATCGATGCAGGGGAGGTTTTCTTTTACCGTGATGACGGGATGGAGGGCAACGCGGAAGAGGATAGGCATCGCGTTGGAGAGGCCTCCCATAATGCCGCCGCAATGGTTGCTCTTGGTGGTGAAGTCGGCGTTCCATTCGTCGCGGTACTCCGACCCTCTCATCTCTGCTGCGCGGAATCCGTCTCCCATCTCGAAGCCGGTTACTGAGGGGATGGAGAACATGGCGTGGGCCAGCTGAGCGGGCAGCCGGTTGAAGAGGGGCTCTCCCAATCCGGCAGGCACGTTATCTATTTTGCATAGAACGGTGCCGCCATAGCTGTCGCTCGGGTCGTCGAACTCGGGGGTGGAGCAGGAGGAGGCGATGGCGATCCCCTTCTGCTGGAGGATCTGCTTGGCGATGGCTCCGGCCACCACTCTTGCTGCCGTCTCTCGTGCTGAGCATCGTCCGCCGCCACGATGGTCGTGGATTCCGTACTTCTGTTGCCAGGTGTAGTCGCCGTGGCCGGGACGGTAGAGCTCCTTGAGCCAGTCGTAGTCGTCGCTGCGGTGGCTTTTGTTGCGTATCATGAAGGCAAGAGGGGTTCCGAGGGTCTTGCCGTCCATCAGGCCCGAGAGCCATTCTACCTCGTCGGCTTCTTTGCGGTCGGTAGTGCCGTTGATGTTGTCGCCTCTGCGACGGGCGAGCTCCCGTTCGATAAGAGAGAAGTCGATATCCATGTTGGCCGGACAGCCGTCGATGACGCCACCTATAGCGGCTCCGTGCGATTCGCCGAAGGTGGTGAGCCGGAAAAGTGTTCCCCAGGTGTTCATGCTTTCTTTGAAAAGATAAGAAGAGACGCACTCGGGCGTGCGTCTCTTAGTTTGGTTTATTTTACTTCGAGAAGTTCAACCTCGAAAATGAGGGTCGATCCGGGAGGGATGTCGCCCACAGGCTGCTCGCCATAGCCCAGGGTGTAGGGGATGTAGAGCATATACTTGGAGCCTTCGTTCATCAGCTGCAGACCTTCGGTCCAGCCGGGGATAACCTGGTTGAGGGGGAACTCGATAGGTTCGCCGCGGTCGATGCTGCTGTCGAACTTGGTGCCGTCGATGAGGGTGCCGGTATAGTGAACCTTGACGGTGCTGGTGGCTTTGGGCTTGGGACCGTTGCCTTCCTTGATCTTCTGGTACTGGAGTCCGCTCTTGGTGGTGAAGACCGACTTGTTGTTCTTGTTCTTCTCGAGGAACTCTTTGCCGGCTTTGATGTTGTCCTGCAGGCCGGCCATCATGGCGTTCTGCTTCTCCTGCTCGCGTTTCTCGAAGTTGGACTGGAATTCGCGCAGCAGGGCCTGTGCCTGTTTGGCGTTGAGCTTGCCTTTGCCGTTGATGGCGTCGATCATTCCCAGGCCGGCCATCTTGCCGTTGATGCCGAGGTTCTGTTTGTTCCAGTTGCTGAGGATATCCTGTCCGATGGCGTAGGAGGCGGAGTCGTTGAAGGTGCGCATGATGGCGGTAGTCTCGTTGGTGAGACGGTTGATCTGCTGATCCTTCTTAGCCATCTCGGACTGGAGTTTCTCGAGCTGGGCTGCTTTCTCTACCAGGGCGTTGTATTCGGCCTCGGGCATGGTGGCTTTGCCTTTCTTGATGGTGACGTTCTGGGCCATAGCCATAGTGCCTATCGCGAGAAGGGAGGCAAGGATGATAGTCTTTTTCATGGTATTTAATGTCTTTATATAGGAGGGGTAGTCCTGTCGATAGGGTATAACGAAACCGTGCAACGAGGTTCTCTTGCACGGTTTCGGAGTGGATGATTCTTATTTGTATTCCTTAGCAGGAACGCCGTTGAGGATCTCGTTACCGCAGATAGCGAGAGCGAGCATCTCGTTCTCACCCTTGGCGATGTGTACGGGGGCAATCCAGTCGATGCGCTCGGTAATCTGAGCCATCCAAGGTTTGCTGTAGGCGATACCGCCGGTGAGGATGATGGCGTCGACTTTACCCTTGACGGCAGCGGCAACGCGGCTGATTTCGAGGGCTACCTGATAGCAGAAAGCGTCAACGAGGAGCTTGCATTTCTCGTCGCCGGCGAGGGCGCGTTTTTCAACTTCGTAGGCGTCGTTGGTGCCGAGGTATGCAACGAAACCACCTTCGGCGGTGACCATCTTCTTGACCTTGGCCATGTCGTATTTGCCGGAGAAGCAAACCTCGATGAGCTTGCTGGCGTTGATGGAGCCTGCGCGGGTGGGGGAGAAAGCGCCGAGACCGCAGAGTGCGCGGTTAACCTCGATGCAACGGCCGTGCTCGTGGCAACCTACCGAAACGCCACCGCCCATGTGAGCAATGATGAGGTTCATGTCTTCGTAGCGCTTGCCCTGTTCGCGAGCATAGAGCTTACCGGTCATGCGCTGGTTGAGGCAATGCCAGATGACGCCTTCGCGGTCGGCTTCGAGGTCGAACTCGGGGTGGCCGGTGATTTTTGCGTACTCGGGACGTTCGTCAACGATACCGGGGTCGGCGATGTAAGCAGCGTCGAGGCCGATCATCTTGGCGATAGAGTCGGCGATGAGAGAGCCAAGGTCGCAAGCGTGCTTGCCCTGAACACCCTGGATGCACTCCATCTTCATAAGGTCGTTAACGCGGTAGGTACCTGCTTCGCAGGGGCGGGTGAGACCGCCGCGGCCCATGACGCATGCAATCTGGTCGCGGGTAACACCGTGACGGTCGAGCATAGCGATGATAGCGTCTTTGCGATAGTCGAACTGGTCGGCAATTTCGTGGAACTTCTGGATCTCCTCGATGGGGTGGGAGATGTTCTCGGTGAAAACTTCGGTTTCGCCCTCATAGATTGCGCACTTGGTGGAAGTGGCACCGGGGTTGATTACTAAAGTGTATCTTTTTTCGCTCATAGTAAGTTTATGTATTTTTTTATTGTTATTCAAGAATTATTTGTCGGCAATCCTACATCCTCTCATATCGCTCCAGCACACGTTTTCAGGCGTTTTTCCGCCGATGGCATAAGTAGGATTTCCAACTGCAAAGATACAAACATTTTCTCACATAGCAAAAGCCTTTTTCAACAAAAAGCCCGCAAAAGGGGAATAAGGTGTTGATAACTTATTTATGAATGTGAAAATGAGGTTTTTGTGATTTGATAAATAATTTGCCTCTTTCCGTTTTTCTTTCGAGGTCGGGGTTTGGGAGGGAACAAAACGGAAGAGGGAGTACCGAAGAAAAGGATGAGGCGCCCGGGAAGAGCCTGAGTGGTAGAGGAGATCGGTCTGTGCAGCACCCATAGTAGGCCTATAATTGTAGACGTTGAATGGACGCTACATAGACGCTACATGGGTGGATGACGCATAGGACTAGTGTGTCCCGTTCCCTTCAATGAGTCCTCCGGCAGGGGAATGTCGCCTCCCTTGTTCTGCCTGTCGGGATTGTCTCGCTGTTTTCATGAAGCTGGAAGGTGTGTTGCTATTTCACCACTAGCTTCTTCGACACCATCCCTTTGTCGGTAAGGATTCTCACGATGTAGTTGCCGGGGTCTATGTTCTGCAAACGGAGCACCACACGATGGTCGTCAACGTTGTTCTCCAATATCGGAGTTCCGTTGATGGAGAAGAGCTCTATATGCCTCATGGTGGCAGAAGAGGAGATGGTCACTTCTTCTCTCGCGGGGTTAGGCATCAGCTTCACTTTCAGTTCTTCGGAAGGGACGATGGGGATGTTCAGGATGGCTCCGTTCTCAATTCTGATGCTGTCCCATTCGCTATAATAGAGTGTGTCGATGTGGCATTGGGCTCGCAGTTTGATCTTGTAGGTGATGGTAGAGTCGAGGTTGGTGAGCATATACGATGGTGTTGGGCAGTCTACCCACGTGCAGCTGTCGTCGGGGGTGCCATAAGGACCGTAAATCAGTTCCCATCTGGTGCTGTATTGGGAGGAAGACCATGTGATTGTTGTGGAGCTGGCGTTGTGGCGTTCGGCCTGGATGTCGGAGACTATAGGGCAGGCGTCCTCATAGATGGCCCACATCATGGGGAATTCACCATGCAATGTCGTGTAGAAATCATACCATTGGAGAGCCTTGGTGCCAAACCAGCTGTTGTCTAATAATGACAGGCATTTCTTGTGGCAGATTTCAAAAGCGCAACCAGGTATGCCGTCCGATCCAAAGTGATAGCCGGTGTAGTAGGCCGCCACATACTCGGTGTCGGGCCAGTTGGGGGCTCGTCGAACATCTTGTGAGAATGTAGAGAACCCGATATAAAAGGAGTCTTTCACCAATGTGGGCGTGTCAAAATAGAATTCTCTAAGGGGGAATACTTCGACGGTGTCTGCAATATCATATTCGCAGCAGTAGGTGGTGTTGTTAGGGGTATGGCGCATTCGTGCCTTGAAATATTTGCAGGGGGTTTCCATATCCCAGACGAGGTCCTGCATGCATATCAAGGTGTCGGGGCGTGCGTCGTAGAAATACAGATGTTCGGCGGTATCGGGAGGCAGTCCGCAGAAATGGCTCCAGAAGGAAGACTCGGGGTAGTGTTCGTAGTTGTAGTAATGAGGGGTAATGACGCCAGCGAGGCCTTTTACGAAGATAGGATGGTCGGTGTAATGGTACCACATCTCCTTGTGGCGCTCACTCGGACGGCAGGATTTTGATATTGAATGTTTAAGTTCATATATGAGAGGGATCTTTACGGGAGCATATCCCATCACCGACACCCATACTCCATTTACCGAATCGTAGTATCGGTCTATCTCAGTCATTTCGATGATGGTGACCGAGGAGTCGGGGGAGTCGAGCCAGGCGTCGGGGTCGAAGAATCTGAAATAGTCCGGGCTGATACCATTAACGGTGTCTCTGCATGTCTGGTTGAAAACTTGTCCTTGTCCGATGGTGGCACAAAGGAGGAATATTGTAGCAAGTATGATGGTCTTTTTCATGGTTGCCTGTCTTTAGGAATTTGCTGGGGGGGGGCTGGTGGTTCGAAAGAAAACGCTTTTTTAGTGGAGGCGTTAGTCGCATTGGATGCTTGCGTCCTGCTCTGTGACTTCGGGTAGTGAAGGCCTGTAGTACACATTGAACAAACTCACCGTGAGCTGGCCGTAATTCTCTAGTGTTTTGAATGTTGTTGCGTCCCGAACCAATGATAGGACCGGGTGTTCGAAGCAAGGTGAGTTGGATGAAAGGGTGTCTCGGCAATAGTCTAATACGTTGACATGATTTCCCGAAACGACAAAATCCTCTTCGTCGGTTGTGGCAGTAATGCTGCTCCCCGTCAGGGCGTGTGTTTCGTCGGTATGGAAAGGGACAAAAGGAAAGCTTCGCAGGTCGTATTGTATCACCAGTGAGGGCACTTGGTTGACGGGGTAGCCTGTGCCGTAGAGCACGCATATCGTTTTGTGGTTTCTGACAAAAGCAGCCTCCTTTATCACCCGGTAGGTGTCGGCGTCGGGCGACAGCGACAGCCTTCTTTGTAGAGGGGCGTGGTCTGTCGTTGAAGAAAAGTCGTAAATGTCCAGAACGAGCCTGCTGACCTGCTCGTAGGGAAGACCTTGATACAGAGCACCGAAGTCGAGCCCCATGGCTGGACATTCGACGAGCCGCACAGGACCGAAACTGCGGTTGTCGTTCTGCGAGAACGAGTAGCGGGAGGTGGGGAGAGGAGATGACATGTTTTCAAAGACTCGGTAGGCAATCGAGGCTGCGGCCCCGGCCTCGGGGAAGATTCGTGCAACAGAGATAAGGTGGTCTCCGCTCACGATGATGTCGTCATAGTGCTCGTCGCCTCCTGCGTGGTATGCCCTTCTGAAATGGGGACTTCCCGGAACCCAGTCGAAGAGGCTTCGAGTGTCGACGCTCTCGGTCCGGATTTCGGAATAGCGGGTAGAGACATGTTCGTCGCCCACAAAAACGACATGTGTCGTTCCTATGTGGTCGTGGAAGACGGCCATGTTGCTGAAGTTGCGGAAGAAAGCCATGCTGCTCATCGCGTCGTCTCTGACGGGCAGGCTGGCGATGTCGGGCAGGCAGTAGCGGATGCTGTCTTGCTGGGCAAAGGTTTCGTCGATGCTGAAATAGCCCATCAGTCCCGATTGTTGCCTGGTTCTGCCTACAAAATAGAGTTTGTCATCCAGGATGTCGAAGTCGGTAACTGTGTAGCCGTCCACAAGCCGTGCGGCAACGATATGGTTGCTGGTTTTATCAATCAGCAGGAATGAACTCCTGCTGTCGTTATCGCGAGTGTAGGCGATCAGGTAGCGCTGGTTCCAGTCGCGGATGATCGAGTTCGTGTCGCTTTCGAATTCGGTCTGCACTATGCTCGGCTGAGAGAGCACGGTCAGAGCGCAGGCTGTAAAAATCAGGAATAGGATTCTGGTTTTCATACAGGGCGTTTTTTTTTCGGTTGCAAAATTACGCATTTTTTTTAATAAGAGCATTTTTTTTAACTTTCTTAACTTTTTATTGTTGGATATCAATAGGATATGTTTTTTTGGTGGAGGAGCCTCTTCTGTTTGCCTGGATGCAAAGAGCCCGGGGCGGAGACAGCTCTCCGCCCCGGGCTAGATATCGTCATGGATGCCGTCAGCTACTCGGCGTGGTTCTTCTTCTCTTTGCTGTTCTTGTTCCACGGGCCATACACCTCGCTCACGTTGCCGGCGGTGATGAAGGCGTTGATTCCGTTGGTGTTGATGAACTTCATCAGCTCGGCGAAGTCGTCCTTGCTCAACAGCGCCTGGAGCTCGATGCTGTGCTGGTTGCTGTAGCCGCCCACCACGTCGTAGAGTGTGCATCCGCGATGGAGGTCGTTGATGATATATTGGCGCACACGCTCGTGCTCGTGGGTAACGATGCACACGCGCTTCTTGTTATTCAGCATTATTTGTCGGCTATCCTACCTCTGTCCATCTAGCGCCAACGCACGTTTTCAGGCTTTTTTGTGCCGACGGCATCGGTAGAATTTCCAACTGCAAGATACGAACATTTTCGCATATAGCAAAAGCCTTTTTCAACAAAATGGCCGAAAAAGGGGAATGATATGTTGATAACTTATTTATGAGTGTGAAAATGAATGTTTTGTGATTTGGTAAATAATTCGTTGGTTTCGCTCCTTTTTGTGGATGATGTTGGTGAAGGAACAGAGCGGAGCGAAGAAACCCGAAAAAAGCCGAAGATGTCTGCCGAAGAGTCCTTCTAGCACCCATGTGGCGTCTATCTAGCACCCTTGTAGCGCCTGTCTAGCACCCATGTAGCGCCTGTCTGGCACCCATGTAGCGCCTGTCTGGCACCCATCTAGCGCCTATCTGGCGCCTAAAATCGGCCTGTCTAGCCTCTTTGTGCTGCCTGTGGTTGTGGCTGCTACGGGGACACTAGTGGGGCGCTAGGAGGGCGTTGTGTGCCCGTTTCTATTCGTGACGGATGAAGGGGCGCGCCTTTGGCTTGCCTCTGAGGGCGGCTTTTGCTAGTTGTGGCGGACTCGTTTCTTTGTGAGGGGGGGGGCTTTGCGGCTATCGCACCACCAGTTTCTTCGATGCTATACCTTTGTCAGTCTGAACCCTCACGATGTAGTTTCCTGATGCGACATTGTTCAGGCGGAGCACCACACGATGGTCGTCTACGTTGCTTTCCAATATGCTGGCTCCGTTGGTGGAGAAAAGCTCGATATGTCTCATTGTTGCCGACGCCGAGATGGTCACCTCATCCTTTGCCGGGTTGGGTACCAGAGTCACTTTCAGTTCTTCGGAAGGGGTTTGTGGGATGGAGAGGATGGCTCCGTTTGCGATCCTGATGCTGTCCCATTCTCCGTAATAGAGAGTGTCGATATGGCATTGGGCACGCAGTTTGACCTTGTAGGTGATAGAGGAGTCGAGGTTTGTGAGCACGTACGATGGTGTTGGGCAGTCGACCCAGGTGCAGCTGTCGTCGGGGGTGCCATAGGGGCCGTAGATCAGCTCCCATCGGGTGCTGTATTGGGAGGAAGACCATGTGATTGTTGCGGAACTGGCGTCGTGGCGTTCGGCCTGGATGTCGGAGACTATAGGGCAGGCGTCCTCATAGATAGCCCATAGCATGGGGTATTCCGAACCTAAACGCGTATAATAGTCATACCATTTGAGAGCCTCCGTGCCATAAAAGCGGTTGTCGTGCAAGGATAGGCATTTCTTGTGGTAGATTTCAAAAGCGCAGTCGGGCAGGCTGATTGATCCGAACTGGTAGCCGGTATAGTAAGCTGCCACATATTGGGTATCAGGCCATTGGGGAGTGCGTTGGATGTCTTGCGAGAATGTAGAGAACCCGATATAAAAGGAGTCTTTTACCAATGTGGGCGTGTCGAAATAGAATTCTCTAAGAGGGAATACTTCAATGGTGTCTGCAATATGCTCGCAACAGTATGTGGTGTTGTTGGGGAAGTGTCTCATCCGTGACATGAGATATTTGCAAGGGGTTTCTATCTCCCATACGATATCCTGCATGCATATCAAGGTGTCGGGGCGTGCATCGTAGAAATATAGGTGTTCGGCAGTATCGGGCGGCAGTCCGCAGAAATGGCTCCAGAAGGAAGACGCGGGGTAGTGTTCGTAGTTGTAGAAATGTGGTGTCATGACGCCAGCGAGACCTTTCACGATGATAGGATGGTCGGTATATTGGTACCACATTTCCTTATGCCACTCGTCGCCAGGGTAGCAGTGGTGTCCTATGGAGTGTCGTAGCTCATATTGAACAGGGATTTTTACGGGTGCATATCCCATTACCGACACCCAAGAGCCGGTTACCGAATCAAAGTAGCGGTCTATCTCTACCATCTCGACTATGGTAATAGTAGAGTCGGGGGAGTCGAGCCACGCGTCGGGGTCGAAGATCTTGAAATAGTTGGGGCTGAGGCCATGGAGGGTGTCTCTGCAGGTCTGATTGAAAGCTTGCCCTAGTACTGTGGTTGTGCAGAGGAGGAGTGTTGCTATGAGGAGGATTGTCTTTTTCATGATTCGGGGTTGTTTTTTTTTGATGCCTTAGTTGCAACGGATGATTCCATCCTGTTCGGTAGTCTCTGGTATGGATGACCGGTAGGATGCTAGGAATATGCCTACCATGAGTTGCCCTTCGATCGATGGTGTCTTGTGCTCTGTGCCGTTTTGGAAGAGAGATTGATCGGGGTGGTCAAAGCAGTCCGAAGAAGAGAAAAGGGTGTCTTGTGCGTAGTAGATGGCGTCGACATGGTTGCCCGAAACGATATAGCCGGCCTCGTCCGTTGCTGTAATGCTGCTTCCTGCCAGGATGTCCGTCTCATCAGTCCATAGATTGGCGAACGGGTAACTCCGCAGGTCAAACTGAACAACTCGTGTAGGTATCGGGGTGAAGGGGTCTCCTGTCCCATAGAGTGCACATATTGTTTTGTGGCTTCCGACAAATGCCGCCCCCTTTGTCACCCGATAGGAGGGAAGGTTCGGCACTAGGGTTTGCTGCCTCATAATCTGATCCAGATCTGTCGGGACAGAATATAGATCAACTACGAATTTGTTGGTCTGGTTGAATACCTCTCCTCGATAAAGGGCTCCGAAGTCGAGTCCTACGGCTTGGATCTTAACGAGGCTTATGCGCCCGAGGGCAAGGTTGTCGTCCTGCGAGAAAGACATCCTGGAGGAGTGTAAGGGCGAGGAGCTTTTATTGAAGATGCGGTAGGAGATCAAGGATGGTGTTCCGGCTTGGGGAGAGAGTCTGGCGACAGAGACGAGGTGGTCGTCGCACACGATGATGTCGTCATAGTACTCTCCGCTGCCTGAGAGATAGGCCATTTTGAAATGGGCGTCTCCCGGCACCCAGTCGAAGAGGCATCGTATGTTGGTGCTCTCGTGCCTGATCTCGGTATATTGGGTGGAGACATGCTCATCGCCCACGAAAACGACATGCGTCACCCGTTCGTTGTCCTGGAAAGCGGCCATATTGCCGAAGTTGCGGAAGAAGGCCATGCTGCTTATCGCGTCGTCTCTGACGGGCAGGCTGGCAACATTGGGCAGGCAGTAGTGGATGCTGTCCTGCTGGGCGAAGGTGGCGGCGATGTCGAAATAGCCCATCAGCCCCGATTGCTGTCGGGTGCTGCCCACAAAATAGAGGCTGCCATCCATGATGTCGAAGTCGGCGACATTGTAGCCGTCCACAAGGCGGGCGGAAACAATATGGTTGCTCGATTTGTCGATCAGCAGGAAAGCGCTCTGGTCGTCGGTTTCGTGGGTGTAGGCAACGAAATAGCTATGGTTCCAGTCGCGGACGATAGTGTTCGTGTCGCTGCCGAAGTCGGTCCGCACTCTGCTCGGCTGGGAGAGCAGGGGCAGAGCGAAGGCTGTAAGGATCAGGAGCAGGATTCGGGCTTTCATGTAAGGGGGGTGGTTTTTTTTCGGCTGCAAAATTACACAAAAATCCCCAACCGGCCAATTTTTTTTTTCTGAAGAGGGTGCTGTTGCTGAAAATTAGTGTGTTATGTCTGTTTTTTTGAGGTTGGCTATTGTTGGCCGCCTTCGGTATGGTTGCCAGAACGAAAGCAGGGGCGGGAAAGCTCCCTGCCCCTGCTTGGAAGTGGCTTGTAGGCTGCCGGGTTGTGCTACTCGGCGTGGTTCTTCTTCTCCTTGCGGTTCTTGTTCCACAGGCCATAGATCTCGCTCACGTTGCCGGCTGTGATGAAGGCGTTGATTCCGTTGGTGTTGATGAACTTCATCAGCTCGGCGAAGTCGTCCTTGCTCAACAGCGCCTGGAGCTCGATGCTGTGCTGGTTGCTGTAGCCGCCCACCACGTCGTAGAGTGTGCATCCGCGATGGAGGTCGTTGATGATATATTGGCGCACACGCTCGTGCTCGTGGGTAACGATGCACACGCGCTTCTTGTTGTTCAGCATCGTGGTGAAGTAGTCTACCACTATGCCGTTGATCCAGGTGCCGATGAGGCCGATGACCACCATGCGGAAGGGGTTGATGGCGAAAGCCGTGCAGCAGATGACGGCGCCGGCAACGGAGACCGATTTGCCGATGTCGAAATGGAGGTATTTGTTGATGATCTTGGCCAGGATGTCCAGCCCGCCGGTAGAGGCGTTGATGCTGAAGAGCACGGCTTGCGAGGCGCTGAGCAGCAGCACGAAACAGAGCAGGTCGAACCAGGGGTCGCCCATTACGGATGTCGTCCCTGCCTCCACAAGGTTCTGCCAGGGGAACCATCGGTCGAGGAGGCTCATGATGGGGCTCACGATGAGGGCTGTGTAGACCGTCTTGGCTCCAAACTCCTTGCCGATGAGGAAATAGGCCAGCACGAGCAGTATGGCATTGATGACGAAGATCATCGTGGGTACCGAGACGGCACCTCCCGAGAGGGCGCTCAGCACGATAGAGAGGCCCGAGATGGTGCCGATGATGAGCTTGCTGGGAACGAGGAAATAGTATACCGCCGCCGAGGCGATAGTCATGGCCAGGGTCATGATGACAAGTTCTATCCAGAACTTCTTGGTGCAGAGGATGCTTAGCAACTTCTTCATAATCTGCTTCTTTCTCTTTGTTTGTCTTGTCGGTTTGTTTTGTCAAAAAACGTGCAAAGGTAGGAAAAAAACTCAAAAAAGAAAAAAAATAATTTCTTCCCTCCTCCCGCCTTTGTGTGTTGGTGGAAGGAGGATTTTTTGCGGTTGCTGTTGATAAAAGAGCGCCTCCCGTGTTGACGGGTGCGCTCTTTTTTGGGGTGTCGGTTGTTGTTTTTTTTCGGCTATCTCACCACTAGTTTCTTTGTTGCCACGCCTTGGCTGGTGTGGATGCGGAGGAGGTAGGCTCCTGGGTCGAAACGGGTGACATTGATCTGCACCTTCGTGGCTCCGATGGGTAGCGTCTCCATCAGTTGTCCCTGGAGGTTGAGGATCTCGATGCTGGCGATCCTCAAGGTTGAAGAGATGGAGACCATATTGGTGGCGGGGTTGGGGACGAGAGTGATGCTCTCTGCGTCGATGGCTGGATGCTGGATGCCGATGGTGTCGGGCTCGTGGGAGGTGGTGTCGGAGATGGCGCCGAAGAGGAAGGAGAGGCTGTCGCTCCATTCGCTGATATAGGTGCTGTCGGAGAAGCCCATGATGGCGCTGTCGCGGCCTTCGAGATGATAGGGGCAGAAGGCCTTGACCCGGAAGATGTAGTTGGCGTTGCTGTCGAGACCAGAGAGTTCGTAGTGGGAGACCGCCAGGGTGTCGCGATGCAGGCTGTCGACGGGGTAGCCCTCTTTGGTGTAGGCCACTTCCCAGAGCGTGTGGCTATAGGCGGCGCGCCAGGTGATGAAGGTGCTGTCGGGCGTGGAGCGCGTCACATGCAGCTCCGGGGCCTCGGGGCACATATCCTCCACGATGGGGAAGATGAGCGGGAGGGCATTGCAGAACTCTGTGTTTCTGTACCAGGTGTTGACGGGTATGTTGAGCTGGTTCAGAGTCCGGGTGGGGCGGATGTTTCTTCCGATAGCAGGCAGGGCGACGGCAGAGGGGCAGGTGTCGGCACTCATGGCGTTATACCGCGGGCAGGTCGGCAGGTGTGGTGTTAATGAGGAGCCTATCGCCCCGTAGAGCGCTTCTTTGCATCCAAAGCCGCCGCGGGGATGCGTGAAGTTCGTTCTGTATCTTTGTGTGGCGCCGATGTAGAACGAGTCTGTCACAAAAACAGGGCGTTCGAGATAGGACTCCTGATAGCGTAGCGTCCTATAGACTGTGCTGTCTTTGGCGCAGCAGGTGATGACTGGGGGGCGGAGAGCGGTATTGATGTAGCGTGACGAGTCGTTGGATATTCTGCGCCAGGGGAGGTCTATGCGGCAGACTAGCGAGTCGGGGCCGACTTCGTAGAGCAGGTAATGTTCCATGGAGTCGAGGTATTCTTCTGCATCGATCTGGCTGATGGTGCTACCGGTCAGGGTGTCTCGATAGTAGCAATGGATGCCAATCTGCCCTGCAATACCAATGATTTTCAAGGGTCGGTTCGTATATCGCCCCACCATTTCGTCGTTCCAATACAGATCGGGGTATTTACAGTGGCCATCCACGCCAAAACGGGGCTCTAGATAATACACCAGGTCATGATGGATGCGATGGTAAACCGAGTCCCATTTGTAGATAGGGCATTGTACATAGTCGGTGTCGTAGTATATATAAGATGATCCGTCGTCGTCGTTGACGAGGATGGCGCTGATGATGGTGTCGCAGGTGTACCATCCCACCAGTCTGCGTTCCCAATACTTCTTTATTGTGTCTTGTGCAAACCAGTCGGTAGGGTCGAAGCATCCGAAATAGTCGGGGTTGAGGTCCTGTATCGTGTCGCCGTATCGGGGCTGGAATTGGGCCTTGGCGCAGTTTGCTGATATAAGCAGCAAAAAGGCGATAGTGTATAGCTTTTTCATTTGTCGGGAAGGTTTAATGGCAGAGGTTTGTTAAGGTGGCGGATGTTTTGGTGCATATGTGGCGCTGCATGCTCGAGGTGCCGGTTGCTATCGAGAGGGTGGCTTGGTGTTTCCCGATATCGGGCTGGCGTTGGCAGGTGGCGTCGATCGTGTCGGCTTGCAGGCAGCTGGTGCTGGTCGCTATGTTGTCCCATATCAGCAACAGGTTGGAGGATCGCTTTCCGCAGGCAATCATTTTCTGATTTCCCGAAGGGGATAAGGCGAAAAGGGTGTTTGATCCAGAGACGTAGGCTTTTGTCTGGCAAGGATATCCGGAGTTTTGGGAGGGGCGGAACCGGAATGCCACGCTATGGCCGGCAGAGAACAACGGGGTGGTGATGTCGGCAAGCACCATAAGCGAAGCGGAGGCGGGCGAGAAGGCTGCATCGCGCAGCTTGTCGGCGGCCGACAGTTTGCAGGGGATCCAATGCCGTTCCCGAGGCTCGATGGCGATGGGGTGCAAAGAGGTGTTGGCGTGAGCGTAGCCAACCGTGATGCCCTTGTCTCCTATGCCGTCCTTGTCTCCGTAATGTATGGTTGCCCAGTCTCCGCCGCCTAAGTCTGCGAGCAGCACGGCAGAGGCGCTGTTGTCGTCCGTATAGCTGTAAGCAAACCCTGCCTGGGAGGAGTTGAACAGCGAATCGGGGGTTGTGAGGATTCTGTAGCCATAGGGGGTTATGCTTGAGGCTGTTGTGCGGTTTTTTCGGAAGGAACATACGAGGAGGTCCCCCACCATGGCCAGGTCGTCGTAGTACTCGTTGAGGTCCTCGTTGCGCGCGTAGACGAATGTCGGGTTGTCGTAGGGGTCAAGGAGGAACAGGCATCGCTTGGTGTCGTATAGGGCTGTCTCGCCCGGAAGAAGGCGGCGGCGTTCCCCGATAGCAACTATCTGGGTCCTCGATGTGTTCCCTGCGACGATCTCCATCTTGTCGAAGTTGACAAAAGAATAGGGGTCAGTAGGACCTTGTATGCCCTCGTTGAGATATCCTGCTGCCATAGTGTTGGCCGTGTGGCTGTTGACCGCCACCTCGGAACCTGTGATGTCGCCCAGGGCGACAAACCCCCACATTCCTCTTCGCGAATTGTTGTGGTAGCCCACAAAAAACAACGTGTCGTCCTTCACTTTCATGTCGCTCATATGAAGATAGGGGGGCATCTCTATCTTGTAGGCAAGGCTGCTGTCTTTTTTTATCCAGTAGAGATGTGTCGACGACAAACTGCTCTGTGAGAACACGATGTGATAGGCTTGGTTCCATTCTGCAACCAACGAATGGCTCGATGATCCGGTGATTTTCGATACGGATCCGATCTGTGCCGCCAACGCCAATGGAGGCAAGAGAAGAAGGAGCGATAGCAATTTTTTCTTCCTCATGGTTTTGTTTGTTTTTTATGGTGACCTCTAATGTTACTCATTTTTCTAATTTTTAGAGGTTACCTTATGTTTTTTTTTTAAAGGATTATGGCTGTGGGTGTTATTTATGTGAAAATCAAAATTATACGCCAAAAATACAGACGAAATCCTTTATGCAAAGATAGAAAAAAATCAAAAAAAGAGAAATTTTTTTTTCGCTTTCCTTCCCGCCCTCGCGTGGTTATGTTGCCTTCGGGTGGCCTCTTAAGGATTTGTAGGAACTGATTTCCAGAGGTTGCAGGAAGTTACTTCCAATCACATTGGTCATCTATATGGTATTGTTTTGCATTTGGAAGATAGGAGTCTCTATAGGTGACCTCTAAAAATTAGAAAAAATGAGTAACATTAGCTTGAGCGTCTTGCTGCTTCTTTTTGGCGCTTCCAAGCGTAACCGCTTTTGCACACAAGACGTTATTGCGGTTCGGCAAAATCAGCAAGCTGCTTCTGCTCTCACTCCGCAGATAACGGCGGCACATAGCACCGCACCGTTTGTGCAAGCCGAGAGCAGAACAAGCTTGTTTGTTATGCCGAGGCGCCGCCAAATGTCACGCAAGTAATGCACCTGCGCGCTTCCTCTCGGAATCGCTCAAAAATAAACTGCAATCCATCTCAATCTAATTGTTAGAGGTCACCTTTATTAATTCATAGAACCCACCTTTAGTACCTTGTTTAAAGAATATTCTTTCGATAATAGATTGATAAGAGCCTTTGAATGAACGGACAAGACCTCGATTTCATTTGATGTATGAGGATTATTAGAGAAGACTATGGAGTCGAAAACATTATAGGCTAATGTCAGAAATGGGTAATCCTTATCAATAAAATCGAAGTTTTCCTTACTCCGGGTATCTTTCCCATCTTTGCCGTTGATGATAAATACATCGTTTCCTTTGGCTAGAATGGGTTTGTCAATCACCCATTTTTTATCCGTTGCATTGTATTTGATGTTTATGGTGTCTCTCCCATCCGGATCCACCAACTTCACTGGGTTATTCACTATATTGTATTTTATCCAGCGGTGTTCATCGCCTCCCGTTGGTCGGGTCCAAGCACAATAAGCATATGGTGAGATGCTTGGATACTTATCCATCATCGGATCCACGCTCAGCCAGCCCGTCAGCAGCTTGCTGTCGTATTACTTCGTCCCCATAGTAATGGTAGCCGCTCTCGTAGCCCTTCTGTTTGGCGTTGAAAGGTGTTTGGGGAAACAAAGGACTTTTGTATGTAGTAGAGGGTGTCATGGGTTGGTATTACGACTTTGCAAATATACGGGGAAGATGGTTCTTCGGGGGGGGGGATGTGAATATTTGTTAAGGATTACAAAAAAAACGCAACAAGATAAAAAATCAATTCCATATCCATTGACGAGAACAGTCGCTGATTCTGCGGCGTTTTCCACCTCTTTCCGCTTTAGGTGGGTTCTATAAATTAGCTTTTGATGATTTCGGGACTATCGCGCAGCAGATTTCTTTCTAGGGCTGCAGGGCTGTAGCGAGCTACTGCCCAAAGGCTTAGGGAGAAAGATGCAAGTGAGAGTCCGAAAGCACAAGAGATAATCATTTTCAAGATTTATTAATTCATAGAACCCACCTTTAGAAATAATTTAGCAGATTAAATCCTCTATGATACTGTTTGAAAGACAATCTGTCCAATTTTTTTTCAAGCCGTATTTTCTTTTTGTTTTTGTATGGAATATGATAATACCATCCTCCTAAAGAATAATCCATGAATGAGACTTTATAACAATCGTCAATTGCGGCTATTGCCCAGTAGCTTTTTAATAACAATATTTTGTCGTTATTGAGATACAAATCATTCAGATTTCGTTTCCGAACATCAAACAACACGGCTGTAAGTCCTTCTTCTTTTTTCTGTTCATACGATATTCTTATGGGTTGGAATGCAATATAAACACTCACCTTTGATGAATCTTTGATTTCGGATATCATTCTCTCAAATATGGATTTTTCAACAACGATTCTTCCGTAGGAATAAATAAAAGGTATTGTAACTGTCTTACCGTGTTCGCCACAATAGGATAAATTTCCTTGTGCTACTGGTATGATGCTTCCGTTATAAAGAACTTCCTTTTTAATCAGAATATTTTCCGTATTCCGCAATGATGAAAAGGTGTTTTTGATAGTATCATACCAATTCATTAAATCAGGATGCTGCCCATATGCATTTGTCAATGACATTGACATGAACAATAGCATTAATATAAATAATCTCCTCATAGTCTATTTGCTATTTGCTCAAAGTGATCAATCATCGCATCTTGTCTGTTGTTGACGATTTTTCCTATTGAGTGCATGCTCATTGTGGTTGTTAGACTTGATGCAGAATCGAAGAATGCGGCACCTATGTTGTCCGTAGAATAGGGGTAGATGCCTCTTTCTGTTGGTGTTGACGTATAACCGACGATTATATTCATATTACATAAACCAAATAAAGCCTTATCGTCATCCGAAGGCGTAGCGGGATAATATCCATTCTGCTTTACTGCAATGAACGGATGGGAGTGTATTGATGTAATGTCTAATAACTGTTGCTCTTCCGTCAGCGTCGGAAAGTCACAATAGGGATTTCCATCCGCACCAGTGTATCCGGTATTTCCCTGGATGCTAAATCGCTCTGCGATTACGGCTGTTGACTCTTCTTTGCCACCTCCATTATTTTTAGTTCGATTGAAAACACCCACCGTTGCCGAAAGTGTTTCATATGTTGTTGAAACCAATGGCATCACTTTGCTTTGATCGACATAACCATTGGGATCCTTTTTCAAAGATGTTTTATCTCCCATAATATGAACCTTATTGTCAAAGTGTCCATCCCACCCCAGATAATTGCCGGTAAGACTATAGTAGTCTCCAATTTCATTCCCATCCGGGTCCACCAGCTTCACCGGATTCCACACACAATAGTTGTAAGGACTCAACGAAGGATACTTATCCATCATCGGATCCACACTCAGCCACCCCGTCAGCGCCTCGCAGTCGTAATACCTTGCACCGAAGTAGTGGTAGCCACTCTCGGAATCCTTCTCTTTGCCGGTGAAAGGGTGTTGGAAAATAACACCTCTAGAAGTGGTAACCACCCAGGTTTGTATATGTGTTGGTACTGCTTGATTCATGATAAAAAGTTACTATTCTGATGTGATCAACATTGTGCTAAACTATTGTCGCAATATTTTCCTATCCGATTGTACGATGGCGAATACGATTCTCTATCGGAGGTCCTTCGGTGTAGGTTCGATGCACCCTTCTTATAATCATCTTTATTCATTTGTCTATTCCGTTTTCCCGGCAAACCCCACGGCAGAGAATCAGCCTCTTGCAGGGGGATTGTTTATTTAATGGATGAAATGGATTTTTGTCACCATAGTTTTCTTCCCCAAATATTGGGCCAAACCGATATCTTGTAGATTTTCTTCTCCTTCCTGTCCAGCCGTCTTTTTTGGAAATTTGACATCTGTCTTTGGCCGACAGAATAATATGATATTTGATCCCCCCAACTACAGAGTCGTATCTTAAAATGTTTTTTTCCAAGAGAGGTTATCTTAAAATGGAAACCTGGCGACATCCTACTTCGCGTTGGAGTCAGATGTCTTACGTCAGTGGTACCTTTTACCATGACCATATCCCATGTACTACCCCAATTCCCATAAACTGGAGTCATCAAACAAATGGCAACCTCAACAAGAGTCGTGTCGGGGAGTTTTATTATTTCATCAAAATCTTTTTCAGAGACGCGAATAATACCATGCAAATATTGAAAAGGACATTTTTTATCAACCCCTTTACCATTGACATATCTGATGTATCCATAAGTGTCGTCTCTGGGATGGACAATACCATTAACCTCAATAATAGAACTTAATACAATCTGGTCGGCACGAGCCTCTATATAATCTGTTACGACTTGATAAGCATCCCATCCCGGCCTTGGATCTTCTAATACAGACAAATCTTGAGAAAAGCAAGGTTGAAAAAATATCATCAATAATGATATCAATAAACTACGTTTCATTTTTATTTACGTTTTTGTGTTGTATTATTTGAGGCTTTATTGATTTCCTTCTGTATTCTAATGGTTTGTTGTCCAATGATTTTTTTTGCAGTCGACTTGGGCAGCGAATGTATTGGACGCTCGGTCTCTGAGGCATTTCTGTAGAAGCACAATCCCGGAGCCCCGCCTACTCCTATGGGCCCGACAATAACATTTTGAACGAAATCCCCAAAATGATCTGCATCTCCACTATTGTCGGCATGATGACCGGACATCTGCGTTGCATCATTATATTTATTATGAGAATGTATAGAGACTGGATCTGACATCCAGTCGGGAACCTCGGGTAAATCCGCAGATTGGGGCTCTCCTGTTTTGGACCGAACACTCAATCCGATCTCAAAATCAACAACCGAACACTCTTCTTTGGTTTGATTGCTGTTTGTCTCTGCACGTTCTAATACGTTGCATGCCTCTCGAAGAACTCCGTATGATGTTCTCAATATCGGCTTAGATTGTAAATCACTGACAGATGTTGTTTGTCTATTTTTATCGTTGTTTTTTATTCTATTTACATCCGCTTTATTTCCTACAATGTAAACTTGATTATCATTATTGCCATCCCAACCCAAATAGTTGCCTTTAGTACCATAATAATCCCCAAACATCCTCCCATCCGGGTCCACCAACTTTGCTGGATTCCAAGCGCAATAGGCATACGGCGATATGGATGGGTACCTATCTGCCATCGGATCAACGCTCAGCCACCCCGTCAGCACCTCGCTGTCATAGAACCTTGCTCCAAAGTAGTGGTAGCCGCTCTCGGAATCCTTCTCTTTGCCGGTGAAAGTGAAGCTGCAAGAATCTGCCGAACTTATTGACGTTGAGATACTACACACAAAGTCGCCAGATGTCTTTTTTGATAAAAATGCATCAAAAAAGACTCTTCCACGATTCATGTTTCTATGTCGGTGACCCGAGCAAAAACCTTGGCATATCATAGTGCAAAATTACATATTTTTTCTCCATTTACTGAGAAAATGTATCATTGCATAAGGAAATATCAAATAATCAAAGTTGTAAAATATTGAATTTATGAAGATTAAAATAGAATCAAACTTCAACTTCAATGTATCATCCTTGTGTTATATGCCCAATGGAGAGCTTAGAATAACCCTGTCCAACGAGACGGATTTTCCAAATTCGCACTATGAATGCGCTGCGGGTGACCTCTGAGTATTAGAAAAATGAAGGGCAGCCACATCGCCGTGAGCTGCTCGCAATGCCTAGGCCGCTTCTGGTGGCGCTTCGTCAACGAAAACATGCCTTTCGCAACGTCTCCGACCTCAACAAGGAGCTGCAGCTCGCCAAAAAGGCCGTCGCCAAACACCGCAAGGACAACTGCCTTGTAGAGAAGAGCAAACCACAACAAGTCTTTCAACGTTAGTCGACTAAGGTACACAAAATGGCGACAGCGACAATGCGACAATGAAAAAAAACGCATCAACAACCCCCATATATTATATATAATTAATTAATTATTAATAAGATATATAATCCAAAGGTGCTAGTTGTACCCCTCAAAAACTCATTGTCGCATTGTCGCTGTCGCAAAACAAACGACTATCCATTCTTTAAAAGGCAATAAACCAACGAAATACGATATCACGAAACCTCACTCACCTAAGATGCCTGTCCGCGGAAGGGGCACAAAATGCATCAAAATCCTCCTCTCACAGGCCCCAAAAGAGATGAATCAGCCCATCGCACCCATGCTTTTTTCCATTTTGGATGCACATTTGAAAGAAACCGAGTTTCTCTATCCCGACCAAAGTTGGAAGGAACCGTGCGGAATGATGGCCAACCTCGTTGCAGAAAACAACGGGAACGGAGGATAATCGTCAGACTGCAAAAAAAGCCCTCTGTGGCGGCTTTCGGTCGCTTGGGCGCAGAGTTGGCCACCGTACGGCCGATTGCGCAGCAGAGAGGGGATATGCCGCCCTCTCTCGGCGCCTCCTCAACGATAACATGTCTCCCGTAAGCTTCACCAGCCTCTCCCAGGAACTGCAGCTCGCCAAAAAGGCCGTCGCCAGACATAAGAAGACTTTTGGCCTTGTAGAGAAATAACTCTAGCAGCCTTAATCTGTGACAGTGTGACAGTGTGACAGTCAAAAAATGGATACCCCACATCTCTTTATAGATTACTTAACTATTTAATATATAGATAGATATAAAGAAATAAGAAAGATAGGGGTATCGCAAAAAAGCACTGTCACACTGTCACACTGTCACAAAACCTCATCTATCTTTTTTCTAAAAAGCAATAAACCAATGAAATACGATACCACGAAATCTCACTCACCTAAGATGCCTGTCCTCGGAAAGGGGACCAAAAGCTCCTGTTTTCCCCCTTCCCAAGTCCCCCAAAGAGACGAAAACGATCCTTTTCTCTTGCTTTTTTCTCTTTTTGGCGCACTTTTGGTCGGAACGGAATCTCCACAGTCTGGCAAAGAATGAAAGGAAACTCGGGAATCGATGGCCAACCTGGTTGCAGAAAGTGGCAGGAACGGAGGGAAATCGTCAGACTGCGAGGAAGCCCCTTGCGGCGACTTTCGGCCGCACGAGTGCACAGAAGGCTGCCGGCCGGCCGTTTGCGCGGCAGAGAAGGGTTTTGGCGCCTACAGGAGACCCTTCGTCAACGGCAACAGACCTCCTGCTCTTGCCACGGACTTCTCCAAGGGGATACCGTTCGCCTCCAAGGCCGCCGAAAAGCACGACAAGGACAACTGCCTTGTAGAGAAGGATGGGGCCTGAGCGGGTGGTGTTAATGTTAAAGTTGTTAAAGATAAAAAATGGATATACAACACTTCCTTATATAATATTTAACTAATTAATATATAGACAGTTATATGGAATAACAGCAAAAAGACATACCCTCGAAAAAAAAACT
The DNA here is from genome assembly GCA_024400495.1 of Bacteroidales bacterium. Lineage (GTDB taxonomy): Bacteria > Bacteroidota > Bacteroidia > Bacteroidales > P3 > Colimorpha. Next base: position 31,266 of record JAKSMR010000026.1, read on the forward strand.
TTAACAACTTTAACTTTAACAAACGGACAGGACCTCTCTCTCTAAAGAGCAGTATTACAACAGAATACAACGTCTGCAATTCCTCGTCTCCCTTAGATGCCGGACCTCAAAAGGATACAGAACACCTAAAATGTCCCTCTCAAAGTCCTCAAAAGAGACGAAAACAATCCCTTTCTCTTGCTTTTTTCCCTTTTTGGCGCACTTCGGGTCAGAACAAAATCTCCGCAGTTGTGCCCCAAAATGGAGGGAACAGGTGAGGCTTGGGCCGATCGGGAGGAGGGAAATGGAGGGAACAAGGTTAAATCGCGCGACCTCTGGAAAGTCTTCTGTTGGGGATTGCAACCGTGGGAATATGGGATTGTCCCCATCCGGTTCCGTCATTCATGCGGGGGAGAGCCTATTGGGCGTCCGGACAAGAGGCAGTATGCCCTCATGCAGAGAGGGGGCAGCGTCTGGAATAGTAGGCACCAGATAGGCGCCAGATAGAGGCTGTCCCGACGCTAGGCAGAGGCTACCCCCTGGCAGGAAGCTCATTTCATCAGAAAAAGGCGTCGTAAGCCTTCCGAATGCAGGGGTCCTCGCATGGCGGACATCGGATAGAGACCACTTGGAAACGGGAGTTAAAACCAGTCTTAATATTCGTTGCACCAGAAACTTATGCGGTTCGCGCCGGGAGGTTTCCGTGGGACAGAGACACAAATAATCGTCCGATATGGAAAAATATTTGTATATTTGCATCAGAAATAAAGACCGGAAGATGCAAGAACGGAGCCATATGCCAGACACAAAGAACGCAAAGCGCCGACAGGGTATGCAAGAGCCGTTCCGCTGCACTCGTTCTCCCAAAGGGGCAGACCATCCCCTCCCGGCACACAGCCGGTTTGTCGGAACATATCTTTACCACCATGACCGATCTTTCACCGGCAAAGAGAAGGATTCCGAGAGTGGCTATCATTACTTCGGTGCGAGGTACTACGACAGCGAGGCGCTGACGGGGTGGCTGAGTGTGGATCCGATGATAGATAAGTACCCATCGATAAGTTCGTACAGCTATTGCGCTTGGAATCCGATTAAGCTGGTGGATACAGACGGGAGGGAGTTTGGGGATTATTATGACAAAAATGGTTATTACCTGGGGACAGATGGGATTGATGATGGAAAGATTTATAAGTTGAAGAATAAATACCGAGCAAGGCTTGAGAACAAGTCAGTAAACTGGGGAGGGCTTTTAGATAAAAAGCATTCTGATGTACTAAAACAACACTCCACGTGTCGCAAAAATAATAACCAATTGTCTAGTTCGCCGATTGGGGGAGGACTTTCAATTGATATTTCTTTATGTATTGGTGTTGGTGGGAGCATGGAATTTGGTATCATAGGAGATCAGCAAGGAAATGTAAAACCATTTATGTCTTGGTCAAATGCTCCATCGGTGGGATGTGAAGCATCAATAGGTATCAATGTATTCGCAATTATCCCGACAAATGGAAGAGAACTATCATTAAAAGACTATTCTGGAAACGGATATGGTCTTGCTGGTAATCTTGATATATTTAGTATGGCGATAGGTGGTGATCGCTATTGGGGGGCAATTAATGAAAACTATAATGAGTCATTTGTTACAACAAAGTTGGGAGTTGGGGTTGGTATTGGAGGGGCCTTGTCTCAGTCTACAACAAAAATTTTTGAATGGGAACCCGTATTAAATGGGATTACCAGATCTGGCCAAACATATTGGAAATAAAAAAGATATGACGTTATTTATCAAGATATTATTGATTGTTATGATGGTGTCATTTTGCGCAGCAGCTATAACTAATGGTCTCCTAAGGACTTTGTTGCGAGATAATGGCTTTGAAAGTTATTTATGGGATATGTCGATTCTTTTTAATATTGATAAATACCATTTTATTATTAAAAAAATAACAGACACGAGGATTTCAAAGGAATTAGGATATCTTCGAAGAGTTGTATTGTGCTGTTTTCTCTTTTCCTTAGTAGTGTTTATATTAGTTGTTATTCTATCTTTCATCCATTAAAAATTCCAACTAAAATACATAAGAAGTTGGGGTCTTCGAAGAGTCTTGTATTGAAAAATGTTGACTCGTCAAACGAACAATCTCCACTTCATTCCAAATAGTAGGAAAAATCGTATCCTTAAACCGTGAATTGCCTAAACCCCACATATAGACAAGCCATCCTAAACGCTACTCTTAGTAGCACTTTTGTTGGTGTTGACTTCACCGGCAAAGAACGGGACGAGGAGACGGGATACGGCTACTTCGGAGCAAGGTACATGGATCACGAGCTGATGACCATGTGGCTGAGCGTTGACCCGATGAGCGACAAGTACCCAAGTATCAGCCCCTACGCTTATTGCGCTTGGAACCCCGTGAAGTTGGTGGATCCAGATGGGGAAGAAACAATGGAGTGTGACGATTGGTACAAAGATGAAAAGGGTCGGATTAGGTGGGACCCCTCTGTCACAAAAGAAACAATAATGAAAGTGGGTGAGGAATATTTAGGGAAGACCGTTTTATTAACTCACAACGAGGGGCATACTATCTATGGTGATGAACAAGGGAAGTTTCATGAGTCAATCCCTTTAGCAGAAGTGACCATAACTGCAGATGCTTCCACCAAAAAAACGGATGCAAATGTTGCAATTCCAATAGCATCTCCAATAGGTTTGGTTTTATGGAATCAATTTTCTACTGCAGCAGGAACGGCCCTTGAAGTTGCAGCTAGAATTGCATGGATAATACCAGCTTGTTTGTTACTTTCTGGAGACTCAAGTCCGAATCAAGATATTCGTGGAGGTCATAGCAACAATGTTAGAAAATCCACTAAAGGGAAACATGAAGATGGAGACAGTAGAAGACTGCAGGATCAACAAGGGTCAAAAGGAGAAAAGATAATGAAAGGGAAAAGGCCTCAAGGGTACAAGGGTCCCTGGCCACCAAAAAGAAAAAATAAATAGCAATAATGGCAAAAGGAGACAAATTATATTATAAAGCCTTACATCTTGCAGAGCAAGAGGACTATGATTATCATAATGTTCTTCGTTTATTGAACGAATCCATAGAATTGGGCAATAAAAAAGCTTCATATGCTTTGGCAACATGGTATTTGAATGGATTTCATGTGAGAAAGAACTATAAAAAGGGATTTTCGCTTCTTCAGATTTCTGTTCAAGGGGGAAGGGAGAATGATTTTATATTGTATAAAGATGCTTTGACGGACATTGCAGTCTGTTACGAATTGGGGAATGGTGTTCGGAAAGATAAACGCAAGGCATATTATTATTATTTCTTGGCAGCCCTAAATGGGGATATTCAAGCAAAGCAGGAACTATCCCGTTGTTTTTATTATGGGATAGGAGTCACGAAGGATATAGAATTGTCGTCACTGATAGATGAATTTGTGTTATAATAAACGAGGCCAGGAACTTCTGACTGTTCTAAATTGAAACAAGTCGACACATCAAGCATAAAATTGCTTCAGAATTCCCAATAGTCGTAAAAAAGCCGTACTTTTGCACCATGAATCGATCGTCATCAACATATAGTCCAACCACATCCAACCCCACATTAATCGGCGTTGAAACCAATATAGATTTCACCGGCAAAGAGAAGGACTATGAGTCTGGCTATCATTACTTCGGTGCGAGGTACTACGACAGCGAGCTGCTGACGGGCTGGCTGAGTGTGGATCCAATGAGCGACAAGTACCCTTCGTTGAGTCCGTACAATTATTGCGCCTGGAATCCTATGATTTTTGTAGATC
>JAKSMR010000027.1 GCA_024400495.1 Bacteroidales bacterium
TGAGTTTCTTCTTGTGGTTGAGCATCCAGTCGATGCAGAGACGGGTGATGAAGATGGAGGTGAAGAGGGAGGTAACGATACCGATGCAGAGAGTTACTGCGAAACCCTGAACAGGACCGGAACCGAACATGATAAGCACAAGACCAAGGAGGAAGGTGGTGACCTGACCGTCGATGATAGCAGAGTATGCGTTGGAGAAACCTTCTTCAACAGCGTTGGCGAGGCTCTTGCCTGCGCGGAGTTCTTCTTTGATACGCTCGTAGATAATTACGTTACCATCCACAGCCATTGCCATGGTAAGGACGATACCTGCAATACCGGGGAGGGTGAGTACGGAACCGATGGAGGCGATGATACCCATCAGCATGAACACGTTGGTGATGAGAGCAACAACAGACACCCAACCTGCGCGGTTGTAGAATACTACCATATAAATAAGTACTACTACGAAAGCGAGGATGAAGGAGATGAGACCATTACGGATGGATTCCTGACCCAGGGAAGGACCAACAACAGCTTCCTGAACGATAACGGCAGGAGCGGGAAGTTTACCAGACTTAAGAATGTTGGCAAGGTCCTTAGCCTCTTCGAGAGTGAAGTCACCGGTGATGGAGGAGCGGCCACCTGCAATTTCGCCGTTAACAACGGGAGCAGAGTAAACCAGGTTGTCGAGAACGATAGCAACACAACGGCCAACATTTTCGCCGGTGATGCGTTTCCACTCGCGCGCACCTTCATTATTCATTGTCATAGAAATCTCGTTGCCACCAACCTGGCTGAAGTCCTGACGAGCGTCGGTGATGACACCACCGTCCAGAAGAGCGGAAGCATCGCGGGTGCTTACGTTGATTGCATAGAGAGCATAGAAACCTGCACCTTCCTTGAACTCCTTGGCAGCCCAGAGGAATTTGATACGACGGCCATCGATAACTTTCTTCTCGGTAGCCTTGTTGAGCATCTCGGTGATGGTAGCGCGATCTTTAGCAGCAGCATAACCTACAACGGGACCATAGACACGGCCCTGCTCGTCATAGTTGGGCTGGAGGAGAGAGAAGAGAGGATGCTCTTTGGTGGCAGCCTCGTTCTCAACGGCAGTTTCTTCGGTGTTCTTGGTGAGTGCGTCGACAGCAGAGTCGGCAGCAGCAAGTTCTTCTGCTTCCTCCATTGCAGTTTCCTCTTCGGAGGTAAGACCAGCAACGGAAGCAAGATATTCGTCAGCCTTTACAAGAGCGTTGAAGGCATTAGCAGCATCCTTCTGAGCATCGTCGCTGCTACCGCCGCAAGCCAACCAGAACTCGAGCTGGGCGGTACCCTGCAGGAGTTTGCGAACACGCTCGGGGTCTTTAACGCCGGGGAGTTCGACGAGGATGCGCTCGGAAGCGCGGAGCTGCTGGATGGTGGGCTGAGCAACGCCAAACTTATCAATACGCTGACGGAGGATTTCATATGTGCGGTCATAAGCGCCATCGGTCTCTGCCTTCACAACCTTCATTACGGCAGCGTTGTCGTCGTTGAGTTTGATACGGTCGCGGAGCTGAGACTGGAAATAAGAAGCCAGCTGAACATCGGACTTGAGGGATACGATTGCTTCGTAGAACAAAGAAACAAAGTCCTTGTTGGTAGTGGTCTTCTGATTTTGAAGAGCCAGTTCAATAGCCTTGTTGAAGGTGCTGTCGTCGGTGTGGTTAGCGAGAGCCTTCACAACGTCAACAGTCGAAACCTCGAGCATAACGTTCATACCACCCTTAAGGTCAAGACCGAGATTAATCTCGCGGCCCTGGCACTGGCGATAGGTGTAGCCGAGCCAGAGTTTCTCATTCGCCATGGAATCAAGGTAGTGAGATTCAAAGGCAACGCCAAGAGAGTCGGCAGCAATCATAGCCAGCTTCTCATCATTCTTGGCAAGTTTTTTAGCAAGTGCCTGGGTAGCATCGCTGCTTACATAGGCTTTAGTAGCTTCCTTTGCGTGTTTTTCCACATTGCGAGTAGCAAACGTGAACGACAGTTGGAACAAACATACCAACGCAAAGCAAATAGTCAGAAATCTGATAAGTCCTTTATTTTGCATAGTTTATATAATAATTAGTTTTGTTTTCGCATAGTTATTGAATGTGCAAAGATACTAATTTTTTATTAAATAGCAACAATATTTCAGAAAATATTTTTACTTTTGCAAAATCTTTTCAAACCAAAAAGAGATGAAAGAAAAACATAATCTCACTCTAAACGACTGGGACAGTGCGGATAAGCCGCGCGAGAAGATGATCAACCTCAGCCGAAAAAACTTGACCGAAGCCGAACTGCTGGCTATAATCATCGGAAGCGGAGTCCCGGGGCAGAATGTTGTCGACCTGGCCAAAGAGATTTACGCCTCCGCCGACCAGAACCTCATGACACTTTCGCGATACGAAATAGCCGACTTCAAGAGGTTTAACGGCATAGGAGATGCTAAAGCCGTGAGTATCGTGGCAGCCATGGAGCTAGCCACAAGACTCTACCAGAAACGATGGGACGAGAAAGAGGTTATCGTGCACGAAAGCAAGGACATAGCCCAGTATATCAGACCTTTGATATCCGACCTTAACCACGAAGAGTTCCATGCCATCTATTTTAACTCGCGCAACAAGGTTATCGGCCGGGAGCTCATCTGCAAAGGCGGTCTCAACACGACGCCTGTTGACATCCGACTGATTTTCAAGGGAGCGCTAAAATGCAACGCCACAGCTATGGCCGTCGCTCACAACCACCCGTCGGGATCCTTCGTTCCCTCGCAAAACGACAAAACGCTTACCACAAACATCTATGAGGCCAGCCGCCTTATGCGGATCACACTTCTCGACCATCTTATCGTAGGAATTGATCCATCCGGAAAACCCGGATTCTTCAGTTTCCATGACGAAGGATATCTCTAAATAGCGAAACAAGCAATATTCATGCTATCAAACATAAAGAACATATATTTAACATTTGATAACAGTCAAAAATAGTCATATATAAAAGTGTTTCTACAGCTCTATCCGGACCACTTTTTAACCTCATATTTTTGACAAAAGAAAGAGGGACACGGACTCCCGCTCACACAGAAGTTCATATCCCAATCAACCTTTAGAGAACGAAGGCTACCTCGACACAACGATCTCCACACTTACCGACTCCATCTGGCCACCAAGCGGGGGATTCATCTTGCTTACTTTTACGACAACATTTTCGACCGAGGGAAATTCTCCAAGAATGGCATTCCCGATTCGATCGGCAACACATTCCAACAGATGAGACGGAGTCATCATCTCCCGTTTCACAACCTGATAGACGGCAAGGTAGTTGACCGTATGACTCAGATCATCACTTTTCTGAGCCTGCGTTGTATCCGTTTCCATCCGCACATTTACGGTAAAATAGGTGCCTATCTTCTGCTCCTCGGAGAAGCAGCCATGATAGGCGTAGAACTTCATATTATCGATAGATATATAACTCATAGCTGCAGACAGTTATCTATAGATTTTAGCATAATTTAACAAACGCCATATTCAATCCGATCTGATGTCGTTGCCATCGCGATTTCCTTCTCAGCAAAGAAAGAGCAACACCCGCTTTGCTAAAGACCAATTCCGTACCAACCCCTGCTTTTGTTCGGAATTGATACGGAATTGATACGGAATTGATGACTGGCTAGACCGAGCCTAGAGGGATGCTAGCCGGGTTTCGGTTATACAATTGCTTCAAACTGCTTGAGGAAGCGAAGATCGTTTTCGAAATAGAGACGGAGGTCGCGAATCTGGTATTTCAGCATGGCCATACGCTCCACACCCATACCGAGGGCGAAACCTGTATACTCCTTGGGATCGATGCCGCAAGACTGGAGGACATTGGGGTCAACCATACCACAGCCGAGGATTTCGAGCCAGCCCGTACCCTTGCAGATGTTGCAGCCTTTGCCTCCGCAGATGTTGCACGAGATATCCATCTCTGCCGAGGGCTCTGTGAAGGGGAAATAGCTGGGGCGGAGTCGGATCTGAGTGTCGGCGCCGAACATCTCCTTGGCGAAGTAAAGAAGGGTCTGCTTGAGGTCGGCGAAAGTCACCTTCTTGTCGACATACAGAGCTTCCACCTGATGGAAAATGCAATGTGCGCGGGCGGAGATCGCCTCGTTGCGGAAGACGCGACCGGGAGCGATGATGCGGATCGGGGGCTTGCTGTTCTCCATGACACGCACCTGGACGGAAGAGGTGTGAGTGCGGAGAGCCACCTCCTGGCGACCTTCGGTCTTTTCGACGAAGAAAGTGTCCTGCATATCGCGGGCGGGATGGTCGGGAGGGAAGTTCAAGGCGGAGAAGAGATGCCAGTCGTCTTCGATTTCAACAGACTCGGCAACTGTAAATCCGATACGGGAGAAGATCTCGGTAATTTCGTTCATCACTACGGAAAGGACGTGACGGCTGCCGATTTCCGAGAAATTGGTGGGCATGGTAAGATCGTGGATGTCTTCAAACTCCTTGGCATTCTCGACATAGGATTTAAATTCCTCGATCTTGTTCTGAGCGGCAACCTTGAGCTGGTTGAGGATCTGGCCGACTTCTTTCTTCTGGTCGTTGGGGATGGTCTTAAACTGCTCAAAGAGCTCGGAGACAAGACCTTTCTTACCCAAATACTTAATACGGAACATCTCTACTTCAGCACCTTTATCCTTGAAGTTTTCGATAGAGGTAGCCTGAATATCTTTGATGTACTGAGCTATTTTCTCTTTCATAACGAGAACACAAATATATTGTTATTTTACTTTATTTAATTTCTTCAACAGTTTCTTGACCTGCTTCTTGTTGAGCATGGTCATCCTCATCTTCACATCCTCAACGGGACGGTTGTTGGGGTCGCATTTCACGGCAGCAATCTTATCGATCACTTCCAAGCCCACCACGACTTGGCCGAAAACGGTATAATCCATATCGAGGAAAGGCGTTCCTCCAATGGTTGCATAAACCTCTTTCTGCTCGTCGGTATAGGTTTTCCGATAGCGCATCTCGATCATATGCATTCTGTTTTCATCCCAGAGCTCGCCCTGGACGATGTAGAACTGGCAAGCCGAGGAAGCCTTCTCCGGATTGTTGTCTCTAGCTGCCGCGAGAGCACCTTTCTTGTGATAGAGGGCGGGGTTGAACTCAGCCGGGACACGATAGCCTATATTGCCGTCGCCAAGCATCTGGCCGGGCTTGGCGTCTTTGGATTTGGGGTCGCCTCCCTGGATCATAAATTTATCGATAACACGATGAAAAATAAGTCCATTGTAGAACCCTTCGTTCACTAATTTCACAAAATTGTCACGATGCTGAGGCGTTTCGTTGTAAAGTTTCGCAACCATGCTTCCCGAGTCAGTCTCGATGAATACATACTGACAATCAGCATCCTTAGCACTATTCTTCTCACCCTTCTGGGCAAAGAGCGCCATAGCGGAGCATAAAAAAATCAATAAAAAAGAAAGTTTTTTCATAATAATCCGTATAAAATTACTATTTTTGCAGTTGCAAAATTAGCAAAAAATCCTTGAATAAAACAAAAATAATATAAACATTATGAAGAAAAAAACTTTACTTTTCCTCAGTATTGTATTACTCAGCGGATTAACAACCCTCTTCTCTTCCTGCGACAAAGACACAAACAGCTATGTAGACGTATATGTTGTGGACGAGAACAACCCCAATATCTGCTGTCCTAACGCATATGTGAAGATTGATATCGACAACAGCTACGTGAAACAGGAAGGTTATACTGATGCTGGCGGACATTTCAAGACTTCGTTCCAGGATCCTGCCATTTTCGACGTTTATGTTGAATACGAAGGCGGCTGCTATGGCGAAGAATACGACCCCGCCATCTACAAATGCTACCGCGTGGGAACCAATACCGTTCGTCTGAAAGAAGGCGAAACCGTTAATGTTACCGTACAGGTCAGCTCCGACATCATTCGCGAGCACAGACAATAAGAAACCATATTCATTATGAGTCAGACTTTTACAAGCGACGATTTGAAACAAATCGCCGCTTTAGGCATATCCATAGAAGCTGTCGAACGACAGATGGAGAACTTCCGCAACGGGTTCCCCAAGACCCAGCTGGTTGAGGCCGCCACAGTCGAAAATGGCGGTATTGTACGAATGGAAGACAACGACATCAACCACTATTCCAAACAGTACGAGAAACTCTCCGAAGGGAAGACCATCCTCAAGTTCGTTCCCGCATCGGGTGCTGCAACCCGCATGTTCAAAGACCTTTACGCCTTCTCGTCTTCCTACTTCGGAGTCGACCAGAACTTCGCCAACGAGTATCCTAGCGTGAAGGAATTCCTTGAGCACATACGCACCTTCGCGTTCTTCGACGACCTGAAGAACTGCATGAAACGCTCCTCGCTCGATTTTGGAGACTACATGGATCGCGGCGACTTCACAACCGTGATCAATTTCCTTCTGAAAGAGCAATATCTCAGCTATGGCACATTACCCAAAGCCTTGCTGAAATTCCACAAATATGGCGAAATCCAGAGAACTTCTCTGGAAGAGCATATCATCGAAGGTATCGAATATGCGCAGACCAAAGACGGACAGGTGAACATTCATTTTACCGTATCTCCCGAACATCGTCCTCTTTTCAAAAAGAAAGTTGCAGAAGTCAAGAAATACTACGAAAGCATTTTTGGCGTAAGACTTCACATAACATTCTCAGAACAAAAGCACTACACCGACACCATCGCCGTTGACGAATACAACAATCCCATACGCGACGACGCCGGCAAGCTTACCTTCCGCCCAGGAGGCCATGGCGCTCTGATCGAGAACCTCAACGAACAAAAAGCCGACCTCATCCTTGTGAAGAATATCGACAACGTGGTTCCCGACTGGATGAAACACACCACTATCATCTATAAAAAGGTTCTGGCCGGTCTTTTGCTTGAGCTTCAGGAGAAAACCTTTGGCTATCTTCGCCAACTGGACAAATTGTCAAAGCAGAGAAACCCCTCCCCTGCCCTTCTCTCCGAGATAGAGCAGTTTGCCGTCAAGGAGCTCCGTGCAGACCTTCCTGACACCAGCAATCTGGCCCTCCTTGAACGCGTCGCCCTACTCAAACAGAAGCTCAACCGACCCATGCGAATCTGTGGAATGGTGAAGAACCAAGGCGAGCCCGGAGGCGGTCCTTTCTTCACTCTCAACACACATGGTATCAAGAGCCTGCAGATAGTAGAGACCGCACAGATAAACCGCAAGGACCCCTCTCAGGAAGCGATCCTCTCCTCCGCTACCCACTTCAACCCCGTAGATCTGGTCTGTGCCACGAAGGATTATCGTGGCCGTCGTTTCGACCTGCGCCAATATGTAGATCCTGCAACCGGATTCATCTCCAAGAAGAGCAAAGGAGCCCTTACTGTAAAATCCCAGGAGCTTCCCGGACTATGGAATGGAGCCATGGCTAATTGGATCACTATTTTCGTAGAAGTTCCTCTGGCAACATTCAATCCCGTCAAAACCGTCAACGACCTTCTGAGAAAAGAACATCTGGAGAACTAAAAAGACTATTCCCCTCGAACAAACATAAAAGGAGGCCTCCCTCGAGGCCTCCTTCTATTATATATCTTTCGCAGATACTGCTCCAGTTATTCAACCGTTACAGATTTCGCGAGGTTTCTGGGCTGGTCAACATTGCGACCCTTGGCAATAGCCACATAGTAAGACATCAGCTGCAACGGGATAACCGCCAGCAGAGGAACATAGCAGTCGCGAGTGTCGGGGATAGTGAAGCAGAAATCGCTCACACCCTTGACGGTAGTGTCCCCTTCGGTAACAACGCTGATAATCTTACCCTTACGGGCCTTAATCTCCTGGATATTGCTGACTACCTTCTCGTACATACCCTTCTTGGGAGCGATGACGACTACCGGCATCTCCTCGTCGACGAGGGCGATAGGGCCATGCTTCATCTCTGCTGCAGGATAACCTTCGGCATGGATATAGGAGATTTCCTTGAGCTTCAATGCGCCTTCCAGAGCTACGGGATAGTTGTAGCCACGGCCCAAATAGATGAAGTTCTTGGCATAGGTGAATATCTGGGAGAATTTTTCAATATCCTTGTTGTTGTCAAGCGTCCATTGGATCTTGTCGGGAATCTGGAGCAGCTCGTCAACGAGCATCTCGAACATCTCCTTGCTGAGAGTTTTCTTCTCTTTTGCGATGGTCAAGCCAAGCATGATCAACGTGATAACCTGACCGGTGAAGGCTTTGGTTGAAGCGACACCAATTTCGGGACCCACATGGAGATAGGTGCCACTATCTGTAGCACGGGCGATCGAAGAGCCGATAACGTTGCAGATGCCGTATACGAAGGCCCCTTTGCTCTTTGCCAACTGGATAGCAGCAAGCGTGTCTGCCGTTTCGCCCGACTGGGAGACGGCGACAACGATATCGTTGCTGGTGATTACGGGATTGCGATAACGGAACTCGGAAGCATACTCGACCTCGACGGGAATCTGAGCGGCTTCTTCGATGAAATACTTACCGATCAAAGCCGAATGCCACGAGGTACCGCAAGCGCAGATGATGATACGGTTGGCATCGATGAAACGGCGACGGTTGTCCAACACGCCACTAAGGATGACATCCTTGGTATCAATACTCAGGCGTCCACGAATGCAGTTGCGCAAGGCATTGGGCTGCTCGTAGATCTCTTTGAGCATAAAATGGGGGAAACCGCCTTTCTCGAGCTCGTCGAGATTCATCTGGAGAGTCTGCATATCGGGAGTCTGCTCCACGTTAGCGAGATTGGTGATACGAAGATTTCCATCTCTATCCATATAAGCAATCTCCTCATCCTTGAGATAAACGACCTGATTGGTGTACTCGATGATAGGAGTTGCGTCGCTTCCCACGAAGAATTCGGCATGGCCGTGTGCGTTATTGTTGTTCTGTCCCACGCCAATAATCAGAGGGCTGCTCTTTCTTGCGGCAATAAGGACGTCGGGATGGCGCTGGTCCAGAACGGCGATAGCATAAGCTCCGATAACATGCGTCAACGCGCGCTGTACTGCGGTATAGAGGTCTGTCTGATGCTTCTCCTGCATATACTCGATAAGCTGCACCAGAACCTCGGTATCGGTCTCGCTCTGGAAAGTTTTTCCATGCTTCTCAAGCTGAGTGCGGAGAACTTTATAGTTCTCGATGATACCGTTATGAACCAAAGCAAGGTTTTTGCTCTGCGAATAGTGAGGATGCGCGTTGGTGGCATTAGGCTCGCCATGAGTGGCCCAACGGGTGTGGGCAATACCGATAGTACCGGTTACGTCTTTTTCTTTTACCGATTCTTCCAGAGCCGACACTTTGCCTTTTTCCTTATATACCGAAAGGTCGCCTTTGGCGTTGATCATCGATACTCCCGCGCTATCGTAGCCACGATATTCAAGACGATGCAGACCTTTTATGAGGATGGGATAAGCCTCTTGGTCACCTAAATAACCTACAATTCCGCACATAGTATTAGTTTGTTAGTTTATACTCAATTAATCTGCAAAAATACAAAAAAATCTGCGTTGCGCAAAAAAAATCTTTATCCGGGCTTGAATATTTAACACTTTCCTCTTACCGTCCACCTCGGCTGGACTCCACAAACAATAACCGGTAACGGCTATAACAAGTGGTACCCATGGACTTGAGCCACCTCTAGAAATCAGTTCCTTGGATCTTCTAGTGGTTACCTCGATAGATCAGTTTGCCCTCGTTTTCCGCCAATTTCCGTTATCACGTTGGCCATGATTCCGCACGATTCCGTTCAAAATAGGTCCGGAATAGCGAAATTCCGTTCCACTCAAATATGCAAAAAAACGAAAAAAGCACGGGTAAAGGGGCTGATTCGTGCCTTTTGAGACTCAAAAAGGGGGTATTTTGAGGCATTTTGTCCCCATTTTGCGCCCAGACGTCTTTGAAGATGCGCGTTTGACCGATTCGTATTCCGTTGATTTCATGCCATTTAGAGAAGGCCGGATTTGTTTTTGTGACAACGTGACAATGTGACAATGACTTTTTGCGTGGTGCAACTCGTGCCATTATATTACATATATACTTAATAATTAATTAGTTATATAGTATACAAAGAGGTTGATGGCATCCATTTTTTCATTGTCACATTGTCACATGTCACAAATAGGGGTTTTAGGGTTCCTGTTTCTCTATGAGGAGGTGCAGACTATCTGCGCAATGTTTTCCTCTTATCTGGCCGTTCTGGACAACACGTATATGGCTCCACTTTGTCACAAAGAGCTCCTTTTTGCGCCCAGCTTGCTTATGGGCAGCGCCTAAATTCCTATAGGGTAGCGCCTACAATTCCAGGCGCTAGATAGGCGGCAAGTAGACGCCAGCTAGGCGCTAGTGATACGCTAGTCCGACGCTAGTGATACGTTAGTCCGACGCTACAGGGGGAGAGATCCGCCCTCCATTTTGCTTCTTAGCTTTGTTCTAGAAGCCCTTGGTGGGATTGTGGCGAGGCTCGGTTTGTGTTCCATAACGTTTCGTATCGTTACACATCGTTCCATATCGTTTCGCTTGGTTGGTTATGTGTAGAAATGTGTATAGGTAACCTATAAAAATTAGTTTTTTTAATCCATTAGAGGTTACCTATAAATTTGCATCCGGATCGAAGGCCTTCCGCATCTGAGAGTTCTTCGAAATGTTGTTTTCTACGCCAGGCAACGTCCCGAGCCTAGCTTTCCGAATCTCCTAGCAGCTTCCTCATGAGAGGAGAGAAACGGACAAGCGCCCGCCCTTCTGCAGGACAGGCGCTTGGAGTGGGATTATCTCGGGAATGATATTATTTCTCGAAATAGCGTTTGTAAAGGCCTTCGAAAGCTTTGCCGTGACGGGCCTCATCGCGAGCCATCTCGTGAACGGTATCGTGGATTGCATCGAGACCGAGTTCCTTAGCACGCTTTGCAAGGTCGAATTTGCCAGCAGTTGCGCCATTCTCGGCTTCAATACGCATCTTGAGGTTCTTAGCGGTGCTGTCGGTAAGAACTTCGCCAAGGAGTTCTGCGAATTTAGCAGCATGTTCTGCCTCTTCGAAAGCAGCTTTTTCCCAGTAGAGACCGATCTCGGGATAACCTTCGCGATGTGCTACGCGAGCCATAGCAAGGTACATGCCAACTTCGGTGCACTCGCCATTGAAGTTTGCGCGGAGGTCTTCCATGATGTCTTCACGGGAACCCTGAGCAACGCCAAGAACGTGTTCCGCAGCCCAGTTGAGCTTGTCTTCTTTCATTTCCTGCATAGGTTTGCCACAAACGGGGCACTTTTCGGGCATAGTGTCGCCCTCATGAACGTATCCACAAACGGGACAGATGTATTTTGCCATATAGACTGTTAGTTTTAGGTTAGTATTGTAGTTTTCGTTTCTTATTCGGCGGGAGCCCACTTGCAACGGACGGGGCTGATGATTTTGCCTTCTTTCTTCAGCTCGGCAAAGGCCTTGTCGACTTCCTTGCGGTCGGCAGCAAGAGCGGTTGCCACTTCGCCGGCGCTCATGGGCTTTCCGGCAGATTTCATTGCTTCGATTACTTTATCTTTCATAGGGCACGTATCGATTAGTCAAGCACAAGGCTGGGAGCGGAATAAACGCGGGCCTTAAGCTCCTGGTTGAGCATATAGAGGCTCTTGGGATCGTTGCCGAAGAGTTCCATCTTGGTGATGAGGTCGCGAGCGTTGGTCTCTTCTTCACCCTGCTCCTTGATGAACCAGTCGAGGAACTGCATGGTGCGGAAATCCTTTGCCTTGTAGGCCTCTTCGTAGATAGCGTTGATGGAAGCGGTTACGAACTGTTCGTGTTCCAGACCGGCTTTCAGAACGTCCATATCTTTCTTGAAAGTCTTATCGGGTTTTGCTATTGCCTCGAGAGTAACCTTGATGTCGTTGTTCTGCATGTACTGGTAGAACAGCATTGCGTGGTCGCGTTCCTCCTGGGCCTGGATCATATACCAGTTTGCGAAACCGTCGAGACCGCGATCCTGGAAATAGTTATTCATATCGAGATAAAGATAAGCGGAGTAGAACTCCTTGTTGATTTGCTCGTTAAGCAGAGCAGCTACTTTCTTGTTAAACATGATATTTGGGATTTTATGGGTTAATCGTTTTTTTCCTGTTTGTAACAATTGTTGCAGAGCCCTTTGAGGTAGACTTGTGTCTCTGTGATTTTCAGCCCTTCCAGATCAACCTCCTTGCACGACGGCATTGCTGCAAGCTCGACATCTTTAATCATACCGCAGCACTCGCATTGGAAATGGGCATGAGGGGCTATGTCGGCATCAAACCTGGCGTTCTTCGGATCTATTGTGATTGTCTGTATCGCACCTTTCTCTGCAAAGAGCTTCAACGTAGAATATATCGTGGTTTTGGACAGGGTCGGCATAGTGGGGTAAAGCGCCTCATAAATCTCGTCAACCGTAGGATGAATATGATGTTCCATCAGGTATTTCATCAGATTCAACCGCTGGACCGAAGGCTTAATTCCTTTGCTAACTAGATATGTTCTAATATTTTGCACAGATATATTGTAATAATTACAACTTTAAATTCATTGCAAAGATACGATTATTTTTTCATTCGGCAAAATATTTTCCCTATTATTTCATCCACGGCATATTGATTATTTCTCTGCAGGCTTGTCGAGCTGGCAATATACCGAGTTGTTGCTAACAAACTCCGGCACGATAGACTTCATCTTTGCCACGATACGCATAGGTTCGAGACTGTCTAACTCTACACGAAGGTCGGCATACTCCCGGTCGACATCATGGATGTCATAAGTACGCACTTGCGCGTGCATAATCTTTTCGTGACTGGTGGGAATGGTGTTTTCCTTAGTGGCAAGAAGTTCCTCGTAGAGTTTCTCTCCCGGACGGAGACCGATTTCTTTTATCTGGATATCCTTCAGGCCGCTGAGCTGGATCATACGAAGAGCAAGGTCGTAGATCTTTACGGGCTTGCCCATATCAAACACAAAGATGTCGCCGCCCACGCCCATGGCCACAGCCTCCAGCACGAGCGAACAGGCCTCGGGAATGGTCATGAAGTAGCGGATAATCTTCTTGTCGGTAACTGTGAGAGGGCCGCCAGCAGCAAGCTGTTTCTTGAACAAAGGAATAACACTTCCGTTGCTTCCCAGAACGTTGCCGAAACGCGTTGTGACGAAGCTGGTCTTTTCGTTGGAGCGGCATTGGATGTAGATTTCTGCCATGCGCTTGGTTGCGCCCATAACGCTGGTGGGGTTCACAGCCTTATCGGTAGAGATCATGACGAATTTCTCCACCTCGTACTTGATGGCGAGGTCTGCCAGATTCTTTGTACCGAAGACGTTCACGAGAACAGCCTCGTAGGGGTTCTCCTCCATGAAAGGAACGTGCTTATAGGCGGCGGCGTGGTAGACAATCTGAGGCTTGTAGGTGGCGAAGACCTCTTCCATGCGGGCCTGGTCCTTCACGTTTGCGATAACAAACACCTGCTTGTCTAGCACATTGCGGTAGGGATCGGTACTCTTGAGCTCGAACTGGAAGTCGTACATGGGCGACTCTGCCTGGTCGAGCATGACGACCTGCTTGGTTCCGAAGCGAAGCAGCTGGCGGGCAATCTCGCTACCGATGCTGCCGGCGGCTCCGGTAACCATAACGACCTTCCCTTCGACCTGACGGCGCACGTTGTCGCTATCCAGCTTGATGCTTTCTCGTCCAAGAAGATCCTCAATCTTTATGTCTTCGATCTGGTTCGAGCCGAAGGTGCCATCGATCCAAGTGTTGATATGGGGAACAGACTTCACCTTTAGGCCCAGGTCGAGAGCCTTGTTGGTGATGGCTCTTTTCTGGAAGGTACGCATTCCCGGGGCGGCGATGATGATTTCTGTAATCTCGCGTTTCTTAATGAAGCCCGAGCTCAGCACAGTACGCACACCCAGGACAGGAGCGTCGTTGAGGCGCTGGCCGATCTTCATCACGTCGTCATCAATATAGGCGACGATATTATACTCGTTGAGCTGATCGTGAGAAAGTGCGCTAGCGGTAATCATACCTGCTGCTCCCGCACCATAGATAACAATATTCTTCATGGGACGGCGATGCTTCAGCACGTCGTTATAAAGGCGTTGGCAGAGCATTCGGAACATCATCATTCCTGCAAACAAGCTGGCGTAGGTCATAAAGGAGACGCGATAAGGCACCAGGTAGCGGACGTTGAAAAGGTTGAAATTATAGCAGACATAATTGACAAGCCAGCAGATGACTACCGGCGAAGCACATGCCATAAAGACTCGATAGGCGTCAGACATTCCCGAATGGCGCAGCATTCCCTTGAAAGTGCCGAACACCAGGAAACTTACAACTGTAGCGAATCCCAGAGTGAGGAACTCGAAGACAAACACACTAAAATCTCCGATGAAAAGATCGCGAGCCAGCGCCTTTGCCAACAGGAAAGAGCCGACGAACATCATCAGGTCCAACGTAAACACAAGCCAACGAGGAACCAAGTTGCGACGATAATGGCCGATAACTTTAAAAAAGAATTCTTTTATCATAATATGTTTGTTTTTATCCTTTATTATAGTGTTGAAGCTATTAGTTCGATTTCGTCATCCGTAAGATAAGGATGCATCGGGAGCGAGAGAACAGTCCGGCTCAACTGCGTTGCTACCGGGAAAGCCTTATCCTGCGCATAGACAGGGAGCGCGTGCAACGGCGTCGGGTAATAGACCATAGTAGGGATGCCTTTTTCGGCCATCCGCTCTCGTATGGCTTCCCGTTCCGCCTCGTCTTTGCAACGGATCGTATATTGAGCCCAAGCGGAGCAATAACCCTCGGGCGTCCTTGGTGCCTTGGTCTTCTCTCCCATCAAGCTCGCGAATTTGGCTGCATGACGGCCGACAAGAGCGAGTTCTCTATCAAACACCTCGAGCTTGACAAGCAAGATGGCGGCCTGGATGGCATCCAACCGCGAGTTGACGCCGATAGCGATATTGCTGTACTTGTCTGCTCCTTTGCCATGCTGGCGGAGAGATCTTGCCTTCTCAGCCCATTCGCCATTATCGGTAAAGATCGCGCCTCCGTCGCCATAGCAGCCCAAGGGCTTTGACGGGAAGAATGAGGTTGTGGCGACATCGCCGAACGAGCAGGCTTTCTTCCCGTTGATAGAGCCGCCAAAGCCTTGTGCTCCGTCCTCGAGGACGAGAAGCCCATATCTCTGAGCTATGGCACATACAGCAGGATAATTGGCCGGAAGACCGAACAGATCTACCGCCATCACCACCTTGGGACTGAGCCCGGAAGGCAGCTGCTTTATCTTCCGCTCCAAATCATCAGGAGAGATATTGAAAGTCTCCTCCTCCACATCCACAAAAACTGGCGTCGCGCCGACAAGGCTCACCACCTCTGCCGAAGCGAAGAAGGTGAAGTCAGGCACAAACACAGCATCGCCTGCTCCCACGCCCATCACTCGCAAGGCCAGATAGAGCGCATCTGTCCCACTAGCGCAAGAGATGCAATGTTCCACCCCGACATAATCCGCCAACTTCCTCTCAAGTTCCACCACCTTGTCGCCCATAATATAACGACCCGAAGCCGCCACTTCGACCAAGGCTTGGTCCATGCGGGGTTTGAGGAGGTTATATTGACGTTGCAAATCGCGGAACTGCATAATGATTTCGTATTAGAGGAACAACAAGAAGATTGCGGGAGGGATCAACCCGTCCGTTGAAAGAATCACGTCGCTAGTGTTGGTATAACGTCCCTTGTAGAGATGTCTTCCATCATAGGTGTAGAGAATATCGCTTGTATTGGTATAACGACCTTTATATAGATGCTTCCCGTCCCAGGTGTAGAGGATGTCACTCGTGTTGGTGTAACGCCCTTTGTAGAGATGTTCCCCATCCCAGGTGTAGAGGATGTCGCTAGTATTGGTATAACGGCCTTTGTAGAGATGTTTCCCGTCCCAGGTGTAGAGAACGTCGCTAGTATTGGTGTAGCGCCCCTGGTACAGATGTTTCCCGTCCCACGCGTATAAGATATCGCTAGTGTTCGTGTAACGTCCTTTGTATATGAATGTAGGATTAGCCATCGTTGATCCGATTAAGGTCAGTAGTATAGGTATTATTAATATCAGTTTCTTCAGCTGCTTCATCTCTGTGGTTGTTGGTTGACTTTCTCTCCTTTTTCGTTAACCCAGCCTATCTGACGAGCCGGCACACCAGCCATCAGAGCGAAATCGGGCACATTGTGGGTAACAACGGCTCCGGCAGCAATCATGGCACATCTTCCGACAGTAGTTCCGCAAACGATGGTGCAGTTTGCCCCAAGGGAGGCGCCTTGCTTCACTAATGTCTTCTTATACGCCCCGTGGACCGGATATTTTGCCCTTGGGACCAAGACGTTGGTGAACACACAGCTGGGACCGCAGAACACATCATCCTCTAGTTCAACGCCTTCGTACACAGAGACGTTATTCTGAATCCTCACTCCGTTGCCGATCACTACACGATTGCCGATATTGACATTCTGTCCGAAAGAGCAGTTGGAGCCGATGCGGGCCCCGCTCTGGATATGGCAGAAATGCCACACCTTGGTGCCTGCTCCAATCACTACATCGTCGTCGACATAGGAACTCTCGTGTATATATACTTCTTCTACCATCCGAAGGGGTGTTGGGTTAATGGATGCTTCGCCAGAGGATGGTAATCGCCCTCGAGTCCTACCGGACTGGCTTTGCGGATTTCTGACACTATTTCTATACAGGTTCTGGCCTCGGAGATTCTGAAGCCGTCGCCTGCAAGAATTTTCTCGTAGCTGAGCGTATGAAGGTCTGTGAAACCGGCGCTGAACTCGAACGATTCTCCGTCGACGGTAATGGTGCGAAACGTTCGCATTCCATTCTCCACAGCCTCTTGGGGAAGATGGGCGGCATTGATGCTCAGGAAATAGCGCACTCTTGCCTGCCTGAACTCAAGATAACCGGCTACTCGGTCGTGACTCTTCACGTGTACGATATTCCTTTCTAACGGACCAAATATCCAAGCCAGCATATCATAGAAATGGACGCCGATGTTTGTTGCCACTCCGCCACTCTTGTGCTCGTCGCCTTTCCACGAAGCATAATACCAATTGCCACGCGAGGTGATATAGGTCAGATCGACGTCGTAGACCTTATCCTTCGGGCCCGAAAGCACCTTCTCGCGTAAAGCCACTACCGAAGGGTGAAGACGGAGCTGCAATATCGTGAAGGCCTTATGGCCGGTTTCTTGCTCCACTTTCTCCAGAGCGTCGATGTTCCAAGGATTGAGAACTACCGGTTTCTCGCACACCACGTCGGCACCCAGACGAAGGCCGTAGCGGGTATGGGCGTCGTGAAGATAGTTAGGTGTGCAGACCGACACAAAGTCCAAGGCCTGTCCTCGTTCTTTGAGTCGTGAGTTATGACGATCGAAGAGTTCCTGCTCGGTAAAGAAAGCTGCGTCGGGGAAGAAGCTGTCGATAATGCCCACGCTATCGCAACGATCGTAGGCCGACAGAAGCATATTTCCTGTCTCTTTTATGGCTTTGAGATGGCGCGGAGCCACGTAGCCTCCCACTCCTATGATGGCGAAATTCTTCATCTATCGGTTCTTATACATATCTTCGTAATACTTCTCATATTCTCCGCTCGTGATATTGTCCATCCACTCCTGGTTGTCCAGATACCAACGGACTGTCTTCTCGATTCCCTCCTCAAACTGGAGACTGGGCTCCCAACCCAATTCCTTCTGCAGTTTGGTGGAATCGATGGCGTAACGCATATCGTGTCCGGCGCGATCGGTAACATAGGTTATCAGATCCATATCTTCGCCTTCCTTGCGGCCGAGGAGACGATCGACCGTATTGATCACCACCTTGATGATGTCGATATTCTTCCACTCGTTAAAACCTCCGATGTTATAGGTTTCGGCCACTTTCCCTTGATGGAAGATGAGGTCTATCGCACGGGCGTGATCTTCCACATATAGCCAGTCTCTCACGTTCTCGCCTTTGCCGTATACGGGAAGGGGTTTGCGATGACGGATATTGTTGATGAAAAGCGGAATCAGCTTCTCCGGGAACTGGTAAGGGCCGTAGTTGTTGGAGCAGTTGGTGACAACCGTAGGCATTCCATAGGTGTCGTGATAGGCGCGGACGAAATGATCGCTCGACGCTTTGGCGGCGCTATAAGGGCTATGGGGATTGTACTTCGTGGTCTCGTAGAAGAAATCCTCACCATAAGCCTCGTGATGGAGCCCCGAAGAGGCTTTGGTCGTGTAAGGGGGCTTGATTCCTTCCGGGTGGCTCAACTCAAGAGCTCCATACACCTCGTCGGTAGAGATGTGGTAGAAACGCTTCCCTTCATATCTTTCAGGAAGAGACTCCCAATAGATCTTGGCCGCCTGGAGCATGGAGAGTGTTCCCATCACGTTTGTCTGGGCAAAGGTGAACGGATCTTTGATCGAACGGTCGACATGGCTTTCGGCAGCCAGATGGATGACGCCATCAACCTTCTCCTCCTGCATCAGAGCCATAACGGCCTCAAAATCGCAGATATCCATTTTTACAAAACGATAGTTGGGCTTGTCCTCGATATCTTTGAGATTGGCCAAGTTACCGGCATAGGTAAGCTTGTCAAGATTGATAATCCTATAGTCGGGATATTTATTCACGAACAGACGCACCACATGGCTTCCGATGAAGCCGGCGCCGCCGGTAATGATGATGGTTCTATTATAGGTCATATTGTCAGTTTCTACGTTAATCGTGATTGTCTTACGGTTTTCTAGCCGTCAAGTGGCCTGTAGCGTGCCTTTCGATGCTGCTTGATGGCTTGCTGCTGCGACGTTAGTCCCTCTTTGGTTCCTATTGCTCTTGGGTTTTAAGTTCGTTGATACATCTCTTCAAGCTATCCTTCCAATAGGGGATCTCCACCCCGAAGGTTTCCTTGACTTTGGTTTTGTCCAGGACCGAGAAGCTGGGACGCTTCACCTTGGAAGGGAACTCGTTGGAGTGGCACGGTTTGATGGAGCATTGGTTTCCACTCATCTCGCAGATTTCTTTGGCGAAATCGTACCACGAAATGACTCCTTCGTTGCTGAAATGATAGATTCCTTGATTTGTTTCAAACTGGCGTTTCTCTATTACATTATATATTAACAAGGCAAGATCTCCGGCATAAGTCGGAGTTCCCACTTGGTCGAAAACCACGTTGAGGGACTCTCTCTCTGCGGTAAGGCGGCGCATAGTCTTGACGAAGTTACCGCCAAACGAGGAATAGAGCCATGCCGTACGGAAGATAAGATATCTGCAGCCTGCCTCTAGGAGAGCCTGCTCGCCACGAAGCTTCGTCCTGCCGTACACGCCAAGAGGATTAGTAGCTTCATCCTCACGACACGGAGTGTTGTTGAGATTTCCACCAAACACATAATCGGTAGAGATATGGATCAACGTCGCATCCTGCTCCTTTGCCACCTTGGCGAGATTTGCGACGGCTTTGTTATTCAGCAGGTCGGCAAAATTCTCATCGTCCTCAGCCTTATCCACATTGGTGTAAGCGGCACAATTCACAATAACCGACACCTCTTCCTGCTTCACCATTGCGCGGACAGCCTCGATATCTGTAATATCAAGTTCCGCCACATCTGTGAAGACGTAATGGTCGGCCGAGTTCTGCGAGACGCGACGCATCTCGTTACCCAATTGTCCGTTAGCACCTGTGATGAGAATATTCATGATCGAGAGATTTCTGTTGTATTAGTACGTAAACGGAGAGTCCAGTTCTGCCAAAGAGCCATGATGCTTGTCCTTCTCCGATAGCATGACGCGGTCGGCAGGAATCTGCCAATCGATAGCCAGTTGAGGGTCGTTCCACGTGATGGCGCCTTCGCTTTGTGGTGCGTAGAACGAATCGCACTTGTATTGGAACACGACCTCGTCGCTCAGCACAGAGAATCCGTGTGCAAAGCCCTTAGGGATAAAGAACTGACGATGATTCTCCTCGCTCAGCTCTGCTGCCACGTATTTGCCGTACGTCGGCGAGCCTTTGCGGATATCGACCGCCACATCGAGCACCTTCCCTTTCACGACACGGACCAGCTTGCTCTGCGCATAGGGAGGTTTCTGGAAATGAAGACCTCGCAACACACCATAGCACGACTTGGACTCGTTGTCCTGGACGAACTGGACCGGACCTATCTTCTCATCAAACTCTCTCTGCGAGAAAGACTCGAAGAAATAGCCGCGGGCATCGCCGAAAATCTTTGGCTCGATGATATAAACGCCTTCTATGTCTGTCTTGATTACTTCCATTACTGCTGCTTGATCATATTCAGAAGATACTGGCCATACTGGTTCTTTGCCATTGGCTGGGCGATACGCTCGATATCTTGGGCAGTAAGCCAGCCTTTCTCGTAGGCGATGCTTTCGAGACAGGCGATCTTCAACCCTTGGCGTTTCTCCAGGACCTCCACAAAGGTAGAGGCTTCGGCAAGAGAGTCGTGGGTTCCGGTATCGAGCCATGCGAAGCCGCGACCCATAAGCTGGACCTTCAACGCATTCTCGGCCAGGAACTCCTGGTTGACGGTAGTGATCTCCAGCTCTCCACGAGCAGAGGGCTTGATATGCTTGGCGACTTCAACAACCTTGTTCGGGTAGAAATAGAGGCCGACCACGGCATAGTTGCTCTTAGGCTCCTTGGGCTTCTCCTCGATGGAGATAACATTGCCCTGCCTGTCGAATTCGGCAACACCATAACGTTCCGGGTCGCTTACGTAGTAGCCGAAGACGGTTGCCTTATGTTCCTTCTCTACTGTCTCTACCGCTTCGCGAAGCATTTTGCTGAACCCGTTACCCTGGAAGATATTGTCGCCCAGAAC
The DNA here is from genome assembly GCA_024400495.1 of Bacteroidales bacterium. Lineage (GTDB taxonomy): Bacteria > Bacteroidota > Bacteroidia > Bacteroidales > P3 > Colimorpha. The sequence goes on from JAKSMR010000027.1 coordinate 20,926, forward strand.
AAGGCATACGTCATCGTCCCCGATAAACTCTTCTCCGATAATGAACGCCTGAGCCAGGCCATCGGGAGAAGGCTGCTCGGCATAGGAGAAATTCACGCCAAACTCGCTCCCGTCCCCCAGCAGGCGTTGGAAACCCGGGAGGTCGTGAGGAGTGGAGATAATGAGGATATCGCGGATGCCTGCCAGCATCAAAGCCGAGATGGGGTAATACACCATGGGCTTGTCGTATATAGGCAGCAGCTGTTTGCTGACTCCTTTAGTGATAGGATAGAGGCGGGTGCCGCTACCACCTGCAAGAACAATACCTTTCATCTACTTCTTTGTTTTAGTCTTTTCATCATCACTACCATAGCCGTAACCGTAGCCATAGCCGTAACCATAACCATAACCGTAACCGTAACCATAGCCGTAACCATAGCCATAACCATAGCCGTACTTGTCACCCAACGATTTCTTGATGAGAGGAACGTCGGTAAGGAGGATTGCCATATTCTTGAATTTGCCCTGGTTGCTCAGCTCCTGGACAAAGGGGAACGCCTGCTTGTTAAACTTGCCGACACGCATCACATAGATTGTCATATCTGCGATGTGGTTGATAATGCCGGCGTCGGCCACAATCTGGGCGGGGGTGGAGTCAAATACCACATAGTCGTAACGCTCCTTAAGATATTCGACCAGGTTGTTGAATCGGTCGCTCATGAGCATCTGGGTTGCGTTAGGCGGAACCTGTTCGGAAACGATATAGTCGAGATATTCGCTAGACGAGCTGTGGGTGATGATCTTGGAGATGTCGTTCTCCTTGCCCAGCAGATAATGGATGATACCCATACGGTTATGACGGTCAATAGCCTTGGAGAGGCTTCGCTTGCGAAGGTCGAGGTCGACCATACATACCTTCTTGCCCATATAAGCCATCGAGAGCGCCAGGTTCATGGTTGTATAGGTCTTTCCTTCGCCTGGTGTGGTAGACACAAACTGGATGACTTTCTTGTCCGCCCCGTTGAGGAAGAACGGGATATTGGCTTGGACTATTCGGAACGCCTCCGTCACAACGTCGTTGCCGTGTGCTGTAACGAGGACCTCGTCGTTCTTCTTCTCTTCGGGTTTGGAAGGGATTTCGCCGAGCACGGGGATGGTGACGGCTCGTTCCACATCAATCTTGCCACGAAGCTTGTTGTCGAGGTAGCTGCGGAGGAAGAGGAATGCGGCGGGAATACCCAGACCGAGGAGGAGTCCGACGAGGCCGAACTTCATCATACTGGGACCATAGCCCATCGACTGCGCATTCTCAACCACCTTGGCGTTTGCTACCGTGCTGGCGAGGGCGACAGCATTCTCCTCTCTCTTGCTGAGGAGATAGAGGTAGAGTTCCTCTTTGATCTTCTGCTGGCGCTCGACCTCGGCCACAGCCTTGACCTGAGTAGGCATGTTGCTGATCTGGTTCATGGCGCGAGCCTCCTGGTTGCGGGCGTTTCTGAGTTTCACATTAGTGGAGTTGATCTCGTTCTCGATAGAAGTCGCAATCATGTTACGTGTGGTCTGCAACTGCTGCTGGGTGGACTTCACCTGAGGGTTGTTGGGACCTGCGGTATTGAGCAGCTTCTGATAGCTGAGCATCTGGCTGTTGTAGGTGTTGATCATTCCCATGAGGCCAGTATTGGAGATGCCTACGCTTGCGGGGATGAGCTCGCTGTTGTTGGCAGGATCGGCGATGTACTCTTTCACATACTTGATGAGCGTGAGCTGGGTTTCGAGAGAAACGACCTCGTCGCCGTAGCGGGTGCTGGTGTTGAGCAAGGCAGAGCCAGCCGTGGTGAGGTCGGGGAGACGTGTGTCGCGCTGGAGCTGGGCGACCTGTACGTCAACCATGTTCAACTCGCCGCCGATGATGGCGATACGGTCGTCGATGAACTGCTCGGTCTTTTCTGCCACTCTGTTCTTGTCCATAACCACGTCGTAGTTATAGGCTTCGATGAGCGTATCCAGCACCTCGATGGCGCGCAAGGCGTTGCCGTCGTGATAGGTGAGGTTAAGCACGGAAGCCATCTTGTCGGCACGGGCTACGCCCAGACGCTTTGCCATGCCGCGGGCCACATTATAGACAGGACTCTTGGCGAGGATGAAGGTCTGACCGACGTTCTCCTGCTGGAAGAACTCTGTCTTCTCAACCGAGAAGGAGACTCTGTCGTTGATCTGCACAATCTGGTTGTAGAAAGCCACCTTCTTGTCCGACTTCACCTTGTGGTCGTTGAAGGCGATGATCTTATACTCGAATTTTCCTGCGCCGATAGGACGCACCTCGATGGCGAGCGCATCCACCTCTGCCATCTCGTTCATGTCGAAGAGATGCATATAAAGAGGCTGGTCCTTGTAATAGGAGACCTTGTGGAAGAAGCCCTGACGGCTGCAGGAGTTGTTAAGGTCGAGCTGCTCCACGACGTGCATGAGGATAGGCGTGGACTTGATGACATAGATTTCGTTTTCGAGCGAGCCACCGCCCGTCATTCCCATCTGGTTGAACAGCTGGTCCATCTGCTGACCGCCATAGGTGCGGGACTTGCTGTCGTCGCGAACCAGCACAGAGGCCTGGGTGTTGAACACATGTGGCTGGGACTTATAAGCCACAGCGGCAACGATGACACATACCGCAACGGAAAGTGCGAACCAATGCCAGTTGTTCAGAGCGATAAAGAGGAGGTCCATGATTGTCAACGAACGTTCCTCGTTCTGACGACCATTGGCCTGGGCGTTTGTATTGTTTGTATTCTCCATAGGATTGTTTTTTCTTGGAATAGGGATTAGCCGGATTTTGCTTACTGATTTCTGTAACGCTGGGTAAGAGTGAGATAGTAGAGCGATGTGAACGCCAAGCTCACTACCGAGACGGCGCTCGAGAGATAGGACATCCAGGTCATGTCGCGGGTTGCCTGTTTCTTCTTGCGGGCGTTGGGCTCAACATAGATCACGTCATTCTGATGCAGATAATAGTAGGGGGAGCCGAACACCTCTTTTGAGGTGAGGTCGATCTCGCCCACGACACGCTTGCCATTCTCTTCGCGTACGACAGTAACATTATTTCTCAAACCGGTAATCTGTAAATCGCCCACAATACTCAGAGCTTCGAAGATGGTAAGACGCTCACCCTGGACCAGGATCTCGCCAGGCTTTGCCACGTCGCCCAGGACGCTCACCTTGAAGTTCATCAGCTTTACCGTAACATGGGCGTCGTTGATATGGCCTTCATCCCTCAGTCTGGCAGCAATCATGTCGGCCAGGTCGGAGTGGCTCATCCCCTGCACATGCAGGTTTCCCAACACGGGGAAGACGATGTCGCCATCGCCGCCGACCAGATAGCCGGGCACCTTGCCCGTGTTGCCGGTAGCGGGGTTCATCACGGTACCCGTGGTGGTAACAGCAATCTTGTTGGTCTCCTGGTTGAACTGGATGGTCGAGGAGGGCTCTTCGCTTTCCACATAGATGCTCAGCAGGTCGTTCACCTGGATTCCGCCGATGTACTGGGCGTTGATTTCGGTTACTGTGTCGCGTGGTGCGTCTTGCACATACGCCATTTCCTTGTACGACTGGCAGGAAGCAACCAGGGCCACTACTGCTAGCGAGAGGAGGATTTTTCTTGCGTTCATGGTTTATTTATTATTAGTTTATCTCAAAGACGAATATCTCAAACAGCCACATCATACACATCATCAGCGATCTACAGCAATAGACCGCCATTTTCTGCCCCACTATTTGAGACTACAAAGATACACAATTTTAGCTCACAAACAAAATGTTTTTTAATAAATATTCTTAAATTATAATCTCCACGACGGGTTTCCGGCCTGCCGCCAGCCCGTGCTACTGTCGGGAAGCGAGGGCGTATCAGGCTAGCACCCAGGCACTATCGGGCACCTTGCGTCGCACTTAAAGGGACTTTATAGGGACACAACACTCCCGAAAGTCCCTTTAAGGTCCCTTTAAAGTCCCTATAAAGTCCCTTTAACCCCGAGGATGCTAGCCGGATGCAGCGAGGCAACGCCATGGGGAACAGGACCTTCCGGACATCGGGCAGATTGGAGAGTCCTTTCTCTTCAACAGCCCGGCCGAACCGACCCCAGGTCGGAACAAAATATTTGTCGGGCCGCATAATATTTTTCTCCGCCAGCCGTTATATCTATATACGGAACAACTACCCGCTATGGAAGCTTTCTTACTCGCCGCAGGATTAGGCACACGACTCCGCCCGCTCACCAACGACCGGCCCAAGGCCCTCGTGGAGATTGACGGACGCACACTTTTGGAAATCAACATCCGCCGCCTCGTTGAGGCCGGCGCCTCACATATCGTTGTCAACGTGCACCATTTTGCCGACAAGATGAAAGCCTTCCTCGGCAGCAGAGATTGGGGCGTACCCATCTCTATCTCAGACGAAAGCGACCTTCTGCTCGACACAGGAGGAGGCCTGAAGCACGCCCAGGACCTCTTCTCCGGAAAGGAGCCGATCCTGATCCACAACGTGGATATCCTCTCCAACCTTCCGTTGACCGAAATTGTCAACCAGCACGAGCAAAACGGCAACATCGCCACCCTCGTCACAAGCCAACGCACCACCTCGCGCTATCTCCTCTTCTCTCCCGAGAACGAGCTCGTCGGCTGGACCAACAAGAAGACCGGAGAATTCCTCTGGACCAACGAAGCGCAACAAAAGTATATTAAACACGCTTTCAGCGGTATAGCCATCATTAGCCCCAGCCTCCTCAAGCTTCTTCCCGTGCCAAAGGAGCCCTACCCTATCGTCCCCCAATACCTCAAGATAGCCCAGCACCACCCCGTCGGCTGCTATCGTCACAACCCCGAGCAATGGCTCGACGTGGGCAAGCCCGAAACCATCGCCATCGCCGCCTCCTTTTTAAGAAATATTAACCGCTAACAAGAAAAAAAACAACTAGTCTTCGTATGGAACCCTTTCTCAAACAAGTAGCCCATCGCATCGCCGAAGAGAACCCCCAGGGGATGGATGGCGTTGCCGTAGTATTCAACAACTGGCGCTCGGGACTTTTCCTCCGCCAGCAGTTCGCCCAGATGGAGAAGTCCTCCTTCTTCCTCCCCCAGATCCTTGGCATCGACGACCTGGTGTCGCAGCTCTCCGACCTCCAGATAATACCCCACGAGTTCCTGATGTTCGAGCTCTTCAAGATCCATTGCAAGCTGCAAGAGGCCGAATCCGAAGGAGGAGAGCAGCCCCGATTCGAGGACTTTATGTCGCTGGCCGAGATGATGCTGAGCGACTTTTCGGAGATCGACCTCTATCTTGTGGACGCCAGCCAGCTGTTCGGCAACCTGCACGACATCAAGGAGATCGGCGAATGGGACGTCACAGGAACACCTCGCACAGAATTCCAGGACCGCTACCTCAGATTCTACAAATCCCTCTATACCTATTATACCCAGCTCCGCTCCTCGCTCTTCGCCCAGAACAAAGGCTATAGCGGAATGGCCTATCGCGAGGTCGCCGAGCACATCGAGACCTTGGCCGACAACCTTCCCTACAAGCACATCTATTTTGTCGGCTTCAACGTGCTCTCGCGATGCGAGTTCAAGATCATCAACCAATGCGTCAAGCAAGGCAAAGCCTCCTTCATAACCGATGGCGACGCCTACTACTATAATAACAAAGAGCAGGAAGCTGGGCTCTTCCTCCGCAAGAACAAGGAGCATTTCTCCGAAATCGGAGACTATCCCAACCACTTCGCCCAGGAGGAGAAGAACATCACTTTCGTCAGCTGCCCTACCGATATCGTCCAAGCCAAATACGCCGGCTCCCTGATCAAGGAGACCAGCCAGACGAAGTCCGTTGGCGACACCTTGAAGAAGACTGCCCTCGTCCTTGCCGACGAGGGGCTGCTGCTGCCCGTCCTCAACTCCCTTCCCGAGGAGATACAGGCCGCCAACGTCACCATGGGGTTCCCCTACGAGCTGTCGGGCGTCCACGCGTTGGTCCTCAAGCTCTTCTCCCTCTATGCCCGCGCTCATGGAGCGAAGATGTACCATACCGACCTCGAGGACGTCCTGTCCGACAACCTCATCTGCTCGCTTACCGGCATCAAAGGCGTGCGCAGCAAGCTGGTGAAGAAATTCTCCGAAAGCAAGACCATCTATAGCGACTACGCCCGTCTTTGCGAGATCCTGGGAGAAGAGAACCTCTCCCGCATCGAGTTTCTGCTCAACGATATCGACAACACGCCCGAATCCTTCATCCGACATTGCTCCGATCTGATCTCCGCCCTGCACACGACCGACTTCATCGCACAAAACACCAAAGAAAGCGAAGCCCTCGCCAGCCTGTTCCAGATCAACCGCTATTTCTCCGAGCTGCAGGAGAACTACTCGTTTGTAGAGAACCTCGCCACCTTGCAGAAAATCTACAGCCGACTGGCCCATCGCCACAGCATCACCTTCTACGGAGAGCCCCTTTCGGGACTCCAGATCCTCGGTATGCTCGAGACACGAAACCTGGACTTCGAGAACATCGTGATGCTCTCCGTCAACGAAGGCGTCCTCCCGTCGGGAAGAAGCACCAACTCCCTCATCCCCTACGACCTGAAGATCGACCATCATCTCCCCACACATACCGAGAAAGACGCCGTCTACGCCTACCACTTCTACCGCCTCCTCCAACGAGCAAAGAACATCTACCTCCTCTACAATGCCGAGAACGAGGGAATGGGCAAAGGCGAGCCCAGCCGATTCATCATGCAGCTGCGCCACGAGATGGCCAAGAGCTACCCGAACATCCATACCGAGGAGCGCTCCGTCACCATCACCCCCGACCAGCTGAAAGACCAGTCGTCGGCAATAGTGGAGAAAGACGAGAACGTGATGAAACGCCTGAAAGAGATCTCCCGCTCCGGCTTCTCCCCCTCGAGCCTCACCAACTATCTGGAATGTTCCTTGAAGTTCTTCTACACAAACCTGCTGGGGCTGCGCGAGAAAGTCGGCATCGACGACGATATGAACAGCGCCGAGCTGGGAACGACAATCCACAACGTGCTCGAGAAGATCTACAACTGCGACGCCGAAGGCAATCGCCTCGACGACCGCCACGCCATCGATGCCGAAACGCTTCAATCGCACCTCGACAACCTGGAGAACATTTTGCAGGACGTGCTCAAGAACGACACCCTTCGCGAACGATCGGAAGAAGGCCGCAACGCGCTCTCCATCAACATCGCGCGCCTCCAGCTCACCCATTTCCTCCAGGCCGAGATCCAACGTCTCCGCGAAGGCAATACCCTCGAGATGCTGCTCTCCGAGAAATTCCTCGAAAGAGCCCTCGACATACCCGTAGGGGAAGAAAGCTGGCAGGTGAAAGTCCACGGGAAAGCCGACCGCATCGACTATACCGGCGAATGTGTGAGAATCGTCGACTACAAGACCGGATCTGCCAAAGAGAGCGATCTCACCTTTAGCCAGACAAAGAGCGACTCCGACGAAACGGCTCCCGTCGACCTCTCCAAGATCCCCGGCAAATGGCTTCAGGTAATGACCTACGCCTGGCTTTATCACAACACCCCCGACAGCATCGACGCCCCCGTCGCCTCCGGACTGTTCGCGCTCCGCAACATGGGATCCGACTTCATGCCGGCCCAGTTCAACGGGACGATGCAGTTTGGCAACGCCTCGTTGGAAGACTTCGAGTCGATCCTCTCCGCCATCCTGAAAGACATCCTTGACCCAACGAAGCCGTTTGCCCCGAAGAAAAGTCCCAACGCGAAAAACTGCCCCTACTGCCCCTTCCTCGACACCTGCTCGAAATCGGCCGTAAAAGAAGACTCCGAACAGGCCTGAGATCTTACCAACAACGGGCAGTTCAAAAAAAATAGTGCCATAAAATGGTATTATTTCAAAAAAGTTGTGTATATTTGCAACTTGAACATACAACCATTATAGGAGCCAGAGAGGGCGCTTGTAATGGCGTATGTATCTGCAAACGTGTAAATAAAGTAAGTACTAAAAATAATGACGGGCGCATAAGTCCGTCGACAAAAAGAATAATCTGTTCATGAAAAAGTCGCTTTTTACCCTGTTTCTGGCGTCCCTGTTGCTCGTAGGTTGCAACGGCATCTCCAAGATGAAATCCAACAGCAGCAAGATTCGCTACCAGGCAACACCCAACCCTGTTGAAACCAAGGACGACAACATCATCGTTAAGTTCGTAGGTTCCGTTCCCGAAAAATACTTCGCAAAGAATGTATGCCTCTACCTCCAGCCCGTGTTCACCTGGGAAGGCGGTTCCATCTCTCTCGAGCCCATCACCCTCAAGGGAGAGAACGTGAACGGCGAAGGTATCGCTATCAGCTACGCCAATGGTGGCCGTTTCACCTACACCGACGAGCTGAAGTTCCAGGACGGTATGGAGACCGGACGCGTCACCCTCACCCCCGTAGCCTACAAATCCACCACTACCGACGACGAGGCCAAGTTCGCCAAAGACATCGTAGAGCAGCACCACGGCGTCAAGTTCCCCACCGTGCTCATCTCCGACGGCGTGAACAACCTCTCCTCCATGCTCAACGTACGTGGCAACATCTCCATCTCCCCCATCAACTACAACAAGACCCAGGGCGTTGTCGAAACTGCCGACATCTATTTCAAGAACGGCCAGAGCGACCTCAACTGGAACTTCGAGATGAACCGTAAGTTCGACTCCAAGGCTCAGCTCCAGGATCTCAAACGCATCATGCTCGAGGAAGGTCTTCCCCGCCAAATCACCATCACCGGATGGGCATCTCCCGAAGGCGAAGAGAGCAACAACGTAGGCGTCTCCAAGAACCGTACCGACGTTGCCACCCGCGAGCTCAAAGCCGTCCTCGACGAGGTACTTACTATCATGGCCAAACGCGCCAAGATCCCCGCACACGACGTAGCCTACTACAAATACAACCTCGAGAAGCAGGTGATCATCACCTCCCGCTCCGCTGGCGAAGACTGGGTACACTTCACCCTCATGGTCGAAGAGAGCGACATCCAGGACAAGCATGCCATCATCAATGTCGTCGAAACCCAGCAGAACCTCAAGAAACGCGAGCAGATGATCAAGAACCTCGGCGAGGCCTATCCTCTCCTCAAGAACGAGATCTTCCCCAACCTGCGTCGTGCCCAGATCGCCCTTTACTACTCTGAGGCTCGCAAGACCGACCCCGAACTCGCCAAACAGGCCTCCCTCAACCCCGCCAAGCTCACCTTCGACGAGCTGATGTATGCCGCTTATATCAACTACAACTACGAGACCAAGCTCAAGTACTACAAATGGGCTACCGAGAACTACAGCAACGAATGGGCAGCATGGAACAATGCCGGCGCCGTAGCCTTCTATCTTGGCGACTATGCCGAGGCTGAGCGCTACCTCAACGTTGCCCGCGAAATCAACCCCCACAACCCCGACGTGCTCAACAACACCGGCCTCCTCTGCCTGGGCAAGAAAGACTACACCTTGGCAAAATACTACTTCGAAGAAGCCGCCCGTCAGGGTAGTACCGACGCCGAAACCAACCTCCCCATCCTTAACATCAAGAAGGGTGACTACCAGGCTGCCGAGAAACAGCTCAAGAAAGAGACCTGCAGCTACAACCTCGCTTTCGTACAGCTCCTGAACGGCGAGACCTCCAACTGCATCCGCACCCTCGACTGCTGCCTCGACCAGAACGCCGACGTACACTATCTCCGCGCTGTAGCATACGCTCGTCTGGGCGACAAATCCAACGTGCTGAGAAACCTCAAGCTCTCCGTCAACGAGAACTACGACTACAAAGAGAAAGCCGCCACCGATACCGAATTCAGAGCTTATTGGGACGACGCCGACTTCAAGACCGTCATCAAGCTCTACTAGTCTAACGACACGCTAGCGGATTCTTTCCGCCAACCCCTCTGTGGGTAAAAGAAACCACAAAGGAATGTAGGATAAACGCTTCTTACATTCCTTTTTAACGATAATAGGAACCGCATATCGACCCTCAAATGAAGAAACAGATACCCAACATCATAACCCTCTGCAACCTCCTATGCGGAGTAGGCGCCTGTATCAACGCCGTTCAGGGCGCCCTCGAAAGCGCAGCCCTTTTTATTTGTGCAGGAATATTCTTTGACTTCTTCGACGGGCTGGCCGCCCGTGCCCTTGGCGTCGCCTCTCCCATCGGCAAAGAGTTGGACTCACTGGCCGACGTAGTCACCTCCGGCGTTGCCCCCGGCCTCATCCTTTATTCGTTCTTCGTACTCTACTGCGGCTACCCCTTGCTGGGCGCCATAGCGCTGCTCATCCCCCTCTTCTCGGCCTATCGTCTCGCCAAGTTCAATCTCGACACCCGTCAGACCCACTCCTTCCTCGGTCTTCCCACCCCCGCCAACGCCCTCGTATGGGGAGGACTCGCAATCTGGTTCAAATGGCCTCAGCTAGCCTTAATCGACCTTGGACTCGACAGCCACTTCATGTATCAGACCTTTGTTTTTACCGGAACACACGCCATCCCCCTGTGGCTATGCATCGCCCTAGCCATACTGTCCCTCCTGCTCGACATCCTGCTCGTCAGCGAGCTTCCCCTTTTCGCCCTCAAGATCAAGAACCTCTCGTGGAAAGAGAACAAGCTGCGCTACATCTTCATCCTCAGCAGCCTGGCACTCATCCTGCTCTTAGGAGGGCTAGGCATCTCCCTCACCATCCTCTGGTACATCCTGCTCTCCATCCTCACCCACCAAAAGCCCGAACAAGCATGAGCAATCCGCGCGATATACATATTATAGAATACGACTACCCCCTGCCCGACGAGCGAATCGCCAAGTTCCCCCTCGAACGTCGCGACCTCTCAAAGCTCCTCATATCCCAAGGCTCCTCCATCCAAGAATCCACCTTTGCTCATGTGGCAGAGTTCCTTCCCGAGAAGGCACTTCTGGTGTTCAACAACACCAAAGTCATCCACGCCCGCCTCTTCTTCCAGAAGCCCACCGGTTCCACCATCGAAGTCTTCTGCCTCGAACCCCACGACAAGCCCATCGCGCAAGCCTTTGAAGAGCGCCAGCACAGCTCATGGACCTGCTTTGTGGGCAACAACAAGAAATGGAAATCCGAGCCCCTCTCGCGAAAGCTCGACATCAACGGCGAAGAGATCATCCTTACCGCAACCCGTCGCGAAGCGGTAACCAACACCTGGATCGTTGATTTCGACTGGACCGGCAGCCTCTCCTTTGCCGAGATCATCGAGCATGCCGGCGTCATCCCGCTCCCGCCCTACCTCAACCGCGAAGCCGAAGAGAGCGACAACAGCCGCTATCAGACCGTCTATGCCCGTCACGAAGGTTCTGTAGCCGCACCCACGGCAGGTCTGCATTTCACCGACGAAGTCTTCGAGAGCCTGAAGAAGAAAGGCATCGGCACAGAATTCATCACCCTTCACGTCGGCGCCGGCACCTTCAAACCCGTCAGCTCCGACACCATCGGCGAGCACGAGATGCACGTAGAACAGGTCCAGATCACACGCCAGAACCTCGAGCGCATCCTAGGCCATCTAGGCAATCCTATCATTCCCGTAGGAACGACAACGGTACGCACCCTCGAGAGCCTCTATTGGTTCGGCGTCAAACTCAGCCAGCGCCCCAACCTTGAGGCCATGCATGTCCTTCAATGGGACCCCTACGAGCTCGAGAGCCTGCACATCAGTGCAGAGCAGTCCTACCGCAACATCCTCCAATGGATGAGCCAGCATGGTATGGAGACCCTTTATGGCGACACCCAGCTCCTCATCGCCCCCGGCTACACCTACCACATCATCAACGGCATCATCACCAACTTCCACCAGCCCAAGAGCACCCTTCTGCTCCTCGTTTCCGCACTCGTCGGCGAGCAATGGAAAGCATGCTACAGATATGCCCTCGACAACAACTTCCGGTTCCTCAGCTACGGCGACAGCTGCCTGTTTTTGAGATAGAACTGCGCTCCCACCGCCCAGCATTCCCTAACAAACAACACCCTTGATAAACCAACACCATGGAAACCACCTTTTCCCAATTCAGCACCCTACCCAAAGAAGAACGCTACGAGCAGGTCCTGCCCCTGATCAAAAGTCTTATCAAAGGCGAGGAAGATCCTGTAACCCTATTAGCCAACACCTGCGCCGCCCTGAAAGAAGTCTTCGGATGGTTCTGGGTCGGGTTCTATATGGTCAAGGACGGACAGCTCCACCTGGGCCCTTTCCAAGGCCCTGTAGCCTGCACCCGCATCGCCAAAGGACGAGGAGTCTGCGGGACCGCCTGGGAGAAAGCCGAGACCATGGTCGTAGAAGACGTGGATGCGTTTCCCGGACATATCGCCTGCAGCAGCCTCAGCCGTAGCGAGATAGTGGTTCCCATCATCCGGAAGGGAGAAGTGCTCGGTGTGCTGGATATAGATAGCGAAAAGCTTGCCACCTTCAACGCTATCGACAAGCGCTTTTTAGAAGAACTGATGGCCTTCGCAGCAGAAGGACTCGAATGCTATTAGGTCACCTCCAATAATCAGATTGATATGAAGAAGATTCAGGTGACCTCAAAAAATCAGAAAAACGAGCAACATTAGAGGTCTCCTTTAGTAGATCTTCGATAGCCGACGGCAGCGAAGCAGATCTTTGGCAGAATCTCCTGTGGTCCTTAGGGTAGAGTAATTCAAGACGAACCGTAGAGAAACGGGTGGAATATGGGGAGAATATGGGGAAACACCCGCGTCCTATTCCCCTTTCTTCTCTCTCATTTTCATTCCCTCGTTCCTTCTCCTCTTCTGTTTTCTTGTCATCAGACCATAAGCCCACACATCTGTCCCCCGGAAGGCCTGCCGTTCTGAAGGTAACCTCTAAAAATTAGTTTTTTTTTAATCCATTAGACTTGAGTGCGATTGTTCTCCGGCCGTTGGCCTATCGA
>JAKSMR010000028.1 GCA_024400495.1 Bacteroidales bacterium
CCAAAACGGCACGGAATCGGGACGGAAACGGCATGTTTTTTGGACCAACTTTCAACGGCAAGGAAAAGGACTATGAATCAGGCTTCCACTACTACGGCGCCCGCTACTACTGGAGCGAGACGCTCACGGGCTGGCTGAGTGTGGACCCGATGGTGGACAAGTACCCGAGTTTGAGCCCCTACAACTACTGCGCCTGGAATCCAATCAAGCGGGTGGATCCTGATGGAAGAGATGATTATGAAACTGACCGTATGGGACATATCTCAAGATGCAAAAATCAAACTAATGCAATTGAAGGTAAAGATCGTTTGTTTGCAGGAGGACATCGTGGGAAATTTGATAAAGAAGGAAAACCTTTGGCGAAATTCATTGAGGCAAACGAGGGGACCTTTGAAAAAATGAGAAATTATAATAAGACGTATAAAGATACCGAAAACAAAGACGTGCCGTATAAAGCAAGTGTGATAAATTTTGATGAAGGCTCCGTTGATGCTAATTTTGAAAAAGCAACTGAAGTTTTTGAATTTCTTGCCAGGAATACAGATGTAGAATGGACTTTCACAGGACATAAAGATGATAATTCTGAGTCTTATCCGGTTAAAATTCGTATTTCCACTTCGCATATGAGAGACTATGATCCATATAGTTATTCTTTTGACAAGCGGATTGGCCAGTTATGCATTTTCTCATTTCATAATCACTTCAATGCGCTAGGGCCTAGCGATTCCGACAGAGAATATATGCGGCTTATCCCTAATGCGGTCTTTGGAATATACCAACCATTCTCTAACTCATATCGGGGTATTGATGGCAAAAATATAGTTGGACCGAAATCAATCAAACTATGAAAAGATTAATAATTGCAATCTTGTTGTGTTGTTGCTTTGTGGCATGCTTCTCCACACGAAGGTGTATTATACCCTCGATGGCGGCTCTTGATCATCCAACAATACCCTTGTGTTCAATAAGGGAAGGGACAAGATTGGATTCGACATTGGATTCGATATTGCAAGTTGATCAGGATGTTGATGTCCACCTATTGCTCAACGAGCCTAATGTTAATCCGGGTATGGAGATACTTGTAACAAAACATCAATGTATTCCAAGTCGTCTTATATTTGACGCTATGTTTGTTGGATATTGTGTCTATCAAGAAAGGGATTGTTATTTATATTATTCAACCGAATTACGTATACTAAATAGTGTTGATAGAAAACGAATACTTCCTTTGATAGAAATAGATCGTACAATACACATAGATTCTACTCCCTATTATCAAATGACAATTGATAGTTGTATCTCAAACATTTATTATTTTTCGTTTGATTCCGCTGATGACAATTAAGTGTGACAAGAAATTGTATGAATTTGAGGAATCACTTGGGACCATAATGATCTATTTTTTGGGGGGACGGGTATCAAATATTAAAAAAAAATCGTATCTTTGCAAATCAAAAAGTTATTGTCCATGCAGGTTGAGGTAATACTTTCTCCACTTCTTTATGATGGTAGGCAACTGAAAGAGAATCATGTTGTTGTGGCTGTTGATGTGCTTCGTGCTACTACCGCTATCTGTGCCGCTTTCAAGGCGGGAGCGGAAGAGGTTGTGCCGCTCAATTCGCTGGATCCGTTGCCGGATTTCTTTCGCAAAGGGTATTCTGTCGCCGCGGAACGCAACGCCCAAAAAGTTGTTGTGGAGGGCATCCCGGCTACCTGTGGCAATTCACCTTCGGAGTATCTCTCCCAGGACCTCACGGGCCAACGGTTGGCTTACAGCACCACCAACGGGACGGTCTCCATCCTCAAGGGCAAAGATTGCGACAAACTCTATGTGGGCTCTTTCGCCAACCTCTCGGCGCTGGCGGAGAGGCTGCGCGATGAGACGAGGATCGTCGTCCTCTGCTCGGGATGGAAAGGCGATCCTTGCATCGAGGACACGCTCTTTGCCGGCGCTTTGTGCGGGCTGCTGCAACGGCGTCTGGGGGCCGATCTGGTGAACGACGCAGCACTCTACTCCGTCGACCTTTGGAACCTCGCCAAGGACGATCTATATGCTTTCTGCAGCAAGGCTACTCATGTGCATAGGCTGCAGAAGATGAACTACGACAACGATGTGCGTCTGGCTTTCAGGCTTGATACCTGTCCTGTAGTCCCGACACTTATCGATAGAAACAACATCCCTACACTCGTAATAGATGAATAGAATTATTGCAACAATCATAGCAGTCCTCCTGCTCGCGCCCCTTTCGCGGGCCCAGGATTCGGTAAGCTGCCGCGGCACTATCGGATGGGGCTGGGCTGGAACAACGGTGGCGTTGATGGCTGCCGGAACGTCAACACATTATGTCGGGGCATGGGAGGACTTCAACCCCAATGTCCGTGAGGGTATGCAGACATGGCGCAACGAAGGTCCGATGAACGGCATGCGCATCCATGTCGACGACTACCTCCAGTATGGCCCTATCGCCGCCACTCTTGCCCTGAAAGCCTGTGGCGTAGAAAGCCGCGACAACTGGAAGGATCTCTGTCTTGTCTCCGTCGAGACCTATGCCGCTGTCGCCGCCGTGGTGCTGACAACAAAGGAGCTGACCCATATCCAGCGCCCCGACGGCACCTCGTACAATACCTTCCCCTCGGGCCATACCGCTACCGCTTTTGCTGGCGCCGAAGTGCTGAGGATGGAGTTTTGGGACGCTTCTCCCGCGATAGGCATCCTCGGCTATTGTGCCGCCGCCTCTACCGGCCTCATGCGCATCTACAACAACCGCCATTGGGCTGGCGACGTCCTTGCCGGCGCTGGCGTGGGAATCCTCTCCGCCCGCTTCGCCAACTGGCTGAACCCCAAGGTCGACGCCCTCTTCCAGCCCCAAGGCCGCCAGCAGGCCAGTCTCCCCGAGACGTCCTTCCTCCTGACACAATACCAAGAATAAGCATCCAACAGATATAAACACCAGTCTCCGCTCCCTAACCCCCATACTCTTGACCTTCAATATGACCCCCATCGCCCATATCCGTTCCTTTTTTCCCACCAAGTTCGGAATTCCCCGCCAGAGCAATATCGTCGAAGGACTGGAGGCTCGCATCGTCTTCGAGCCTGAGTTCCGCAACGCCGAAGCGCTCAGGGGCATAGAGTCGTACGACTACCTGTGGCTCATCTGGCAGTTCTCCGAGAACGTGCGTCAGGAGTGGTCGCCCACCGTGCGTCCGCCAAGGTTGGGAGGCAACAAACGTATGGGTGTCTTCGCCACGCGCTCTCCTTTCAGGCCTAACGCCTTGGGGCTGTCGTCGGTGAGGCTGGTGCGTGTGGACTGGCACACTCCCGAAGGCCCTCAGCTGTGCGTTGAAGGGGCCGATCTGATGGACGGAACACCCATCTTCGACATCAAGCCTTATGTGGCATACACCGACTCCCATCCCGACGCCCGTAGCGGCTTCGCCAACCCTCCCGAGATGGGGCTTCTGGAGGTGGCTGTCCCCGACGATCTGCTATCGTTGCTCCCCGCCGACCTCCATCGTCCTTTGCACGTCGTCCTCGCCAACGATCCTCGCCCTTCTTATCACAACGATCCGGAACGCGTCTATGTCCTCCCTTTCGATAAGTATGAGGTTGGTTTCGTGGTAGATGAGGGTAGTCTCAAGGTGGTCAGAATTGTTAAAATATTGTAATTGTTGTTTCTCTTGCAACAAAAAGAGGTTGTTTTCAGTCTATATAATAGTACATGAAACCCGAAGAAGAACAGCTTGTAGCAGGATGTAGGAACCACAACCAGAAGGCGTGCAAGCGCCTCTATGACATGTTCGCCCCTTCTATGATGGCGGTATGTATGCGTTATATGGGCAACAGAGCGGAGGCTCAGGATGTTATGCAGGACGGTTTCATCAAGGTCTTTAACAATATTGGCAAACTTCGCACTTCCGCGGTGCTGTCGGCATGGATACGCCGCATCATGGTCAACACAGCCATCGACACCATCCGAAAGAAGGCAGACTTGGTGAGTGTGGAGGCGGTAGAGGGCGAGAAGAACCTGGGAGTTGCCGCCGACGCTTTCGACAACATCGGAGTGGAGGCGATAATGGCGGCGCTGGCTGTTCTGCCCGATACACAGCGCGTGATCTTCAACCTCTGCGAGATCGAAGGCTACAGCGACGCCGAAGTGGCGGCGACGCTCGGCATGAAAGAACCTTCCATACGCTCTGCCCGCTGTCGCGCCCGCCAGGCATTGCAGAAGATATTGGCAAAAAACGAATAAAACAAGAACACGATAAACATAAAGAATACGATATGACACTCAAGGATCGTTTTGAGAATTATGAAATGGAATCCGACGCAAAGGTCTGGGAAGGCGTGAGCCGGTCTATACGCCAGCGACGCCTCCTGCGCAACGGTTTCTATACCCTCGGAGCAACCGCCGTGGTGGCTGCCTCTGTAGCCCTCTTTGTCAGCCGTCCTGCTGCTGACACCGAGGCTGTGGTGACGGCTCAGCTTCCTGAAGCTGCTGGTCCTGCAGCTGTGGGCATCGCCGACAACACCATCTCTGCTGCTGCCGCTGTCGACAACAGGATTTCTCGAACAGATAGGAACGAAGAGCAGGTGGCTCCTTCGCTGCCTAGCGGCTCTGTGTCGGATCAGCCTGTGGCTGTCGTGGACGCCAAGCTGGCCGAGGAGGTGGCTGTGGATGCTGCCGCTCCTGTGGTCGCTGCTCCTATTGAGGAGACGGCTGTGGCGACGGATCGTTCCGAACGTGCTAAGGTCGGCAACAGCACCAACACCTCAACGGCTACTGCCACTTCTGCAAACGAGGATGTGGTTACCCCCAAGGTCTCTGCGTTGAACAAAGACTTCGTAGACTTCAAGTCCTTCCTCCCCACCGCCATCTCTCCCGACAATGGCACCAATGTGGGCGTGTTCAAGGTTGACTCCCGTGTGATGGATTACATCCAGTTCGACAACTACAAGATGTATGTCTACAACCGCGGAGGCCGCATGGTCTACCATACCACCAGCTACACCGAAGGGTGGAACGGCGTCTTCAACGGCGTCAAGCAGCCTAAAGGCAACTATGTATATGTGATTGAATACCGCGATGCCTCTACCGGCGAGGTGAAACGTGTTCAGGGTACTTTCCTCTTGGTCCGCTAGCAATGAAACAGGTTCGTATTACTGTCGTCCGTAAGGTGTGTCACGAAGATCTCATGGCTCAGTATGAGAATCCTATCCAGCACGCCTGCGATCTGGAGGAGGGGCAGACTTTCCTCTCCCACGATGGTGAACGCCCCGAAGGTATGTGTGAGAGCGCCTGGCTCTCGCTCCAGCCTTTCGTGATGGCGCTGGCCAATGGGGCGGAGAACTTCTACGACGGATGGATGAAGAACCCCCGGTCGGCTATGATCAGCTGCAACGACGGCTTCCGTCCCGTGAGTTTCCTCTGCGAGACCGTGGAATAAGACTGTTTGTTATCTAAATATTAGCAAAGAAGGGACGATCCTGATTGGGCGTCCCTCTTTCGTTCTTGTTAAGGCGGGCTCGTAAGGCTTCTAGAGGCTTCTGAGCCATGCTATCTCCTGCGCCCAGATGTCGGGCTCGGGGGTCTCGAGGATGATAGGCATCTCGTCGAAACGGCTGTCGTGCATGAAGCGTTCGAAGAACCAGCGGCCGATAGATCCGTTGCCGAGGGTCTCGTGGCGGTCGACATGGCTCCCGACCCCTTTCTTGCTGTCGTTGAGGTGTATGGCACGCAGGTATTTGAAGCCTACCTCTCTGTCAAACTCCTCCATGGTGAAGTTGTAGCCCATCTCGTTGGTGAGGTCGTAGCCGGCGGCGAGGGTGTGGCAGGTGTCGATGCAGACGCCCACGCGGCTCTTGTCGTCGATGCCGTCGATGATGCGGCCTATCTGGCTGAACTGCCATCCGAGGTTTGAACCTTGCCCGGCGGTATTCTCGATGACGGCAACGGCATAGGTGGTCTTGCTCAAGGCGAGGTTGATCTCCTGGGCTATCTGGTCGAGACAAGCCTCGGGGGAGATCTTGTTGACGTGCGAGCCGGGGTGGAAGTTCATCAGCTTCAGTCCCAGCTGCTCGGCGCGTACCATCTCGTCGAGGAAGGCGGCACGCGATTTCTGCAGCATCTCTTCGTCGGGAGAGCCGAGGTTGATGAGGTAGCTGTCGTGGGGCAGCACGTGCTCGGGTCTGATGCCCGAGGCGGCCAAGGCCTCCTTGAAGGCTTTGATCTCTTCGTCGGTAAGGGGCTTGCTCGTCCACGAGCGCTGGTTGCGGGTGAAGAGGGCGAAGGCGTTGGCGCCGATGGCTTCGGCGTTCTTTACTGCGTTGACGGGCCCTCCGGCGCTGCTTACATGAGCTCCGATATATTTCATGTCTGTGGGTTTTCTATGACTGGTGGCTTCTGTAAATCAGTATGATGGTTTGCGTCTGTTGGGGTGCTTCCTCGTTCCTTTTCGAGGTGTTTGGTCTCAAAAAAAAGAAACGACGACCCATTTTTTGAACCTGACTTAAAAGATTTGTGGATTGGGAGGTGTTCTCCTATCCACAAATCTTCGTGAGTTCGGCTGTTATTGCATCAGGAACTGGATGTCGTCTTCAAGCGCATACTCCTTGGTGTTGGCGATGTTGGCTTTGAAGACTTTCATCTTGTTGGGGCGGCCGATAAGCTTCAGCTTGCCGTTCTCGAGGCTGAGGGCGGTAGCTTCGCGGATGCCGGCAACGTACATGTCGGGGTTGAGCATGATGTACTCTTTCAGACGGTCGTCGCGGGTCTCGCCACCATGCTTGGGGTCGAAGAAGTCGGTGTAGTGGGGGTTGATCTGGAAGGGGACGAGGTCCATGCAGTCGAAGCTCTCGGGGAACACGATGGGCATGTCGTTGGTGGTGCATAGGGTAGGACCGGCTACGTTGCTGCCTGCGCTCCAGCCCATGTAGGGCATGCCGTCCATGGCGCGTTCGCGGATGGCTTTCATCAGGCCTTGGCGATGGAGCTCTCTGACGAGATGGAAGGTGTTGCCGCCACCTACTGCTACGCATTCTGCGTTGATGACTGCGGCGATGGGGTTGGCCTCGTGGTGGATGCTGTAGAGCTCTACGCCGAAGGTGGCGTAAACGGCTTTGACTTTCGCCTCGTAGGCGTTGTAGGAGGCTTCCAGACCGTCTTCGGAAAGGCTTACACCTGCAAAGGGGACGAAGAGCACGCGTTTCACGTTGTGGCGTTTGCAGAAATCTGCGATCATATCGGTGCACCAGCCAAGGTAGTTCTCTCCACGGTTGGTGGAGTTGCTGATGAGTAAAAGGTTTCTTTTCATGGTTGAAGGTAAAAAGGGTTCTGTCGGTTAATGAAGGTGACTTCTAATGCTCTTTTTCTCTTTTTGTCGTTAGAAGTCACCATTGATTTATCGTGTTGGAAGACAGGTGTGTCTTATGCGTCGATGTTGGCGTAGGTGGCGTTCTGCTCGATGAACTCGCGGCGGGGAGGGACGTCGTCGCCCATGAGCATGGAGAAGACGCGGTCGGCAGAGGCGGCGTTCTCGATGGTCACCTGGCGCAGCTGGCGGTTCTCGGGGTCCATGGTGGTCTCCCAGAGCTGCTCGGGGTTCATCTCACCAAGACCTTTGTAGCGCTGTACGTGTACGCCCTTCTCTTCGCCGTTGTTCAGCTCCATGAGAGCTTGGATGCGCTCCTCTTCGGTCCAGCAGTAGACGTTGCGTTTGCCTTTGCGCACGAGGTAGAGGGGTGGGGTGGCGAGGTAGACGTAGCCGTTCTCGATGAGCTCGGGCATATAGCGGAAGAAGAAGGTGAGCATGAGGGTGTCGATGTGAGAACCATCGACATCGGCATCGGTCATCACGATGACTTTGTGGTAGCGCAGCTTCTCCATGTTCAGAGCCTGGCTGTCTTCGGCGGTGCCTATTGTCACACCCAGAGCGGTGTAGATGTTCTTGATTTCTTCGCTCTCGAAAGCGCGGTGGCGCTGGGCTTTCTCTACGTTGAGGATCTTACCGCGGAGGGGCAGGATGGCCTGGAAGTGGCGGTCGCGTCCGCTCTTTGCCGATCCACCTGCCGAGTCACCCTCGACGAAATAGATCTCGCACTTCGCGGGGTCGCGGTCGGAGCAGTCGGCCAGCTTGCCGGGGAGTCCGGCGCTGTTGAACACGCTGCCTCTCTGCACCATCTCGCGTGCCTTGCGGGCTGCCTGACGGGCGGTGGCGGCGAGGACAACCTTGTCCACAATCATCTTGGCTTCCTTGGGATGCTCTTCGAGGTAGTTCTCCAGCATCTCGCTCACGGCGGAGGCTACGGCACCACGCACTTCGTTGTTGCCCAGCTTGGTCTTGGTCTGGCCTTCGAACTGGGGCTCGGCGACTTTTACGGAGATGACGGCGGTGAGACCTTCGCGGAAGTCGTTGCCTTCGATCTCTACATCTTTCTTCAGCTTCGAGAGCAGGCCGGCCTTGTCGGCATAGGCTTTGAGGGTGGTGGTGAGACCGCGGCGGAAGCCCTCGAGGTGGGTGCCGCCTTCGTGGGTGTTGATGTTGTTGACATAGCTATGCAGACGCTCGTTGAAGGAGGTGTTGTACTGCATGGCGATCTCGATGGGGATGTTGTTGCGTGTGCCTTCGATATAGATGGGCTCGGGCATCAGGTGCTC
Source organism: Bacteroidales bacterium (assembly GCA_024400495.1). Lineage (GTDB taxonomy): Bacteria > Bacteroidota > Bacteroidia > Bacteroidales > P3 > Colimorpha. Next base: position 8,655 of record JAKSMR010000028.1, read on the forward strand.
GCGGTTGCCATCCATGTCGAGGTAGTTGATGAAGTCGACCAGACCGTTGGCGGAGAAGAACTTGTCGCCGGGGTGGCTGCCGTCTTCGTTGGTGGTGCGCAGGTCGGTGATGTTCAGCTTGATACCTTTGTTGAGGTACGACAGGTCGCGCAGGCGGTTGGCCAGGGTGTCGTACTTGTATTCGGTCACGGTAAAGATGGTGGCGTCGGGATGGAAGGTGATCTTGGTGCCGCGCTTGTCGGTGGTTCCTACCTCTTTCACAGGATAGAGGGGGAGTCCTTTGGAGTACTCCTGACGGTAGATCTTGCCGTCGCGGAACACCTCGGCTGTCATGTGGTCGCTCAACGCGTTGACACAGCTCACACCTACGCCGTGCAGACCGCCGGAGACTTTGTAGCTGTTCTTGTTGAACTTACCGCCGGCATGGAGGACGGTCATTACTACCTCCAGAGCCGAACGATGCTCTTTCTCGTGCATGTCCACGGGGATACCGCGGCCGTTGTCTTCCACGCAGATGGAGTTGTCTTCGAGAATGGTCACGTCTACGGTGTCGCAGAAGCCGGCCATAGCCTCGTCGATAGAGTTGTCTACTACCTCCGACACGAGGTGGTGCAGACCGCGCTCGTTGACGTCGCCGATGTACATGGCGGGACGCATACGAACGGCCTCAAGACCTTCGAGCACAGTAATATTACTGGCACTATAGTCTTCGCTGTGTTTGATTTCTTCGCTCATTGTTATGATATTTTTTTTGTTATTTTTTCTTGTTTTGTCGATTCCGTATCGGAGCGTTCGGGCTTCGGCATCGGGGCCGTCGTCTTTTCTGCTTCTCTCGCGCGAATCTATAATTTTAATTGGTTGCAAAGATACGAAAAAACTCCCGTTTGGATGGCTTTGCCTCCTTTAAGTTATCAACAAAATGTGCGTTCGCCTTGCAGAAGCCGTTTTTCGCCCCTTCCCGGCCTTTTGCCCCTTTTGTCTTTTCGCTCGCCGAAAATCGTTCGCCCCGCTACGGCCGTTTTTTGAAAGGCAAAAAATGGGGTGCGACCGGGTTTGTTGCGAATTTGAGGGCTTGCTTGATAGTCGCGGCGCTTTGCCGGTTGACAGGCACTAGCGCCGTATTAGCGTCCTATTTGCGTCGTATCAAACCCCGCTTAATTCCCACTTAAATCCGACTTAATTCCCACAAAAGCCGGAATTGAGTCGGAATTGAGTCGGAATTGAGTGGGAATTGAGTGGGAATTGAGTCGGGTTTGATAGGTGTCTAATAGGGGACTGGTAGCTGCCTGCTCTAGTCTGCTCTAAGGTGTGCGACGTCCCTTGTGGAAATGGCCGGTTTCTGCTGCAGAAAAGGCGCTCTTCGCGCATGGGTGTGAAATATATTTGTATTATTATATTATTATTCGTACTTTTGCAATTGGTAAAGTGTACCCTTGAAATGAGACGAGTAGTGTCTATATTGTTGATGTTGTGCGTGTTCGCTGCTGCGAAGGCGCAGGAACTGCGTTGCTCGGTACAGATCAATTCCCAGAAATTGACCACCACTACGCAGTCGTATGAGACTACGGACACGAAGATTTTCGAGACTATGAAGGAGGCTATCGAGACTTTCATGAACTCGCGACGTTGGACGGCGCTGGAGATTGAACAGGTGGAGAAGTTGGACTGCTCGGTGGGTCTCATCCTCAGCGAACGCACTTCGGCGACGGACTTCAAGGGGCAGTTGACCATCCAGCTGCGCCGTCCGGTATTCAACTCCAACTACACGTCGGGCATGTTCAACTACATGGGTTCGAACGACTTCATGTTCTCTTTCAACGAGAACAACCCATTAGAGTTCGATCCTACGACGTATAGGGACAACCTCACGTCGACGCTGGCCTACTACGCCTACATCATGCTGGGCATGTATTTCGACAGCTTTGGCCCCAACGGCGGCGAGGCTTTCTTTGAGATGGCCCGCACCATCTGCCAGACGGCTGAGCCTTCGGGCAACAAGGGCTGGAGCCAGAACCACGGCCAGAAGGCCCGCTATTGGTTTATGGAGAACCACACCAACTCGGCCTACAGCAGCCTCCACGATGCCTACTACCTCTACCATCGCATGGGTCTGGACCTGATGACCAAGGACCAGCCTAGGGCGCGCGAGAATATCATTGAGGCTCTGAAGAAACTGCAGGAGGTGCACAAAGTGAAGTCTAACTTGCTGTCGGTGACGTCGTTCATGGATGTGAAGATGTCGGAGATCACGTCAATCTTCACTCCCGCTCCCCAAGAGGAGAAACGGCAGGTGTATATGCTCGTGAAGGAGCTGAGCCCTATCAACGCGGCGAAGATCAAGGAGTGGAACAAATAAAGCAAGTCGCACCCCGGCAGACAGAAGAACAGGAACAAGAACAAACATAGAAACTGAAAAATAAAAACTAAATATATTCATTATGAGTCAATTCCCTATTGCAAAAGAGACTATAGATAAAGTGGCTGCAGAGAACCACATCGCTAACCCCGGCAAGGCTTCCATCCGCGAGATGCGCAAGCTCATCCAGGACATTGAGAAAGAGACCGACACCCGCTTCGTGAAGATGGAGATGGGTATCCCCGGACTTCCCGCCGCCGAGGTGGGCGTCAACGCTCAGATCGAGGCTCTGAAGAAGGGTGTAGCTTCCATCTACCCCGAGATCTACGGCACCGCCGAATTCAAGCAGGAGGCTGCCCGCTTCGTGAAGAACTTCCTCGATGTTGATGTGACTCCCGAATGCTGCGTGCCTACCGTAGGCTCCATGCAGGCTGGCTTCGCTTCGTTCCTCACCCTCACCCGCTACGATGCCAAGAAGACCAAGGTGCTCTTCATCGACCCCGGATTCCCCGTTCAGAAGCAGCAATGCCGCGTGATGGGCATCCCCATGAAGTCCTTCGACGTGTATGAGTTCCGCGGCGACGCCCTCCGCGCTAAACTCGAAGAGGAACTGAAGGACGGCGATGTTGCTTGCCTCATCTACTCCAGCCCCAACAACCCCGCATGGTTCTGCTTCACCGAGCACGAACTTCAGATCATCGGCGAGATGGCTAACAAGTATGGCGTTGTTGTTCTCGAGGATGCGGCTTACTTCCTCATGGACTTCCGTAAAGATTATAGCGTCCCCGGCCAGGCTCCTTTCCAGCCTACCGTCGCTAAATATACCGACCGCTATGTGCTGATGATCTCCGGCTCCAAATCGTTCAGCTATGCCGGCGAACGTATCGCTATGATGGTGTGCAGCCCTCAGCTGTTCAACCTCGAGTGCCCCGATCTGGCCCGCTACTATAGCCAGACCCAGCTGGGCCGCGCCCTCATCTTCGGCACCCTCTATTGCCTCAGCTCCGGCACCGCCCACTCTGTGCAGTATGCTATGGCTGCCATGCTCAAGGGCGCTAACGAAGGCACCTATAACTTCGTGAAAGACATCAAGGACTATGGCGAGAAGGCTCACATCATGAAGAAACTCTTCACCGAAAACGGATTCTATATCGTTTACGATAAGGATATGGGCGAAGATATCGGCGACGGCTTCTACTTCACCTTCTGCTATCCCGGTATGGGTGGCGTAGAGCTTCTCAACGAGCTCATCCGCTACGGTATCAGCGCCATCACCCTCGACATCTGCAACTCCACTCGCGAAGGTATCCGCGCTTGCGTTGCCCTCGTACAGAGAGATCAGTTCGGCGACCTCGAAGAGCGTCTGAAACTCTTCCACGCCGATCATCCTGTCAAATAATCCGACAGAAAGATAGTATCAAAGAGCGCGGCACCTTTTAAAGGTGCCGCGCTCTCATTATTCTCAATATGAGGGCTCCGGGATATCCTCTTGCGTGGGTTCAAGTCGTGTTTGTGTGGGTTTGTTCCCTTTTGATGTGTAAAGAAAACTTCTATTAGGCTCCCCAGACTGATTCTAGAGGTTGCCTAAAGTAATCAAAAAAAGAGCGCGGCACCTGAGATGGAACCGCGTTTTTGTGCTCATGAGAGAAGGCTTCTTTATTTCTTTACAACCTTAGTTGTGCTGGCGCCGCAACGTAGCATATAGATGCCTTGAGGAAGAGGAGTCAGGTCGATAGTGTTGGAACGGGTGCTTGTTATCATGCAGCCGCGTAAGTCGTAGAGCTGTAAGAGAGAGCCTTCTTTCTGGCCTACAATGGTGATAAGGCCGGTAGTGGGATTGGGGGAGATGTTTATGTTGATGCTTTCGACATCGTTGATAGCGAGGTTCTGGAACTCGTAGCATCCGATATCGACACGTCCGTTGCGACGACGCGTGTTATTGTCGAGATCCTTAGAAGTGAGAATGCGGGTATTGGTGTCTCCGTTGTCGCGGCAGAGAGAGCTGCTGGTGAGGTGGAAGTCGTCGGGATTGGAAGTCTCTAGTCCGCGAGGGTTCCCGACTTGGGCAAAGTGAGGACCATTGTCGGCTGTGTTGTCGCTGCTGAGGGTGATGTTGCTTTCGCTCTCCCCGAGGTCAACACCTTCGGCGGCGCAGAAAGAAAAAGCGGCACCATCGTTCTCGGTATTAGTCTCGTTGTTCCAGACCAGACAGTTGTGGAATTTAGCTCTGCTTGAAGAGGAGATGCCTGTGGCGCTGTTGCTGGCTATGGTGTTGTTGACATGGAGACCGTTAGTGGCGATAAGGCCGGTTCCATTGTTGTGGGCGATGAGACAGGACTTGATGTCGCCGCCGCTGTTCCTGATAACACTAGAGGCGCTATTGTTGATGATCTTTGAGGTCTGTAGGTCTGCGTTGGTGATGGATATAATCGAACCTTCGTCGCTAGCGTTGTTGTTCTCGAAGGAACAGAACTTAACAGTCCCTCCGATGAGGGATGCGATGCAGCCGCCATCGGTAGCATTGTTGTTCCGTATGATACAATGGTTGAATGTGAGATTTTCGGTGGTCTTGATGGCAGCGATGGTGGAGGAGCGTCCGTTTTGGAGGATGAGGTCGTTCCAGGATGTTGTCTCTCCTATGCTGTTGGTGGCTGTGACGGCACGTTCGTTACGGCCGTCGAGGATGGTGGGGTGTGCTTCAAGGTTGCGGGCGTTGACGTCGGTCTCGTTGCCGGCAAAACCGCCATAGACCTTTGCCCCGTTGCCCACGATGAAGGCGACGTCGCTAAGGGTGTCGCCGTAGTAGGTGCCTTCTTTTACCCAGATCTGGCCGTTGCCATAGACCCCTCGCGCTTGGATGGCATCCTCAAGATGGCAGCTGGCGTCGGCCCAAGAAGAACCGTCTCCGGTACCGTTGGTGGTGATATAGAGTGTTGCGCTGGAGGATGTGAGCTTTGAGGGATGGATGTTGAAGACGCCACCTTGTAGGTTGGTGTAGCCTTGCATGGTGGTGAGGGTGAAGAATCCGTCGGCGCTGCCGCCCCAACCCCAGTTGAAGTGGAACATGTCGCCCGAGCGGTAGCCGTCGCAGACGAAACAATGTCCTCCGCTTCCCTGACCGCCGGTAAATCCTTGGTAGATGATAGGCTGACGCTTGTCAAGCTCTGCTCTCAGCATCTCACACCAGAGGGAGTCGCCATAGGCCTCCTTGTAGTGCATCTGGCTGTTGAAATAGCCGAAATGCCTCAATGCGTTCGGTACATCGGAGGTGTGAGCTCCGCTTCCGGAGGTGTGGTTGGGATTCTGATAGGTCATTCTTACGGAGACGCCACAATGGTAGGAGAGCAACGAAACGGCATGGATCTGTTCGTTTGTGGAGGTATATGTTACCATGTCGGGCATGATGCTGTGGTCGTAGTAGGCGCTGTCGTACTGGGCTTTCTGATAGCCGTAGTGCTGGGCGGTATAGCTGCTCTTGTGGAATCCAACATAGGGGTATCTCCAATAGTGGACGACTTGGGCCATGGCGGTGGCTACGCAGCCTGTGACGACATGGTTGCTGTCTTCGTCAACGGGACAGTAGTTGTTGTATCCCCAGCCTTGGTTCCATTTGGATGAGACGAGAGCGTTGACTCGTTTGGCGTCGGGTGTGCCGTATATGGTAGCAGGTTCGGTTCCAAGCAACTCTGCCCATTTTGCGATGGCTCTGCGTGTGGTGTATGCTGATGTGAGCTGTGCGGTGCTCTTACCTGTTGTTGTTCGTTGAGAGATGACGGCGGCGATGTCCTCGACATAGTTGTTGACCCAGCCCTGGAAGACGGGATTGGTAGTGGCTTGGTCGAAGGGGGTCAAGGAATAGCCGAGAACGGGTTCCAGCTCGTCGTCGGCTGTGATGAGGATGAAGCCGTTATCGTCGATGTCGAAGACGTAGATGCTGGCGATGTCCGAGGAGGAACGCAAGGTTTGTTTTAATGTGAGGCTCTTGAACGCTTGCTCGTTGAACGAAAGGAACCGGGCGGCGGCGGTGTGCGCTTTCTGTGCGTCGATGGGCTTTGCTGTGGCGCTGAGCCCGAGGAGACAGAAAAGAATGGGAAGGAAGCGACGAAGTTTCATTGGGGTTCAGGGGTATTGGGGTTGCTCTATTTGACGAAATTTCTTACGTTGTCCATGACGATATTGGCTCGGATATCGAAAGCTTCGCGAGTGGCGAAGCCGACGTGCGGGACGCATACGCAGTTGGGGGCGGAGAGGAGGTTGTGGGAAGAGGGCAGAGGAGGCTCGCTCTCATAGACGTCGAAAGCGGCGCCTGCGATAAGGCCTTCTTTCAAGGCTGCGGCAACGGCATCGATGTCGGCGACATTTCCTCGGGCGGTATTGATCAGCAGGGCTGTGGGTTTCATGAGCCGGAGCTGTTCCTGTCCGATAAGGTGTTTGGTGGATTCGTTGAGGGGAACGTGGAGGGTGACGATGTCGCTTTGCTTGAGGAGCTCTTCGATGGAGCAATAGGTTGCTCCGAGGCTCTTCGCTTCTTGGTGTTCGCTGCGGTTCCAGGCGAGGACCTTGCAGCCGAAAGCCAGAAGGAGCTTGATGGTGGCGGTGCCGATGGCTCCTGTGCCTATCACGCCGACGGTCTTGTTGCGCAGCTCGCGTCCGAGGAACATCCCACGGCCGGCGCCTTGGCGTATGGTGCCGTCAAGTTCGGTGATTTTGCGCATGAGGTCGATCATGAGTCCTACGGCAAGCTCGCTGACGGCGGTAGTGGAGTAGCCTGCGGCATTCTTCACGAGGATGTTGTGGCTCTGGCAGTAGGAGAGGTCTATGTGGTCGAGGCCGGTAAAAGCGACGGAGAGCATCTTGAGGTTGGGGCAGAGTTCCATGACGGAGGCGGGGAGCTTGATGTTGGAGACGACGACGACATCGGCCTCTTTCATGCGCTCGACGAGGGTGGCTTCGTCCTCTTTTCTGTCGAGGAAATAGGAAAAGGTGTGTCCTTGGGCGGAGAATTCGCTCTTGAGTGCTTCAAACTGTTCTTGGCTGATTCCTAGGGGTTCGACAACGGAAATATGCATGGTGATTGTTTTTTTTCGGGTTTTGTTTATCTCTTTTTCTTTACGCTGAAGCCGAAGCCGCCGAGCCTCTCTCCGAGGCCGTAGTACTTGCCGTGGGAGTAGGCGAGGGGCTGGGCGTGGTTGAGCTGGAAGGCGCCGGTGCCTTTGTCGATGAGTGACTCTTCGGCGTTGACTGCCACCACTTCGGCCATGAACATGTCATGGGTGCCGAGTTCTTTGACCTCGAACACCTTGCATTCGATGTTGAGCGGGCTTTCTGCTATGAGCGGCGCTTTCACTATCTGTCCTTTTTCGGGGGTGAGGTGCATCTCGCGGAACTTGTTGTAGTCGCGACCGCTACGAACGCCGCACCAGTCGGTGGCGTGGGCGAGCTGCTCTGTTGTGAGGTTGATGACGAACTCGCCTGTGCGGCTGATGAGCTCGTGGGAGTGGCGTTCCTTCCTTACCGATATATAGCACAAGGGCGGGTCACTACAGATAGTGCCCGTCCATGCTATGGTGATGATGTTGTAATTCTCTGGCGAGTCCCCGCAACTGACCATTACCGCGGGAAGCGGATAGATCATGGTGCCGGGTTTGAAGGGTGTCTTCATGGTTTAGTCTTTAAATCTTTTCTCGATATCGTCGACCCAATGCTGCACCTGCTTGTCGCTCTCGACGAGGTTGGCGATGGTCTTGCAGGCATGGAGGACGGTGGCGTGGTCTTTGTTGCCGCATTGCAGACCGATGATGGCGAGGGATGATTTGGTCATCTTCTTGGCGAAATACATGGTGAGCTGACGTGCCTGGACGATCTCGCGTTTGCGGGTGTGGGACTGGATGCTGTCGATGGGGAGGTTGAAATAGTCGCAGACCACTTTCTGGATGACGTCGATGGTGATTTCGCGGGTGGTGCTCTTCACAAACTTGTCGATCATCTGCTTGGCCAGGTCGAGGGTGATCTGTTTCTTGTTAAGGGAGCTCTGGGCTATGAGGGAGACGAGGGCGCCTTCGAGTTCGCGGACGTTGGTGTTTACGTTGTACGCTATGTATTCGATCACTTCGTGGGGCATCTCGATGCCGTCGTTGGCCAGCTTCTGTCGGAGGATGGCCATGCGGGTCTCGACGTCGGGCACCTGGAGGTCGGCGGAAAGACCCCACTTGAGGCGGGAGAGGAGGCGGGGCTCGAGACCCTGGAGGTCGGCGGGCGACTTGTCGGAGGTGATGATGATCTGCTTGTTCTTCTGGTGCAGGTAGTTGAAGATATGGAAGAAGGCTTCCTGGGTGCGGGGCGCTTTGTTGGCCCAGAACTGGATGTCGTCGATGATGAGCACGTCAACCATCTCGTAGAAATGGATGAAGTCGTTGATGGTCTTGGATTTTCCTGCTTCGGCGTACTGCTGGAGGAACTGCTCGGAGGTGACGTAGAGAACGGTCATGTCGGGGTGGTTCTCTTTGGTCTTGAGTCCGATAGCGTTGGCGAGGTGGGTCTTTCCGAGGCCTACTCCGCCGTGGAGCAGCAGGGGGTTGAAGGAGGTGCTGCCGGGTTTGTCGGCTACGGCGAAGCCGGCGGCGCGGGCCAGACGGTTGCAAGAGCCTTCGACGAAGTTGTCAAGGGTGTAGGTGGCGTTGAGCTGCGACTGGATCTTCACCTTCTGGATTCCGGGGATGATGAAGGGGTTGGGGAGAACGCGGTCGTTGTCGGGGTTGATGTTGATGTCGATGGACTTGGGCTTGTTCTGGGTGTCGTGGCTGCCGGTAGAGGGCTGGCTGATGGTGAAGGGGCGTCCGGAGATGTTCTGGTCCATGACGATGCTGTACTGGAGTCGTCCTTGGGGGCCGAGCTGGGTGCGGATGACCTTTCTTATTATATCTATATAATGTTCTTCTATATATTCATAGTAGAACTGGCTGGGCACCTGGATGGTGAGGGTGCTGTCGTCGAGGCCCACGGGTACAATGGGTTCGAACCAGGTCTTGAATGCTTTCTCTTGTTTGGGATCCTTACCTAAGATGTCTTTTATTATTACCAAACACTCGTTCCAAACGGTTTTGTGGCTCTTTGTCATCGCTCTAAAAATTCCTTTTTGGTTTGATTTTGATATAACTTGCGTAATATCGGCGTTTTGTCTTTTTCTGATGCAAAGATGCACAAATAATAATGACTATAAGTTGAAAAAAAAATTTGGCTGTTTCAATTATTTTTAGTAAAAAATTTGCCGTTTTTCACCCTCTCTTTTTTCTCTTTTTTACAACATGCTGAAAAATACACTTTTATTGGCTTTTTAACATTTGGGGCGGCTAATATAAGAAATTATTCTGAAATAGCACAAACTTTTTTCAAAAAAAATCAACAATTGTGCGTTTATTAACCGAAAATTTGTAAGTGTTTGATGTATAGAACGGTGGCTTGTTTGTTAATTTGTAAATTGTTGATAGTAAGCTTGTTGTTGTAACTTGTTGATATTGAAATGTGTTGAAAAATGGTGCTTTTTGTAGTGCGCTGAAAATCAAATTTTCGGCCGAAAAAAGTTGTAGTTTTCAACAATCGGGGAATAACTTTTTTTGAACATGTTGATAAAATTCTGTTGGTAACTGAAATTTTTTTTCAAAAAGTATATTCTCCTTTCGTATGGAGGAGAGGTCTGTTTGTCCTATTCCAAGGTCTCGATAACGTCGCCCAAGGAAGCCGGTAGCGTCGCAGTAGCCATAGATCAATTCCGAATCAATTCCGTACCAATTCCGAATCAATTCCGTACTTTTGGGGTGATTGCCGGGGGAGAAGGTATATGTTGCCCACCTTTTGGCCTGGCGGATGGGGAGAAAAGAGGCCTTTTTTTGCGTTCTGTTTAATCGGCTGATTGTGCGTCTCTTGTGCCGGTGTTGGAAAATTGTTGATAAAATATATATAAATTGTTTCCGTTATATAAAATAATTTGTGTACCTTTGCTAAAGATTTCTGAAATGAAATTATTTGGTAATTAATTAATAATAAATAAATTAAACACAAAACTAAAATGAAAAAAGCCTATAACTTCAATGCAGGTCCTTGCCCTCTGCCCAAGGAAGCTGTTGAATCCACCATCGCTGCTATCCGCGATTTCGACAACACCGGTATCGGTCTTATGGAAATCTCTCACCGCACCCCCGGTTGGGAGCGCACCATGGAAGAAACCCGTCAGCTCTGGCGCGATCTTCTGAACATCCCCGAAGGTTACGAAGTACTTTTCCTCGGTGGTGGTGCTAGCACCCTCTTCCTCGATATCCCCGCTAACTTCCTCAACAAGAAGGCTGCTTATCTCCAGACCGGCGTTTGGGCTAAGAAGGCTGGCAAAGAGGCTAAACTCTTCGGCCCCGTTGACATCGTTGCTTCTTCCGAAGACAAGACCTACAGCTACATCCCCAAGGGCTACACCATCCCTACCGATGCTGACTATTTCCACATCACTACCAACAACACCATCTATGGTACCGAGATCAAGTACGACATGGACTGCCCCATCAAGCTCATCGCTGATATGTCCTCCGATATCATGAGCCGTCCCGTCGACGTTACCAAGTATGCTTGCATCTATGGTGGCGCTCAGAAGAACGTAGGCCCTGCCGGCGTTACCTTCGTTATCGTTAAGAAAGAGCTCCTCGGCCAGATCACCGACCGTCAGTACATGAACCCCCTGCCCACTATGGTAGACTTCCGTACCCACGCTGCTGAAGAGAAGAAGAACATCTCCATGTTCAACACTCCTCCCGTACTCCCCATCTTCGTTATGCACGAAACCCTCAAGTGGGTTAAGGACACCATCGGCGGCCTTGAGAACATGAACAAGATCAACACCGAGAAGTCCAACCTTCTTTATGAGGAAATCGACCGCAACAGCATGTTCCGCGGTACCGCAGAGAAGGAAGACCGTTCCATCATGAACCATTGCTTCGTAATGGCTGAAGGTCGCGAGAACCTCCAGGACGCTTTCATGGCATTCGCTAAAGAACGCGGTATGGTAGGTATCAAGGGTCACCGCTCCGTTGGTGGCTTCCGCGCCAGCCTCTACAACGCTGTTACCAAAGAGGACGTTGAAGCTCTCGTACAGTGCATGCAGGACTTCGAAAAAGCTAACAAATAATTAGTTTTTCAGTTTTGAATTTTGGGTTTGCGGCAAATATCTGCCACGAACCCAAAGTTCCTTTAATTCAGCTCCGGCTTAAAAAACCTAAAACCTAAAACTTAAAACTACAAATGAAAGTACTTGTAGCTACCGAAAAACCCTTCGCAAAAGTTGCTGTTGACGGCATCCGCGAAGTTGTTGAGAAGAACGGCCACACCCTCGCTCTCCTCGAGAAATATACCGACGTAAACGATTTCTACGCAGCTGTTGCTGACGCAGATGCTCTCATCGTTCGTTCCGACAAAGTTACCAAGGAAGTTATCGCTCACGCCAACAACCTCAAGATCGTTGTTCGCGCAGGTGCCGGTTTCGACAACCTCGACCTCGCTGCTTGCACCGAGAAGGGTATCGTTGCCATGAACACTCCCGGTCAGAACTCCAACGCTGTTGCTGAGCTCGTAATGGGTATGCTCGTATACGCAGTTCGTAACTTCTACAACGGCAAGTCCGGCTCCGAACTCATGGGCAAGAAACTTGGTCTCCTCGCTTACGGTAACGTAGGCCGCAACGTAGCTCGCATCGCTAAGGGCTTCGGCATGGATGTTTACGCATTCGACGCTTTCCTTACCGCTGAACAGATCGAGGCTGACGGCGTAGCTCACGCTGTTGCTAACCAGGCTGCTCTCTTCGAGACCTGCGACGTTGTTTCCCTCCACATCCCCGCAACCGCAGAAACCAAGAACAGCATCAACTACGACCTCGTTGGCAAGATGCCTAAGGGTGGTATCCTCGTCAACACCGCTCGTAAAGAGGTTATCGATGAGGCTAGCCTCCTCAAACTCATGGGCGAACGCACCGATATCCGTTACATCACCGATATCATGCCCGACGCTGACGCAGAGTTCAAGGCATTCGAAGGCCGCTACTTCGCTACTCCCAAAAAGATGGGTGCTCAGACCGAAGAGGCTAACATCAACGCTGGTATCGCTGCTGCAAACCAGATCAGCAATTTCTTTGCTACCGGTTGCACCAAATTCCAGCTCAACAAATAATAATGTAACATATACATTATATAGGCAAGGGAGGCGTCGCTTCCCTTGCTTCTTTTGTGAACAGAACACCAATGAAAATCTTTGTCTTCAACCCCGAGCATGACTTGTGCCTGGCTAACAGCGCACCTAGCTATATGCCACCCCAGAGTGCCCTTCGGTTTGCAGAAGACTGTTGCGACATTATGCAGTTTCTTGGTGACGCAGATGATGTATGCGTGCCGGCAAGCAGGGTGGGAGAGGCTTGTAGGGAGCATCCAGAGGCAGAAGCCATCGTCCCCTGGGGCTGGAACAATGTTCTCGTCTCACAAATGAAAAAACAAGGAGTCCCCGATCGTTATTTCCCTATATTGGCGCGGATGGATTGGATTCCTTATTGCTCGGACAGAAAACACACCAGCCTTTATGCTTCGGTTCCACGCCTCTTCATAGAGACCTATTGTAGCGAAGAACCCGCGTTGCTCCACTCGTTGCAAGAATGCCAGCGATATGTTGAGGATAATGGGTCTGTGGTGTTCAAAAACCCGCTCTCCGGAAGTGGAAGAGGCATACGTCCCGTTGATGTCGTTCTCTCGGATAAAGATCGGGAGTGGATTGAAAAAATCCTCAAGCAACGTCGTTATCTCACAGCGGAGCCTCGCTATGAGGTGGTGGCTGACTTCGCAGCCCTTTTTTCTATCGATGACGAAGTCCGTCTCGAAGGCTATTCCCTCTTCGATACCAAAGGGTTCGTTTATCAAGGGAATCTTCTTGTTCCCGACACCCTTATCCTTGAGACCCTTGGAAGATATATTCCTGTTGACGTGATAGTTAGGGCTGTGGATAATGTTGCGTTCCTGTTGGGCAACAAGTTCCATCCTCTCCTACAAGGGAAAGTTGGTGTCGATATGTTTGTCTTCGTACGTCCCGATGGCTCATATGGACTTAGTCCCATGGTAGAGCTCAACTGCCGCTATACGATGGGGTTTGTTGCTCACGAGCTGTTGCGGAAGCATCCCGAACTGCAAGGGAAACGTTTCCAGATACACACCCCTGGAGCAGAAAGATCGCACTATTCTTATAGCATTTCGTAGAAAGATATGTACCTGATTGAATCATTCCTCTTGGCTTTGGCACTTTGTGTTGATAGTCTTGTTGTCTCCACGACGAGCGCCTTCAAAACTAAGCTCTCCTATCGTAGAGGCCTCCTCCTTGCCGTCACCTTCGGTCTCTTCCAGGGTGGTTTCCCGTTGATAGGCGCGCTTATCGGTAATGTCTGTGTGGCGTTCATCTCATCTATCGACCATTGGGTCGCCTTCGGTCTGCTTCTCCTTGTGGGAGGAAAGATGATCGTTGACGCATTGAAAGGGGAAGAGGATGAAAATGCGCTGGATCTGAGCCGGTTCTGGGTGATTTGCACGCTTGCCGTCGCAACCTCTATCGACGCCTTCGTCGTAGGGATTGGGTTCGGTCTTGATAGCACCATCGGCCAATCGGTAGGCACATGTGTGATAATCGGTCTGGTGACCTTCATTGTCGCTATGGCCGGCGTCTTTCTGGGCAAACGGAATATCCCTGTTCCTGAGAAGTGGGCGACCATCATAGCCGGTCTGGTTCTCATTGGTCTTGGAACGAAGACGTTGTTAGAACATCTCTTCTTCTGATTCCTTGACTGAGAGATAAAGTGATCGTGCCAAGATTGGCGATAAAAAAGAAGAGGCCTCCGATAGGGAGACCTCTTGTGTTATCTGATCGCAAAGAATCTTGTTATTCTTCGGTAATCATGTTGGCGATGATGTTTTGGATGTCCATACGACGGCAGTTGAAGTTACCGTTGATGGTCATGCTCTTGAAGTAGTCGTCGAGGTTAGTGGTGAGCCACTGTACAGCGGTGAGGTTCTGAACTTCCTCGAGTTTGGTCTTGGTAACATAGTACATCTTAACATTGTTGAAGTTACCTTTCATGGTCTGGCCGAAGTTAGCCCACTCGGTAATCTGAGCGGAGCCGCCAGTGGAAAGATACCAGGAGGTGTCGCTTTCAGCAATAACCAGGAGATTGGTCTCGGAAGCTTTGGTGATGATGTTAGCACCGATGAAGGAGGTCATGAGCTGCTGGTTTACAGCGGGGAAGGTGTAGGTGGCAGCTACGGTGTCGGTGAAGTTCACACCGAAGTAGGGGTAGGTGAGTTCGTCAACTTTGGTGAGGTCGAGATTTGCGCCGATGATGATGGTGCAAGCAATGTTGTTCTCGTTAATTGCGTTGGCAACAGCAGAGCTGAACTTGATCTGGTCGTTGGTCTGGTGGCTGGTGCCGGCATCGGCGGAAGCAACGGTAAGTTCTGCGTTACCGGTTACAACGCTGAGGATTTGGGAGAGGTCTCCTTCCTCGCATGCGGTGAATGCAAGGGCGCATACAGTGCAAAGAGCTACTAATACTTTTTTCATAAGGTTTTTTTTTGTTTGTTTCTGCTATAGCAGGTTTATTAATTTATAAATTTTTCATTAGAAATAAAATGCAAAAATACACAAAAATATTTAATCGGTGGATAGCAAGCGTGTATTTAACATTTTTTTAGATTATTCCGAGTGATTTCAGAGCATTAAAAATACCTTCGTCATCGACGTCTGTGGTCACATAGTCTGCGTGTCTTTTCACCTCGTCGGCAGCATTCCCCATTGCTACGCCGATCTTAGCGAAATCGAGCATCTCGATATCGTTTCCTCCATCACCGAAAGCGATTGTTTCGTCTTGTTTGATGCCGAAGTGGTCGAGGATTTTCTGCATACCCACCGCTTTGCTGATGCCGTTTGGAATAAGATCGCTGAATGCAGGGTGCCAGCGGGGCATAGCGCATCCCGGGAGCATCTCAAGCGTCTCTTTATCTTTGTCGGGGGACTGCATTACGATAAACTGGTTGATCTTCTTGTCCATCAGTTCGTCCATAGTCCAGATGGGTGGCAGCTCGAAGTCGAGCTGGGCCCTCAAGGCAGCGAGGGCAGGATCTCCCTGATTCAGACAGATGGCGTCGGGCATAAAGGCGAAGGTGGTGATCTTGTTCTCGTATGCGTAGCGTATCCAACGCTTGGCGTCTTCTTCGGGAATGGGGGAGGAGTGGAGTATTGTCTCTCCAACAAACACGTGTCCGCCGTTCATTGTGATGAAGCCGTCGAAAGAGACCGGCATCTTTGGGATGATCTGTTGGGGGCGGCCGGTGGAGATGAAAGTCCGTATGCCTTGTTTGTGCAGCTCGTCAAAAGCTTTGATTGTGCCTTCCGACACTTTGTGGGTCTTGAAGCTGACGAGTGTGCCGTCGATATCGAAGAAAGCAGCGCGTATCATAAGGTCTTGGTGTCTTTATTGTTAGGGGGTTGTCGGTTTGTTGTCGTTCTCTCAAGTCTCCGGCTCGTGGTTCTTGTCGTGCACGTACATCTGGTAGCTGTTGAAGAAGTTCTGCCATACGGAGTAGAGGGCAGGGGCTACGGCGCTCATGGGGGAGAGGTATTCGATAGCCATCCATATCCCGAACGAGGTGTTCTTCTGTCCTAGCACCTGTCCTCCGGCGATCTTCTCTCCGTGGCGTTCGCCGAGATGTTTGCCGACCGAGAAGAGGATAGCGCACAGCACAGCCGATATGATGGTGATGATAGCCACCAGCTCCCATTGTGGATCAGGGGCGGTGATGACATCATCGTAGGTCTTTCCGAGGATGATGGTGAGCGTCGTGGCCCATACGTAGAGCGAATAGCCTTTGATCTTCACGATGGCGGCGTTGAGTTGAGGCATACAGAACTGGGTGAACATGGCCGCAAAGAACGGGAATACGATCTGAGGTGAGATGCGGCAGAGGATCTTCCAGAACGACTGGAAATAGGTCAGCTCCTGTTGTCCGGTGCCGATAAGGGAGAAAAGGGCGGGAGCCAGGATAGCGATGTAGAGGTTGTCGATGATGGTGAAAGCCGTAACGGTCTCTCTGCTAGCTCCTAGCGCGCACGAGACCACTACCACAGAGGCGGCTACGGGTGTGAGGCAGCACACCAGCACGCTGTCGCAGATCACCTCGCTCAACCCTATCAGCTTCAGTATGCCAAAGAAGCCTACTGTGAGGATGGTTTGCGCAACGATCAGGCAGACGATGAGTCGGGAGATGCGCATCTTCTTCACATCGATGGCGGTATAAGCCATAAACAGCATGGTGAACACCAGATAGGGGGCAAGAAAATATACCGCTCCGCAGTATTGGTGCAGCAGCACCGCCAGCAGCATGGCAATAGGGAGGATGATGCTTCGGATGTGGTTTTTCATCTAAGGAGTGAGGGCAGTGGGGGGGTAGCGTTGTGTCGGGTGGGAAGATTCTTATAGTTTGTTGACAATCCGGGTGAAGAGTTCCGTCATAGTGTCGGCGGCCTTGTCGGCAGCAACCACCACATCGTTGCCGTCGTTGAGGCAGTCCTCTCCGAGGTCTTTGGCGCAGTTGGTGATCACGCTCATACCGAAGATCTCCAGGCCGCTATGGCGTGCTACGATCACTTCGGGGACGGTGCTCATGCCCACGGCGTCGGCGCCCATCATGCGGAACATCTTGTATTCGGCGCGTGTCTCATAGGAGGGTCCGGTGCCTGCCACATATACCCCTTCCCGAAGGCCGACCTTCATCGTGTCGGCCACCTCGTGAGCCATTCTTCTTATGCGGGAGCTGTACATGGTCGTCATATCGGGGAAACGGGGCCCCATCTCTTCGATATTCTTTCCGATGAGGGGGTTGGGCATGAAGTTGATATGGTCGGTGATGATCATCAGGTCGCCCACTTTGAAGTCGGGGTTCATTCCTCCTGCGGCGTTGGAGACAAAGAGGGTCTTGACTCCCAGTCGGGCCATCACTCTCACGGGGAAGGTGACTTCCTGCATGGTGTATCCTTCGTAGTAGTGGAATCGGCCCTGCATAGCCATAATCATTTTGCTTCCCAGCTTGCCAACAATCAGGTTGCCTTTGTGTCCGGTAGCTGTAGAGGTCTTGAAGTGAGGGATCTCTTTATAGGGGATGATGATGGGGTTCTCGATCCTGTCGGCCAGTTTGCCGAGTCCGCTGCCCAGCGTGATGGCGATTTCGGGTACTTCGTTGATGCGTGATTTGATGTATTGTGCAGCCTCGTCGAAGCGGTCTATTCTTTCGTCGGTCATGATGCTATCGGTTGTTTTTCAGTTTCTCTATCAGTTCGGCCAGCTCGGCGGCTTTCTCATACTCCTCGTTCTCTTCGTGTTCGTGCAGCAGGGCTTCGAGGGTCTCGATGCTCGTCTCTTCCTCTTCGATCTCCAGCTCCGACTCGTTGTCGGTCTGGAAGCCCGTCTCCTCAATCACTTTGTTGTCCATCTTTATGGCCACCTCTTCTCTCAGGGCCAGCACGATGGCGTCGCTGGCGCGGCAGTCTATCTTCTTGGTTATGAATCCGTCGTTGACATATAATGTCGCATAGAAGATGCCCTCTTCGAAGCGGTCGATAGAGACCTCGGTAAGGGCTAGGTTGAAGGAGTCGAACAGGGAGGATATGAGCTCGTGGGTCATCGGGCGGCGGCTCTTGGCTCCTTCTTTCTCCAGAAGTATCATTTCGGCTTCATGTTGGCCGATCATTACGGGAATCCGCTTGCTCTCGATAGGTTCGTAGAGCATCAGCACGCAGACGCCGTCCTGAGTGAATCCCTGCTGGATTTCAAGTGGATAGACTTCGGTGTACATATTTATTTGTTATTTTTGAGATAATCTACCAGTTTTCTCACAGCGCGGCCGCGATGGCTTATGCTGTTCTTCAGCTCGAGGCTCATCTCGGCAAAGCTCTCTTCATATCCTTCGGGGAGGAAGATGGGGTCGTATCCGAACCCCTCGTCTCCGTGGCGTTCGTTGAGGATCTCTCCATCTACGCGTCCTTCGAAATAGCGGGGTGCGCCGTTCTCCATCAAGCAGATGCAGGTGCGGAAGCAGGCTGCGCGGTTGGCTTTTCCGCTCATCTCGCCCAGCATCTTGTTCACGTTGTCGGCAAAGGTGCAATGTTCGCCGGCGTAGCGGGCGCTATATACTCCGGGTCTGCCGTCCAGGGCCTCCACCTCGAGGCCGGTGTCGTCGGCGAAGCAGTCCATCCCCGTGCGTTCGAATACCCATTGGGCCTTCTGCAGGGCGTTGCCGTCCAGCGTGTCGGCCGTTTCGGGAATCTCGCCTTCAAGCTGGGGATAGCCGTTTTTTACCATGTCGGCGAGGCTTCTTATCTCAACGATGCCTTCAAGCATCTCGCTGACTTCTTGCAGTTTGTGTTTGTTGTTTGTGGCGAAGATGAGTGTTTTCATATCGTGCAAAGATACGATTTTTTATTATTGTAGCCAAAAATAAAAACAATCCTCAACGTCAGAGGGGTGGCGTCAGCCTCGCGTCAGGCAGGCGTCAAGGTCGCCCATCCGTCGTCGGAGGGCGATCCGGGTGCGGGAGAATAGCTTCCCGGGGGGCGTCTCTGGCCGGGGGCGCAACCCGTAGCAGAAGAGGCTGCAGGGGAGTCGGCAAAAGGGATTTTCTGCTGTTTTGAAATGTTAAAATTTTAGTTCTTTCCTGTTGCAAATCAAGCATTATCTAGCGGGCTTAAGAAATTAATGTATCCATATAAAATAAAAATCGTATCTTTGCAAATTACTTAACTCCGTCCATTATGAAGATCCAGAAACCTATAATAGCCGCCGTTGCCCTTCTTGCGTTGATGTCCGCCGTGGTCTCCTGCCGTCAGAAACAGCAGGCCGAGCAGCCTAAGAGCGAAGGTATCTATCGTTTTGAAAGACTGATGTTTGACACTCCCGCCGAGCAGCTGCAGGAGGAGATGCTGAAGCACCAGGCCGATTTCGCCAGCGACATCCTCGTGTGCGTGCCTCAGGACCCCTCCTATATGGCCCAGGTGGTCGATTTCACACGCGACGCCACCGTGCGCACCATCTACGATACGGTGATGCGCTATTTCCCCGATCTCAGCTCCCTCGAGAAGGAGCTCGCGCAGGCCATGGACAGAGCCCAGAAAGCCGACGGCGAGATCGCCAGCCGCAGGGTCATCACCTTCGTCAGCGGCATGTTCGACTACGACAACCGTGTGGCCGTCGACAGCAAGTCCATCCTCATCTCAATCGACCAGTATGCTGTGCCTTATATGCAGAACTACAACTACTTCGGCCTCCCTATGTACCTCGTCCAGCTCTGCCGGGAGGAGTATATCGCCGTCGACTGCATGGCCGCTCTTGCTAAAGAGTATATCGTTCTCGGCGACGGTGAGCCCACCTTGCTCGACTATATGGTGGCCGAAGGCAAAGCCCTCTATTTCGTCGATCAGGTGCTTCCCAAGAAGAGCGAAGCCCTCAAGGTGCGCTACACCGACGAGCAGCTCCGTTGGATGAAGAAGAACGAGAAGAGCGTCTGGGCCTATCTCGTCCAGAACAAGCTCCTCTTCGAGAAGGATCTCTATCAGTTCCACAACCTCATCGACGAGGCTCCCAAGACCAACGCCTTCGGCGAGTCGGCACCTCGCACCGCCAACTACATAGGCTGGAAGATCGTTGAGGCCTATGTCCAGAAGACCCATTGCTCGATGCAAGAGCTCTTCAACGAGCCCGACGCGCATAAGATCCTGCGCACTTCCGGCTACCGTCCCTAAGCCCCCGGCTGCCGTCCGCGAGCCGTCACCACCTTTTTAACCTGCCGATAACGAAAAACACCCCATCCCGTTATGAAAAGAAAATCCTCTTGGCTGCACACCGACAATCTCGCCCTCTTCTTCGGGCTGAGGCTGTTGTGGGCGTTGCTGGCCTTGCTGGCAGCACAGCTGCTGTTCTATCTCTTCAATATCCGCATCTTCGGCGCCGTCGGGTTCCGTCAGGTGCTTGCCATCCTTCTGGGCAACCTCCGTTTCGGCTTCGCCACTGTCGCCCTCTTCATGCTGCCCTATCTCCTCATCCTTCCCTTCCGCCGAAGAAAGCCGTTGCCCCTTTGGGCCGACCTGCTGCTGCTGCTCCCCATGGTGGTGGCCCTCGGCGTCAATGTCGCCGACTGGGCCTATTTCCAGTTCACCTATCGGAGGATCAGCAGCGACATCCTGCCCTATCTCACCATCGGTGGCGACATGGGCAACCTCCTGCCCCTCTTCCTCCGCGACTATTGGCCCGTGGTGGTGAGCGGCATCGCTCTGCTGGCGCTCTTCGTGTGGATCTCCCTCAAGACCAAGCTGCTGCCCTATAGGCAGACCCGCCAGCATTGGAGCAACCGAGCCGCAGGATCGGCGACGGTGGTGCTGGTCCTGATCCTCTCCCTCCACGGCGGCTTCCATCTCCACTCCCTCCAGCTCAGCGACGCCGCCCGCTACTGCTATATGAAGAATACGCCCCTTGTCGTCAACTCCGCCTACACCATCGCCCGCACGTTCCCCCTCCCCAAGCTCGACGACACTCAGTATATGAGCGACGCCGACGCCGAGGCCGTCATCGACCTCCATTTCTCCACGATGAACTACGGCGCCCCTGCCGACACCACCGTCGCCGCCGCCTATCCCAATGTGGTGGTGCTCGTGCTCGAGAGCTTCTCTCAGGAGTATATGGGCTGCTACAACGGAGGCCGCGAAGAGAGCTTCACCCCCTTCCTCGACTCCCTCGCCGCCATAGGCCACGCCTACAACGGACGCTCCAACGGGAAGAAATCCATCGAGGCCCTTCCCTCCGTCTTCTCCTCCATCCCCACCTTCTCCGAGACCCCCTTCATCCTCTCCTCCTATTTCAACAACGACTTCGGCGGGCTCCCCGCCTCGCTGGCCCGCAACGGCTACCATACCGCCTTCTTCCACGGCAGCTACAACGGGTCGATGGATTTCGACAAATACTGCGCCAAAGCCGGCTTCCAGCACTATTTCGGCAAGGATGAGTATGTCGCCAAGCACGGCGACGCCGACGCCGATCCCGCGTGGGGCATCTTCGACGAGCCCTTCCTCCAGTATTCCCTCGAGGAGATCAGCCAGTTCCCCGAGCCCTTCCTCGCCGGCTTCTTCACCATCTCCTCCCATCATCCCTACGCCATCCCCGAGAGCCACAAAGGCGAGTTCAAGCAAGGCCGCCATCCGCTGCTGCAGTGTGTGATGTATAGCGACTATGCGCTGCGCCGCTTCTTCGAGGAGGCCTCCAGGCAGCCCTGGTACAACAACACCCTCTTCGTCATCACCGCCGACCATCCCGGCCAGGGGCTCACCCCCGAATACAACGGCTACGACGGCTGGTACCGCATCCCCATGATCTTCTTCGCCCCCGGCGAGAGAGGAGGTGCCGACAGCGCCGCCACCCGTCCCGTCCACCGTCTGCCCTTCCCCGATTGCAAGCGCATCGTCCAGCAGACCGACATCATGCCCTCCGTCCTCGACTACACCGGCGTCAGAGAGCGCTGCCTCTGCTTCGGCACCAGCCTCTTCGCCCAGCCCCAGCGCGGATGGCAGCTCGTCTACGGCCAGGGCTACTATTCTATGGTCACCCAGTCCGCCGACAGCCGTGAGCTCTTGCGCACCGCCGCCTTCTGCGGCAGCGGAGCCTCCTTCGGCGACGAAGAGGACCTCCGCCTCATGCAGGCCGTCGTGCAGCAGTACGGCAAGCTCATGAGAGAGAACAGGCTTCAGGAAAAATAACAGACAA
Source organism: Bacteroidales bacterium (assembly GCA_024400495.1). GTDB lineage: Bacteria > Bacteroidota > Bacteroidia > Bacteroidales > P3 > Colimorpha. The sequence goes on from JAKSMR010000028.1 coordinate 30,875, forward strand.
CCATGAAGAAAAGAATCGCGTTCATCGTAAACCCCATCTCCGGCATCGGAAAGCAGAAGAAGATCGACCGTATCATCGAGCGCAACCTCGACCACGACCTCTTCGACTACGAGATCCGCTACACCGAGTATGTGCACCACGGCACCGCCCTCGCCCGCCAGATTGTCGAGGAAGGCGGCATCGACGCCGTCATCGCCGTCGGAGGCGACGGCAGCGTCAACGACGTCGCCACCGGCCTCAAGGACAGCGGCGTCACCATGGGCATCATCCCCTGCGGCAGCGGCAACGGCCTCGCCCGCAACCTCCGCATACCCCTCACCCCAGCGCTGGCCATCAAGGTCATCAACCAGTATCATGTGGCCCCCATCGACACCGTCTCCGTCAACGACAGGATCTTCGTCTCCATCGCCGGCGTCGGCTTCGACGCCCAGGTGGCCCGCCGCATGAAGCTCGCCAAAACCCGCGGCCTCCAGGCCTATGCCAACATCGTCCTCACCGACTATCCCACCTCCGAAGAGAAGACCTACCGCATGCGCATCGACGGCAAGTCCGTCGTCCGCAAAGCCTGGTTCATCAGCTTCGCCAACTCCAACCAGTTCGGCTACAACACCGCCGTAGCCCCCCTCGCCAAGCTCGACGACGGCCTCATCGACGTCTGCATCGTCGGCAAGATACCCCTCCACCATCTCACCCTCACCGCCCCCTTGCTCTACACCAACCACTTCCAGTATTCGCAGCATGTCGAGATCTACAAAGCCAAAGAGGTCGAGCTCTACAACAACGAGAACCAGTGGATCAACCTCGACGGCGAAGGCGAGCGCATAGGCACCCAGCTCACCTTCGTCAACCACCCCAGGTCGCTCAACGTCATCTGCCGTCCTCCTCAGGTCAAGCCCACCCCCAAGACCGTAGCCAAGCAGCTCCTCGTCGACATCGACCACGACATCCTCCGTCCCATGCGCGAGGAGGTGAAGAAAGTCCTCGACATCTAGCCCGCCGGCCAGCCTCGCCGCCCACGGCACAAAGAAGAAAAGAAAGAGAAATCACAAATCAATAATATCAACACCATGAAATCAATTGCAATCCTCACAGGTGGCGGTCCCGCCCCCGGAATGAACACCGTAGTAGCCTCCGTAGCCAAGACCTTCCTCCGCGACGGCTACCGCGTCATCGGTCTCCATGGCGGCTATTCAGCCCTCTTCACCGACAAGCCCCGCATGCAGGACGTCGACTTCCTCCTCGCCGACGAGATCTTCAACAAAGGAGGCTCCATCCTCAAGATGAGCCGCTTCAAGCCCACCGACGAAGATTTTGAGCAGCGCTTCAACCTCGACTTCTTCGTCAGCAACGAAGTCAAGCTCCTCGTCACCGTCGGCGGCGACGACACCGCCTCCACCGCCAACCGCATCGCCAAGTTCCTCGAGAGCAAGCACTATCCCATCTCCAACATCCACGTCCCCAAGACCATCGACAACGACCTCCCGCTCCCCAACAGCAGCCCCACCTTCGGCTACAACTCCGCCAAAGCCCAGGGCACCGTGCTCTGCACCGCCGTCATGGAAGATGCACGCACCTCCGAGAACTGGTTCGTCGTCAGCGCCATGGGCCGTTCCGCAGGCCATCTCGCCATGGGCATCGCCGGCGCCTGCCACTATCCCATGGTCATCATCCCCGAGTTCTTCAACAAGACCGAGATCACCATGGACAAGATCGTCAAGCTCCTCGTCTCCTGCATCGTCAAGCGCAAGCTCATGGGCATCACCTACGGTGCCGCCATGGTCAGCGAAGGCGTCTTCCATAGCCTCAGCGACGATGAGATCAAGAACTCCGGCATCCATTTCTCCTACGACGACCACGGCCATCCCGAGCTCGGCAAAGTATCCAAGGCACAGATCTTCAACGAGATGCTCGAGAAGAAAGCCAAAGAGCTCAACCTCAAGGTCAAGAGCCGTCCCGTCGAGATAGGCTACGAGGTACGCTGCTGCACCCCCATCGCCTTCGACCTCACCTACTGCTCCCTCATGGGCATGGGCGTCCACACCCTCTTCAACCAGGGCTGCACCGGATGCATGGTCTATAGCGACCACCAGGGCAACATCGCTCCCCTCTACCTCAAGGACCTCCAGGACCCCCTCACCGGCAAGATCCCTCCCCGTCAGGTCAACGTCAACAGCAACAAGGTGCTCTCCTACATCAACGACATCATGGACTACATCACCCCTGCCGACTACGAAGCCGCCAAGCAGTATCTCCCCAACCCCGAGGAGTACGACTTCCGCAAGATCCTGAACTGGTAGCATAGCACCACAACACACAAAACAGACGGCCCCGCCCAAAAGCAGAGGCCGTCTCTTTTTTCCCCCTTTTTTTAGGGGTGGTCGGTCCGGCAACCCTTCAGGGGCGAAGGCGCTGCCTGCGGCTCCCTTGAGGCTACTGGAGCATATGCGAGCAGGCCACGGTGGCCGCCCCGCCAAGGGCACCGAGGATGGCGCTCAGGATGGCGATGACCACCTTGATGATGGTACGGGTCTTCTGAGGATCGATGCTTTCTTTGTTGTTCATGATGATTTTGAATTAAGAGTTAGTTAGTAATTAGGGGGGGGGGATAACGTGATAACGCGATGACGTGATAACGTGATAACGTGATGACGTGATAACGTGATGACGCGATTGCGTGGATTCCGTCATTGCGTGGATTCCGTCATTGCGGGCTCCGACCCGCAATCTAGACTGTCAAGCATCCTTGTCGCAATAGATTGCGGGTCAAGCCCGCAATGACGGCCTCACGATGACGTGATAACGTGATAACGTAATAACGTGATAACGTGATAACGTGATAACGTAATAACGTGATTGCCTCACTCCTCGCTCCTCACCCCATCATCGGCGAGTGACTCGCCGATGGTGGTTTTCGATGGAGGTTTTACTCGCCGATGGCGTCGTCGTCGTTGCCCTGAGGGGGCTGACCGGGGGT
>JAKSMR010000029.1 GCA_024400495.1 Bacteroidales bacterium
TGCTATGAAAAAATGGTGAACTGTCTCCGCGATAGTAACTGCCAACAGGTATATATAGTTACCTAGATTTTTTGTTGTGTGGATTCCCCCTGGCCGGTATTGTTGTTGGCTGGCTCTTCCTTTCTCCTGTTATAGTTGGCTGGCATAGATGGCGGGTACTTCCTGTCCTGATGCTAGGACCGGCTATTCCTTGGCCTGGGGATAAATAATGAGAAATAAGATTATTTGAGGATAGTCTTTGTTGCGGCTTTCAGACTGCTTAGAAACGAAATGTTTTCTCTGACTAGGTCTGTTATGGTCTTGTCAAAAGAGTTGTTGGGCTCGTCGAGGAATTTAACAGAAACGGGTACTATGAATATAGGCAGATCTTTTAACTTTGAAGCCGCTTCGCTAGCTTGCAAGCGGGAGGCATCCTTTTCTGTTGTGATTATAATTTTCTTATCGGTAGGGATGTTGTTGAAGGTATCGACAACTTGGATGATATCGGCTGTGGTGAAATCATGATGATCGGGGAAAGTGCAGGATGAAGTGATGTATTGCTTCTTTATATGCTTGAGCAGATATTTGGGATGGGCTATACCGGTAAGAACAAGCGCGTGGGTGGCCTCTTCGGGTGTACAACCATTATTGGGGAATATGGGAATGGGTGTTTCGTATGAGAAGTATGAGAAGAATACCTGTTGGAAGGGTAGTGGTTTGATGTGATGGATGATATTATTCCTTGTCATAGGATCCAATTTCTCGGGACATTTTGTTACGATGATTATCTGAGCCCGGTTCTTTGCTGAGCGGAACTCTCGTAGATTCCCGAAAGGGAGTATGGTGTCTTGATAGAATGGATGGTAATATTCGGTAAGAAGGATGTTTATAGAGGGCTTGACATAACGATGTTGGTATACGTCGTCGAGGATAATAAGTTCTGGCTCGTTTTCTGATTGTAGCAGGTTTTTGATGCCAATCATTCGTTTCTCGCATACTGCCGTTGTTACATCCGGGAATTTCCGGGCAACCATTGCGGGCTCGTCCCCGATCAGCTTGGCATCGGGATCGCCTGTAGAAAGGACAAAACCTTTGCTCTTGCGTTTGTATCCTCGGCTAAGAAATGCGGTATGGTATGTCCCGGAGAGAAGTTTGAGCAGATATTCTGTATGGGGCGTCTTCCCTGTGCCTCCGGTAGAGAGGTTCCCTACACCGATAGTTGTCACGTGTGGAACTTCTTCCTTCTTGATACCGAAAGTGAAGAGAAGGTTCCTTACGAGGATGCCGATAGCATACCAAATAGAGACGGGAAGGAGGAGCAGGGCGATCGTTTTTCTTGTGTTGGACATAGCAAGGATAAGGTGTAGTGATCAATAATCCATGGTTTTACGCATGGTTTGCGTTTGATGTCTTATACTACAAAAGTACATTTTTTTTTGATAATATGGTGATATTTGTAACTTTTTTCTTATCTTCGCAACATGGAAGTGATGTGCTGTTCCAGCACAAATATGATAATTATCAAAAAGTTAAACCCTATTTAAGTATAATAATAAGATGAAATATAATCGTGTATTACTGAAATTGAGTGGCGAATCGCTCATGGGCAAACAAAGTTATGGTATCTCTCCTGAAATGTTGGAACAGTATGCACTTGATATAAAAGCTGCAGTAAAGGCAGGCGTAGAGGTTGCCATTGTTATCGGAGGTGGTAACATCTTTCGTGGCCTGAGCGGAGCTGCCAAAGGTATGGACCGCGTCCAGGGAGACTATATGGGAATGTTGGCAACCCTCATCAATAGCATGGCTTTGCAGGCCGAGTTGGAGAAGCAAGGTATGAGAACAGAGCTTCTCTCGGGTCTTGCTATCGAGCCTATATGCAAAGAGATGAGTCGTCGTCGCGCCATTGAGGCTATGAAGGAGGGTAAAGTGGTTGTTATCGGAGGCGGTAGCGGCAATCCTTTCTTCACTACCGACACGGCATCGGCATTGCGTGCTGTAGAGATTCAGGCTGACGCTATCCTTAAGGGCACTCGTGTTGATGGTGTCTATACTGCCGATCCCGAGAAAGACCCCAAAGCAAAGAAATTCGACTGCCTTACCTATCAGGATGCGCTTGCCAAGAAACTCAAGATTATGGACCTCACTTCCTTTGCCCTCTGCGAGGAGAACAACCTGCCTATCTATGTGTTCGATATGAACAAGAAAGGCAACCTTCTCAAGGTGGTGAAAGGCACTAAGGTGGGTACCGAAGTGGGTGCGTTTGAGAAGAGTCTCTATGTTGAAGCAGCTAAAACCACCACTAAGGCAACCAAATCTGCGGCAAAGACCACAGCTAAAGCAAAGCCTGCTGCGAAGAAAACCGTAGCCAAGAAGGCTGCTGCAAAAAAGAAATAAAAAAATCCAGTTACGTAAAAACTAAAAAACACAGCTATATGAACGATCTATCAAAAGCCTGCATCGATGAAGCTAAACAGACTATGCAGAGTGCTATTAACTTTTTGGAGAAAGAATTAGGTAAAATCCGCGCAAGCAAAGCCAACCCCGGAATGCTCGATGGCGTTAAGGTTGACTATTACGGAACTCCCACAGAGATCAGCCAGGTGGCAAACATCAACACTCCTGACCCTCGTACTATTGTCATCCAGCCTTGGGAAAAGACTATCGTGGGCGCCATCAACAAGGCTATCCTCGATGCAAACCTCGGATTCACTCCTCGCCACGAGGGTGATATCCTCCGTATCATCGTTCCTCCTCTGACTGAGGAACGTCGTAAGGAGCTCTCCAAAGCCGCCAAGGCTGAGGCCGAGAACAGCAAGGTGAATATCCGTAACGCTCGTCGTAATGTGATGGACAAGGTGAAGAAACTCAAAGATAAATCTGTTCCTGAAGACGAGGTTAAGCAGGTTGAAAAAGAGATCCAGGAAATTACCGACAAGTTTATCGCAGAGTGCGACAAAGTGTATGGCGCAAAGGAGAAAGAGATCATGACTGTATAATGTCATTCCGGTTGGTATGATAAAGTATTTCGACACATTACCCTCTACCAATCAATATTGTGAACTCCTCGACCTTAATAAAGTCGAGGAGTTTACTTGCTTTTGCGCGCTTGCGCAGACTGCGGGAATAGGACAGAGAGGAAATCATTGGGAGGCACAGCCCGGACAGAATCTCACCTTCTCTTTGGTCCTCCATCCCAAACATCTTATGGTTGTTGACCAGTTTAAACTCACACAATGCCTTTCTGTGGCTGTTTGTGATTGGCTCTCGAAGAAGATCTCTCCACAAGAAATAAAGATCAAATGGCCCAACGATATTTATGTTGGCGCTAGAAAGATTTGTGGGATGCTGATTTCTATAAAGGTGAGTTGTGTAGGGTTGTCTCACGCGATTTGTGGCATCGGGTTGAATATAAACCAGACTCTTTTTCCGGAATGGGTTCCGAACCCTATCTCGCTAAAGCAGATTACGGGCGAGGATTATGATATTAAGAAATGCTTGGAGGAGCTTATAGAGTCGGTTCGGGCTCGTTATGAGGAAATTCTTATGCCGTCTCTCCAAGAGGCTTATCTGGCAAGACTGTTCCGGAATAATGAGCCGGGACAATATATCTATAAGGACCAATTGATGGCTGCTACTATAGTCGGCATAAATCATTATGGTCAGTTGTTGCTCCAACCTGCAGAAGGCGAGGTTGTTGCCTGCAACCTGAAAGAGGTTCAATACGTTCTGTAATACCTGGTTTTTCTTTGTGTTTAGATTTTATCCATATTTGTATGGATATATTAGATTTTGTCAATCGGCAAAAAGAGTGTATTTTTGTCGGGTCAATCGGATATGATGCTGATAAGGTAAACGTCTGTAAATCTAGATGTTCGTAGCATATTCAGATACAAGAAGGCACCGGCGAGTTGGCAAACATACTCGATAATCAATCATAACCAACCTCAATATAAAGTCCAACTCGCAGCTGGTGTCTATTGCGTAGAGAAACTGTATTAACCAATAAATAAGCAAATCATGACACTCCAACAGTTAGAATATGTTGTGTCGCTCGATAAGTATCGGCACTTCAATCAAGCAGCAAAGGCCTGCGGAATAACCCAGTCGACGCTCAGCACAATGATTCAAAAACTCGAGCTCGAGCTGGATATTGTGATCTTCGATAGAAGCACACAGCCTGTCAAACCCACAGAAGCAGGTCAGATGCTTATCGACCAAGCGCGTATTGTGTTGTATAATGCCTCCCAGATACAGGAGCTTGCAAGTAACGAGCGACAAAAGGATACGGGAGATGTCAGCATGGCCATATCTCCAACAATAGCGCCTTATCTGGTTCCTAAGTTGTTCAAATATCTTAATAAGAATTATCCGTTGCTGAAAGTTCACGGGAAGGAGCTCTACAGGCAGCATGCGGTCGAGCAGCTTCGTAAAGCCGAGATAGATATGGCAATTATGGCAATGCCCGAGCAGAATGACGATATTATCGAGATTCCGCTCTTCCATGAAAAGATGCTGGCTTACGTTTCTCCACATTGTCCGGAAAGGAGCTTGTCGGAGATTCAGCTATATCAGATGCCTAACAGCAACTATCTCTGGTGCCTCAAAGAGGAGACCCGACTGCTACCTCAGGTTGCAGAACTGAAGTATGAGGTGCCTTCGGAAACATCTCGCTACGAGTCGGGCAATTTGGCAACTTTGATTAGGATTGTGCAGGAAACAGGAGGAATGACTATTGTTCCGGAATTGTATACGATTGGTCTGAGGAAAGAAATCCTGGAAGGGCTGCGCCCGATTACCAATCCGGTCCCGATTCGTGATGTATGTCTTTATGTTAGAAAGGATTATCTGCGTGAAAGACTGGTGAACATCATTGTGGACGGAGTGAAAAGTTTTGTTCCGGAGGAAATGCTTGAGCCTCGCTTAAGGAAATTTGCGGTCAGATTATAATTTGCAAGAACTATATACTTGTTGGCAGTAAGGCCTATAGATTGTTAAGATCTTGATAGGAAAGAAAAATGGTTACAAGATACAGTTACAATTAAAAAAAATGGTACACACATCTCTCTATATATACTATATAACTAATTAAATATTAAGTATATATAGTCTAAAGGTGTCGTGTAACCCTCTCAAAAATTAATTGTAACATTTGTATCTGTAACCAAACATAACAACTCGTTTCTCTAAAGGGCAATAAACCAATGAAATAAGATGTCGCAAAATCCCATCCACCCTCTGTGCTTGTCCTCGGATAGGGGACAAAATGCCTCAAAATATCCCCTTTTAGGACCATAAATCCCCTTCCTCCGTCGTATTAGCGTCGCACTAGCGTCGTATTAATGTCGCACTAGCGTCGCATTTGCATGTTCAGATTGGTTGCTTGATAGTAGGTTGATTGGTGGGATAGGAAAGGTAGGTCGGGTTATTCTAGAACGGCATGAAGTATCTCGTGGGATTTGAAAGTGCCAAAATCGTCAAGATGTATGGAGAAGTAGGAGATCAGGAGGTCTATCAGTTGCCGTCGTTGGGAGAGGGGAAGGATCGGTTTCTCGTTTTGTCCGTGAACCCAAGCCAGATAATAATGAAGATGGGAGCTTTGTTCGTCGTTCAAGAGATAATCCCTATTGGGGTCGATAGCGGCTGAGTGGCGCGAGGGAGGAGCCTGATAGCGGCCTTCTTTGAGATTGAATAGAGGTTCGTGATGACTCTGGTTGTCTAAGGGTTCAAGTCCGATGAACGTAGCCAGATGAAGCATGAAACGTATAGGAAGTTCGGGAGCCAGGCGCTCTGTACGATCAAGCTCTTCCAACGTTTCGACAACATAATCGAAAAGGGCCTCATTAGGTTCTTCTTCCCGTAGGGTCTTATAGAGCAGCTCGTTCAGGAAAAAGACAACAGATGTGCGCATGCAGTCGGCCGAGATAGCGTTGAAGGGCTCGGCAATATGCAGCTCCTTCACATAGTTGATGGAGGTGTTTGGGTTGTTGTACACCACCATATCAAGAAAGGAGAGAGGTTGAAGGAGATTGTTCTTTGCCTTATTCTTCCCCCCTCGTACACCTTTGAGGATAAAGGACTTCACCCCAAACAGCCTCGTGAAGACCCGAGCGATGACGCTAGTTTCGGAGTAGTTGGTTGTGTGGAGTACCAGACCTTGTGTGGAGAAAAGAGCAGACACCTTGTTGTGGTTTGAAGAATGGTGTTGTTTGTTATCTGACTATCAGTATCTTCGCCACGGTTCTCATCTGTCCTTCCTCGTCGCTGGCAAAGACGAAATAGGTGCCGGAGGCGACCTTCTCGCCATTGTTTGTTCTGCCATTCCATATCACTTGCCCTCCGGTAGCGGTACCGCTAAACACGATATGTCCGGCGATGTTGGTGATGTGGATGAGGGCGTTGCGGCTGAATCCGTTGATTGCAATAGGTCCGTCGTAGTCGGGACGCACGGGGTTGGGAAAAACGTGGACCGAGTCGGCTGGATAGTGGTTGGCGAATGTGGCTGTCCCGCGATAGGACTGGAGCCCTTTGTCGGTCCCGATGAAGACTTCTCCCGTGGTGGGAAGTATGGAGAGGGTCACTATCTTGTCGGAGAAGAGTTTGGAGTTTGACGCGGTAAAATGCTGCAGCTCCTTCTGCCCGTTCTCGGAGATGAGATAGAGGCCTCCGCTAGCTGTTCCTACCCATTTGCAGTTGGCTCCGTCCACGGCAATAGATGTGATGTTCTCGTAGGCCATCAGGTATTCGGCAAATTCTCCGTTGCTGATGGTGATATTCATGCAGGTGATGCCGGATTTCTCTCCGTGGCCGCCTCCGGGGAAGGCTTTGCCGTAGCTTCCAAGAACCTTAAGGCCTTTGTTTGTCCCGATCCAGATATCGCCATCGTGGTCTTGCACGATACAGTTGACCGACGAGGTTTCCATCTTGCTTCCGTTGTTGGGGTCGACGTAGGCCATCTTCCCTTCCCCGTCGTGGAGGAAGATTTTGTTGGCTCTGCCGCAAAACCATTTGTAGTCGCGGACGCTATCGCAGATGATTTTGTCTATCTCTTCTCCCTGTACAAAAGACTGTGTGTTGAAGGATTTCCAGGAGCCGTCTTTGAGTCTCACCACGAGTCCGTTGTCCACCAACGAATTGGTCATCCAGGCATTGCCTTTGCTGTCGAAAGCCACGGCTCCGGTACGTGTAGAGGTGTAGCCTTCCGACGTGTAGTCGCTTATGGCGTTGTTGGTGTTGGAGGAGTTGAAGATGTTGGTGATCTTGTTTTCGGTCAGCTCTACTATGCCGTAGCCCCATGCTGCTGCAAGAACCTGTTTGTCATTCTTGGGGTTGACGGCAACGTCAACAATGTCGAACAGGTTGTCATTATGCCCGTTACGATCCATGCTTGCCCATTCCTCCTTTTTGAAGGTATAGACGTTGGGAGCCAGATAGGCGTTGGTGAAGGTGGTGGATTTCCCTCCAGGAGCGACCATCATGCGGTTCTTGTACGACTTGAGGCGATAGACGTTATCGCTAGCCGGGCTCTGCGGATGGGCAACGTCGAGGATGGTATTTGCTGGAGAGATCTTGATGAGTCCGCCCCAGTTGTGGGCTATCCAAAGGTTTCCATCTCTGTCGCAGAGGGCGTCGTTGGCTTCCATATCCATCCAGTCGATGTCTTGTGCGCACCATAGCCGGTTGTGGTTGGCTGAGTATACCACAACGGAGTCGAAATAGTTGACTGCCATCCTTCCGTTCGCCATCCGGAGGGTTCTGATGTTCCCTGAGAGGAGCGGACCAAGTCCGTTGTTGATAGGGGACAAGAGTCCGTTTGTAGCAGAATGGCCGAAGAGGCAGGTGGTTCCGTCTCCATAAAAATCCAAAGTGGAATAGAGCGTGTCGCCCATAGATTGGAGTGTCGAGATACTCATATCACGAATGGTCGTGATGGTGTCGGGCATCCAGTTGGTGGCGATGTTGAGATGCCGGTTGTCTTTTCTTGCGTAGCGAAGACCGGCAGAGGTGGCGGCAAAAATCAGGCTGTCGGTAAAGGCGATGTCGTTCACGGCAAGGTAGCTGCCTCCGTCGCCGATATAGTAGGTCTCCTCTATCTCGTGGCGTACCAGATCCACCACGACAATGCCGAAGCCACAAGCCAGATAGGCTCTGCGGCCGAAGAAGCGTATGTGGTTGATTCCTTTGTCGCCTCCGATGGAGCTGCGCTTGATGTCGGAGATGTTGTAGGTCTTTTCGTCCTGTACGAGGTCGATGTTGGAGTTGGTGTAGGCAATGACCAAGGTGTGGGTAAGAGGGTCGTAGGCGATGGTTTTGATGCCTGCATCGCTCAGCCCTTGGGGTTTGCTCAGTCGCGAGATGGTCGACTGGCTGAGGTTGTAGCTGAAGGCCCCCATCTTTCCTGCTCCATAGATGTTGCCTTCTTCAAAGGCAAAGGCCAGCTCGTGCAGAGAGGAGTAGCAGAGATGGTCGCGCCATTGGCCTATGCCTATCTGGGCGAAGGCTGCCGTTCCCCAGAGGATCAGTAGCGGAAGGATTATGGTCTTGATAGTTTTCATAGGCGGTCGTTATTGCTTTTGAGGGATGAAGATGGCTTGGTAGACAATGGCCAGGATTCCGGTCGCCAGGGTGCTGAGGATGGAGGAGATGAGTATTGTTCCGAAGTCGCGCAGGCTGAACATCTCTAGCAGGAAATAGGCGAAGGAGTAGATGAAGAGGTTCAGGGTCAGGAAGATGACATATTGCTGGGCGACAACGGTTCGGATGCTGGGCGTGAGGATGGTTGTCTGCTCGCCACGGGTGAGGATCTTGTCGGCAAAAACGATGCGGCAGAAAGCCACCAGGGTGCAGGAGAAGGTGTGGAAGCCCGGCATATTGTCGAAGATGTCAACCATCAGTCCCGAGCCGAAGGCGATGAGGATCAAGGCTACCTTCGACAGGTCTGTAGGTAGCATCAGGATGAACAGCACGTAGAGGAAGGGGGTGATGTACCCGCCAAGATAGACGTTGTTCAGCACCACTACCTGGAGCAGTAGCAGGAAGAGGAACCGGAGGATGTTGCGTATGAGGAGGTTGTTCATAGTTTGGCGCTGTTGGGGATGTTATTTCTTTTTTTCGAGTTCTTGTGTGGCTCGCATCAATGCGTCTTGCTCGGCTTTGAAGTGGTTGTCGACAACATAGACGTGAGACAGGTTGACGAAGTCTGTGGCGAGACGGACCTTGATGCGATAGAAGCCGCTGCCTTTCTCTGCTTCGGCCTCTTCGATGTATCCGGCTGGGATGTTCTCGGGGAAGTCGTTGGCAAAGCCGGAGGTTACGATGGTGTCGCCTTTGTAGAGCTTGTAGGTCGTGGGGATGTCGATTACGGTACCGTAGCGGTAGTCTTTGCCGTCCCATACCAACGTTCCCGTGAGGTCGGTACGGCGCAGCTTCACGCTATTGCGGCTCTCGGGATGGAGCACGGGCATAATGGTGGCGAAGTTTCCGGTAGTGTTGACAACCACACCCACGATGCCTTGGGGCGAGATAACGGCCATGTCGGTCTTGATGCCTTGGTTGCGTCCTTTGTTGATCATCAGATAGTTGTTGCTGTGTGTCCACGAGCTTTTGATGATCTGGGCCTCGGTATAGGTGTAGTGGCGTTTGTGGACGGTATCGCCTACGCGGAAGATGCTGTCGGTATAGTGGATATAGGATGATGCCAGCTGGGCTCGGAGGTTGGCGTTTTCGGCAGCCAGGCGGTCGTTCTCTTTCTTCAGCCCGAAGTAGTCGCCTACCGACGAGACGCCGCTATACCATTCGCCGGCAAGGCCGTTGCCCCACGACACGAGGCGCGAGCTTTGGTAGTAGCTGTTGCGCGAGATCATGACAAGGGCCACGATCTCGAGGATGAAGAAGAGGAAGACATAGTTGTATCGTCTCAGAAATTCGAATAGCGAGCGCATAGGTCAGAGTGGTGTGGTTAGATTCCCAGGAAATTGCAGATGGCCTGTTTGGTTTCTTCTACGGCTGTTTGAAGGTCGTTGTTCACGATGGTGCGGTCGAAATAGGGTGCTTCTTCGAGTTCCTTTGCCGAGCGGCCGAGGCGTTTCTGGATCGACTCCTCGCTGTCGGTTCCGCGGCTGCGGAGGCGTTGCTCGAGCACTTCGATGCTGGGGGGCATCACGAAGATGGAGAGGGCTTTGTCGCCGAAGTATTTCTTGATGTTCTTGCCTCCGTTCACGTCCACGTCGAAGATGATCACGTGTCCGTTGTCCCAGATGCGGTCGATCTCGCTCTTGAGGGTTCCGTAGCAGGTGCCTTGGTAGACCTCTTCCCACTCGAGGAACTCGTCCTTGGCTGCACGTTGTTTGAACTCGTCGTTGGAGAGGAAATAGTATTCGATGCCGTGTTTCTCGTCGCCGCGAGGCTGACGGCTGGTGGCGGAGATGGAGAACTCGAAGCAGTCGAAATAGGTGAGGAGCTGCTTGATGATGGTGGTCTTGCCACAGCCGGAGGGGGCGGAGAAGAGGATGGCTTTGCGGTTGTCCATAGTTGCTTTATGTGGAGGTTAGAATTTGCGGTTGAGGATGGTGTAGAAGGTTTGAACGGCGAGCGACTCGTTGTCCCATTCGTAGGCGGCGGCAGTCTCGGCGACGTAGGCCATGGCTTCCTCGCTGTCGTCGATGGCGTTGAGGCGCATGATGAAATCGTTGTAGGCTCTCATATTGTTGCGGAAGAGGTTGCTCATGAAGCTGAATTTGTCGCTGATGCTGATAATCTCGTTCAGGTTGCTGACTTTCTTCTTCTGTGCTCCGAGCTGAGTGTCGAGAGTGGTGCGGTTGCTGCCGAGGGTGTCGGCTAGGGTGCGTACCGTGGCGCCTGAGCTGGCTTGTGCGCCGGCGCTCTGTTTGAGGATGTCGAACAGGGAGGTGGCGGCTTTGGGCTGGGCGGCGGGTTGCTCGGGCTTGGGAGTCTCCTTTACGGGTTCGGGCTCAGACTTGGGTTCGGGTTCGGGCTTGGGCTCAGGCTGAGGCTGAGGTTCGGGCTTGGGCTCTTCGGCTACGGGGGCGGGAGCTTCTGCTGCGGGCTCGGGAGCGGGCTGGGGTTTGCTCTCGGCGAAGAGGTCGGAGAGGGTGGGCTGAGGTTTCACGCTATCGCCGAAGGAGCGGGGAGTCTGCTGGCTCTGGAGTTTGTCCCAGAGGGTGGGGGCGGGAGCAGGCTCGGCCGGGGTCTCGGGTTCGTCGGCAAAGAGGGCGTCGTTTTCGTGGCCGTCGAGCTGTTCCATCACCATGGTCGATGCGGCAGGAGTGGCGTCGGGCTCTTCGGCAAAGGTGGGCTCTTCGTCGATGACGGGAGCGATGGGCTCGGCTTCAACGGGAGCCTTTTCGGCAACGGCTTCCTCGACGGGCTCTGCGGCTACTTCCTCGACGGGCTCTTCGGTAGCGAGGGGCTCTTCTTCCACTTCTATCTCGATCTCTTCGGGCTGGGCCATTGCTTCTGCTGTTGCGGCAACGGCTGCTGCGGCCACAACGGCTTCAACGACGGGCTCGGCAACAGGAGTTTCTTCTGCTGCAGGAGCTTCTTCTACGACGGGAGTTTCCTCTATCACGGGTTCTTCCTCTTTGGGCTCTTCGGCAATGGGCTCTTCGGCGGCAGGTTCTTCGGCCTTTGCAATCACTTCTTCAACTGCTGCTACGGGCTGCTGCTCTTGTGCGTTAAGGGTGAGCACGATGCCGTACATTCGGCGCAGCTGCTCGAGGGCCAGGTCGATTTCGATTTGTGCCATAGGAGCATCGCTCTCCGAAAGGCGTGCGACAACGGCAGAAAGTTTCTTCAGTTCTTCGTTCAGATGGTTCAGCGCTTCTCTCATCTCAGTCTGTGTTTTTTATAGTTTTTACACTCCCCAAGCCAACCCCATGTGGGCTTAGGGAATTGATTTTTAATACGATATTTTTATTGCCCATCACTTGAATGGAATTGTAAAATTACTTATAAAAAACGCATAATGCGCACGTGTTGCGAAAAAGTTATCCTCAGTCTCGGTTGATAACTATGCAAGTGGTTGAATTATAAATTGCTATCCTTCGAAAAATCTTTCTTCTCCGGCCCGTTCCGTCGCAGAAGCGGAGAATCCCCCAAGGCGCTCCTTTTCCCCGGCCTCAATTCCGCTCCAGCATCGACCTAGCCATAATGTAGCACCTATCTAGCCATAGTCTAGCGCCTAGAATTTCCGAGAGTGGTGCGACAGTAATGCGACAGTAATGCGACGCAAGTGCGACGCTAGAGCGTGTCGGCACCTGGGAAGGAACGGCTTGAGGGGCTGAATTTTCTCTTTTCGGCAGGCGAAAAGCCTCCCTTTTCTCGGCTGGAAGGACAAGAGGGGGAAGAATAAAATGTTGAACAGCAGGGGTTTGTGCGCGCGATGAAAAAATTGTTATAATTATTAAAATAATTATCGTAAATTTGCTTGTTCGTTCCGTCGCTATGCGTCGGGGATTACGTACAGAAAAATAGTAATTTAATAAAAAAATAATCATTTATGAAGAAACTCAAATTTCTTGTTAGTATGATGGTTGTGCTGCTTCTTGCTGGCTCCGCTTTTGCCCAGAAGAGATACAGCTACAAAACCTTCAACAACGACCCCATGGGTGTTCGCGAATACACTCTGGACAATGGTCTTAAAGTTTATATGAGCGTTTACAAGGATGCTCCTAAGGTTCAGACCTACATCGCTGTACGTGCCGGTTCGAAGAACGATCCCGCCACCACTACCGGTCTGGCTCACTACCTCGAGCACATGATGTTCAAGGGCACCCAGAAGCTCGGCACTACCGACTGGGAGAAGGAGAAAGTCCTCATCCAGGCTATCGAAGACCTCTTTGAGGCTTATCGTATGTTCGACGATCAGGCTACCCGTACCGCTATCTATCACAAGATCGACTCGCTCAGCTACGAGGCTTCCAAGATTGCCGTTGCCAACGAGTACGACAAGGCTATGAGCGCCATCGGTTCTACCGGTACCAACGCCTTCACCAGCAACGACTACACCATGTATGTGGAGAACATCCCCAACAACCAGATCGAAACCTGGTGCGAAGTTCAGGCTGACCGCTTCCAGAACCTCGTGCTCCGTCTCTTCCATACCGAGCTCGAAACCATCTACGAGGAGAAGAATATGAGCCTCACCAAGGACAACCGTCGTGCCAACGAGGCTATGCTCTCTGCTCTCTTCCCCCACCATCCCTATGGCACCCAGACCACCCTCGGCGAGGGCGACCACCTCAAGAACCCCTCCATGCGCAACATCCGCAACTTTGTGGCCCAGTACTATGTGCCCAACAACATCTGCATCTCCATGGCCGGCGACTTCGATCCCGAAGAGGCTATCAAGATCATCGACAAATACTGGGGCAACATGAAACCCGGCAACGTTCCCGTATTCGTCAAGACTCCCGAAACTCCCATCACCACTCCCATCGTGAAGAACATTACCGGTCTTGATCCCGAGAATCTGACCGTCGCTTATCGTATCAACGAAGGCAACGGCAGCCGTCAGATCATGCTTGCTGAGCTCCTCGGCGAGGTTCTCAACAACGGCAAGTGCGGTCTCATCGACCTCAACCTCAACCAGCAGCAGAAGTGCATGGGCGCCTATGCTGGTGTGTATAACCTCAACGACTATGGCTGCTTCATCCTTGGCGGCCGTCCCGCTCCCGGACAGACTCTCGACCAGCTCCGCGACCTCCTCTTCGAACAGGTTGAACTCGTAAAACAGGGCAAATTCGACGAGTGGATGCTTGAAGCTGCCATCAACAACACCAAGCTCTCCCTCATGAAGCAGGCCGAAAGCAACAACAGCCGCGCTAGCGCCATGGCTTACGCCTTCGTCCAGCATCAGAACTGGCAGGATGTCTGCAACGAGATTGACGAGCTTGCCAAAATCACCAAGAAAGACCTCGTCAATTTCGCCAACGAAATTCTCAAGGCCAACAACTACGTTCAGATCAACAAGCTCCAGGGCCAGCCCGAGAGCATCGTGAAGGTTGCCAAACCCGCTATTACTCCTATCGAGGTAGGCCGCGACAACGAGAGCGCTTTCCTCAAAGAGATCAAGGCCCGCAAGGTAAAAGAGATCGAGCCCAAATTCTTCGACCCCAAGAACGACGTTACCAAAGGTAAGCTTGCCAACGGCAGCGAGATTCTCTACGTAAAGAACGAAGAGAACAAGACCTTCAACCTCGACTACTACTTTGAGTTTGGCGAGAATGCCGACAAGGCTTACGATATGGCTTCTGACCTGATGGAATATCTGGCTACCTCCAAGCATACCCCCGAGCAGCTCCAGCAGGAATTCTACAAACTGGCTTGCAACTACAACTTCTCTGTTGGCGGCGAGAACATGACTGTTTCTATCAGCGGTCTTGCCGAGAACATGACTAAGGCTATGGCCCTGGTTGAAGAGATCTTCTCCGACCTCCAGCCCAACGACCAGATGCTCAAACTCCTCGTAGAGCGTATCATCAAGAGCCGTGCCGACGGCAAAGGCAACCAGCAGACTATGTTCCGCGCTCTCTGCAACTACGGTATGTATGGCGAGGAACTGGTTAAGGAATCCCTTACCGATGCTGAGCTTCGCGCTTATACCAGCGAGCAGCTTATCGCAAAACTCAAAGGCCTCTTCTCCTACAACCATCGCGTACTCTACTATGGTCCCGAAAGCCTCGATGCTGTCAAGTCTATCGTAGCAGCAAACCACAACACCCCCAAGAAACTTCAGAAAGCTCCCAAGAACAAAGAGTTCACCCCTCTGGCTGTCAACACCAATACCGTACTCTTCTGCGACTATCCCGCAAACCAGACCTACCTCCAGGAATATTTCCGTGGCGGCAAGTACGACCTCAAGCTCCGTCCCGTTCTCAATGTATATAACGACTACTTTGGCGGCAGCATGAACGCTATCGTATTCCAGGAAATGCGCGAAAAACGCAGTCTTGCCTATACCGCTCAGTCCTACTATCGCAGCCCCAGCAAGAAGGACGGTTTCTACTACAACACCGCTATGATTGCTACCCAGAACGACAAACTTATCGACGCTCTCAACGCTTTCAACGACCTCTTCGAGCAGATGCCCGCCAGCGAGGGTAACTTCAACCTCGCCAAGGAGAGCTCCATCGCTCAGATGCGTACCGCCCGTACTACCAAGCGCAGCCTTATCTTCGCTTACCTCAGCTACGAGAAGATGGGTTGGAAGGAAAGCCCCAGCAAGAAGGACTTCCAGGTTTATCCTACCCTTACCATGCAGGATGTAATCAACTTCAACCAGAAGTACATCAAGGGTCAGAAAAAACTCTACATGTGCCTCGGCAAGGAGAGCGAAATGGACTTCAACGCCCTCGGCAAGTTTGGTAAGGTTGTCAAAATCGACGCCAGCAAGCTCTTCAACTACTAGTTGTCAAGCCCCCGATCTCCAGATCTAGGTCTTCAGATCGAGGCATATCCCTCAAGGCAGCCCCACGCAAGTCGGGGCTGCTTTGTTTAATTAGGAAGAACGGGCCCTAAAATAATAGAAAATATTTATTATTTATAAAAAATGTTTATCTTTGCACTAAGCGGTATAGTTGCCGAATAAACAGAAATATTGTTCTAACTAGCATATAAACAAACATATATATGACGCTTCATCTTGTGCGAAACAGCCTGCATCTGATAAAGAATCTGTTTCTTTTACCCGTATTCCTGCTCATCTCCACCTATTCTCTCCACGCCCAGGAGGTCTCCACCCAAGGTACCGAGTTCTATACGGTATTTATGACAAACGGTTCGGGAGAGGGAGCCGATCATAATGAGTTAAGTATTATCGTCTCGGCAAAAAGAGCGTGTACTGTTTCGATTCAAAATGCTAGAACCTCGTTATACTATTACCAGAATCAGGCTGTTCCTGCTAATGGAACCAGACAGTTTGTAGTATCGTTGGCCTCGTCCCAATTAACGAGTTTTGTCGGCGACCCAGAGGAAAAAGGCCTGAGAATAACATCGTCAGATACAGTTTCTGTGTTTACCGCAAATTACGGGAAAGCCACCTTTGATGGAAGTGGTGTGCTTCCTGTTGGTGCATTGGGCTCTGAATACATGATACATACCGCCCCTGCTGCATTCAGTAGCACTCGTGCGATATTCGCCGTAACAGCAGTAGAGGAAGGAACAACGGTTGTGGATGTCTACCCATCGGCAGTTGTCAAGTCGAGAAATGGGCAATATTACGGTCCTGTAGGCTCGGTAAATCCTATCAATAGCACCCCGATCACAAACCATATGTTGACATTGTCTCTTCTGAAGGGCCAGTCGTTTCAGTTAGGATCGGAAACAATGAGTGCTGCGTATGGAGATCTGTCGGGAACAAGAGTCTCTTCTCGTGACGGCAAGAAGATAGCCGTTATAAACGGAACCCAAAGCACACAAATCCCAATAGGAGTCCCTGCGGCAGATCATATTTATGATCCGGCGTTTCCTCTTGATACCTGGGGAAAGAAGTTTATCCTTACGGGCACAATGGGCCGTTGCAAGGACATGGTGCGTATTACTGCTTCGGAGGACAACACGTCTGTCTATATGAACGGATCATTGCTGACTACATTGTCCATGGGACAGACCTACGAAGGGTACTATTTCTCCGACCGGGCGTACTACATCGAGTCAAGCAAGCCTGTTGCAGTATACTCCTATATCACAAGCGTGTTGTATGAAGACAATGATTGCTCGGTAGCCGACACCATAGGCGACCCCTCGATGGTATGGATCTCTCCAATTGAACAGAAGGTCTCTTCGTGTGTCTTCTCCACATTTATGCCCACGCATACTCCAGACTATGATGAGCGCCTCCCGGAAGGTCATTATGTGAATGTCATCACCCCTACGGCCTCAGTATCCACGGCCCGTATGGACAATCAGAGTATCGCTAGTTACTTCTCGGTCGTCCCAGGCAATACAGAATATTCTTATGCACAAATTCCCATTTCACATGGAATCCATTCTGTTTCAAGCCAGCAGGGGCTTGTTGCTCATGTTTACGGAACAGGATGGTGTGTCTCCTATGCCTACAACGTCGGTTCTACGGTCAAAGTCCTCAGCGGCAGTTTTGTGATGAATGGCGATACCGTGTCGGCTTCTTCTGTATCGCACTATTGTATAGGCGATGTGGTGCGTGTCGCCAGCGCTTTCGAGGGTGACTACGATAGCATCCAATGGAGTGTCAACAATGGGGCGTTGCGCGTACATCAGCCTGCCGATACTGTGACTTTTGTCCCTACACGTGCTAATATAGGCAACAATACTGTCGGCATGAAGGTGTTCTATCACACCCAGACAAGTAGCGACCAGAAGATCTTTACGGCTACCCATACCTTCGTTGTTCACGACACCAGCCATACCTATCAGACTCGGTCTGCCTGTGAGAACTACTATTGGAATGGCCAGACCTTTACCCAGTCGGGAATCTATACACACCACACCCAGAGCGTTCCTTATGGCTGCGATAGTGTGGTGACCCTAACCCTCACTATCAACCATCACAATACAGGAATTCTGGTTGATACCGCCTGCGACAGATACTCCTTCGGAGGAAGGACCTATACTTCAAGTACGGATAATGCTACCACAACCCTCACCAATCATTGGGGTTGCGACAGCGTAGTGACGCTTCATCTCACCATCAAGAACAGCACATCTTCCACCGAAACCATTCGGGCTTGCAACTTTTTCGAGTGGCATGGGAACACCTATACCGCCTCAACCAATAGACCTACCTTTATCGAAACCAACAGCGTGGGTTGCGACAGCGTGGTGACTTTGAACCTTACCATCCTTTACGATATATACGATACCGTGTTTGTCGAGAGTTGCGACTCTTACGAATGGCGTGGTGAGACTTATACCGCGTCAACTACCGATCCCCGATACAGAATCCCTGTAGAGAACTGGTGCGATACAGTAAGGGTGCTTGGCCTTACCATCTATTATAGCACTCCCGGAACACATGTGGCTCATGGCTGCACATCCTACGAGTGGCATGACTCCATCTATACCCAGTCGAACAATACCGACACCTATATGGAGCAGACGGTTCATGGATGCGATAGTCTTGTGACTCTTGATCTCACTATCCATGGGTTGCCTATCATCAGACTGGAGAGCTGGCTCGATTGCCCCATCAACGCATATCACATCATTCCCGAGGTTGGGGAAGGAACCGACATCTTCTCGTGGACGGCTATGCCTACCGATAAGTCGCTCTCCGGACAGGAAGATTCAAGCCAAGTCACAGTCTCTCCGCAGGAGACGACCACGTATCAGCTCTATGCCCGCATGAGCCAATGGGGTTGCGAGAATAGCGACGAGGTGACTCTCGAAGCTGTGCCCAATCTCAACGCTAAGATAAAGCTGCTGCCTCAGCTGCCTACCATCCAGGAGCCCGAGGTGGAGGCTACCAACCATAGCACAGGTGAGATAGATTCTCATATGTGGCTACTGTGGGATGACTCTGAGCATGGCGAGGAGGTGCTCTATTTCAATTATCCTATAGCCTACGACTCCGCCGAAGTCCGCCTGGTTGTCTATAACGACCGTACGGGCTGCACCGATACTGCTAGCGAGTATGCTAAACTCTTCAACGAGATTATATGGGCTGCCAACGTCTTCACTCCCGAGATGGAGTCAAACAACCGTTTCCGTATCATGGTGAAGAATGTTCAGGACTACGAGCTCTTCATCTACAACCGCCGTGGTCAGATGGTCTTCCACACCGAAGATATCTCTGAGGGCTGGGACGGATGCTACAAAGGTACATTATGTGATCAGGACAGCTACGTCTATCACGTAATCTACACCACCAAAGCCACTCCCGAAAAGCGTCAGGATAAGAAGGGAACAGTCACACTTCTCCGCTAGCCTTCTCGGATTATCGATCTTTATGGCGGGCGCCCTCTTTTGAAGGCGTCCGCCTTTTTCTTCGTCTGCTATTCTTGAAAAGGACGATGAAAGGTTGTCAAGAGGCTCAGCAAGACTAGGACCTTGTAGAGAAGTAACTCCCTTTCCTTAATCTTAAAGTCTTAAAGATAAAAAAAGGATATGCACCATCTCCCTACTTTACCTTATTATATATACTATAACTAACTAATATATAGATATATATAATATAAAATATGATAAAGAAGAAAGTAGGGGGGTATCTAAAAAAATAACTTTAAGACTTTAAGATTAAGATTTTTCTGGATCAATATTTCTAAAGGCATGTAATACAACGAAATACGATATCGCTAAAAGGCAAGCTCCTAAGATGCCGGAGCTCGGAAGGGAACAGAATGCCTTAAATTACCCCTCTCACTGGCCTCAAAAGGCATAAATCAGACCCTCGTGCCTTTGTTTCTCCCATTTCGGAGAATATATGAACGAAATAGAATCTTTGTGTTTCGATCAAAAATCGGAGGAACTTACTGCCAGCAAGTATATAGTCTCCTATATATAAGCCATCATGCAGGGAGGACGGTAGGGCTTCGTTGTAGGCTAGGGATGGAACCGAGGTTATTGGTTCAGCTCTTCCCACGGAGGGAGTGTCCGTATCTGGAGCAGACATTTCTTCTCGTTATCCACTTTGCAGATGATATGCTGCAGTCCGTTGGTGATGTATAGATAAGGCACCTGATGCACCATGTTGTAGCGGCATATCTGGTCAATTACCTTTTGGGTCAACGGCACCTCGGGTTTCTTGCATTCCACTATCATGCGTGGCTTTATTTCGCTGTTGTAGACTACGATGTCGCAGCGTTTCGTCAGCCCGTTCAGAGTCAGCGAGCCCTCTACCTGCATCAGCTCTAGCGGATAGCCTGTGCCGTGTAGGGCATGGATGATATGCTGGCGCACCCATTCTTCGGGGGTGAGGGCAACGTGGCGTTTGCGGACGATGTCGAACACCTGTGTCGTTCCGTTCTCTTCCCTGATGGCGAGTTCGCAAGGCGGTAGGTTGAGGGGCTGCATCATGATGGCTGGGTTTCGTATTTCCGTAGGAGAGAAAAAGGGGGGGCTCCTTGTTAGAAGGAGTCTCCGCCTCCCTCCTCTTCCATATCCATCTTAGGTTTCTGCTGGAGACCTTTGTTGATCTTCCACGAGAAGCCTACGGTGACGGTAGGGGAGAGTCGTTTGGAACGGAAGGTGCGGTAGAGCTGTTCGTTGTCGGTGATGTGGCCGAATCCACCGGTGCAGAGGAAGTCCTCGACACGGAGGCTCAGCGTGGCACGTTTGGCGAAGAGGTCTTTCTTCACCGCCAGGTCGGCCCAATAGGAAGCCATCATGTCGGTCTGGAGGTCCATGAAAGGAGCTCGGTATTGTCCGCTGAGCTGGATGGTCCATTCTTTGGGTAGGGTCATATAGGAACTGAGTTTGCCGCTGCAACGGAAGGCGCTGCGGTCGGTGTTGTCGAGCAGTTCGGTGCCCTGGATGTAGCTTTCGTAGAGGTTGATGCTGGCGTTCACTTTCCACCATTTGGCGATCTGTTGGTCAACGATAATCTCCAATCCGGCGTTGATGCCTTTGTTGAGGTTCTGCGAGGTGGAGGCCCAGTAGCCGTCATATTCGGCGTTGTAGGTCATCCAAGGGGAATAGAAGGCTGCCGAGGTGGCGTCCCAGACGAATCCGAAGCGGGTCATCATGTTGTTTGTCTGGCGGAAGTAGAGCGAGGAGAAGATGTTGGTCTTCTTGAAACCGAGGTTGTACGACAGTTCGAAGGCGTTGGTGAACTCGGGGTCGAGTCCGGGGTTGCCGAAAGAGAGCTGCTGTCCTTCGCGAACTTCCATATAGGGTCTGAGGTCCCACATATGCGGACGGTTGACGCGGCGGCTATAGCTCAGCTGGAAGCTCTGGTCCTGGTTGATCTGGTAGGAGAGGTGCAATGTCGGGTAGAGCTGCCAGTAGGGTTTGCTCACGGCTTGGGCTTCGGGGTGGAAGCGATCCTCGCCACCCACGTAGGAGTATTCGCCGCGCAGACCTGCCTGTGCCGACAGCTTTTCGCTCAGCTGGGCGGCAAAGGTGCCGTAGATGGCGTGGATGTGCTGGCTGTAGACGTAGTTTGTTGTCAAGAGGCTGTCGAGCTCTTTGTTGCGGGTATGGAGGGCGTCATAGGTGGTCATGTAGTAGTCGTAGTTCTGGTCCATGAAGGTCATGCGGCCTTCGTAGCCGGTCTCGAAGCGCATCTTGTCGTTGATGGGATGGGTGTAGTTGAGCTGGAGGTTGATGGTGTTGTGGTAGTTGTTGGTGCTGGTTTCGCGAAGATAGTATTTCAGGTAGTTGATGGAGTCGTTGAAGTAGTCCTGCTGCTGCCATCCTGTTCCGATGCCGCGACGGCGTGAGAAGCTGCCGTCGAAGGTGAGCAGACGGTCCTTCTCGTCAAACTTCTTGGTGTAGTTCAGCGAGAAGAGGTTGTTGCTGTTGAAGAAGTCGTTGGTGTCGTTCTGTATGTAGTCGAGCAGTCTGTTGTGGAGGATGTCGTGTCCGTCAACGATGCTGCTGCGGTTGCGGTTGCCGCCGCGCAGCTGGTAGGAGAGGTTGATGGTGTTCTTGCTGTTGATGCGGTATTCTACGCCGGCTTTGATGCTACCCATGGTGTGGGCGTGGAGTCCGCTGGCGAAAAGGCTGTCGATGCTGTTGGCGATGTTGTTCCTTCTGCGTTCGAAGTAGGAGGTGCTGGTGTTGCCGCGAGCGCGACGGCCTGCGTCGGCCGAGAAGGTGAAGGTGAATTTCTCGGTGCCGTAGTTGAGGTTGATGGAGCCCATGGCGGTGGGAATCACCTGGGGCATATTGTCGGGGATGCCGAACCACAGGGGTGTGCCGGCGTTGAGGTTGACGATGCCGTTCCATCCGAGAGCGCCGACGGAGTTCTCTTTGAGCTTGAGGTTGATGATGCCGCTCATGCCTTCGGGGTCGTACTTGGCTGAGGGGTTGGTGATGACTTCCACGTTCTCCACCGTGGTGGCGGGAATCTGCTCGAGGAGTGTGCTGAGGTCGCTGCCCATCAGCTCGTAGGGACGGCCGTTGATGAGCACCTTCACGTTGGAGGAGCCGCGGAGCGTCACGTTTCCGTCGTTGTCGAGCGCTACAGAGGGCACGTTCTCCAGCACGTCGGTAGCGGTACCGCCGCCGGCAACGATGTTTTTGTCGACGTTGATCACGCGTTTGTCGAGCTGGTATTCAACCATGGTGCGCTCGGCCGAGATCTGCACGGCTTCTAAGGTGGCTGCGCTGGGAGCGATGCGTATCTTGCCCAGGTTGATGGCGTTCTGCGACTGGGAGAGCGTCACCTGCTGGGGGAGGAAGTAGGTCTCGTAGCCCATATAGGAGATCTTTACGAGATAGGTTCCGAAAGCCACCTTGTCGAGAGCGAAAGCTCCGTTGTCGCCTGTCACGGCGCCGTTCACCAGCGAGGTGTCGCTTACCTTGTGGAGGGAGACTTGCGCGTAGGAAAGGGGCTCGCCCGACTGTTTGTCGAGAACTTTTCCCGAAATCCTGCCTTGTGCCATTAAGGAGAGTGTACTGATCAGCATCACGGCCATCACGGCCATCTTCTTCAATTTCATTAGTCTTATCTTGGTTCGTTTGTGTAGTAAATAAATATTAGTACTACAATAGCCTATTTTCTTTCGTTTTGGCGAAAAAAAATAAATTTCAGTCTCGGAGGAGGCTGTGTGGTATGGGGGAATGGGTTATTCCGTTTTGGGTTTGCGCACGTAGTGGGGCATGTCGAAGGGGATCTCGATGGAGAATTCCACCTGGCCCATATGCTCGCCGTTCTCGTACCAGGGGGTCTGGTAGATGAGTTTCTTCACGCCGTTTTTCTCGATGGTGTAGGCGTTGATGGTGGGTTTCTCGAGCTGGCCTTTGAATTTGGTGCGTGCGGGTTCGGGGTGGCAGTCGAGGAGGTTCTTCCCGATGAGGGACTTGTCTTCGGTCTTGCAGTTCACCTTGACCGATTTCCAGTTGAGGTCGAGGCAAGTTCCTTCGCGGTCGCATACGGTGATGGCGATGGGGAGTTCTTCGAAGTATTTTTCCATGTGTGTTTTGTGTGGGTTGGTGAGGGCAGAAAGAGTTTTTTGCCATACTCTTGCGTCGTGCCAGCATATGGGTAGCGCCTCATTAGCGTATGGGTAGCGTCTCATTAGCGCCTCATTAGCGTCTCGAATTTGAGATGGTGGTGCGAGGCAACCTGGGGGCAACGCTCTCTTGTTTGCCTGACGGGTGTTGATGTGTGAGAAAAGGCCTGTTGGCCGTGGTATAATAATCACGAATTGGCTCCCGTTAAGGCGCCAATTCGTGGATTATAGGTTTGTTCGTAGCTTTTCTTCTACGTGATTATTTGCACTGGAGGGCAGCAAGAGCGATGCTGTTGAGCTTGGTCTTCATGCTGTCGGCACGGCTGGTGAGGATGCAAGGTACGCGGGCACCTACAACCATGCAAGCCTGTTCTGCGCCAGCGAACTTGGTGCAGGCTTTGTAGAATACGTTACCGGATTCGATGTTGGGGAAGAGGAGGCAGTCAGCGTCGCCAGCCACTTCGCCGGTGAGTTTCTTGGTGGTGGCACTCTCTTTGTCGATAGCGACGTCGAGAGCGAGAGGACCGTCAACGATAGCGCCTTTGATCTGGCCGCGTTCGTTCATCTTGGCGATGATGGCAGCTTCAACACAAGCGGGCATGCCTACGCTGACCTGCTCGGTAGCGGCGATGAGGGCAACCTTGGGTTTCTCGATCTGGAGGCTCTTGGCGGTCTTCACGAGGTAGTTGAGGATGCCTTGCTTCTGCTTCATGTCGGGAGCGGGGATAATAGCCATATCGCTGCAGACGAGGAGCTTGTGGTAAGCGGGGATCTGGAACACGCCCATGTGGGTGAGCATATCGTTCTTGGTGCCGGGCATCAGACCGGAGGTCTTGTTGAGGATGGCACGCATATATTTGTCGGTGCTGAGGAGGCCCTTCATGAGGAGGTCGCCCTTGCCTTCGTTGATGAGCTGTACAGCTACAACGCCAGCCTTGGTTTCGTCAGCTTCCTGAACGAGTTCGAACTTGTTCACGTCGATGTTCTCTTCTGCGCAAACCTTCTTGATGGTCTCGATGTCGCCAACGAGGGTAGCGTCAACGATACCGCGATCTACAGCTTCGCTAACAGCGCCGATGGTGTGAGAATCGTTAGCATAAGCAGCCACTAAACGTTTTTTGCCCTTGGTCTTTACGAGTTCCAGGAGATCGTCTAAGTTTGTAATCATATAATTTATAATTATTTATTGTTTATTATCCTTTTTGTTGGAGATTGCAAATATACGAAAGTTTTTTCAGTTAGACAAAATCTTCGTATTTTTGCATCAGGAAACGGCGCAGGACACAAGCCCTCGTTCTGGAGCTACACAGCTGGAAATAAAACTGTTGTGCAACCCAAGGCTGCTTGCTCTTTGTGCCCGAACTTTTTGGACCGATGCCTTTTATCAACGACATACTACGCCATCGCAGCCTCTCCATCGTGGGATTGGAGAAGAACACCGGCAAGACCGTCTGCCTCAACTATGTGCTGCGCCGCCTCAACGAGGTTGGGGCACGTGCCGCCATCACCTCCATCGGCGTCGACGGCGAGCAGACCGACTCTGTCTACGCTACCGCCAAGCCCGAAGTGACGCTCTACGAAGGCATGCAGTTCATCACCTCCGAGAAGCACTACCTCCAGCGCCGCCTGGTGTCGCAGCTTCTCGAGGTCGACAGCCAGCGCACCTCCTTGGGGCAGCTCGTCACCGGCGAGGTGCTCTGCCGCGGGAAGATCCTCCTCTCCGGCGCCGCCTCCTCCGAGAAGCTGCGCTCGCAGATCGACCACTTCAAAGAGCAGGGCATGGAGCTCACCATCGTCGATGGAGCCCTCTCCCGTCTCTCGCTGGCTTCCCCCACCGTTACCGACGCCATGATTCTGGCCACCGGCGCCGCCGTCTCCCTCCATCTCCCTCAGCTCATCTCCCGCACCAAGTTCCTCCACCAACTCATCAATCTCCCCGAGGTCGACGCCACTATGCGGCAGCGCCTCTCCCACATCACCCAGGGCATCTGGGCCGTCGATAGCGACGGCCAGCCTCACGACCTCCATATCGCCTCTGTCTTCCTTCTCGGGCGTGGCGACAATCAGGACGACCTCTTCCGCTACGGAACCACCCTCTTCGTTTCCGGAGCGGTAAGCACACAGCTGGTCAAGTACCTCGCCTCGCAGAAACAGATCAAAGACATCACCCTCATCGTGCGCGACTTCACCAAGTTCTTCGTCACCCCCGAGGTCTATGCCGAGTATATCCGTCGTGGCGGCACTATGCTCGTCCTCCAGCAGTCGAAGCTGCTCGCCATCACCTTCAACCCCACCTCGCCTACGGGCTACACCATGCCCTCTCGCGAGACCTGCGAGAAGCTGAGCGAAGCGCTGGGTACTCCTGTCTACGACGTAATGAAAATAAACGACTAACCAGTTCTGCCTTCGTTATGATTTTGTTGAAGAATATCTTGAAAGACGATCCTGCGTTCCAATATGTTGTCGACGACCTCGAGTTGATGTCGCCTGTGGGACAGCAGCGTCTGCTCAATGCTCCGTGGATTACCGAGCGCGCAGCCATCGAGGCCGAGTACGACCGCATCGACCGCGCCATCGCGCTCCTCTCCAACGCCGACGCCGCGCCTTCTGTCAATGTTGTGCGCCATCAGCTTATGCAGCTCCACGACATCAAAGGCACCCTGTCCAGCCTCAAGGGCCACATCCTTCTCAACGAGATCGAGCTCTTCGAGGTCAAGCTCCTCGCCCATCTCTATGGCGTCGCCGCCAAGCATCTCGCCTCTGTTGGCGAAGAGGGTCTGCTTGCCTTCGACGGACATCCCCTGCAGGCCACGCTCCAGGAGGTCTTCGCTCTCCTCGACCCCGACAACACCGGCATGGCCCATTTCTATATCTACGACAGCTACGACCCCCGTTTGGCGCCCCTGCGCAAAGCGCTCAAAGAGAACGAGGATGCCGACATCTTCTCGCAGCAGGAAGCCGTGCAGCAGGAGGTCATCGTGCGTCTCTGCGACAAGCTGCACCCCTATGCCGAAGCGCTCTCCAGCGCCCTCGAGCAGATGGGCTATCTCGACCTGCTGCTGGCTAAAGCCACCCAGGCCCGTAGCTGGCAGCTCTGCCGCCCCGTCCTTAGCGGCGAGCGCCACTATCTCAGAGCCCTCTTCAATCCTCGTCTCAAGCAGCACAACGAGCAGGAAGGGCTGCGCTATCAGCCCGTCGATATCGAGCTCAAGGAAGGGCTCTGCCTCATCACCGGCGCCAATATGGCAGGCAAGACGGTGCTCCTCAAGACCGTCGGCATCGCCCAGCATATGGCCCAGTTCGGCATGTTCGTGCCCGCTCAGGAGGCGTCGCTCCGCCTCGTCGACGACGTGGTGCTCTGCATCGGCGACGAGCAGAACGAGATGAACGGCCTCTCCTCCTTCGCCAGCGAGATCATCAAGATCAGCGACGCCCTTCGCCGCACTCGCCACGAGCAGCTCCTGGTGCTCATCGACGAGCCTGCCCGCACCACCAACCCCATCGAGGGCAAAGCTATCGTTCAGGCTATGGGAGCCCTCCTGGCCCAGCAGCATAGCATCAGCATGGTCACCACCCACTACAGCCAGCTCGGTCTCGACTGCCGCCGCCTTCGTGTCAAAGGCTTTGTGGAGGATATGAACGACGTCGCCCTCACCCCGCAGAACATCAACAGCTTCATGGACTATTCTCTCGTCGAGGACACCACCGACGAGGTGCCTCACGAAGCCCTCCGCATCGCCGCCATCCTGGGCTGCGACCAGGAGATGATAGCCCTCGCTCAGGAGCATCTGAAGCACCATAAAACCAACGGATGATAAAAAAATTGCAGAATTATTTTGTTATATCAAAAAAAACATGTACTTTTGCAGAACGTTTTACAAAGTGTCTTGTGCACATTAAACGCTATAATTCAATTGATTAAATAACATAAAAAAGTATAATATCATGGGTATTAATGCAAACAAGAAAGTAAAGAGAAGAAAAGTTAGAGTTCAGGGTAACAAGAACTCCACCAACAACTGGGGCATCACCGCTGCTGGTTGGAATGCTGTTCACAAAGCAATCATCAACGCTGAATAATAGCATCCGCGAAGATTTTCTTCCATAACTAATAAGGCTTCCCCAACGGGAGGCCTTATTTGTTTTGTCAAGGGGCGTTTTTTTCTCTTTTTCGGGGTTGGCGCGGCCCTTTTCTCCCCGTGTCCGACAAAAAAAAGGCTGCTGCTTTCTTCTGCAGCTGCCTCTCTTTCTATTTTTGGGGGTGATTTCTGAAGGATTCGGGAAGAATTCTCAGAAGAACCTTCTGTTTTGGGGTTCGTTTGTGACCTCAAGTATTGCTCATTTTTCTATTTTTTTAGGGGTTGCCCTGACTTTTTTTTAGGGGTTTCTCTGTGTTTTTTTTAGGGGTTACCCTGTGTTTTTTTAGGGGTTACCCTGGCTTTTTTTAGAGTTTGCTCTGGTTTTTTAGGGGTTTCCCTAGGTTTTTTTGGGGGGGTGCCATTAGTCTTTCTTCAGCAGGGCTTCCACCTCCTTGCGGTGTTCGAAGAGGGCGCATCCTCCGTGGTGCTCGCCGCCCACCAGATGGGCCAGCTGCAGCTTGTGGAACAGAGGCGACGCCAATGCCCCTTTCACGCCCACTTCGAGCACGCTGGTGTCGCTGAAGGGTGAGAAAGGACAGGGTTCGGCTTTGCCCGTAGGCGAGATATGGAAGAATCCGCGTCCTGCTGCCAGGCAGCCTCCCATCTCTTCCTCGTCGCCGGGGAAGGAGAGGAATACCATCTGTGGGCATCGCTCGCGTTGGATGTTGATGGCCGC
The DNA here is from genome assembly GCA_024400495.1 of Bacteroidales bacterium. Taxonomy (GTDB): domain Bacteria; phylum Bacteroidota; class Bacteroidia; order Bacteroidales; family P3; genus Colimorpha. The sequence continues at coordinate 27,906 of JAKSMR010000029.1, forward strand.
TTGGAGCTGGTGGATCTCCTCGTTGTTGAGGGCCAGGTGGTCGGAGCCTTCCTGTGCGGGCACATATTCCACATAGATGACCACCTTGCAGCCTTGGGCCACAAGATCCTGCACAAACGCGCCTGAGGTCACCGTCTGCCAGTTCTGCGAGGTCACGGTGATGGAGGTGCCGAAGAACACCTTCTCTTTGCTGAGCAGCTCCATAGCATGTCTCACCCTCTGGTGCACACCTTCTCCGCGACGGTCGTCGGTGTCGTCGTCGTTGCCTTCGAGGCTGATGAGAGGGATGATGTTGTGGCTTTTGCTGAAGAAAGGAAGGCTTTTTTCGTTGATTAGCGTGCCGTTGGTGAACACGGGGAAGATCATATTCCTCACCTGAGCGGCCTCCTCCAGGATGTCCATGCGTGTCAGCGGTTCGCCGCCTGCCAGGAGGGCGAAGTTGATGCCCAGCGAGGCGGCCTCGTCGAAGATGGCTCTCCATTGCTCGGCCTTGAGGCCTTGGCCGCCTTTGACCAACCCGTTCTGCACGGCGTAGCAGCCTTTGCGGCGCAGGTTGCAGGCGGTGGCGATGCTGGCGATGAGGAACGGGGGCACGTTGAGCCCTTCCTCTTGGGTCAGGGTGTCGCGTCGCTCCTCAGACTTGCCGAAGGCGTGCTGTATCTGGGCGAAGAAGAGAGCCTGCTTGGGGTTCCCCAACACGTTCTGGTAGGCTGTGGTGACGATACGTTTGATGGCCGATGCCATGTATTGTTGTAAGTCGTTCATAGGGGTTGGTTCTGTTCTTTTATTTCTTCTCGAGGAGTTTCACGATCTCGGCTTCTATCTCCTCGGGGCTCACCATGGGCTCGAAGCGGCCTGCCACCTTGCCCTTGCGGTCGATGAGGAATTTGCCGAAGTTCCAGCGTACCTCGTTGCCTTTGTCGAAGCCCGAGTTGGTCTTCTGGTGGATCATGTCGAGCTGGGCGGCGAACTCGGCATATTTTTCGGGATAGCCTTTGAAGGGAGCCTTTTTCTTGAGCCATTTGTAGAGGGGTGCGGCGTTGGGGCCGTTCACCTCTATCTTCTCGAAGATGGGGAAGTCGACGCCATAGGTTGTCGAGCAGAATCCGCGGATCTCTTCCGAGGTGCCGGGTTCCTGGCCGAGGAACTGGTTGCAGGGGAAACCGAGCACCACCAGTCCTTGCGAGGCATATTTCTTGTAGAGCTTCACCAGCCCGTCATACTGAGGGGTGAGGCCGCAGCGGCTGGCTACGTTCACCACCAGCACCACCTTGCCTTTGTAGTCGCTCATGCTGACCTCCTTGCCGTCGAGGTCTTTCATCTTGAATTTGTAGAAGGAGTTCTGGGCGTTCAAGCTGCCGGCACAAAGCATTAGGGCTGCCATTGCAATTATAAGCAGATGTTTCATCTTGTCGTTTCTTTTTGTGGGTTATTGATATGAGTCTTTCTTTCCCTCCCTCGCTTGTCCCTCGTGCAGGAGGGGGGGTGGAGGATGTTTTTCTAGAGTTTTTTCTCCCAGGCTACGGGTTGACTGGCTCCTACTTCAAAGAAGTAGCGTACGATGCCGAGGTCCATCTTGGTGAAAGGACCGAAGGAAGAGCGCTGGCGCACTTTGCCGTCTGCTAGCTCGAAGTGGAATTTCTGCTGGTTGATGGCGGTAGGAGCCTTGAGGGCACATCTTGCGCCATTCACAAACCAGTCGGGGGTGTCGGCGTTGACGAGGGCGACGTCGTGGAGGTCCTTCACCTTGTGGTTCACGCCGTTGCCGTTGCCGAAGCCGAGGGCTATTACGGCCTCCACCTTGTCTCCGGGGCGTAGGCAGAAGGCGTCGCTCACCTTGCGGAAGGTCATTCCCACCCAGCAGCTGTCGAGGCCGAGCTGTTTGGCGCGGAGCATCACCTTGGCGCCGTAGTAGCCTAGCAGCATGTCGAGGTCGTCGCCTTTGGGGCCGGCAAGCACGAGGTAGTTGCGCACGTTGGTGAACATGCCGTAGTGGAACAGCTTGCTGCCGAAGGCCTTGGGCTCGTCAAGCACGAGCTGCATGTTGAGGTTCGCGGCCTCGTTGCATTCTTTTATGAGTTGCTGCAGCGGCTCGGCTATCGCCTGGGGGATGGGGTCGAGGGTGTAGCTGCGGATGGAGTGGCGCTGGTTTACAGCTTCTTCTATTGTCAGCATATGATGTTTTTTTTATTATCCGTTTCGGCGGAAATTGTTTAGATCTGAAAAAAAAAGTGGCGCATTTCCTTCAAAACGCCTTTGTGGGACCGTTGTCAGGTGTTGGGTTTCATCGTCGCAATCAGCTTGTCGAGGATAGGCACCAGGGCCTGCAGGTCGTCCACGCCGATGCCGGCGCCCACCACCTCGCGTGCGATGCAGTTCGGTATCTCTTTCATCTTCTCCTCCAGCTTGCGGCCCTCGGGCGTGAGCGACACGATGCGCTGCCGGCTGTCGGCCTGGCTCTGCTGCCGCACGATGAGGCCCTGGCTCTCCATGCGCTTGAGCAGGGGGGTGACGGTGTTGGTCTCCAGCATCAGCCGTTCGGTGATCTCGCTGATGATGAGGTGGTCCTTCTCCCAGAGCACCATCAGCACCAGATATTGGGGATAGGTGATGCCGAAGGGCTTGAAGTAGGGGGCGTAGCTGGCCGTGATGAGTCGTGCTGCCGTGTAGATGCGGAAGCAGAGCTGGTTGTCGAGTAGGAGTTGTTTGTACATTTTGTGCTGGTGTTATGCGTTTTTTTTTCCTTGAAGAGGCTAGGGGGTGGAGGCTCTTAGAGCAGGGCTGCCACCTCCGATTCTATCTGCTTGGGCGTCACGGTAGGGGCAAAGCGCTTCACTACGCGTCCTTCGCGGTCTACGAGGAATTTCTCGAAGTTCCATTGGATGTCGTTGCTTTTTTTGCTCTTTCCGTTGAGTTTTGAGGTCAGCGAGATCATCAGGCCCGAGAGGCCGCCGCCGCGACCCTCGCGACTCTCGATGGCCTGCTTCAGGAAGGTGTAGAGAGGAGCCTCGTTGGGGCCGTTCACGTCGATCTTCTTGAACCGGGGGAAGGTGGTGTCGTAGGTCAGCGTGCAGAAAGAGTTGATCTGCTCATCGTCGCCTTTGGCTTGCTCCATAAACTGGTTGCAGGGGAAGTCGAGGATCACGAAACCAGCCTCTTTGTGTTTGCGGTAGAGCTCTTCGAGAGCCGTATACTGAGGCGTGAGTCCGCATCCGGTGGCGGTGTTCACGATAAGCATCACCTGACCGCGATATGCGTCGAGCGAAACCTCGACATCCTTGCCGTCCTGGCGCTTGAAAACTTTAATTTCGTAGATATTCATAATGTTTAATATATCGTTTGCGATTTAATTATCAGCAAATAAAGCAATGTTTATATGCTTTTATGCCTCATGTTTTCGGTTTGCAAAGATACAAAATTATTTATATCGCAAGCGACATAAATGGAATTTTATGATTTTTTCACAATCCGGAGCGCTCCTGTGCCGGCTAGTTTCGGGGAGGGGGTGGAGGCAGTCTGCCTCCCCCAACTAAGGCTTTGGAAGTTACTTTTTGTAAGAAATCATCGTTTTTTTTAGTGCGGTTGCTGGAGTTGTCGGTTGGGGTGGGCTGCGTCGCACCAAGGCCGCATCAAGGTCGCTTGCAGATGTTGTTCCTCTGTGTGTTTGTTGTGGATATCGCGACGCAGGTGCGACCTTGGTGCGGCGCTAGCCTGCAACAAGGATGCTGATGAAGAGAGGAGGGCTTCTAACACAAAAGCCGGGGGATGCCCCCTCCCTAGGATGGCATCTCAGCAACGGAAACAGGCCTCCCGTGAGCTTCTCCACCCTCTCCCAGGAACTGCAACTGGCAAAGAAGGCTGTAACCAAACACAAGAAGGCTAACTGCCTTGTAGAGAAGTAAGTAAACAATCTCCGGATACAGTAATACAGTAATACAGTTAAAAAATGGATGCTATACACCCCTATATATTATATATAACTAATTAATTATTAATAAGATATATAATCCAAAGGTGCTGGTTGTACCCTTCAAAAAAAACTGTATTAACTGTAACTGTACCCAGAAAGCAGTTCTATTTTTTTTCTAAAAAGCACAATAACAATGAAATACGATATCACGAAATCTCACTCACCTAAGATGCCTGTCCTCGGAAAGGGCACAGAATGCATCCAAATCCTCCTCAAACAGACCTCAAAAGACATGAATCAGCCCCTCGTACCCATGCTTTTTCCCATTTTGGGTGCTCATTTGAAAGAAACCGAGTTTCTCTATCCCGACCAAAGTCGGAAGGAACCATGCGGAATTATGGCCAACCTGGTGGCAGAAAGCGGCGGAAACAAGGGACAACTCCCAAATCTCGAGGAGGCTCTCTGTCATGACTTCCCTACCCACGACGAGATGGAGCCGAAGAAGCTCGTGGAGCGGCAGCATCAGGTGAAGACCCTCTCGTTGAACAAAGAGAAGCCCAACCGTCCCGAGGTGAAGTTTCTCTTCCCTCCGGCAGAGACGTCTTCCAGGCAGCCGTCAAAGTCGCCCTAGGGAGCCATTGGAGAGACATTCTAGCGTCGCAAATCATAGCCAAAATCTCAT
>JAKSMR010000003.1 GCA_024400495.1 Bacteroidales bacterium
AGACTGCTTGCAGGCTCTTCCGAGGCGAGAAAACGCCATCCGCAAGATAACTCGGAAATGTTCCCAGAAGAGGTGTCGTGCCCAAGTTTTCGGACCTTGAAGTTATCGCCTTGTCGCTAACAGCCGAATCTCTCAGTATTGTCAGTAAGATCGCATCTTTCACTACATTACAATATGTCAATTATCTCTCGGACAAACCCCTTGGTCATATCAAATATGCTCTAGATTAATTCCGCCAACGGGTTAACTATGTACCTGTTGGCAGTTGTTGTTGCGGAGACAATTCATCATTTTTTCATAGCAGACCTCGTCATTGCGGGTCAAACCCGCAATGACGGAATACGGAAGGCAGGGATGATATTGAACAGACAACGTTATCATTAACAATCTGTTGCGTCTCTCGTTTGTGCCAACATGCATATGGTTCCCTAAAGAATTTTGCTATTTCGCTCGGTTTTCGGATCTTTGTTCCCGTTCGGTCACGACGATAGAGGCGCTCATGGAGAAACTACAAAATAATTCAAAACTTTGTTTTGTGCCGCCCAATCCCCTTCCTCGCCTTGACAAGCAAGCTTGTCGGTCGAGCAAGGCTCTTTTCGGATTGCTTCGCAATAATTATTTTGTAGTTTCATTCGCTTTTCGTATCTTTACCTTCGGTGAAGATATTGGATTGTGCTACAAACTGGCAAAATTAAAGTGAACTTTATTTTTGCCAATTCGCAAAATCTTCGTATCTTTGCATTGAGAAATAACCGTTCTCCGATGTCGGAAAGACACGGAAGGACGTGTGTATGAACAGGATATGTTTAAATTAAATATGAAACAAATATATAAAATATACATAATGCTGGCGATGGTGTGCGGTTTTGCCGCCGCTCAGGCTCAGGATACGGCTTTCGCCCGCCAGATAATAAAAGAACTCTCCGCACCCAAGATGAAGGGTAGGGGAGCCTCCTATGGTGCCGACTCGGCAGCAGCCTGCTACATCCGCACCAAGCTGCGCCGCTCGGGTGTCGACCCTCTGTATGAGAACTATTTCCAAGAGTTCACCTACAGCACCTTTACCATGGAAGGACCCTGCTGGATGGAGGTGGATGGCCAGAAGCTCGTGAACGGAAAAGATTTCCGCTTCACCCCTTGGTCGAAAAGCATCCACAACGCCAGCCAGGAGGTGGTGACCCTGCCTCTGGAGACCTACCTCGACAGCAAGAAGCTGCAACAGTTTGTGACAAAGCACGAGGGTATGCTGAGCGACTGCTTCGTCTATATCAACACCACCTCGATGAAAGCCAAAGACCAGGAGGAGCAGAAACGCATACGCCAGGAGCTCAACCGCCTGAAGCGCCGCAACCCCTTCGGCTCGAGAGGCATCATGCTCGGCGTGGAGAAGCTCAGCACGGCGTCGCTCTCGGGCTGCGAGCAGGAGCACGGCTACACCTTCGTAGAGGTGGTGGCTTCCAAGCTCCCCAAGAAGGTGAAGGAGGTGGGCGTGTGTGTGACCACCCAGTTCCGCCCCAACCATATCGGCCGCAACGTGTGTGCCATAGTGCCCGGCGAGGTTGACTCGATGATTGTCTTTACCGCCCACTACGACCATCTGGGCACCATGGGCGACGGCTACAAGGTGCGCACGGCAGATGGCGAAGTGAAGGAGGTGGGCTCGCTCTGCTTCCCCGGCGCTCACGACAACGCCAGCGGTGTGGCGGCGCTGATGGATCTGGCACGCATGGCCACCCAGGAGAAGCCCCACTACACACAGATATACCTCTTCTTCACCGGAGAAGAGGCCGGACTGAAAGGGTCGACCTATTTTGCCGAGCATCCGCTGATAGACCTCAGCAAGGTGAAGCTGCTGATCAACATCGACCTCTTCTGCGGCGGCGAGAACGGCCTGATGGTCTTCAACGCCACCGACGAGAAGACCAAGCCTTTCTTCGAGCGCATGAAGGTGCTCAACGACGCCCTGCAGATAGCTCCCGAGCTGAGAGCCCGCCCCAACTCGCCCAACAGCGACCATGCGCCTTTCGTGGGCAAATGTCCGGCGATGTATGTGCTCACCCTCGGCGGCCCCTATGGCGGATATCATGTGCCCGAGGACGTGTGCGAGAAATGCAGCCTCGAGAACTACAACAACTACCTGCTGCTGATCAGCTCGTTGGCATTGTAATATAGAAACTCAAAAAACAAGATAAATGACCTCTATTACCCTTACTCATATCACCGAGCCTGTGGCCGGAAACACCATCTTCCTCTATGGCAACGAGGTGCCTGCCAAGGTCCTTCCTTTTAAGAAAGAAGAAGTTGCATACCTCATGCAATGTCGCAAGAACGACGCCGAAAGCCTCGTGGTGCTGAGCCATCTGCAGAAAGACGGCGGCTGCCACAAGGTGTTCGTGCAGAACTTCAACGCCGACCTCGAGAGCGGCGAGAGCCACGAGAAGCTGCGCCGTGCCGCCAACAAGATCGTGGAACAGCTGCGCGAGGAATGGAAATCCAACGGCGAAGCCCTCCGCACCGTCGCCCTCACCGGCGAAGGTCTCATCCCGGAAGAGATGATAGCCTTCATGGAAGGGGTGGTGCTGGCCGACTATGCCTTTGACAAATACAAGAGCAAAGCCACTCCCCGCATCGCCGAGATGATGGTGGACGACCGCTTCGTCACCCCCGAAGAGCTGCAGCGCAACCAGAACCAGTGGCGCCGTATCCTCCAGTGTCGCGACTGGGTGAACGAGCCTGTGATGGCCCTCAACGCCGAGAAGTTCGCCGACCTGCTCGCCGCCGAAGGCAAGAAGGCGGGCGTGAAGGTGACCGTCTTTGGACAGAAACAGATAGAGAGCATGAAGATGGGCGGCCTGCTGGCTGTGAACAAAGGCAGCGTGGACGAGGCCCGCTTTGTAGTGATGGAATACAAGCCCAAAGGCGCCATCAACAAAAGACCTGTGGCCTTGGTGGGCAAAGGCATCATGTATGACACCGGCGGACTCAACATCAAGCCCGACGACTATATGCAGGAGATGAAGAGCGACATGGCCGGCTCGGCTACCATGGCCGCCACCATCCTGGCTGCCGCCGACAACAAACTCCCCGTGTGGGTGATGGCTTTCCTGCCTATGACCGACAACCGTCCCGGTGGCAACGCCTATGCCGCCGACGACATACTGACCATGTATGACGGCACCACCGTGGAGGTGATCAACACCGACGCCGAAGGCCGCCTGATCCTGGCCGACGCCATCGCCTACTCGAACCAGTTCGACCCCGAGGTGATCATCGACGCCGCCACCCTCACCGGCGCCGCCGTGAGAGCGATAGGCACCTATGGTATCGCCGCCATGCAGCAGGAGGCCGAGAACCCCTTCAACCTGATGAAGATCGTGGGTGGCATGGTGCACGAACGCATCGTGGAGTTCCCCTTCTGGAAGGAATATGACGAGCTCATCAAGAGCGAGGTGGCCGACATCAAGAACTGCGGCATCGCTCAGGCCGGATGCATCACGGCTGGCAAGTTCCTGGCCCATTTCGCCAAGCATCCCTATATCCACCTCGACATTGCCGGCGTGGCCTACTACCCCAAACGCGAGAGCTTCTATGGCGTAGGCGCCAGCGGATTCGGCATCCGCCTTCTCTATGGATTCCTGCAGACCTACGACGTGCTGTAGACCCATATCCGGCAGATCATTAACAGAAAGACTGAAATAAAAACTACATAAATATCTTTTCAATCCTCAAGAAACCAATCATCATGAAGAGCAACAATATACGACTGGCCATCACCCATGGCGACATCAACGGCGTAGGCTATGAGGTTATCCTCAAGACCTTCAGCGATAGCCGCATGTATGAACACTGCACGCCTATCCTCTATGGCTCCACCAAGGTGGCGTCGTACCACAAGAAGCTTCTTGGCCAGCAGCATCAGGAGATGACTTTCTCTGCCATCCTCGAAGCTGGCCAGCACAAAGACCGTAAGTTCAACGTGATCAACCTCACCAACGACGAGGTGAAGATCGACATCGGAAAATCCACCGAGATTGCCGGCGACCTCTCCCGTCAGGCTCTCGACCGCGCTGTAGAAGACCTCAAGAAAGGCGAGGTGGATGTGGTCGTCACCGCACCCATCAACAAGAAGAACATCCAGAGCGGCGAGTTCGACTTCCCTGGCCACACCGAGTACTTCTCCCAGCAGTTTGGCGCCGAATCGCTGATGATGATGGTGTGCGACAAGATTCGCATCGGCATCATGACCAACCATCTGGCTCTGAAGGATGTGCCCGCCGCCATCACCCGCGAGAACCTCCTGAAGAAGCTCCATATCATGCACGACTCCCTCAAGCGCGACTTCGGCATCCCCATGCCCAAGATCGCTGTGCTGGCTGTCGACCCCCATGCCGGCGACAAGGGCGTTATCGGCGACCAGGACACTACCGTGGTGAAGCCCGCCCTCGACGAGGCTATGGAACAGGGTATCCTGGCCTATGGCCCTTATCCCAGCGACGGATTCTTCGGCTCCTCGGAGTTCAGCAAATTCGACGGCGTGCTGGCTCTCTACCACGACCAGGGCCTGATCCCCTTCAAGCTGATGTCGTTCACCGACGGCGTGAACTTCACCGCCGGCCTTCCTATCGTACGCACCTCTCCCGCTCACGGCACAGGCTACGATATCGCAGGAAAGGACAAAGCATCGGAGCAGTCGTTCCGTGCTGCCGTCTTCTTGGCCTGCAAGATCCACCAGAACCGCAAAGAGTATGACGAGCTTACCAAAGACCCTCTGAAATAAAAGACTGACCTACATAAAGACACAATATCCTTCACCGCGAACAAGGCAAGAACACAGCACGATGCCTGTTCGCGGTGATAAAGTCCTCTCTCACCACCAAACAAAAACCACTCAATGAAAAAACTGATGCTGGTTGATGGCATGGCCATCGTCTATCGCGCCTACTATGCTCTGATGCGCTCGCCCCGCATAAACTCAAAGGGGCAGAACACCTCGGCTATCCTGGGCTTCACCACCACCCTCTACGACCTGATGCGTCAACAGCACCCCACTCATGTAGGCGTGGCTTTCGACCTGCATGCCCCCACGTTCCGTCACGAGATGTATGACCCCTATAAGGCCAACCGCGACCCCACGCCCGAGGATATCTTGGCGTCGCTGCCCTACATCCACAAGATGCTCGAATGCTTCAAGATCCCCGTGCTTACGCTGGAAGGCTACGAGGCCGACGACATCATCGGCACCGCTTCGGTATGGGCCGAAGGAAGAGGGTTCGACGAAGTGCTGATGATCACTCCCGACAAGGATTTTGCGCAGCTGGTGACCGAAAAGACCCACCTCTACCGCTTCGGACGCATGGGCAAAGGCGACGAGATCTATGGCGAGAAGGAGGTCTGCGAGCACTTTGGTGTCTCGCGTCCCAAACAGGTGATCGACCTGTTGGGACTCTGGGGCGACAGCATCGACAACATCCCTGGCATCCCCGGCGTGGGAGAGAAGAAGGCCAAGCAGCTTATCGAGCAGTTCGGCTCGATAGAGGAGATGATACGTTGCGCCGACGAGATCAGGAACGAGAAGCTGCGCGTGCTGGTGCAGACCCATGCCGATACCGCGCTCCTCTCCAAGACGCTGGCAACCATCGCCCTCGACGCCCCCATCCCATTGGACGAAGAGATGCTGAGACTGAAGGAGCCCGACTACATGGCGCTCCGCGAGCTCTTCGACCAGCTTGAGTTCCGCAACTTTGCCAAGAAATTCTTCACCGACCTCTCGGTCAGCAAACCCGACATAGCCACACAATATATGACCTCCAGCAAGGTGGTCGTCGCCACCGATGCTCCGGCGCCGAAGATGGCGCCCGCCAAGCCCAAGGCCAAGAAACAGGAGGTTCCCGTGGAGCAGATCTCGCTCTTCGATGCCCCTGTGGTGGAGCAGCATGAACCCTTCTCGAAGATAGAGGTGACTATGCTGGAAGAGATGCCGCAGGGATGCTCTGTGTCCATCATCATCGATGGACCACAGGTGGCGTTGGCCTCTTCTGCCGACGAAGTCTATGTGGGCGAGATCGGCAAAATCGACATGGACCGACTCAAGGCCTTGCTGGAGGACGAGAAGACCACCAAGCTGTGCTTCGACCTGAAGAACCTGAAATATATGCTCATGGAGCTCGGTATCGAGATCGGAGGAACGATCTTCGATGTTCAGCTGGCTCATTATCTGCTTGACGCCGAGATGCGCCATCGTCTCGATTTCATATGCAACGCTATGCTGGGCTTTGAACCTGGCGACGCTGCCACTCAGGCGTCGGCATTGTGGACGCTCTACCCCCGTATGGCTTCGGAGCTGAGCGACGCCGAGCTGGGCAACCTCTACAAGAACGTAGAGCTGCCTCTGGTCGACGTGCTTATCAGCATGGAGCAGGAGGGTGTGAGGATTGACGTCGAGGCGTTGAGACAATACTCTTCCAGCCTTGCAGAAGAGAAGAACGCGCTTGAGCAGGCTATCTACGAGCAGGCAGGCTGCCAGTTCAACATCAGCTCGACCAAGCAGCTGGGAGAGGTGCTGTATGAGAAGCTGAAGATTGTCTCCAAGCCTCCTATGACAGCCACAAAACAGTATTCTACCGCCGAGGATGTGTTGGTGAAGATGAAGGAGAAGCACCCTATCGTGGAGATGATCCTCGAATACCGGTCTATCTCCAAGCTCATAGGCACCTATCTCGACAGTTTCCCGAAGCTCATCAACCCAGTCACGGGACGTCTGCATACCATCTACAACCAGACTGTTACCGCTACCGGACGCCTGAGCAGCAGCAACCCCAACCTGCAGAACATCCCCATCCGTACCGAACGAGGCAGGGAGATCCGCAAGGCCTTCGTTCCTCGCAACGACGACTATACTATCCTTGCCGCCGACTATTCGCAGGTAGAGCTCCGCATTATCGCCTCTCTGGCGAAAGACGAGCATATGACCGAGGCGTTTGTCAGCAAGCAGGACATTCACGCCTCTACGGCCGCAAAAATATACAAGATTCCCATCGAAGAGGTGTCTAAGGACCAACGCCGCAACGCCAAATCGGTGAACTTCGGCATCGTGTACGGCATCAGCGCCTTCGGTCTCTCCGAGCAGCTGGCCATCCCTCGCAAGGAGGCTGCGGCGTTGATTGACGAATACTTCCTCCAGTATCCTGCCATCAAAGAGTTCATCGACAAGAGCATCGCTACAGCCCGCGAGATGGGTTATGCCCAGACGCTGCTAGGGCGCCGAAGATATCTGGCCGACATCAATTCGCGCAGCAACAATATGCGTTCCTTCGCCGAGCGCAACGCCGTCAATATGCCCATCCAAGGCACCAGCGCCGATATGATCAAGATTGCCATGATAAGAATCTTCCAGAAGTTCAAAGAACTGAATCTGCAGTCGAAGATGATTCTGCAAGTTCACGACGAACTGGTCTTTGATGTCTACAAGCCCGAGCTGGAGCAGGTGAAAGCGATTGTGGAGAAAGAGATGCTTGAAGCGCTTCCGCTCACCCTTCCTCTGGAAGTAGGTATCGAAGTGGGGAAGAACTGGCTTGAAGCCCACTAGACGGCGAAGAGGAGGCTCCTGAGGCCTCGTATTCGCGATTCTGAAGGCGGACAATATCGGAGTGACACCCAATATTGTCCGTCATCCGTTTGTCCCGATTGGCGACGGGGAAACGGCTCTTTTGACGTTATAAGCGTCGCACCAACGTCGCATCAACGTCGCAATAGGGTAGGGAAAGAGCGACGCTAGAGCGTATGAGATGGCCGTCGAAGACAAATGGAGGGAGAGGGATCGGCAGGCGGTTTCCGGCTACAAAAAACGGCTACACTAAATATATGATATTTAGTAGCTTGAAAAAAGTATGAAAAATTGTTGATAACTATTGATAAAAAAAGTGTTGTATTTCGGAAAAATTTCGTACTTTTGTAGATAATAAAAAAGCCCTTGTTGTGGCTTAATGGATTGTATAATAATAGAATAATATATATATAATGGAAATTGAAAACGAAAAAATCAAGCGAGTAGACATTGAGGACGTGATGAAGTCGGCCTATATCGACTATTCGATGTCCGTAATCGTGTCACGCGCACTCCCCGATGCTCGTGACGGAATGAAACCCGTACAGCGTCGTATTCTCTTCTCCATGAATGAAACCGGCACCACCTACAACAGCCCCACCAAGAAGTCGGCTCGTATCGTCGGTGATGTTATGGGTAAGTACCACCCCCACGGCGACTCTTCCATCTACCTGGCAATGGTCCGCATGGCCCAGCCTTGGTCGATGCGCTATATGCTCGTGGACGGTCAGGGTAACTTCGGTTCCATCGATGGCGATAGTCCTGCTGCTCAACGTTATACCGAAGCTCGTCTGAAACAGATCTCCAACGAAATGGTGGCCGATATCGACAAGAATACCGTCGATATGGTTCCCACCTACGACAACGACAACATGGAGCCCTCCGTGCTTCCTGCAAAGATACCCAACCTGCTGATCAACGGCTCCAACGGTATCGCAGTAGGTATGGCCACCAATATGCCCACCCACAACCTCCGCGAGGTAATGGACGGCTGTGTCGCTTATATAGAAAACCCCGACATCGATGTCGACGGTCTGATGCAACACATCAAAGCCCCCGACTTCCCTCTCGGCGGCATTATCTATGGCTACAACGGCGTAAGAGACGCCTACACTACCGGTAGAGGCAGCATCGTGGTGCGTGCCGACACCACTATAGAGACCGACAAGAACGGTCGCAACATCATCATCGCCCACAGCGTTCCCTACGGCATCAACAAAGCCGAGATGCACAAACATCAGGCCCAGCTGGTTAAAGAAGGCAAGATCGACGGCATTACCGACATCCGCGACGAGAGCGACAAGAAAGGTATCCGCATGGTTTATTATCTCCGCCACGATGCCGTTCCCAATGTGATACTCAATAAGCTTTTCCAGCTCTCCGAGCTCCAGAGCACCTTCGCCGTGAACAATATCGCCCTGGTGAAAGGTCGCCCCAAACAGCTCAACCTCAAGGACCTCATCCAGGTATTCATCGAGCATAGAGAGGATGTCGTCACCCGCCGCACCCGCTTTGATATGGAAGCTGCTGAGAAACGCGCCCATATCCTGCAGGGCTTCCTCAAAGCTCTCGACATCATCGACGAGGTTATCGCCACCATCCGTGCCGCCCGTACCGTCGAAGACGCCAAGAACGACCTCATCTCCAAATTCGGCTTCACCGAACTCCAGGCCGCCGCTATCGTCGAGATGCGTCTCCGCCAGCTCACCGGCTTGGAACGTCAGAAACTGCAGGACGAATACGACGAGAAGATCGCCTTCATCGCCCGTTGCAAAGAGATCCTCGGAGACCACAACGTGCTTATGCAGGTTATCAAAGAAGAACTTATCGCTGTACGCGACAAATATGGCGACGACCGTCGCACCCATATCGAGTACAATGCTGCCAACTTCCGTATCGAGGACACCATCCCCGACGACAAGGTTGTCATCACCATCTCCCACATGGGTTACGTCAAGCGCACCCTCCTCAGCAACTACCGCACCCAGACCCGTGGCGGCGTAGGCTCGAAGGGCAGCTCCGTAAGAAGCGAAGACTTCGTAGAGCATATCTTCATGGCCACCAACCACAACTATATCCTCTTCTTTACAGAAAAGGGTAAGTGCTATTGGAAACGTGCTTTCGAGATCCCCGAAGGCGGCAAGGACAGCAAAGGCCGCGCTATCCTCAACCTCATCAATATCGAACCCGACGACAAGGTTAAGGCTTATATCAACGTGCTGAACCTCAGCGATCGCGAGTACCTCGACAACCACTATATCGTGCTCTGCACCAAGAACGGTATTGTCAAGAAGACCAGCCTCGACGCATACTCTCATCCCCGTACCAATGGTATCATCGCCGTCTCCATCCGCGACAACGACGAACTCCTCGAAGCCCGACTCACCGACGGCAACAGCCAGCTCCTCATCGCTACCCGCGCAGGTAAGGTTGTCCGCTGCCCCGAAGAAGAGTTCCGCGCAATGGGACGTAACGCCAGCGGCGTGAAGGGTGTAACCCTCGAGAATGAGGAAGACTACGTTATCGGCATGCTCGCCATCGACAACCCCAACGACAACATCATGGTTGTTTCTGAGAACGGTTTCGGTAAGCGTTCCGAACTCGAGGAATACCGCACTACCCATCGTGGCGGCAAGGGTGTGAAGACCATCCAGATCACAGAAAAGACCGGCGCGCTCGTTGCTATCGAGAACGTTACCGACGACAACGACCTGATGATCATCAACCACTCCGGCATCACCATCCGTATGCGCATCGCCGACCTTCGCGTGCTGGGACGTAACACCCAGGGTGTCAAGCTTATCGACCTCCGCAAGAAAGACTCCATCGCCTCCATCACTAAGGTGGATGCCGAGCCCGACGAGCCCGAGGTAATCGAAGGAGAAGAGGGCGCCGAAGGAGCAGAAAATCCTGTAGAAGGAGCTACTCCCGAGAACATCCAGCCCTCCGAGGACGCTCAGACCGAAGAGAAGACTGAAGAATAATATAGAATAGGAGAGGGGAGCCCGGCTTCCTTCTCCTATCTTACAATTCATCACGTCGATTGCAAGAAAAAATAAAATAGCAATACTAAAAGAGTAAACAATCACACAATAACAATGAAAAAGATATTCGTAACCGTAGTACTCGCAGCCATGGCTTTCGCTGCAGGTGCACAGTCTCTCAACATCAGTAGTGCTTATGAGGCACAGAACAGAGGCTACTACAAAAAAGCAAAAGATTATATCGACCAGGCTGTTCAGCACGAACAGACCAAGGAAGATGCTCAGGCTTGGTACTATCGCACCATGATCTATACCAAGATCGGTATGGCTCTCAATGGTCACGACAAGAAAGTAACCCAGAAGGATGCCAACAAGTCCCTCCGTCCTGTTGCTCCCGACTGGTATCGTACCGCATACCTCTCTGCTCTCAACTGGAAGCAGTTCGACACCAAGGGTGAATACACCAACAACATCACTCCTTTCTTCAACTACATTGCCAACGCTTATCTCGATCAGGCTTATCCCGCCTACAACGACGAGAAGAACTATGCTAAGGCAATGGGTATCTGCGACACCGCTATCCAGATCTTCAACCTTGCTGGCGACAAGAAGAGTGCACAGGCCGCTTACTATCTCGCTGGTCTTAGCGCAATGAACATCAAGGATAACGCTAATGTGAAGAAATACTTCAACACCCTCGTTAGCCAGAAGACCGATAAAAAGTCTGTTTATGAGACCCTCTTCAACATCTATCGCGAGGAGAAAGATACCGTTAGAGCTATGAAGACCGCTACCTCTTTCGGCAAGAACTTCCCCCAGAACTACGAAGCTGACATGCTCAAGGCTCAGGGTTACCTCATGACCGGCAACATGGAGAAGGTTACCGAATGCTTCATGGCTGCCATGAACAAAGTTGGCGACGACAACGTTAAGAAATCCATGCTCCTCTGTCAGGTAGCTGCCATCTATGAGATTACCGGCAAATACGAAGAGGCTGAAGCAAAATACGCAGAATCCCTCCAGCTTGAAAAGAACCAGTATGCCGCTAACTTCAGCATGGGTAAGATGTTCTACAACCGCGCCGTTGACAAACTCGATGCCGCAAACAATGTTGACCCCAACGATGAGACCGGTCTCTATGACAAGCTCAACGACGAAGCTAAAGGCCTCTTCCGCCAGTCTGTACAGTATTTCACTAGCGCTGTATCCTACATCGATGGCCGTCCTGCTGGCGAGCAGGCTGCTCAAAAGGGCAACCTCTTCAACTGCCTCAACGCCCTCAAGACCGTTTACCTCCGTCTCGAGATGAACGACGAGTTTACCGCAGTTAACACCCGTCTCCAGCAGATCCAGGCTAACTAATCCTTAGCTTCCTATACAAAAGAAGAAGGCGCATCAAGTGGTGCGTCTTCTTTGTTTTATTGAGCAGAAGGAGAGTGTTAGTTGGATGTTATCTTTATAAGAGACAAGCTGTCCTCTTGGGTGGTGTAGACAAAGAAAGAGCATAGAGTGCGAGGCTCTATGCTCTTTAGGGATTGTTTGAATCGATGCTTATTTGGCAGCAGCCTGGTTGGCTGTGATAGCAACTACGTTCACAACATCTTCCACGGAGCAACCGCGGCTGAGGTCGTTGATAGGAGCTGCCATACCCTGCATGATAGGTCCGATAGCTTCGGCGCCAGCGAGACGCTGAACGAGCTTATAGGCGATGTTGCCAGTCTCGAGGGTGGGGAACACCAGAACGTTTGCCTGACCTGCGATCTCGCTACCGGGAGCCTTGCTGGCACCAACCTTGGGAACGATGGCGGCATCGGCTTGCAGTTCGCCGTCGAGCTTCACGTTAGGATCGAGCTCGTGAGCAACGCGGGTGGCTTTGATAACTTTGTCGACCATCTCGTGCTTGGCGCTACCCTTGGTAGAGAAGCTGAGGATAGCTACCTTAGGATCTTGGATGCCGGCGATGGACTTAGCGGTCTGAGCGGAGACGACAGCAATCTGGCCGAGTTCTTCGGCTGAGGGGTTGGGGGTGGCCGCACAGTCGGCGAATACAAATACACCATTGTCGCCATAGGTCTTATCTTTGAGTATCATCACGAAAGCGCCGCTTACTACGCTGACACCAGGGAGGGTCTTCACCACCTGGAAAGCGGGACGCAGCACGTCGCCGGTAGCGTTGCGGGCACCAGCAACTTCGCCATCAGCATCTCCGTTCTTGATGAGAAGGGTGGCCAGATAGAGAGGATCTTCAACAAGGCGCATAGCCTCGTCCATCTGCATACCTTTCTTCTTACGGATCTCGCAGAGCATCTGTGCATAGTACTCTTTCTTGTCGTTGTTTACGGGGTCGATGATAGTAGCTTTGTCGATATTCTTTAGGCCGAATTCGGCAGCCATCTTCTTGATTTCGACTTCGTTGCCGAGGAGGATAAGCTGAGCGAGACCTTCGTTGAGGATAATGTCGGCAGCCTTGAGGGTACGTTCTTCAGTACCTTCAGCCAATACGATACGCTTGTTAGCGGCTTTGGCATTGGCGCGGATTTGAGTCATTAAGTCCATATTGTGTGTTTTATTTTGTTAATTGATAATTCTTCTTTGATAATAACGGGGGTTGGAGAAGTTATTTATGTTCTATAATCAATGTATTAGCGTATTTCTTATCGCCCACGCTAAGATCTATGGAGTAGGCGCCCTTGGGGAGATGCATCAGGTTGATAGCCTGGGTGGTGGTGGCGAAGATGGTCTTGCCCTCATACACCAGACGGCCCTGGATGTCGTACACATAATAGATCGCCTCCCCGATATCCTCCACATCCACACGGAACATACCGTTGCTGGGGTTGGGATAAACATGAAGGAGGTTTGTCTGGGGCGGGATAGCTACCGAGTCGCCCTCGTTCCAGCTGATGCCTTGCAGCGACATCACGTTGCTATTGATGGGGTCGAGCCAGTCCATAAGGCGGTTTGAGGCAGAGCCGCCGCCCACCCACGAGACATTCAGTCGTCCGTAGTAGTCGGAAAGCTGCTGGTTGTCGCAGCTGCTTCGTCCGCCATAGAGCTGACCGATGATCTGCTTCTCGGCGTTGAAGAGAGGCGATCCCGACGAGCCTCCTTCCACTACACCTTTGGCCCAATAGACTTCGTAGAAGCTGCCATAAGTGCCCGACCCGGGGGCTACCGAGTTGGGAGTGCTGATCTTCTTGATGTCGCCAGCGGGGTGATGGATGGCTCTTCCCTTGGTTGGACGGCCGTCAACGTGGCGCTGCCATCCGGCGAAATAGGGTTCATACTCTTCGGGTACGGCTTTGTTCAGTCGCAGCAGGAGGAAGTCGGAGCCGCTGGTGTGGTTTCTGTTAGCCAGTTTCTCGGCGCCGGCCACCGTCTGTGTTGAGGTGATGGCGGTATTGCCCGAGCAGGTTGCCGACATGTAGTTGAAATAGAACATATATCCCGTCACAACCTTGCCGTCGGTACAATGGTTGGCGGTAAGCACATAGGGGGTGTGGTCGTTGGCGGTATTGTTGATAAGTGCGCCTGTGCAGAGGAAAGCGCCCGAGGTGGTGTAGGTGAGCATCTTGCAGACGGCGTGGGCCTGCTTGCTCCATCCGGCAGAGTCGCACACGAAGTTGTAGTTGCACGAGCCTGCCCCTTTCTCCTCCGAGTAGGGGAGGATGTCCTTGTATCCATGCAGGACTCGGTTAATGTGCAGCTTGCTCTGGGCCGCAGCTCCGATAGGTTCCTGATATTCCACAATCACCACGTCGCCGGGTATGGACTGCGTGTAGAAGGAGCCGTCGGGCTGGCGGCTGTCCTTGTTGAATCCGCCGATAACGAAGTCGCCACCAACGTTATAGAAGAAAAGCATTGCCCCTTCGGGAACTTCGAACTGGTCGAAGCATATGGCCATCGAGGTAGCGCCGGGCGACTGGATGGCATAGGTGGCTATGCGCATCCCGTTGCGTTCGCCCCTCTTCTCTGCCACGGAGAGAAGATCGATATCCACGTCGCGCATCACGCCCACACGGGTAGGGGTGGCCTCTTCGCTTTCGATGTCGTCTTCGGCAAGGAGCATCCTGTTGTCCACGGCCGGGAGGGCTTGTGGCGCTACGGCTGCCTTGCTATAGTTGAAGAGCGGGTTGCCGCCCTGGCTCACTTGAGCGTTGAGGGAGGCTGCCGCCAAAGCGAAAAGGAGGAGTGATGCGAGACGTTTCATAGTGTGCTATTTGCTGATTACGATAGAGGAGGTGTAACTGTTGTCGCTAGTGTAGAGCACCAGGGTGTACATGCCGTTGCCCAGGGTGCTGAGGTTCACAGCCTGAGTGGTGGTAGAGAGCACGGTATTGCCTTCCTTCACGCAACGGCCGCTCATGTCATAGACCTTGTAGTTTGCTTTGCCCGTCTCGGGGATGTCGAAATAGACCATGCCTTTGCTGGGGTTGGGGTATACCTTTACCGACTGGTTCGATGCCATATCGATGCTGGCGTTGGGGTCTTGGTTGTAGTCCATTCCGCTCAAAGTCTGCACGTTGGTTCCCAGAGGGTCGAGATAGTTCTTCACGCGGGTGCTGTCGTTAGAGCCCGACCACGAGTTGTACAGACGGCCATACCAGTCGTTGCCGCTCATAAAAGTGCAGGAGCTGGAGCCTGCCCACAGCTGACCGATGACGCGCTTGTCGGCGTTGAATAAAGCCGATCCCGACGAGCCTTGTTCTGTGACGCCCTTGTTGTCGGAGCCTGTGAACCAATACACCTTCAGGAACTTGGCATAGGAGCCCGAGCCTTTGGCTACGCTTCTGGGGAAGCTGATCTTCTTGATGTCGCCGCCGGGGTGATGGATGCATACGCCTGCGGTAGGATTGTCGTTCGAGCGGTCCCAACCGGCAAAGTAGGGTTTGTAGGAGAAGGGGATAGTGTCTTTCAGGAGGAGCAGGAGGAAGTCGGAGCCTTGGCTGTAGTCCTTCTTGGCGAGCATAGTAGCGCCGGTAATACTCTTGGTGGTGGTGCCGGTAGTTCTCTCGCAGGCCGTTGCCTGATAGCCGAAATAGGTGGTGAAGCGTCTCACGGGAAGGTCGCTGATATCCTGGCAATGGTGGGCTGTGAGCACATAGGGGGTACGGTCGCGATTGGTGTTGTTCATCACGGTACCGGAGCACATATAAGAGTACTGGCGGCCAACGATGTTGATGGCAACAACCGAGCGGATCTGCAGACGCCAGTCGTCGCCCTCATCGCATACCACGTTGATGTGGCAGTCGCCTTCGGCATTACCCAGGGCGCCTTTAGGCTCGCCCACAATCTGGCGGAAGATATCCTTGTATCCATGGCAGACCTGGTCGATCACCAGATGGCCCTGTCCGGCAACCTCGGCAGGTTCGATGTATTCGATCACCATCTTGCTGCCAGGAAGTGCCTGGGTGTAGAAGGTGTTGTCGTCCTGCTTGTTGGTCATGTCGAACGAACCCAGGACGAACTCGCCGTCGGGGGTATATACGAAAAGCCGAGCGCCTTCGGGGAGCTCGAAAGTGCTGAAGCTAGGCCATACGAAGGTGGCGTTGGGCGACTCGATGGCTAGTCTCCACACGCTTGTTCCGTCGCGCATCACCATGGTCTCGCCACATTTCTTGCTGTCGAGATTCACATCCTGCATTACGCCTACACGAAGAGGGGAGGAGCCGCGAACCATGTCCATATCCTGCTGGAGATAGACCTTGTTGTCGATAGTAGGAAGAACGGTAACGCCTTCGGTAGGTTTGTAGTTCATCATAGGCTCGCCGCCATGCGACACCTGAGCCATCACATTTGCCCCAGCGACCATCATAGCCGCCATAAAGAGGCAAGTTTTAAAGAATGAAGTTTTCATCTATTTTAATATATATACTTTATTTTTATCAATTTACATATTCAAAGGATGCTAATGCAGCCTCATCCTACAAACTGCAAAGATACGAAGATTTTGCGAATTGGCAAAAATAAAGCTTGCTTTTATTTTGCCAGTTTGTAGCACAATCCGGTATCTTCACCGAAGGTAAAGATACAAAAAACGAATGAAACTACAAAATAATTATTGCGAAGCAATCCGAAATTTCCATTTGAGAAAAAATTGCTTTTCGGGGCAATAAAACGAATAGCAACAGCGTTTCTAAAAGGAGCGTCCATAAGCTGGCCTATGAGACCGGGAGTCACAAAGCCGAGAGCAGAAGCAAAACCGGTTTTGATTTTGCCGAGGCCAGGTGACGTAGGCGAATGCCAAGAGCAGAAACGACCTGAATGTAGTGAAAAACGTTTCTATAAAAAAGTTGACAAATGCCTTTTTGATGCCGGGAATGGCCGATAAAGCCTTTCTGTTTTTCTGAAGGTTCGTTCAGTAAACTTCGCGTTCCATCAGCAGGCATACTGATACTGGAAGAAGAGGGCTCGAAAATGCGGTGTCTTTGTGCTTACAGGAAATCATTTACAAAGATGCTCGTTTTCAGTCACTTGGCCAAATTCTTAAAGTTTAAAAATACTTAATTAAAACATTAATAATCAAATCGTTGAACTAAAAAATCCGGAGTATTGAGTAATTGATTGTTTATGAAAAAAATCCTTTTATATATCAAATATTTTTGTCACTACTGTCCAATAAAAGTTGGCTAATCGATCTTTGAAATAATTGAAATATAGTCTTTTAAGCGTATTTTTGAAATGAAACGGATTTGAATTTGTAATTTTGCAGTCAAATAGAAGACTGCATATGAACCAAGACAAATACGTTTTTGCTCAACTTACCGCCTTTTTGAACAGAACACAGTTTAACAACTACGTTCGTAAGTATGATGGAAACCGCTATGTGAAGCAATTCACTTGTTGGAACCAGTTGCTTGCAAGGTGGAACTGTTCTTCAAATGGCTCAAACAGCATCTTAAGATAAAGAGATTTTGGGGAACAACAGAGAATGCTGTCCGCATACAAATCAGTGTGGCTATTATCACATACTGTCTCGTGGCTATTGTCCATCACGACATGAGATTGGAGCGCTCAACCTATGAGATCCTCAGCATCTCATTGACAGACAAAGCACGCTTGCGTGACCTGTTCGATAAGACTAATTTCAACGATGTCAAAGAGCTCGATTATCCCCTTTTTAAGGGACTATTTGATTAAATTAATTAATTCGTCCATTTTTATTGGACACTAATGTATTTTTGTTTTGCAACAACGGGGCTTTGCTTGATTTCTGTTCCTCTGTCCATTACATTCTTTTTTCTATGTTATGGGTATATACCTTCTTTTGATTCAGATAATGCTTTTGGCCAATCTACTATTATGAACGTATCTAGCCATCTTTGCTATTCAATCTTGCCATTGAGTGTTCTTATTACTTTTTTGCTTATTATGGTAGAGTCGATCGTCCTAAAAAAGTGCAGTGGCAGTCGCTTTATATTTGGTTTTCAGGTTTAATAGTTTCCATAATTTTGTTCACAATCCAAATACATGGTACGCCGTTTGTATGGTGGTTGTGGGATTAAAAGATGATGTAAGCAATACCACTAAAAAAGGGAATGCCTCAAAAAAAGTCTTTTACAGAAAAAACTGACTCATCAAGACATAATTCCAACAAATTACAAAAAAATCGTATCTTTGCATCGTGAATCGCTCATACCTCACATATTACCCAATCACCCCCAATGCCACTCTTAGTAGCACTTTTGTTGACTCCTCTTTCACCGGAAAAGAGAAGGACGCCGAGAGCGGCTATCACTACTTCGGAGCTCGCTATTGTGACAGCGAGGCGCTGGCGGGATGGCTGAGTGCTGACCCGATGGCGGACAAGTATCTTGGTTTTTCTTCATATTGTAGATGGAACCCAGTTAAAAGGATTGATGTAGATGGACTTTTTGATACCGAAAAAGAAGCCCAGAAGGCTCACAAAAAGGCAGCAAAACGATTTGGGTCAGAAAGAGTGGGCGAAATATTTAATAGAGGGACTGAAAAAAAACCTGATTATTCTTTCCTTGTCTATGGAGTTGGTAAGGATAATAAAACCCATGGTCAACGAGATGGGGTTTGGGCGTATCGACCGGACGAAACAATTAGTAACAAACGATCACTATGGCTTTATTCTTTAAAACAAAGGACAATTGGCATTTCCGTTTCGTTTTCTATTGGGGGTCAAGTGTCGGCAGGAATAACGATGGGAAAACACGTTGGTTTTAATGCAAATTTAAGTTCCGTGGATTTGTTTAGTCATAAGACCGAGTATTCCAGAATAAGACAATGGGATCATTATACATATCTGATTGACGATTATAATATTCATGGGAATAGGGGATTGGGGGTTAGTGTCTATGGAATTGATCTTGGATACAATTGCTCTTATGATGCTGTCGGTGAACGTATAGACAAAGAGCCGATGTCTCATTCGGGTACTATTGGCCCCATACAATTTGGTACAAATGGGGAAGTATCAGTTGGTGTTGATGTTGCAATTATTTTTGGTATAAACGTACAAATTATCTCACGATATGCAAAATAATAAAAATGGACATATCTGTAGATTAAAAGTGCTAAAGAACAGATATTATTCCGGACCGATTGTTTCGTTCAAGGGAATCTCTTTTTTTTTCGCACTGTATAATCTTTATCTGTTTGCCTTGATTAAGATAAAAAGAATTAATAAGGCAGAAGTGTATAAATGTTGTATTTGTGGAAAATATGAGTGGAAGTGTCCAAATTGCAGTTCAGTAGAGGTGTTGGACGTCGTACCTCGCTTACATAAATGTAAGGAATGTGATAAGATTTCTTATTTTGATCCATACATTAATTCTTTTATTCACCTCTTTCAAAATGGTAAAAGACCTTAGAAATAGTATGAAAGATAGGGAACTGGCATTTGTCCCACAAGAAAGGAATTACTGGAAATATCGTTTCAGAAGTTTCCAGCGCAGCTTTCGGATACGGAGCTGGTAAGGTGTACAGTACTGAAAAAAGATGATCCTTCAAGCATTCGATTGTCGTTTAAGCCCAACGAGTCTAAAAAAATCGTACTTTTGCATCGTGAATCAATCCACATCCACATATTGTCTAGCAACCTCAAACGTCTCTTCGACCAGCGTAGCGAACGTAATTTGTTTCAACGCCAAACAGAAGGACCACGAAAGTGGATTCCATTACTACGGCGCAAGGTATTACGACAGCGAGCTGCTGACGGGGTGGCTGAGTGTGGACCCGATGGCGGATAAGTATCTTGGTTTGAGTCCATACAGCTATTGCGCACTAAATCCGGTGAAGTTGGTGGATTCTGATGGAAGAGAAATTGATTTTTCTGGTATGTTTGATCAGAATGGCAACGCAAAGAAAGGATACGAATTGGCCTGCAAAGCATTACTTTTCTTTGCAAAAACCAGTTACGGACAGAAGGCTTTTGCCCGATTTGCAAAGAAAGGACAGACCATAGCGAGATATACTTATACTGAAGATGGTAAATATCACAATAAAGGTATCGATCTTAGTTTTAGAGTTGGCGAATTAAAAAATGGATATTCGGCCAGCGGAGAAACCGGATATGAAATGACCGGTAGCGGCAATACACGTAGAATGAAGTTGACTATAGCACTTTGCAACCCTGTGGTGGCGAGTGATGATGATAATATTGCTAGTTATTTGCAGACATTTTGTCACGAAATGTATTTTCATGCATATAACTTTGCCGCTGATTTTATTGATGACGGAGCTATAAATGACTTTGAAATACAAGAACAACTAAAAAAAATCTGGTAATAGAAATATGTGGCAAGAGGTGCAGGATTTGCGCTACAACCATTCGTATAGAGATAATGCTATTCCTATCATGTTAAAGTTTTTTGACAAAACAAAAAAACGAGAAGAGACAATTGAAAGGATGTCTAAACAGGGCTTGTATTTTAAACATTGTGATAATTGGTACAAAAAAATGAGAACTCAGACATTTGTTTTATCTTTCTTATCGGTTATGCTTCTTACACAATGCAAGGGCCCGGTGCCCCCCCCGAGGCTACTACTGTGTAACCGATGGGTATTATAGACCAGCCTATATTTTTTATTACAATAACAGTTTGCATAGCAATCCTTTCTTTTTGCTGAACGAGAGAGATTCTATCATGAATGTATTTCGAGAGGGGAAGGATGTCTTTGCTTTTTATGACGGGAACACAAGTATAGATACGTTGCTTTTTACCGTTACCTATGGTTGTCAATCAACATACCATTTTGTCCTTACACCACCGTTATGCAAATTCTATGTGTATAACCCTGTTCGGTTGGTAGGAACTTATGAATTCACTCCAACCAAAACCGAGCAAGAATTAATTTCATTTGCAGTATCTCAACTGGACTTCGGAGACTCCATTCCAGACTTCAACTCGTTCAAAAAACAGCCAGACAACGTAATAATAGAAGATGCATTCTTCTCATTACATGTTAAATCCGACAGAATAAATATTGACATATTTGCTCATCTTTATGCGGACGATATACCAGACGAAGTCTTCTTTCTGTCGGATGCTTTGGATGCTTTGGTGCATGACTATTGCAATCCTGTATATCGGACCATAGAGGATCCTGGCGATAATGTGATGGAATCATTTGATAGAAAAATCTCAGGAAAATACATACCATCGATTCCTTAATGTGGCAATCAATGCATCTCTCCCTCTTAAAACAGAAGGTTATTTAGAATAATTGAGCTCGACCTTTTGAATGGAAAACTTTGCAATACACAGATATAATCCAACGACTTTGATCGCTACTTCAATAGGTGCCGCTTTCCGGTTTACCTCCACCGGCAAAGAGAAGGATTCTGAGAGTGGTTATCATTACTTCGGTGCGAGGTACTATGATACTGATTTACTTACTGTTGAATAAGTGTTGACCCGGTGGCGGATAAGTATCCGGGTATTAGTCCTTATGCCTATTGTGCGTGGAATCCGATGAAGTTGATAGATTCAGATGGGAGGGAGTTTGAAATGGATCCATATTTGTTTTCAATGGACTCGATAAAACACTACAAATATGGGACGATAACAATACCCCTGATGACTATACGGACGACCATTTCATTGGTGAGTATAAATCCCCTTCATCGCCTTGACAAGCAAGCTTGTCGGTCGAGCAAGGCTCTTTTCGGATTGCTTCGCAATAATTATTTTGTAGTTTCGTTCTGTTTTCGTATCTTTGCCTTCGGCGAAGATACCGGACTGTGCTACAAACTGGCAAAATTAAAGCGAACTTTATTTTTGCCAATTCGCAAAATCTTCGTATCTTTGCAGTTTGTATAAAGACCGATTTTGTAATTAATAATATCGTGTACGCGTGCAAATAAGGCAGTTAGATGAAATGCCGCCTTATGCGCAAGCGTGCGAAACTAAAATATATTTGAGCTATGGCAAACCAAGAAGATGCTTTCAAGAAAGTGGTGTCCCACGCCAAAGAGTATGGTTTTATCTTCCCTTCAAGTGAGATTTATGACGGTCTCGGCGCCGTGTATGATTATGGTCAGCTCGGTACCGAACTGAAGAACAATATCAAACAATACTGGTGGAAATCGATGGTACAGTATCACGAGAACATCGTGGGTATCGACTCTGCCATCTTCATGCACCCCAAGATCTGGAAGGCTTCCGGACACGTGGATGCTTTCAACGACCCCCTCATCGACAACAAAGACAGCAAGAAGCGCTATCGTGCCGACGTGCTGATTGAGGATCATATCGCCAAGATCGAGGAGAAGATAAACAAAGAGATCGAGAAAGCCAAGAAACGCTTCGGCGAAGCTTTCGACGAGGCTCAGTTCCGTGCCACCAACGCCCGTGTGCTGGAGAACCAGGCCAAGATCGACGAAATCACCAACCGTTTCTCCGAGTGTCTCAACGCCAACGACCTCGAAGGTCTGCGTCAGCTCATCATCGACCTGGAGATTGCATGCCCCATCAGCGGCACCCGCAACTGGACCGAGGTGCGTCAGTTCAACCTTATGTTCGCCACCCAGATGGGTAGCGTCAGCGAAGGCAGCGACACCATCTACCTGCGTCCCGAAACGGCCCAGGGCATCTTCGTCAACTTCCTCAACGTGCAGAAGAGCGGCCGCATGAAGATCCCCTTCGGCATCGCCCAGATCGGAAAAGCATTCCGCAACGAGATCGTAGCCCGCCAGTTCATCTTCCGTATGCGCGAATTCGAGCAGATGGAGATGCAGTTCTTCGTACGTCCCGGAACCGAGCTGGAATGGTTCAAACATTGGAAAGAGGAGCGTCTGCGCTGGCATCTCGCCCTCGGCATCCCCGCAGAGAACTACCGCTACCACGACCACGAGAAGCTGGCACACTATGCCAATGCTGCCACCGACATCGAGTTCAAGTTCCCCTTCGGCTTCAAAGAGCTTGAAGGCATCCATAGCCGCACCAACTTCGACCTCACCCGTCATAGCGAGTTCAGCGGCAAGAAACTCCAGTATTTCGATGCCGAGCTCAACGAGAACTATACCCCCTACGTCATCGAGACCTCCATCGGCGTCGACCGTACGTTCCTCGCTGTATTCAGCCATGCCCTCAAGGATGAGGTGCTCGAAGACGGCAGCACCCGTACCGTGCTCAGCCTCCCTGCTGTTCTGGCTCCCTACAAGGCTGCCATCCTGCCTCTCGTGAAGAAGGACGGCCTGCCCGAGAAGGCTCGCGAGATCATGGACATGCTCAAGTACGACTTCATGATGCAGTATGACGAGAAGGACGCCATTGGCCGCCGCTATCGTCGTCAGGATGCCATCGGAACCCCCTATTGCATCACCGTGGATAACGACACCCTTACCGACAATAGCGTGACCATCCGCGAACGCGACACCATGAAGCAGGAGCGCATCTCCATCGACAA
The DNA here is from genome assembly GCA_024400495.1 of Bacteroidales bacterium. Taxonomy (GTDB): domain Bacteria; phylum Bacteroidota; class Bacteroidia; order Bacteroidales; family P3; genus Colimorpha. Next base: position 23,467 of record JAKSMR010000003.1, read on the forward strand.
CCTCCGTGCCTACCTCCACGAACACATCCAGCCCATCAAGGTTGACTAACCATAGCGATTGGATTAAAATAAGCAAGCGGCTTTCCTAACGGGAAGGCCGCTTGTGTTTTTGGAGTATTCTGCCTGTCGTCTTTTTATCTTGCCCTCAGCTGCCAGAAGGCTACGGCTGCGGCAGCAGCCACATTTAGCGAATCGACGTTATTCTGCATGGGGATCTTCACCACATAGTCGGCATTATCTATGGCCGAGTGGGGGAGTCCGTCGCCCTCGGCTCCCATAACGATGGCCAGCTTCTCTTCTTGCATCAACGTCGCATCGTCGATGCTCACGGAGTTGTCGGTCAAAGCCATAGCGGCGGTCTTGAACCCCAGCTCATGGAGCTGCGAATAGAGACGAGGACCGATGCTGCCCACCTTACACCAGGGCACCTGGAAGATGGTACCCATGGAGACTCGCACACAACGGCGGTTCAAAGGGTCGCACGAGGTGTCGGTAATCAGGACGGCGTCGATACCCAGAGCGGCAGAGGCACGGAAGATGGCTCCTGTATTGGTGGCGTTGACAACACCATCTACGACCACTATTCGTCTCTTTCCTGCACAGACCTCCTCAAGAGAGAGGGGCTTGGGACGGCGCATGGCGCAGAGGACGCCACGGGTGAGCTCGTAGCCCGTCAGTTTCTCCAGCAGCTGGCGGCTGCCGGTATAGACGGGTATATCGGGACAGAGGGCTATGATTTCTGCTGCGTCGCCTTCTATGTGCTTGGGTTCGCAGAGGAGCGAGAGAGGGGTATATCCTGCCTGAAGACCTATGCGGATCACCTTGGGGCTTTCTGCGATGAAGATTCCTTTTTCTGGCTCCAGGCGGTTGCGAAGCTGGGTCTCGGTGAGCGAGGCGAAGACCTCTACTCCCGGATGGTCGAGAGAGTTGATTTCTATTACTGCCATTATCTGAGTATGCCTTCTAGTTTGAACGCCCAGGCGGCACGCCCCTGGGAGATGTCGGAGTAGTCTAGGTTGTCGGTATGGATGGTGACGAATTGGTTATCTTTGTCGTAGCTCCAACGGATGGACTTGTCGCAGCCGAGCATGGAGACTCTCATATCGGAAGGGACATCGCCGCCGTAGCCGATCATGAAGTCGCCCTTCCATCCGAGCACGATAGCGTAGAGGTCCTTGCCTTTGGTGGTGAAGCAGACATAGGGCTTGCTGCAGAAATAGTTGGCTTCCCATCCGCCAAGGGCTTTCACGGGCACGAAAGTGGCATCGGATGCTCGTTTCCATTCCAGGGAACAACGTGCCTCAAGATCCTGCTCGTGGAAATTCACGAACGCCAGATAACGACGTCCTTTCTGCAGGGAAACCTCTACATACTGGGTATCCTTGATGGAGGTGATGAGTGTGGTTGAGGTTCCTTGGTCGATGTCGTTGATAGAAAAGGTGGCGGAGTCGTCGGCAGAGAGTCGGAAGGTGTACTTCCCGTCTTCGGGGGCTATGATGGTGCCGTTCCAGATGGCGGAGAAATTGTCGTAGGTGATAGCTCGGTCGGGGCTGTTGCGCACCCAATCGAAGTTGATGACGTCGTCTTTGCGCTCGATCTTGACGCCATGCATGGCGTTAAAACGGGGGACTACGGAGTAGAGTGTCTTGTTGTTGACTTTGGAAAAGACGGTATCAATCCAAGGGCGGGTGCCATAGATCGCTTCGCCGTTGGTCTTCAGCCAATTGCCGAGGTCGAGGAGGCGCTCCTGCTGCAGCATGGGGATAGTGCCGTCGGCCATAGGACCTACGTTGAGGGTCATGCCGCCGCCGGCGGAGACGAGCTGGACGAAATGCTGTATGAGCTCGTCGCTGGAGAGGTAGTTGTCGAGAGACTCGTTACGGTTGTAGCCGAAGCTGCGTCCCAGTCCGCGACATTCGGCCCATGGACGATCGGTTGTGGTGATGCCTCCGCTATATTCGGGGGTGCGGAAACCGTGCTGTTCGCCAGAGCCCCATCGGTTGTTGACGATGGCGTCGGGACCAATGGTGTTGTAGTACCAGCTGATGAGCTCGGCAGCATGGAAGTCGGAGGCTTTGTTGTTCCACTCTCCATCGGTAAAGAGCACCTCGGGGCGGTAGCGGGTAACCATATCCTTGAGCTGGGGGATCATGTGGTTGTCGACATAGTCGGCTATGCTGTCGTCGGGGTGTTCCATCCAGATGTGGCGGCGGTTGGTCCATTCGGGAAGCGAGTAGTAGGCGCCGAAACGGATGCCTTTGGCTCGCACGGCCTCGGAGAGCTCGGCGCAGATGTCGCGTTTGGGACCGCTAAGGACCGAGTTCCAGTTCTCGCGCTCGTCGTAGGTGGTTTTGTTGTCCCAAAGGCAGTAGCCGTCGTGGTGTTTGGTGACAAGCAGTATATACTGGGCGCCAGCATCTTTGAAGAGCTGTGCCCATTGGTCGGGATTCCAGAGTTCTGCGTGCCAATGGTCTTTGAGAGCGGAATACTGTTCGAAAGGCGACGCATTGGTGTCGGCATAGCGCTGCATCACCTCCTTGCGGTCGTGCTGGCCGGTCATCAGACCGCGGTAGAACCACTCGGCATAGCCCTCTTTGCTGGCATAGGCGGGGACGGAATAGAGGCCCCAATGAATGAAGATACCCAGCTTGGCGTCGCTGAACCATTGGGGGTAGCCCCGTTGGTTGATGCTCTCCCATGTGGGCATCACCTGGCCTGAGGCCACCTGTTCTGTGTGGGCTGCGCGGCTTTTCCTTGCTTTCTTTTGTGCAAGGGTGGGGTTGGAGAGGCCCAGAACCAGAAGCAGAGCCAGAAGGAGGTATCTATTTTTCATTGTGATTGTTTTTGCGGAATGAGAAACGGTCAATTAATTTCCTGTTGAAATCGAGCCGCCTGAGCAGTTTGTCCAAAGGCGCTTTGTGGTCGATTATGGGGTTCTTCAGCAGGCGGGTATGCTGGCGCAGTTCGGGGTGGTCGGCCAGGAGTTTCTGTCCGGCTTCGTAGCCATACTGGAACCAGTTGTCGATCTGCTCGAAATCGATCTGCGAGTATCCATGGGGGTCAATCTTGACGGGATGGGTGCAGAAAAGCACGCGGTCGACGGTATTGGCGGTAATGAGGAGCGAGAAGGAGCGCATCCAGATCTCTTTCCTGTTGTTGAACTTGTCGATATGAGACTCGTCGTCGAAATAGCTTCCTATGCGGATGTCGCATCCTTCCCATATCAGAGGCTCTACGGGAAGGTTCACCATCACGCCTCCGTCAACATAGGTGACGCCCTCGATCACCACGGGGGCGAAGACGACGGGAAAGGCCGCGGAAGCCGTCACATACTGAGCTAGATAGCCGCCTTCGCCCACGTGCTTTGCGCAGGCGTTGTTGATATCGACGGCACAGCAGTAGAACTTGGTGCTGAGCGAATCGAAGGAGTTGTGCGGAACATATTTGTAGAAGACGCGACGCAGATGACGGTAGTCGGCATATCCGGCATCGCGCTTGTGGTTGTTGCGCAGGATGGTCTTTCGGTCGTCCATGTGCTCTTTCTTGGCTATCGCCAAAATCTCGCGAGGCGAATAGCCGGCGCAATAGAACATGCCCATGATAGCGCCCATCGATGTGCCCGACACTACGTCGATGCGCACACCCGCTTCGTCGAGGGCCTGGAGGACGCCGAGATGGGCGAATCCCTTGGCGGCTCCTCCGCTTAGGGCGATGCCTACCTTTACCGTATCGGCAAAGATGGTGTCGGGACGTTGTGGCGTGAAGGCGATCTGCGCGCTACACATGGGTGCCGACACAAGGAACAGGAGCGATATCCAGACTGCTAGAGTTTTCATGATAATAGTATAACGCACGAATATTTAAAATATTGTGTTGCGCGCGTGCTAATTTATAAAAAGGCGACTTTTGTTTTTTTTGAAGATTCCCGAAACCTTTGAAAGCAAAGCGCTATTCGCCTGCAACAAACAGCTGCACTTCAGGAAGATGATGGCTGGCGACGTTTTTTTCTTTGTTTTTTCGTGCATTTTTTTGTATCTTTGCATTTTCATTTATCCTTCTGGCTATGCAATACAATTTTGACGAAATCATTGAGCGTAAGGGCACTAACTGCGTCAAGCACGACGCCTTGACAGAAAACTTCGGTCGCGACGACCTGCTGCCTATGTGGGTGGCCGACATGGATTTTCGTTCGCCCGACTTTGTGATGGAAGCGCTCCGCGAGCGTTGCTGCCACGAGGTGCTGGGCTATGCCAAAGCTCACGACGCCTATTTCGACACGATGGTTGCCTGGCTCAGAAACCACTACGGCATCAACGCCGGACGCAACGAGCTCCACTATGTCCGGGGCATCGTGGCCGGCATCTCGTTTGCCATACAGGCATTGACAAAAGCTGGCGACGGAATTCTCATCACCACTCCCGTCTATCCTCCGTTCGTCCATTTGCCCCAAGGTAGTAATAGAACGCTGGTCTGCAGCGCATTGAAAGTCGTTGACGGAAGATTTTCTATTGATTTCGACGACTTGGAGAAGAAGGCCAAGGAATGCTCGCTTATGATCCTCTCCAACCCTCACAATCCCGTGGGGACGGTATGGAGTAGGGAAGAGCTGAGCCATATCGCAGACATCTGCCACAGGAATGGCGTGATTGTGATTTCGGACGAGATCCATGCCGACCTCACACTTCCTGGCGCTCCTCTGCGCCACACCTCGTTCAGTATCGTGAGTGCGACGGCAGCAGAGATCTCCATCACCTTCACGGCACCTTCGAAGACCTTCAACATCGCCGGCCTGGGAAGCTCCATCTGCTACATCCCTAACCAGGATCTGCGCCATCGCTATTTCGGCTATCTCAACACCTACGAAGTGGCGTTGGGCAACATCTTCGCCTTCGTCGGGGCCGAAGCCGCATTCTCCAAAGGCGAGGAATGGCTGAGGCGGATGCTCGACTATCTGCAAGGCAATGTTGATTTTGCAAAAGAATATATCGCACAAAAGCTGCCCAAGGTGGAGGCTATGCTTCCCGAGGCCTCCTATCTGGCTTGGCTCGATTTTTCAGCCTATGGGATGAAGCACGAAGAGGTCAAGTCGTTGTTGATCAACAAGGCCAAAGTCGCCTTGAACGACGGAGCAATGTTCTCTCCCGACCCCGACGATCCTATGACGCAATGCCGTTTCCGCCTCAATCTCGGCTGTCCGAGAGCCACACTCAAGGAGGCTTTGGACCGGATTGCCACGATCTAGAGACGTCCTAGGCAGGCACTAGCGTCGCACTAATGTCGCACTAGCGTCGCACCAAGCAGGCAAAATTGCGACGCTAGATAGGCGCTAATAGGACGCTAATGAGATGCTAGATAGGCGCTAGTGTATGGCTACCGCCTTATTTCCACCCGTCGCAAAGAGGGTTTTGACAAGAGATTGTTAATAAATATTCGCGCGCACTCGCGAACTATTTAATATTTATTCGTATATTTGCATCTTGAATATTTTGTGCCACGTTGGCGCAACTTATTGTAATTGTTATTATTGATGAAAACCAATATAGATAAAATAATCGTAATCGGCGATCGCGTGCTCATCCAGCCTTCTGATGTAGCCCACCAGACCAAGAGTGGTCTCTATCTCCCTGCTGGCTATCAGGATCGCGAAGACATCCAGAGCGGATACATCCTCAAATGCGGCCCCGGCTATGCCATCCCTTCCTCCGACGACGGAGAGGACTGGAACGCCAACCGCCACGAAGTGCGCTACCTCCCGTTGCAGGTAAAGCCCGGCGACTTCGCCCTTTTTATGCAGAAGAACGCCGTGGAGGTGAAGTACGAAGGCGAGAAATATTTCGTCGTCCCCCAGAACGCCATACTCATCGTCGAACGCGATCTAGACTAACCCTCAGGAAACTCAAGAACTGACAAGTTCCCTGAGGAACCGGACATCTAATCCAAGAAACAAAAAAATACAAATATATGACATCTAACGATATCCGCAAGGCTTTCTTGCAATTCTTCGAATCCAAACAGCACCATATCGTTCCCTCCGCCCCTATGGTGGTGAAGAACGACCCGACCCTCATGTTCACCAACGCCGGCATGAACCAGTTCAAGGACATCTTCCTCGGCAACGCCCCCGCACAATATGCACGCGTAGCCGACTCGCAGAAATGTCTTCGTGTGAGCGGCAAGCACAACGACCTCGAAGAGGTTGGTCACGACACCTACCACCACACCATGTTCGAGATGCTCGGCAACTGGAGCTTCGGCGACTATTTCAAGAAAGAAGCCATCGCCTACGGCTGGGAGTTCCTTACCGAAGTGATGAAGATTGACAAGAACAACCTCTATGTAACCGTCTTCGGCGGCGACGAAAAAGAGGGTCTTGCCATGGACCAGGAAGCCTACGATTTCTGGAAAGCCCACATCGCCGAGGATCGCATCCTCATGGGCTCCAAGAAGGACAACTTCTGGGAGATGGGAGACCAGGGCCCCTGCGGTCCTTGCTCCGAGATCCATGTCGACCTTCGCGACGAAGCCGAGAAGGCTAAAGCGCCCGGAAAAGACCTGGTGAACAAGGACAATCCCCTCGTTATTGAAATCTGGAACCTCGTGTTCATGCAGTTCAACCGCCTCGCCGACGGCCATCTCGAGCCCCTCAAAGCCAAGCATATCGATACCGGTATGGGTTTCGAGCGCCTCTGCATGGTCATGCAAGGCGTGAAGAGCAACTATGATACCGACGTCTTCCAGCCCCTCATCCAGGAACTGGCACGCAAAGCCGGCATGACTTATGGCAAGGACGAAAAAGCCGACATCGCCATGCGTGTCTGCGCCGACCACCTCCGTGCCGTGAGCTTCTCTATAGCCGACGGCCAGCTGCCCAGCAACGCCAAGGCCGGCTACGTCATCCGTCGCATCCTCCGCCGTGCCGTGCGCTACGGCTACACCTTCCTCGATTTCAAGGAACCTTTCATCAACACCCTCGTTCCCACTCTCGTGGCTCAGATGGGACATCAGTTTACCGAGCTGCAGAAACAGCAGGAACTCATCCAGCGCATCATCCTCGAAGAAGAGCAGTCGTTCCTCAAAACCCTCAGCAACGGTATCCTCAAATTCGAGAAATATATCGCCGGCGCCAAAGCCGACAAGACCATCGATGGAGCCTTTGCTTTCGAACTCTTTGACACCTATGGTTTCCCCATCGACCTCACCCAGCTGATGGCTTCCGAGCAGGGTTGGAAGGTTGATATGGAAGGCTTTGAAAAAGGTCTGCAGGAGCAGAAGAACCGTAGCCGTGCAGCCGCTCAGATTGAGAGCGACGATTGGGTTAGCGTTCATCCCGAGGTTGAAGAGAAATTCGTAGGCTACGACACCCTCTCCGCCGATGTGGAGATCGTGCGTTACCGCAAAGTGAAGACCAAAGACAAAGAGTTCTTCCAGCTTGTTTTCGACCAGACTCCCTTCTATGGCGAAGGTGGTGGTCAGGCTGGCGATAAAGGTACCATTACCGCCAATGGCGAAAGTGTGGCTATCTTCGACACCAAGAAAGAGAACAACCTCATCATCCATCTCGTATCCAAGCTGCCTACCGACCTTAGCGCCACCTTTGTCGCCCAGGTCGACGAGGCCAAGCGCCGTGCTACCGAAAACAACCACTCCGCAACCCACCTCCTCCACAAGGCTTTGCGTAGCGTGTTGGGCACCCATGTAGAACAGAAAGGTTCCAGCGTCGACGACCAGCGTCTCCGATTCGACTTCTCGCACTTCTCGAAGATGAGCAAGGAAGAGATCCGTGAGGTTGAACGCCTTGTCAACATCGACATCCGTCGCAATATCGCCCTTGAAGAGCATCGTGCCATGCCTATCGCAGAAGCGCAGAAACTTGGAGCTATGGCTCTCTTCGGTGAGAAATACGGTGAGTTCGTCCGCGTAGTCAAATATGCAGAAAGCGTTGAGTTCTGCGGAGGTACCCATGTTAGTGCCACCGGCAACATCGGTTCCTTCAAAATTGTAAGCGAAGGTGCCGTGGCAGCAGGTATGCGCCGTATCGAGGCCGTTACCGCACAGGCTGCAGAACAGCTGGCCAACGATCGCGAGGACCAGATCGAAGCTCTTAAAGAGCTCTTCAAGAGCACTAAGGACCTCACCGGTTCTGTACAGAAAGTGCTCGACGATAACGCCTCCCTCAAGGCTCAGATAGAGAAGTTCCAGCAGCAGCAGGCCAATGCCACCCGCAAGGAGTTCGAGGCCAAGGTGGCTGCTAACCCCATCGTTGTAGAACGCATGGAAGGAGACCTCAACCTGCTCCGCGACGCTATGCTCCAGCTTGTCAAAGATCATCCTGAGGCTGCCCTCGTGCTCGGCTCCACTTTCGGCGACAAGCCCGCACTCATGGTGGTGCTCGGCAAGAACCATACCGACGCAGGCAAGAATGCCGGCAACATCGTCCGCACAGCAGGAAAAGAGATCCAAGGCGGCGGCGGCGGCCAGCCCGCTTGCGCTACCGCAGGTGGCAAGAACATCGAAGGTCTAGGCAAAGCTATGGAAGTGGCCAAATCGATGATTGATTAACAATCGGCATCCGCAACACAACTCCCTGCATCACCATAGAAGCGGGGAGTTGTTTCTTATCGAACACAATAAATATAATACCATCAGGTAACCTCTAACGGATTAAAGAAGTTGATTTTGAGAGGTTCCTATAAAACAGAAACGCTTACTATGATTCGTTTGAATTGCTTTTTCAAAGCTAAGGACGGCAAATACGACGAAGCCCTTAATGTCGCGAAAGAACTTGTGGCTGCATCCCAGAAGCAGGAAGGCTGCATCGCATATGATGTCTTCGAGAGCGGCACACGCAAAGATGTGTTCTTGATTTGCGAGACTTGGGCCAACCAAGAGACTCTTGATGCCCATTCTGCATCGGAACCATTCCTCAGACTTGTTCCACAAATCAACGCCTGCGGAGAGATGAAGCTCGAGCAGTTCGTCTTCTAGGACGCTCCTAGATTGCAGATTGTATTTCCAAATAACCATAACCCTCTAAACATGACGGAACAAGAGATCACCCGAACCATCGAAGGTCAACGACGCTTTTTTGCTACACGTAAGACTTTTGACATCGACTATCGTGTGGCTTTACTCAAGCGGCTGAGAGATAACATATCTAAATATCAAGACGATATCAACGCTGCATTAAAGCAGGATATAGGCAAATCGGCTTACGAGGCATATATGTGCGAGGTTGGGTTGGTTCTATCTGATATCCGACTTACAATCAGACATATCCGCCGTTGGTCACGAGCCAGACGTGTTCGCACCCATATCGGAAACTTCCCTTCGGTAAGTCGGATAATCCCCGAGCCTTATGGCACAGTTCTGATCATGTCACCTTGGAACTACCCATTTCTCCTCAGTCTCCAACCTCTGATTGGTGCCGTAGCAGCAGGTAATACCGTGATCCTCAAACCGTCAAACTATTCTCCCCACACCACGCAGATGCTAAAGAGGCTGATTGAGGAAACATTCCCTAAGGACTATGTATCGGTTGTGACGGGAGGTAGAGAGGAAAACGCGGCGCTTCTGGACCAGAAATTCGATTACATCTTTTTCACAGGTAGCGTGAAGGTAGGCAAGCTGGTGATGGAGAAAGCATCCCGTCATCTTTGCCCTACAACCCTTGAACTGGGCGGAAAAAGTCCCTGTATTGTTGACCATACGGCCAACCTGAAATTAGCCGCCAAACGTATCTGTTTTGGAAAGCATGTCAACGTCGGACAGACCTGTATCGCTCCCGATTATCTTTTTGTGGAAGAATGTGTTAAGGATGAATTCTTAAACCACTACAAGAATTGCATCAAAGAGATGTTCGGCGACAATCCCATAGACAATAATCCCGACTATGGAAAGATTGTCAACAAAAAGCATTTTGATCGGGTAAGCCGACTTATCAACCCCAACAAGGTGATCTTCGGCGGCCGCACCAATGAAGCGACGCAACAGATTGAGCCCACAATATTAGACAACGTCTCCGCAGAAGATCCCGTGATGCAAGAAGAGATCTTCGGACCTATCTTGCCCGTAATGACTTTCAACAAGATTGAGGAAGTTGAGCAGTTTGTCACGAAGCGAGCAAAACCTCTGGCTTGCTATGTTTTTACTAACGACAAGAAAGTAGAACGTACATTTATGAGATACATATCTTTTGGAGGAGGATGCATCAACGACACTATCAACCATATATGTACAGACACTATGGGATTTGGTGGAGTGGGAGAGAGCGGTATGGGCTCTTATCATGGCAAGCGCACCTTCCTCACTTTCAGCCACGAGAAGAGCATTCTGAAAAAGTCGCAACTTATTGACACCCCAATGCGCTATCAGCCATACAAAACAATATATAGCAAACTATTGCGCACTTTGTTAAGATAGGAGAAACTGCAGATCTGAATCTGACTATACCCTCGTCATCAAAGTAGGCATAATGCCGGATTTCCATTCGGTATAATCGCCGGCAATGATATGCTCTCTGGCTGTGGTTACAAGCCACAGATAGAACTGGAGGTTGTGGATGCTGGCTATCTGAAGTCCGAGCAACTCTTCGGCTTTGATGAGATGATGAAGATAGGCATAAGTATATCCATCTTCCATCTGTTTGCCTCCTATGGTGATAGGCTCGAAACAACGCTCCCATTTCTTGTTCTTGATGTTGATGGTACCATGGTCCGTAAAAAGCATGCCGTTACGACCATTGCGAGTAGGCATCACACAGTCGAACATATCAACGCCACGTTCTATATTCTCCAAGATATTAGCGGGAGTTCCAACACCCATCAGATAACGAGGTTTTGAAGTCGGAAGTATTGCATTCACAACCTCAACCATCTCATACATCACCTCTGTGGGTTCGCCAACAGCAAGACCTCCGATAGCATAGCCGACAGCATCTTTCTCTGCCGTATATTCGGCGCTGATCTTGCGCAATTCAGCATACTTACACCCTTGCACGATAGGGAAGAGAGCCTGGTTGTATCCATAAAGAGGTTCTGTCTCGTTGAATCGTTTCCAACAACGATCCTGCCAACGATGGGTTAACTCCATGGATTTCTTAGCATAACGGAAATCGCTATCTCCAGGTGCACATTCATCAAAAGCCATCATGATATCCGCGCCGATGACACGTTCTGTATCCATCACATTCTCAGGGGTGAACAAATGCCGGCTTCCATCTATGTGACTTTGGAATTTGCAACCCTCCTCGGTTATCTTTCGGCTGTCGGCAAGAGAAAAGACCTGGAATCCGCCGCTATCGGTAAGAATGGGGCGATCCCATCCATTGAATTTATGCAATCCACCTGCTGTACGAAGAATTTCCAATCCGGGACGAAGATAAAGGTGATAGGTATTGCCCAAGATGATCTTGGCTTGGATGTCTTCTTTGAGTTCGTGCATATGAACGGCTTTCACGCTTCCTACGGTACCAACGGGCATGAATATAGGGGTAGGAATGTCGCCATGATCTGTATGAAGGACGCCAGCACGGGCTTGTGATTTGGAATCGGTAGTGAGGAGGTCGAAATGCATTGTTAATAACTAGTTAGTAAATTCGGTGCAAAGATACGCTTTTTTTAGGAAATATTACTTATTTTTGCAAAGTCAAAAACTCTTGATGATGGATTTCTCTAGCCTCCTAATCGACACATATACATTGATTTTGTTGATAATATTAGCCGTATCCGCATTGTTTTTAATGCTGTATTATGGCCTGGTTTATCTTCGTGTAGCCATATATAAAAACGCAAAAGTACCCAAAAGCGACCAGCTTTCGGACAGAGATTTGCCCTTTGTGTCTGTCGTTTTGGTTGCCCATAACGACGAGAATTTCCTTCGCGAAAACCTCGTCTACCTGCTCGAGCAGGACTATCCTAACTTCGAGGTTGTGGTGGTTGACTACCTCTCCCGTGGTGTTAACGACGAGACCGACAAGCCAAGCGAGACCCAGTTCATCCTTCGCTTATGCAAGGAGAATTACCCCCACTTGAAGATTGTCAACTTCCCGAGTGATGTTAACATGCACCAAGGCAAGAAATACCCACTCTCTATCGGCATCAAGTCTGCCAAGGGAGACGTTATCCTTCTGACCGACCCGGATAGCGTTCCCAAAGATCCCGATTTCAGATGGATAAGAAGCATGATGGCCGGCTATATTCCCGGGACCAAGATCGTCTTAGGATACAATGGCGTGAAAAAAGAGAAAGGCCTGCTTAACAGCATGGTGCAGTACGAGAACCTCTGTTCGGCAGCTTCTATGATCAGCATGACGATAATGGGGCACCCTTATACCGGAGTGGGGAAGAACCTCTCGTATCGTCGCGACTTTTTCTTCGACAAGGGTGCTTTTATCAGTCACTATACCGAACCCTATGGTGCCGACGATATGTTTGTGAACCAGAATGCAGACAAGTCAAATACCAGCCTAGTGCTTGAACCTTCATCTTTTACGGAGATGCAGGCTCCCCAGACCCCGAAGCAATGGCGCCAGATGAGAAAGGAGCGTTTTGCAACAAAGAAATACTACTCTTTCAAAGAAAAAGCAACCCTTTCGATGCATGGAGTTTTTGCCCTTATGTTCTATGTGTCGTTGGTGCTTTTGTGGATGAACAACTACACTTCTCTGTATTGGAACATCGCCTTGGGAGCATCTTTGCTGATAAAATTTACGTGGCAGATAATTGCCTTCTCGCGCCTATCCAAGCGCTTTTCGGTGCCCTCGGTCCACTTTTTTGCCCCATTTTATGAAATTTATTTTTTAGTTTCAAATACTATTTTTTATATTTCTTCGTTAATTAGTATAAAAAAGAGAATAAGATAAGCACATGGAAGTTGTCCCCAATAACGCATCAGCCGAGAATCTTCCCGCCGACTACCAATTGGTTTGCCGCGCGAAGGATTTTGGCGACGAGCGTGCATTTGCAGCACTAATGCATATGTATCGCGAGCCTATCTATCTGATGCTGTTGAAGATGACCAACAATCCTAGCGAGGCTGACGACCTTACTATCGAGGCCTTCAGCAAAGCTTTCAACTCGTTGGATCGTTATGTGCCTTCCAACTCATTCTGCACCTGGCTCTTCTCTATCGCGGCCAACCATTGTATCGACCACATAAGGAAGAAACGCATGCAGACCGTTTCGCTCGACGAGATCACGACTGTGAACCCCGAAGGCGAACAAAGTTATACCGTGCAGTTGCCTTCTGATATAGGAAATCCCGAAGAGGCTTTCATCACAGAGCAACGTCGACAGATATTGAGAGAGATCGTCAGCCAGCTGAAGCCACGCTACCGCAGGATGGTGGAGTTGCGTTTCTTCGAAGAACTGTCGTACGAAGAGATTGCCGAACGCCTAAATATGCCTCTCGGAACAGTCAAGGCACAGCTCTTCCGCACGAGAGACCTGTTAGTTAACATATTGAAAAACCGCAAAGACCTCTTGTAATAGAGGATTAATATATTGAATAATAATGAACGATAAAGATAGAGACCGAAGTAGTGATGGTGCTGGACCGGCGGCAGACGACGGCGGACCTAGTTGTTGCAAGTCACACTTAGTCTTATTATATATATTATTCATATTTATTGGTTCCCCAATCGGAACGTTGTCGGCCCAAACGGGGTCCGGTCTTTCTTTTTCCCTCGACGCCGGCGTTCTTCGAGCAAACAACAGCACGGCCAACTTCTATAACGGAGTCCCACAAAACGCCAACACCATCAACCGAATCCTTCACAGCCAGGCTTATGGACAAGAAATATGGCAGAATCTGAAGAACCAAGGACTGATAACCGACGCCGTCGGCAACTATAGCCAGCTCAACGTTGTGGAATATGGCGATATGCAATACAAAATCGCCTTCCAGCTGGGTATGGGATTCAGATACGAATACAACGGCGGTTGGGCATGGCTGATGCATTTCGATTACGCCAAGCTGAATACCGTAGGAGCCTTCAACCTCAGTCGAGACAACAATACCGGGATCATATCGGGCAAACGTTATGTCACCTGCGATATTGCCGGAGAAGAAACCCGCGTCAATATTGATCTGGGAATAGCCAAGCGCTTCTATCTCCCTTCCGGCAAATTCATCGGGCTGGAGATGGGGGGGAGCCTCAACAACACCAAGGTGATCAGCAACGACATCCGCATTGCTGGCGGAACCTATAGCATCCTTGATGTGTGGAACGGAGAATCGCCATCGGCCTATAGCGCCGCCTACGAATATATCAACCAAGGCGGCTTGGGCTACGGAGCCTTTGCCAACATCTGCTGGGGATTTTCCCTACCCAACGGAAGTGCGGCTTCGGTAGGCTACACGTTTTACTATAACAGGATTAACCTCGACAGATATTCAACCCTAGCAGCCCAACATCTCTTTTCGTTGAAGTTCGACATCACGGGCTTTGGATTCTTCGACGATTGAACATATAAATAATATAGAATATAAACAAAGAAAAATATTAACACAAATGATACAATTTACCGAACTGTCCGAATCCGGACACTCCCATTTTGCCAAGGACCTCTTCGAATCGGCATTCCCCGAAGAAGAGCGTCCTCCATTCGCGGCCGTGCGTGACCGCGAGCAGTCTAATTTCCATTTCCTCGTGGCCACTATCAACGACGACGAGCCTGTGGGCATTCTCACTTTCTGGACCTTTGAAGAATTTGCATACATCGAACATTTCGCCATCGATGAGGAATATCGCAACCTCGGCTTTGGGAAAGCCTGCATTCTGGAATTCATGAACCAGTATCCCGACCAGGTCGTTCTGGAAATCGAACTTCCTAATACCGAACAAGCTGAGCATCGCCTGGAGTTCTACTCCGACTTAGGCTTCGAACAGAACCCTCTTCCTTATACGCAACCGTCCTACTATAAGAACGAATTGGCCGTTCCGATGCTCATTCTTTCTAAGTATGAGCTTGATGATGAGGAGTTTGCAGAGGTTGTGAACGTTTTATACAAAGAAGTTTATCATTTTTCGCAAAAATAAGCTCTTTTTCTTTAAAAATTATCAGAATTTATCGAGTTTTTAAAAGAAAAATAGAAAAATTTTTCTTCTTGCAAAACGCAATAAATAAGAGAGTTAAGAGAAAAGGAAGAAAGCTGGATAAAAATAAATTTTGTCAGTTTGAAAAATATGTGTACTTTTGCAACCCGAAAGACAAAGAGATAGAGTCTTACACGATGGCTCCTTAGCTCAACTGAATAGAGCATTTGACTACGGATCAAAAGGTTGCAGGTTTGAGTCCTGCAGGAGTCACAAAAGCTTCAGAAAATCCTTCTGGAGCTTTTTCTTTCATGCGACTAAAAAACACAACAGAGTCTTTGATGCATAAAGATACTTCTAAGCGTCGCACTAATGTCGCACTATTGTCGCATCACTCTCGCGATTTCACGACAGTACTAGCCGTCTAGACCGAAGTTACAAACCAACAAGACTGAACAAAGAACGATCCAAAACCCCAACAACCGATGATCACAAAGAATGTAGTAGCAGCAGTTATCCAGGACAAGAATGGGCGTTTCTTCTGCACCCAACGAGGCTATGGGGAGTTCAAAGGCTATTGGGAATTTCCTGGAGGCAAGATAGAAGAAGGCGAGACTCCCGAAGATGCTTTGGTGAGAGAAATAAGAGAAGAGCTGGACTCTGAGGTCGAAGTCGGCAAACTGATCCACACCATAGAATGGGATTATCCAACATTCCACCTTTCGATGCGTTGTTATCTTTGCAAGGTGGTTTCTGGGGATTTGTGCCTAAAAGAACATCTATCAGCCCTATGGCTCTCGGCAGACGAACTGGAGACAATCGAATGGCTTCCCGCCGATCTCGAGTTGATCCCCATCCTTAAGACAGTATAAACAACTGATTATGACCGACAAACTTACACCCAAGCAACGGCACAAATGCATGTCGCACATTCGTGCCAAGAACACCAAGCCCGAAGTCTTGGTGCGCAAATGGTTGTGGAAAGACGGCTTTCGTTATCGGTTGTATGTGAAAGGATTACCCGGAAGCCCCGACATCGTAATAAGGAAATATAAGATTGCTATCTTTATTAACGGGTGCTTTTGGCACGGACACGACGTCTCGTCCCCATCGGGCGAACCCGAAGACATTATCAGCAGCACTTGCTGCAAAATCCCAAAGACCAGAACCGATTTCTGGACGGCCAAAATAGCCCGAAACCGCCAACGCGACGCCATGAACTACTATCGGCTCAAGCAGATGGGATGGACGGTTCTCGTCGTTTGGGAATGTTGGCTGAAAGGCAAAGAGCAAAGAGAACAGACTCTCAAAGCGCTGTCATACAGAATAAACAGCCTGATTATAGATTCCTACAAAGGGCCGTACCAGATCGAAGAGGACAACATACAGGAAGCCGCCGAGGAATCAGAGCAATACCTCTGATTGTCCTTCGACAAACCCCAATCTGCGCTATAACAAATCCTATAGTAGCGCTTATTTTTTTATATTTAAATATTTTTATGTATCTTTGCAGTTTCAAATAGCATCCATGAAAAAACTGTTCAATAACATAATAACACACCTGTCGTTAATATATAAGATTGTGGCAATGGTGGTTACATCGGTACTTATCCTACTGATGTTTCCCCACACAGATCGGGCCACACATTACAATTATTCGGTAGGAAGCTTCTGGAACGACGACGATCTCTATGCCCCCTACGATTTTGCCGTGCAAAAAAGCGAAAACGAGGTGGAGCAGGAAGAACAAAATATCCGTCAACAGTCTTTATTGTTCTATTCTATCGACTCGTCCGCCCACTCCAATGCATCCAAGCGACTGGACAACAGCACACTCGGTTGGCAAGAAAAGAAGCAGGCACGCTATGTTCTGGACGCCATCTATCGCATCGGCTACATCGAGCAACCCGCAGATGTGAATGATTTTGCAAACCACACGATCGTAGTCCTCTCCGGAACAGTTGGGGCCGAACACATCGGTTCCGATTATATTACGCCCAATAGGGTAGAGGAGTATGTTGTGCGTTATGGCTGGGGAACACACAACGACGCCGATATTGAAAGCCGAGCCGAGCTGCTTAGAAGAGAGATATTGGTTCCCTCGATATGCTACGACCCGATACGAACCCAACTTGAACTGGATTCACGTCTGAGCCAGATAAAATACGACAGCCGCATGGTGCAGATGGGCGAGCTGATTGTAGCAAAGGGAGAATATATCAGCGAAGAGAAAGGACAGATACTGGCTTCTCTCGAGAATGAGAACAACACACGTTTTGCGTCTCACTACAATGCCACAAACCATTATATCGGCCAGTTCCTACTTTGTATCATCGCTTTCGTGGCCTTGTACATGTTCCTCAAGATTGTGAAGCACCACATCCTCGACGACGACAGGAAGATTACTTTCGTCCTGTTCTCCATCCTGATGATGGCTGGTTTTGTGGCGCTCATCGAACGCATCAACCCCGACTTGGTTCTGCTTGCCCCGGTCTGCATGATTCCCATCTTGATGCGCGTATTCTTCGACATGAGGGTGGCTTTATACATCGAGCTGACAACGGTAATCATTCTCGGAAACCTGGTACCCAATAGCTTTGAGTTTATCTTCTACCAGCTCGTTACCGGAATGATGAGTATCGTAACAGTTAAAGGGTTTGAGAGACGAAGCAACTTCTTCATTGTCTCAATCGCTATATTTGTCACCTACTCGGTCATATATACCGCAGGTATGCTCTCGCAGGACACCAATCTTCACGGACTTGACATCCAGCGCTACTTGATATTCTTCTTCAACGCACTACTCACTCTACTTTCTTATCCTCTCATCTACATCTTCGAAAAGGTTTTTGGGATGACCACAGCCCTGACCTTGCTGGAGATTTCATCAACCAACACACCTGCCTTACGCGAACTTTCCCGTCGTGCTCCCGGAACATTCCAACATTGCATGCAAGTGGCCAATATTAGCGAAGATGTCATCAACGAAATTGGCGGCAATGCCCTCTTGGCTCGTGTCGGCGCGCTCTATCATGATATAGGTAAGATCAAGGCGCCTCTATACTTTACCGAAAACCAAAACACAGGACTCAATCCTCACAACAAACTCGACTACGAGGAGAGCGCACAAATCATCACCCAACACGTGCGCGATGGTATAGAACTGGCAAAACAGTATCGTCTTCCCAACGAAGTGACCGATTTCATCCGCACACACCACGGAACCACACGAACCGGATACTTCTATACGATGTGGCTTAACAGCCACCCGGGAATGACTCCCGACCCGACTGTATTCCAGTATGCCGGACCAGCTCCTTTCTCACGAGAGACAGCCGTAGTCATGCTGGTGGATAGCGTCGAAGCTGCCACCCATAGCCTAAAAGAACCTACTCGCGAGAACATCCAAAAGATGGTCAACAATATTATTGACTCAAAGATAAGCGACAAGCAGCTAAACTATTGCAATATCACATTCGGGGATATCACACGAATCAGAGAACTGTTGGCTGAGAAAATGGCCAATATCTATCACGTTCGCGTTGAGTACCCGACAGTAAAAGGACAACCCGACACAGCAAAATAAAGACACCATCATATGACAACGAAGACAAAATCAATCCTGACTCACGTAGGCATCGTGCTATTCTTTCTGGTAGTTTCGTGTGTCTATTTCTCGCCAATACTTAACGGAAAGGTCTTGCCCCAAGGCGATTTGCAGAAGTCCGAGAGCATGAAGGCCGCACAAGCAAACTACCACGACCAAACTGGCGAATACACAACGTGGTCTCCTTCTATGTTTAGCGGAATGCCTGGATACCAGATTTATACCGAACCCCAGCATTCTGCATTTCACGCAATACGAAACGTCCTAAACCTCAAATTCATGGGATGGAGCAACACGATAGGGGTACTATTCCTGTATCTCATCGGTTTCTATGTCGCTTTACTCGCTTTTGGAGTTGGTCCTTGGCTTGCATTAGCTGGCGCATTGGCATTTGGCCTCGGCAGCTATAATATCATCATCATCGAAGCCGGACATATAACAAAGGCTTGGGCCATGTCTATGGTAGCTCCTATTCTGGCCGGCATGGTTTTGGCTTTCCGAAGAAAATATGTGTGGGGAGGAATCCTTTTCACCTGCGCGTTGGCGATTCAGATTGCCTGCAATCACATCCAAATCACTTTCTATACCGTTATCGGAGCTCTTTTCCTAGGCCTTGCATACTTTATCTACTCGATAAAAGAAAATGGATTCAGACCGTTCCTTAACGGTCTGGGAGTGCTATTGATAGGATGCATATTGGCTTTTGGCAGCAACCTGCGTCTGCTTCTCGTAAACCAGGAGTACATGAAATATACCATGCGTGGTGGAAAAAGCATCACAGTCACTCCTGCCGACTTGGGTAATGGAGAAGCAACAAACAACGACAACACCACAGCTACAGGTCTGGACAAAAACTATGCCTTCAGTTGGAGTTATGGCATAGGAGAGACCTATACCATTCTTGTCCCCGGAGCCATGGGCGGCGGAAGCGGAGAAAAGGTTGATACCGACAGTCAGTTCTACAAAAACTTCCGTCAAGAGCGGGCTCCTTTATATTGGGGAGACCAACCGTTCACCTCTGGACCTGTTTATTTCGGAGCAATCATCATCTTCCTCTTTATCCTAGGATTGGTTGTCGTCAAAGGACCGGAACGTTGGTGGATTCTTTTAGCAACAATACTCGCCATCATTTTGAGCTGGGGACACAACGCAATGGGATTCAACGGCTGGCTCTTCGACAACCTGCCTCTATATAACAAATTCCGCACACCATCTATGGCGCTGATACTTGCCAACGTGACTATGGTTCTTATGGCAATTCTGGCTGTCAAATCAATCTTTGAATCCAAGAAAAATATCCAGGGCAGAGACGGCCTGAAGAAGATCAACATGGCACTTTATATCTCTGCTGGAATCACAATAGCCATATTGCTAGTCGGTATGATTATGGCTAGCGGTTTCAGCTATTCTGGCGCAGCCGACGCCCAGATGGCCCAGCAATACAAGGATAACCCCCAACTGCTCCAGATGCTACAAAGTGCTTTGGCTGCCGACCGCGAGAACTTGTTCCGTGCCGACACCATGCGTTCCTTGATCTTCGTCATCCTCTCCGCAGGAGTAATCTGGCTTTATCTGAATGACAGATTAAAGAAATCCAGTTACTTAACTGCAGCCCTTACCATTCTTGTCGTAGTTGATTTATGGGGCATAGACCAGAGATACCTTAACAAAGATAACTTTACCGAAGAACGTCGCATCCGTCAGAATCCCGAACAGTACGATCTTGACATCGACAGAATGGCAGCACAATATGGAGATGTCGAGTATCGTGTGATGGACATGGCTACAGACACCTATAACGATTCTAAGCCTAGCGCCTTCCACAACCAGATTGGCGGATATAGTGCAGCAAAACTTCGCAGATATCAAGACCTTATCGACTTCTACATCAACCAAAGCTCCGTTTTCGCTCATTATCAAAGCCAAGCTATGCAAGGCAACCCTATGCCTTTTGACAATTACGCGGTACTCGATATGCTCAATTGCCGATATATGGTTCTTCCTGCTCAGAATGGACCTCAAGTAATCCGCAGAAACTCAGCATTGGGTAATGCTTGGTTTGTAAAAGAAGTTCAAATCGTAGAGGATGACAATTCTGAGATTCTTGCTCTTAACGATTTCGACCCTTCGAAAACGGCAATCGTCAACAAGAAATATGCGTCTCTACTTGATGGGCTGATTTTAGACTCGACAAGTTCGGCCTCTATCGAAATGGTATACGAGGATTCAAAGAGTCCTGATCTTTGCAAGTACAAAGCCACTTGCGACAAACCTTCCTTAGCTGTCTTTTCGGAAATCAACTATGATCCCGACTGGTTTGCCTATATAGACGGAAAACCAGCCGAATATGTATGTGCAAACTATGTGCTTCGTGCCATGATAGTTCCTGCAGGAACTCATGAGATAGAATTCCGAAACGAAGCCCCAACTATGCACAAACTTGATAATTGGACGCTCATATTCTCTCTCATCACCCTTTTTGCAATAGCTGGCGCTATCTGGTATTATTACAAGAAAGAAGAGACGAAATAGTATCGTTTGTATCCCAAGGGCACAACAAAGGAGGTCTGTCTTTCAGACCTCCTTTTATATAACCTTTATACTTGAGACCAATATGATAGGTCTACCTAGCAATACTCTTATTATCCGTCATCAACCTACTAACGAACCATCTACCATGCCATTCCGTTTTTAACCATCCATTGTTGAGCTTCTTTATTTCCCAATTTTGCGGCTTTTTTGTAGTTGGATGTTTCTCGGGATTTGTTACCTTGTTTTGCATATAATTTTGCTATAAGGCAGTAGGTTTCGTGGTCGGAGGGGCGGATCTGAACCGCTTTCTGATAATTTCTCGTTGCCTTTACATAATCGCCTCTAACCGTATTCACTTGCCCCAAACACTTATACGACTCGGGATCTTGAGGATCAATACGGCTGGCTTTCTGATGATAGGCAATAGCTTTATCATAGTCTCCTTTGCCGCAATATATTGCTCCCAGACGATTATAAGCAGGAGTAAACAGGCTGTCTATCTGATTGATAATGGTTTCATAACAGAGGATAGCCTTGGGGGTATCGCCTCTCTGGATGTAGGCAACACCAAGATAGTAGTACAGACGTACGGACTTATTATCTCTCAGCAAGCCTTTCTTCAGGTATGAGATGGCCGTTTCGTGATTCCCTCGCAAGACATACATGACCCCTAGGTTGTAATAACAATCCATATTGTCGGGATCGATCTTCAAAGCAGTACGGAATTGGTTGATTGCCTCGCTATCTTTACCTTGATGGTAATAGATTACCCCCAAAGCGTTATATGCCCTAGGATATTTGGAGTCTATGGCTATTGCCTTCTTTGCCCAATTGATAGCATTAGTGAAATTCTTCTGTTGGCAAACAATCAACGCCATCGAAGTGTGAGCAGAGGCACTCTTCGGATTGTATTCTATCGCTTTCTCTGCGACGGAAACCATATTGTCAAGGTCACCAAAGTTCTCATCTTCGACCATATTGTAAATCCAATGCTCATATGAGGTTGCCGCTAACGACGGCGTAGTGGAATCTATTGGAACATGGGTTTCTGGAATATCATCGCAAAG
The DNA here is from genome assembly GCA_024400495.1 of Bacteroidales bacterium. Classification (GTDB taxonomy): domain Bacteria; phylum Bacteroidota; class Bacteroidia; order Bacteroidales; family P3; genus Colimorpha. The sequence continues at coordinate 45,707 of JAKSMR010000003.1, forward strand.
CTTAGCGGCATAAGCGAAATGAGAGGCGGCCTGACCAAAGAGACATCTTTTCTCCGCCAGCAATCCGAGATGGATATTAGGCAAGGGCGATTCGACATCGGCTGCTTGAGCCAGGGAATAATAGGAGTGAGCTAAATCCCAAAGGTGAAGTTCTTCGGCATTTTTGCCTTTTTCCAGCAACGAGGACATATCCTGAGCGAAAGCCGAGAGTGAGAATAGCAGGAGTAGCGATGATAATAAGATATGCTTCATAGACAAATAGTGGCTTGTTGATTTTGTGTTATGAGATCTTTCCCCAATCGTTTGCGGTTCTTTTCTTTTTAATATATAGAGCAAGACAGGCATTCTCGTATTGCGCCAAATCAGGATCGGCATCAAGGATATGTTGGACAGTTTCTCTCGCCGCTCTAACTATCGGCTCGTCGTTGACGATATCGGCCAATTTAAGTTGCAGTATACCACTCTGTTGCAATCCTTGGATATCTCCAGGGCCTCTTAGTTTCAAGTCGGCCTCAGCAATGCGGAACCCATCTGTGGAATCGACCATGGTTTGTATTCGCTCCTTGCCCGATGTGGTCAGCTTGTCCTTTGTCATCAACACACAATAGGACTGGCCGCCACCTCGGCCGACTCGACCACGCAGCTGATGGAGCTGGGATAGTCCGAAGCGTTCGGCATTCTCTATCACCATAACTGTAGCATTCGGCACATCAACGCCCACCTCTATTACCGTAGTGGAAACCATAATATTGGCTATTCCGTCCTTGAAGCGCTTCATCTCATAGTCCTTGTCTTCGGATGGCATCTTCCCGTGGACGATAGCTATCTGATATTCCGGCAACGGAAAATCGCGAGCAATACTTTCGTATCCATCCATAAGATACTTGAGATCAGATTTTTCTGACTCATCGATAAGAGGATATACCACATAAACCTGTCTTCCTTCTGCAATCTGGCGACGCATGAAACTAAACAACTTCAGCCGTTGGGCATCGGTTGCGTGAATCGTTTTGATGGGTTTTCTTCCCGGAGGCAGTTCGTCAATTACAGAACAATCCAAATCTCCATATAGGGTCATCGCCAACGTTCGTGGGATGGGTGTGGCCGTCATCACCAGCACATGAGGAGGAACAACATTCTTTGCCCATAGCTTGGCACGTTGCTCTACTCCAAAACGATGCTGCTCGTCAATCACAACAAATCCCAGCTGCTTGAACTGAACGGTATCTTCTATCAAAGCATGTGTGCCAATAAGAATATCCGTTTCTCCAGATAGGATACGTTCTTTTATCTTTCTCTTCTCAGACGTTTTCAAAGAACCCGTCAACAGCTCGACCTTGATATCCAGTCCGTCCAGAAACCTGGCGATAGTGTTAAAATGCTGTGTGGCAAGAATTTCCGTGGGTGCCATAAGACAAGCCTGGCAATTGTTGTCCAAGGCTATAAGCATACATAACAACGCCACTAATGTCTTTCCCGAACCAACATCACCTTGGAGAAGGCGGTTCATCTGGTGCCCGCTCTTCATGTCGGCGCGTATCTCCTTGATCACACGTTTCTGGGCTCCAGTAAGGTCGAAAGGCAGCTTCTCCTTGTAGAATCGGTTGAACTTTTCTCCAACAACACTAAAAATATGTCCTTGAGCATGTTGCTGCCGTTGGTATTTAGCATATTGATAGTCTAGCTGAAGGAAGAACAACTCCTCGAACTTCATCCGTTGGGTGGCAAGTTGGATTTCTGTGTTGTTAGCCGGAAAGTGTATAGCTTTTAATGCTGCCTCGCGTGAAGGGAGCTTATATTTCTGTATAACGGAGAGGGGAAGGACCTCGGGGATTTTGCCCATAGATTGTGCAAGCAGCGCTTCAGTTAACTTCGACAATCCTTTCGATGTCAACCCTTTTGCTTTTAATTTTTCGGTAGTGGAATAGACCGGGATATAAGGATGACGCGAAGCCGTTTCGTCAGAGCGGACCGGTTCCAGCTCCGGATGAGCAATATTGATATGGCCGTTGAACATCGACGGTTTTCCCATCACTATATATTCCACATTAGGTTTGATGCTTTCCTGAACCCATTTCACGCCTTGGAACCAGATCAGCTCTACCGTACCCGTCCCGTCGGAGAAAAGAGCCGACAGGCGTGTTGCTCGTCCCGTCCCCGACAGGTGGACGTTACTTATCAAACCTCGAAGGACAACATAGCTAGACTCCACATCGATGGTGTTGATCTTCCCCAGCTGGGACTTGTCGACATAACGGAATGGGAACTGCATCAGCAGATCGCCATACGTAAATACCTCTAACTCACGCTGGAGGACCTGCGCTCGTTGGGGGCCGACGCCTTTGAGGAATTCTATGGGTGTTTCGAGAAAAGTCAATTGTTGCTATTTTAATTATGCTTCTATTCCGACAAGTTTATTCCTTGGGGAAGGAAAGGAGTGACATCCTTGCCAAATGCCAGCAGTTCGCGCACGACACTACTTGAGATATGCTCGTTTTCAGAATCGGGGAGAATGAATATCGTCTCGATTTTAGGGTCAAGCATCCGGTTCACACGCGCTATCTCGGCCTCGTAACGGAAGTCTTGCTCGTTCCTGACTCCACGAACTATATAACCGATCCCTTTCGATTTGCAGAAATCTACCGTCAGATCCTGATGGCAAGTCACCTCGATACGAGGCTCGTCTTTAAAAGTCTGACGAATCCACTCCATACGCTTCTCAAGGGAGAAACGGGTGTGTTTCTGTTTGTTGTCCCCGATTGAGACAACTATTCCGTCAAACAACGGTAATGCTTTGCGAATCAGTGCTTCGTGGCCTTTTGTTATAGGATCGAACGAACCAGGGAAAAGTGCAATCTTTTTCATAGAGACAGAGGTTATCTAACGGCGTTTGTGATTCTTTTTCTTCTTTGAGTCATCTCCGAACACATAGAGCAAACGTGCTGACACAGAGGAATTATAGGCCTTGTTGGTCCAAACCTCGGGAGGGTCGGTTGCCCTATGATATTCTTGGAAAGTCCAATCGGTCTTGACAGGCAGGATCGATCTCTGATAGCGCAGGTTGAGTTTGAGCCCTTTCCAGACCGTGAAACGCATATCGATGGCGAAAGAGAGGTCGTTGCGGAGGAAAGTCATATTGGTGGTGTCGGGAATGAAATAGGTGGGGGAGTACTGGACCATGCCGTGGGGCTGCTGGACCAAACGGCTGTAGCAAAGACCCAAACCGACATTCATTCCGCCATATTTATCCTGATAATGAACCATTAAGGGAATATCGACATAATTGAGGGTGAAGTGGAGGAGGCGATAGGGGTCGCTAGTGGGGTTTCGTGCTCCGCGTTGCGAAAAGTCGGCCTCCAGCGACATCTGCCATTGGTTGTCTCTGTCCAAACCGATCTCGGCTCCAACTCCAGCCGTATAACCAAGCTTCTTGAAACCCTTCAGTTCGTCACCCTCGATTTGCGACACGGTCGCTCCAACTATGGGATAAGCTCGGATCACAGACTCGTTTTTCCTATGTTGGGCCTGAGCCAACACAGGAAGAACGGCTATCATTATGAATAGTAGATATTTTTTTTGTCTCATAGTTTTTTTTGCATTTGCCTCACATTGTGCCGTTTTTACGGCCATTCTATACCATATATAATATAATAACGCGGGAAACGAAATAATATTGTTGAAAACTTTCTTTTGTCAAACAAAAAAATCGCCGTACCTTTGCATTCCCAAACAAAAAAGAAGAAACATTTGTCAAAAACAATATAAATCAATAAAAAAGAAACGATTATGCCAGAAAACGAGTCTCCGATCCGCACCAACGCCACGCGCAAAAAACAAAGATTAAGCTACGACCAGTCCTTCTCCCTCAACGGAAAGGTACCTCCTCAAGCCACAGAACTGGAAGAGGCTGTGCTTGGCGCACTCATGCTGGACCAGGATGCGCTTTCGACCGCCATCGAGTCTCTCCACAAGGAGCTTTTCTACAAGATGGAGCATCAGACCATCTTCCAGGCCATCCACAAACTCTTCGAAGAATCGCAGCCCGTTGATATACTTACCGTTACCGAGCGTCTTCGCCAGGATGGAAGACTGGAGGAGGCAGGCGGGGCCTATTATGTCTCAAACCTTACCAACCGAGTTGTTTCGGCTGCCCATATCGAATATCACACGCGCATTTTAAGCGAGAAATACATTCAGCGCGAGCTGATTAGAATCTCGACAGAGACCATCCGCGACTCCTACGATGAAACAACCGACGTTGTTCACCTCTTGGACCAGACCGAACAACGATTCCTCGAAATAGGGGAGAAGAACTTCCGCTCAGACTACAAAGCCATGTCGGATGTTGTCGGGCAGGCTCTGACCCAGATCGAGAAAGCACAAGAGAACGAGGGAGAGCTTTCGGGCCTCTCTACCGGATTCATTGCCCTCGACCGCCATACTGCCGGATTCCAACCCGGAACGCTCATCATCCTTGCTGCCCGTCCCGCTATGGGTAAAACAGCATTTGCACTTTCCATAGCCCGAAATATGGCTATGACTTTCCGATACAACGTAGCTTTCTTCTCGCTTGAAATGACTGCCGTTGAGCTTGTTCAACGACTTATTTCAAGTGAATCTGGAATATCAGGAGAGCGCTTGAAGAAAGGCGAGAAATTGTCACAAGCTGACAAAGAAAACCTTCTCCAGAAAGCCCAAGAGTTATCCAATGCCAATATCTTTATCGACGACACTCCCCAGCTCACCATCTTCGAGCTCCGAGCCAAATGCCGTCGTATCAAACAAAGCAAAGGCCTGGACATGGTGTTCATCGACTACCTGCAGCTTATGCAAGGAAATACCGAGAACAACAAGAACGGCAACCGCGAGCAGGAGATCAGCTACATCTCGCGCCAGCTCAAAGCTCTGTCGAAAGAGCTTGAGGTTCCCGTATTCGCCCTCTCGCAGCTGAGCCGTAGCGTTGAGACCCGTGGCGGATCAAAGATCCCCCAGCTCTCCGACCTTCGCGAGTCTGGAGCAATTGAGCAGGACGCCGACATCGTTATGTTCATATACCGTCCTGAGTACTACGGTATTACCGAAGATGACGGAGGCTCCACCATCGGCAAGGCCGACATCATCCTGGCCAAGCATCGTTCGGGAGCCGTAGGCAACATCCGACTGAGATTCATCAGCAAGTACGCCAAATTCGAAAACGACGACACTCCGGGCGAAGGTATCGACGACGGAGGATTCAGCAGCCTGATGCCCAGCTCCTCATTCGATTCGGAAGGTCAGAGAACTCAGATCTTCGAGTCGAAGATGAACGACGACTTCTCCAACGGCTTCAACGGAGGCTTCGACGACCCGTCGGGCGGATCTGATTTCACCCCATTCTAAGACCAGGAAGAAAGCCGTTGGCCCCTACCTTAACAGCCACTAGCGTCGTACCAATTCCGTATCAAGTTCGGAATTGGTACGGAATTAATACGGAATTGATACGGAATTGATCCCCGCTAAACCCTATGCTACAGAGGGTTACGTAACCAAAAAAGAACGAACCGGATCAACAACAAGCTGGAAATCAGACACAAGACTTTTCTGCCGCATTCCTTGCACACGTATTTCTGCTGTGTCACAGTCGATTAACCATGCCTGTTGATAAATTTTCGTTTTTATTTATATATTTATTTTGATACTTTATAAAAAAATAGTATCTTTGCACATTGCTATGCCAAGCATGGCAACAGGTTATAGAATTGAATAATAATTAAATAATACCTAAAAATGGAAAAGAAAGACCTTCTCAAAGAAACAGTACAGCACATCGACATCAAGAGCTACGACTCCACCGAACTCATCAACGCAATGCGTCGCATGTCCTTCACCAGCCGTGATACCGCTCGCGCTGCCGATATCTTCATGAAGATGGTAGCAGAAAAGGAATGCACCAACATTCTTACCATCGCCGGCTCCACTTCTGCAGCTGGTTGTATGCAGGTTTATGTCGACATGGTAAAGAACAAGATGGTTGACGTTGTTGTCTCCACCGGCGCCAGCATCATCGACATGGACCTCTTTGAGGCTCTCGGTTTCAAACACTATATCGGAACCAAAGAGAACGTTGTTCCCGACACCACCCTCCGCGAACTCTACATCGACCGTATCTACGACACCTTCATCGACGAAGAAGAACTCCAGGCCTGCGACCACGCCACCTACGAGCTCGCCAACATGCTCGAAGCCCGTCCCTACAGCAGCCGCGAATTCATCTACGAACTTGGCAAATGGCTCCACAACGGTCGCGCCGTTAAGAAAGAAAGCCTCATCCAGACCTGCTACGAGTGTGGTGTGCCTATCTTCTGCCCCGCATTTAGCGACAGCAGCGCAGGCTTCGGTATTGGCAAGCACCAATGGGAACGCGCCAAAGAAGGCAAGCCCTACCTCAGCATCGATAGCGTTTGCGACTTTGTCGAGCTCACCAAGATCAAGATGGCAACCCCCGAGAGCGGTCTCTTCATGGTAGGCGGCGGCACTCCCAAGAACTTTGCTCAGGATACCGTTGTTTGTGCAGAAATCCTTGGCTACGAAGTTCCTATGCACAAGTATGCCATCCAGATTACCGTTGCCGACGTACGCGACGGCGCTTGCTCCAGCTCCACACTCCTCGAGGCCGGTTCATGGGGTAAGGTAAGCGAAGAACTCCAGCAGATGGTTTATGCCGAGGGTACTACCGTTATCCCCGCCATCGCCAGCTACGTATACCACAACGGCGACTGGAAGAACCGCGAATACAAGAACTGGCAGAAAATCTTTGAGAAATAAAAATACCACAAAAAAAACAGGAAGTTGCCCGAAAGCAAGTCGGGCAGCTTCCATCCTTTTACGCTTTTGATCCAGAAGCCCCAACCGCTAACACCTCTCGCATGACTCAAGAAACTCGCAAACAACTTCTCAACCTCATCCAACAGGAGGTTGTTCTGGCCACCGGATGCACCGAACCAGGTGCTGTAGCTCTCTGCGTAGCAAAATCGCGCGAACTCCTCGGCGCAATACCCGAGAAGGTGGAGCTGCTCCTCAGCAAGAACGTTTTCAAAAACGCCATGGGTGTCGGCATCCCCGGCACCGGCATGATCGGACTTCCCATCGCAGTAGCCATGGCCATTGTGGCGGGAAAGTCGGAGCGCGGACTGGAGATCCTCACCATTCCCCAAAGCGAAGTTGACGAAGCCAAAAGCTGGCTCTCCCAGAACGCATCACGCATCAGCATCGGCGTGAAAGAAGTTTGCGACAAGCTCTACATCGAGTGCACATGCACCAAAGGCAACGACAAAGCTACCGCCATCATCTCCGGACGCCACACCAGTTTCGTGCACCTTGAGAAGAACGGCAAGATCGAGCTCTCCCAAGAAACCGGAAGCACTACAGCAAGCCAAGGAAGCAGCCCCGAAGAAATCAAGCTTTCCGCCCGGATGGTATACGATTTCGCCACAACGGCACCTATCGAAGAGCTGGAGTTCATCCGCGAGACCGTAAAATACAATTCTGCCGCAGCCAACGAAGGCCTGAAAGGATACGGCCTCAACACGGGTAAGATCCTGATGGAGAACGCTCACGGAGACATCGTCCACACCGTAGTCGCCCGTACCGTTGCCGCCTCCGACGCCCGCATGGACGGCTGCCAGCTCTCCGTCTATAGCAACAGCGGTAGCGGAAACCAAGGCATCTGCTGCACCTTGCCCGTATACGAATACGGAAGCGCCAAAGGATGCAGCGAAGAGCAGATCACCCGAGCCCTAATCCTCAACCACCTGATGTCCATCTATGTAAAACGTGGCATTGGGCGCCTGTCAGCCCTTTGTGGCATCGTCAACGCCTCCATCGGAGTAACCTCCGGTCTGGTTTACCTCCAAGGCGGCTCGTTCGACGAGATCTGCTATGCTATCAAAAACATGATCAACACGTTAGCCGGCATGGTTTGCGACGGAGCAAAGCCCAGCTGCGCCCTCAAGATGTCGGCCGGACTTTATAGCGCTTTCGTCAACGCCGAACTCGCAAGACACGGAAAAGTTGTAGATGCAACCGACGGCATCTCCGAAAGAGACATCGACTTCTCCATCCGCAACCTCGGACATCTAGGCCACGATGGTATGGATCAGACCGATGACGTGGTGCTTGACATAATGACACACAAGGCTTTATAGGCTTTATAACACCCATGTGTTGATAAAAACCAACCGATAAAGAACGAAAAACGCAAGATTATTCGTAATTTTGCAAAAAATTATTAATCAGACAAAGAAATACACTATGGATTTCAACAACAGAATGAAAGAAGAACTTTATTCGCAACAGATCAACGCTGGAAAACGAAAATATTTCTTCGACGTGAAGGCCACTAAAGGTGGCGACAAATTCATTACCATTGCCGAAAGCCGCAAGATCTTCGACAACAACACAGGTAATTTCACCTACGAAAAGAACAAGATGTTCCTCTACAAAGAGGACTTTGAGAAATTCAAGAAAGGCCTGGAGAACGCATTCCGTTTCATCGAAACCGGAGAGATGCCCGAGATAGACGTAAATACAGAGTTCGCTCGCGAGAACGATTTCCGCGCAAACTCCGTCAACTCCACCGACATCGACCTCAGCGGCAGCGCAGCTCTGGACGACATCAACCTGAATTTCTAACACGCTTTTCGCCTTCTTCTAAAGAAAAAAACAACAAAAACCACTATGGGAAAAATCATCTCAATAGCCAACCAGAAAGGCGGCGTAGGCAAGACCACTACCGCGGTCAACCTCAGCGCCTCCTTAGCTGTGTTTGAATATAAGGTTCTCCTGATCGACGCCGACCCACAGGCCAACGCCACATCGGGTCTGGGTTTCGACCCCGAGAATTTGGAATGTAGCGCCTACGAATGTTTTCTCGGCCAGGCAAATGTGCGGGATTGTATTGTTGAGACAGATACTCCCAACCTCTATCTTCTCCCCACACGCATCGACCTGGTTGGCGCCGAGCTGGAGCTGGTGAACGAGAAACAACGCGAATACTTCATCTCCAAAGCCTTGGCAGATGTCCGCGACGAATACGATTTCATCATCATCGACTGCTCTCCGTCGTTAGGCCTTATCACCTTAAACGCCCTTACCGCCTCCGATTCGGTAATCATTCCCATCCAAAGCGAATATTTCGCTCTCGAAGGTCTGGGCAAACTCCTCAACACCGTTCGCATCGTCCAGACCCGACTCAATCCTAACCTGAGCATCGAAGGTCTGCTCATCACCATGTACGATGCACGTCTGCGATTGGCCCGTCAGGTGGTAGAAGACGTACGACAGCACTTCAAACAGATGGTGTTCGACACGCTCATCTATCGCAACACAAAACTGGCAGAAGCCCCCAGCTACGGAAAGTCCATCATCATGCACGACGCATCTTGCTCGGGTGCAATCAACTACATCAACCTCGCCAACGAGATCCTCAAACGCAACGGACTTATAGAAGAAGAGGGCGAGAATCAATAAACTGACCATCAAGAAAACAATACTATAAGAATCAGCAATCGTTACTACCATGGCTAAACAAAAAATAGGCGGTTTAGGACGCGGTCTTGGCTCCATCCTTCCTGATGTGGAAGATCTGACAACAGGAAACAAAACTGTCACCACTTCAGTTACAACCATTCCATTGAAAGATGTCGAGGCCAATCCTTATCAGCCCCGCAAGGAATTTGACGAACAGGCACTTAACGATCTGGCAGAGTCCATCAAGCACCAAGGTGTCATTACCCCTATTACCGTTCGCAAGATGCCCAATGGCAAATATCAGATCATTGCCGGCGAACGACGTTGCCGCGCTTCACAACTGGCTGGTTTGACAGAAATCCCCGCCTACATCCGTGTAGCCACAGACAGCCAGATCATGGAAATGGCATTGGTTGAGAACATCCAGCGCGAGAACCTCAACGCCATGGAGATAGCCTTTTCCTATAGCGCCCTCATTGAAGAGTGCAAACTCAGCCAGGAGGAACTCAGCAAACGAGTAGGCAAGGACCGATCCACCATCAGCAACTACCTCCGACTCCTGAACCTCCCCTCCGAGACACAGATCGCCCTCAACGAAGAAAAGATTTCCATGGCACACGCTCGTTGCCTTGTAAATCTCGAAGACATTGAAGCCCAGAACTCGGCACTACACACCATCATCGACAAAGGACTCTCCGTCCGCCAGACCGAACAGTTGGTAAAAGAAATGGTACAGCCCAAACCATCCATTACCAAACGCAGAAAAGACGACTTGCCCGAACGTCATGCTGCAGCTCGCAGTTCTTTGAAGCAGCATCTCCAGTCGGAAATCGAAATCGTTCGCAGCAGAAAAGGCAAAGGAACTGTTACCATTCATTTCAACAACGACAACGACTTCGACCGCATTATTAAATTGATCGACAAACAATAACCCAACACACGAGTGTCTCTATTTATACATAACAATCGCAATAGAGCAAAGGCCGTTGCTTTTGCTCTATTTGCTTTGCTTTCCGGCGTATCAATAGGACAAAATGTTTCGGAACAGAAATTAACCGAAGCCACTCCCGCTTCTATCATAGAAAAACCCCATAGTCCTAACAAGGCATTGGTACTATCTGCCATATTACCAGGAGCTGGTCAGGTTTACAACCATCAGGCCTGGAAGATACCCATCGTATATACAGGCCTGGGTGGGGTAGGGTACCTCATATATAACAATTACCAGAAGATGACATTCTTCAAAGAAGAATATCTTTATCGTGTCAATCACGACGACACACCCTTGGATGCATCTTACACTTCGTACCCGACAACCAATATCTATAATTTATACGAATCGTATAGCAAGAACTTCCAGCTATATATCTTTGTCGAAGCCGCCATATACGGATTAAACCTATTAGATGCCTACGTCTTCGGTCATTTATTTGATTTTGAAATCAACGACGACCTATCTCTACAGATGTATCCATCCCTGCAATACCAGCCGTCTGCTGTCTATCTGGGAGGTAATTCACTCGCCCCCACATTGTCTTTATCTTTGAGATTCTAGCCCTTATTTCTTAAAGGGATTGGCGGTCTTCGCAGAATTTAGCGCTTGACGGAAGGGGATTTTATATCCTAGCGCAATAGAGAATGTACGATTGGTACCAGTATGACCTGTCTCGTTTCGCATCAATTTATCTCCAGTACCGTATTGAGTATCGATATACTTGTAGACATCCTTGGTATCCCGAAGTGGAATAAATCCCCAATAGCATACAAAATCCAAGGTAAGATTGTTCAACTCAAATCCAATAGAGGACTGAAGACCTACGTCTAGTCTACGAAGATGCTTGAAGGCGGACTCTTTTATCTCGTAATTAATCGCAGGATTGTCCGTTATGTCGCTAGTCTGCTCTTCGTTTATCCTTCCAAACAAACCACACCTGAACTCTGGTCCAACATTAATATTGACACTTTTTCCTCGACCGGCAAAATAGAGAGGCTTGTTCCAATTAACCAACACCGGCAAGGAGAGATATTGCATAGCATATTTCCCTTTTTGCACACTTTCCCATACGGGAAAATCCATTGTATAACGAGAACCACAACGTTCAACAAACAGTCCGCCTTGTACTGCGAAATGCTGATAGCGCTTTGTAAATCCGTATTGGACAAACAAACCAGCACCACAGGATAGGATTGGGGCGTTGTCAAACAGATCATCCGAGGCGTATGCAAATCCTGAAGCAAGCCTAACTCCTGCGACAGAGAATTGCGCATTCATCGGAAGCGCCGCGAAAATCATTACTACTACCAACAGAATCTTCTTCATCTTCGTTCTATCTTAACACCTCAATCACTCCATTATGTTCTAATGACTTGTTGATATTTCTGGCCTGGAACCTATAGAAATAAGTACCATCGGGAGAGTTTGTCTTGTTGGGATCCCAGAAATCATCCTTGGTTTTCATATCTTTACCCTTGAACACCAATCGTCCATCTCGACTATAGATCCAGATGCTGTTATGGTCGAATATGGTTGCATCTACCCAGCCAGAGATGTCAAAAACATCATTGATCCCATCTCCATTAGGCGTCACGGCATTAGGTCCCATAAAACAGGTGACCGTAAGATCCAATGTATAGGTGGAATCACACTTATGAATATCCGGGAACACCAGATCGTGCATACCTTGTTCGTTCTCATAGAATCCATAACCGGTATATATATCACCACTATAGATTTCCGCTTCTATTGTGTCACGGAAGACCGGCCAACGAATCAAGTCCAAACATTTGATACTATCACATCCATATTGATATGTGGTAAGCATTAGCGAATAGAAACCTGTTGTATCGGCGTTGAAACCGTTCAATGTATAGCTCTCGTCACAAGTTTCAATAAACAGAGTGTCGGTATAGGAAGGCGCGACAAAAAGGGTATGGGAAACCGTATCCATGCAGCCTCTATAGCCAGCCTCAACCCATACGACAGTATCAGACAAAGCCGCACCACGGGGCAATATAGAGTCGTTCGAACCATCAAACCAATGATATGTAGGATTAAACAACGGAGAAACAACACATTGCAATCCTATCGGCCGTCCCTCGCATACCGTATCTGGACCAACAATAGAACGATAGAGTGGGGGACATACCGTCCCCATAGCACCCTGGCCCATGCAAGGAGCACTACTTTGCTCAAGAATAACGAAATTCATGAACAGAGTGCTATCCCAATCCGTGATGACGATTACGTTGGTATCTGCATATAAGGTTGTATACGTGACGGTTGAATCGGCAAAGACCTCGTTGCTATTATCGTTCCCCGAATGAAGATAGCGCAAGACCCAATGGGTGTTCACGTCATCTTCGTTCCATGTAATCATGACAGATGTGTCGGAAAGGTATTGATACTGAACATTCTGAGCCACAGCAGATTTACTCACCTCACATATTTCAATCATAAAACCTTCGTATGAGGCAGAATCAACAAAGTAATGTAACGTCAGCTGGTTTGAATCGGAATAGAACGAGTAGTAACCGTTTGTTCCGTATGGAGTTGAGGAAGAGAACAGCAGAGAAGAATCTGCCACAGACGGTCCATCAAACAGCTTGACGTAAGCAGAGTCAGGATTGGATCCTATATTGTGCCAGATTTTCACCCAATAGGAATTTTGTGGGTTGTTGGTGGAACACGTTAATGTTGCATCACAAAAGGCAGAGCAGTTTCCTGCCGAACCGCCATCATCATAGATAATCATATGGCTGGTAGTTATACTCTGGTCGCCTGACCGATGGAAGATAAACACCTGGCCATAAATATCACCAAGGCAAATTAATAAAGATAATATGAGAAGGAACAATCGTTTCATTTAATTCTGATTATTATACTTTATTAATTCTTTCTTTATCGTTACAAATGCTATAAGAAACTGATGATGAACATTTTCCGTATTCGTCACCGAGATAATTTTCCTTGCAAATATACGACTTTTTTTTAATATATATATAAGTATTGTAAAATTCAAAGTATTGATAGGGGAGGGCCAACAATTCGGCGACAATAGCATATGGTTAAAGCAAACATTGATTTGCAGATGGTTACTTGCTTGTTTTTCAAGAATCAAGAGACTCCAATTTGAACTTTCGAAATATCTTCGTAAGGCGTATCCTTCTAACAGAAAAGGATTTGCCATATAGCAGCAAGAAGCTTAAAGGGACTTTTAGCAGACGAAAGTCCCTATAAAGTCTCTTTAAAGTCCCTTTAACTCATAGGATGCGCCGAGATGCATCGAAGATGATTAGGTGTTACAAAGAAGCAGATGTATGACAAGGGCAACGTTCGTAATATATAAACCGCCCTTTACCTATTTAACATAATACGAATTATAGGCAAATATAATCAAAAAGAAACAGCATCGTCAAATTGACAAAGTTTGTCTGAATTACTATCCTGATTTAAAAATCCAGACCTTTTCGTAGAATAAAACGCTTTTTCGAAAATCCTATACGAAAACCAAAGAATGAAGAAAAAAAATATAAATATGTTCGTTAATATAAAAAATATGTGTAAATTTGTAGTCTGAAATTATAAGCATCAAATGGCATTAGTAATTGACAATAAAAAGATTGAGTCGATTCTTGAGTTGGTTCAAGGATCAAAAAAAGTGCTTATCCTGGCACATATGAACCCCGATGGCGACGCTATAGGATCAATGTTAGGCCTGGCTCATCTTTTGAAAAGAAATGCCGGATTCGCAGACGAGGACCTTTTTCTGCTGCTGCCAAATGTTTGTCCGGAAAGTTTCAGATTTCTCCCTGGTAGCGAGCGAATTATATGCGCAGACACACAATTTGAGCTATGTCAGAAAGCTTTTGAGGAAACAGATCTGATCATAGGTGTTGATTTCAACAACACTACCCGTATAGGTCGCTTGCAAGAATTGGTCGAGCAATCGAAGAAGCCGAAGATCCTTATCGACCACCACCACGGTCCCGATCAAGAGAGGTTCTCCCCTATCGTTTCTGTAGTTGACCTTTCCTCCACATGCGAACTGATCTATTGGTTGTGCAACGCCTGCTGGGGAACAAATGGTCTTTCCATAGAGGCCGCAAGATGCTTATATACTGGTATTTGTACCGATACCGGAAGCTTTGCCTACGCCAACGAGAGCAGTTCTCTTTACGAGGCCGCGTCGGAACTGGTGAAACACGATATTGGTCCAGCAGAGATACACAATGAGATATTCAACGATTTCAGCGTCAATCGAATGCAGTTCTTCGGATATTGTATTTCCGAGAGACTGCGGATTTTTGAAGACAAAGGGTTTGCCTATTTCTACATCTCCCAGCAGGACCAACAAAAATTTTCGGTAAAGGAAAGCGATACCGAAGGCTTGGTAAACTACACCTTGATGATGAGAAACATTCACGTAGGCGCCCTTGTGAAAGAACTGAAGGACAAAGTGAGAATCTCATTCCGCAGCAAGAAGGATTTCGACGTAAACACCTATGCCAGAACATATTTCTCCGGAGGCGGCCACACCAAAGCCTCGGGGGCAACATCAACATTGAACTTCCAGGACACGTTAGAAAAACTTGAGGAGACCATGTTGGAGGAATTGAGCAGATAATGAGCAGAAGATTCAGACATATCATCCTTTCGTTTGTGCTAGCAACTTGGTTCCTGTCTGGTTGCGACAACACTCCTGTCATCGAGGTACAATCCAAGACCGACCCATACAAGGAGAATATGATCAACGCAAACAAGAACATTGCCGGCGCAGAAGACACCCAGATAAAGAGCTATATAGATCGCCGAGGATGGAAAATGACGCAACTCTCTAATGGAGAATGGATTGAAGTCACAAAGCCAGGGAAAGGGCCAAAAATTTCTTACGAAGATTCTGTTTCTGTATCCTATAGGCTCGAAGCCCTCAACGGAGCTGTTTTCTATGAAAATCAAGAAGAAACATTTGTTGTAGGACGCCACCAGACTACTGTTGGTCTTGATAGAGCCGTGATGGAATTCCAACACGGAACCGAAGCACGCGTCGTGCTGCCTTCCTCTCTAGCATATGGAATTGTGGGCGATGGCGACAGAGTTCCAGGAAGAGCCGTGCTAATCTATTATCTTAAAGTGAAATAATCGAATCAAACAATAAAACACATTAACATACCAATGAAAAAACAAATCAAGATGGCCATCATCATGGCCTTTGCAGCATTAACAGTTGTTAGCTGCTCCGACCTTCCCGGTTACAAGAAGACCGACAAGGGCCTGTATTACAAATTTGTAAAACAGGATAAGAAAGCCCAGCAGGCTCAGAAGGGTGACGTACTGGTTGCCGAAATCACCATGCGCATCAACGAAGACACACTCTTCTCAAATGTCGGTCAGCCCGGCCGCATGCTCCAGGTTGGCGAAAATATGTTTGACGGCGATCTTCACGAAGGTCTTCTCATGATGCACGTTGGCGACGTCGCCAGCTTTGCTATCGACGCAGACAAGATGGCCAAATTCTACCAGGGACACATGCCTCCCCAGTACAAGGAGAACAATGGCGACAAGATCTACTACGACATAACCCTCGTAGATATCGTGACCAAGGAAGAGATTGCCGAAGAACAGAACAACTTCCAGATGGCCATGGAAGAACGCCGCACCCAGGAGCCCGAAATCATAGCCAACTTCATTAAAGAGAACAATATCACAGCCAAACCCAACGCTAACGGAGTTTACGTAATCGTAAAGAAACAAGGCAATGGTCCCAAGGTTGCTGTTGGCAAAGAGGTTTCGATGAACTATACCGGACGTCTTCTTGACGGCACCATGTTCGACACCAGCGTAGAGAAAGACGCCCAGGAAGGCGGCATCTATCAGCAGGGCCGTCCCTACGAACCCCTCTCCTATGTTGTTGGCAAGATGAGACTCATCAGCGGTTGGGAAGAAGGCGTTATGGGTCAGCCTGCCGGCACCCAGCTCCGCCTCGTCATTCCTTCCGCACAAGGTTACGGCGCCCAGGGCGCAGGCCAGACCATCATGCCCTACAGCCCCTTATGCTTTGACATCGAGATCGTTTCAGTAAAATAATAACCAATCCCATTAAAAGACTAAACACAATGCTTAATATCGTACTCTTTGGCGCTCCTGGTGCCGGAAAAGGCACACAGAGTGATCTCCTCGTCGAGAAATACAACCTCAACCATATCTCTACCGGCGACCTCCTTCGCAAAGAAATTGCCGAACAGACCGAACTTGGCAAACGCATTAAATCCATCATGGATTCTGGCAGCCTGGTAAGCGACGACATCGTCGTTGAAATGATCGACAAAGCTATTGCAGCCGACAAACAGGGCATCCTCTTCGACGGTTTCCCCCGCAACGTGGCTCAGGCTGAAGTTCTCGACCAGCTGCTCGCAAAGCACGGCCGCAAACTCACCTGCATGGTCAGCCTCGACGTTCCTCGCGAGGAACTCATCCGCCGTATGCTCGAACGCGCAAAGACCTCCGGTCGTAGCGACGACAACGAAGAAACCATCAAGAACCGTCTCGTTGAATACGAGAACAAGACCCTCCCCGTTGCCGCCTACTACGAGAAGAAAGGCCAGCACGTAAAAGTGAACGGTTTTGGCGACATCAAAGAGATTTCCGCCAACATCATCAACGAAATCGAGAAACTCAAATAATCAGTTTCCCACACATAGAGACCTATGCAACCCAGCATAGGTCTCTTATTATTCGAACAATAAACCCACAACCCAATAATCATTCTATTTGAAAATGGCATCCAATTTTGTTGACTACGTAAAAATCTTCATCCGTTCAGGAAAAGGAGGAGCAGGTTCAGCCCACCTTCTCCGTGTGAAATACAATGCCAAAGCCGGCCCCGATGGTGGCGATGGCGGACGAGGAGGACATATCATACTACGTGGCAACTCGCAACGCTGGACGCTCCTGCACCTCAAATACACCAAACATGTGTTTGCCGAGAACGGACAAAACGGCGGGGAGAACCTCTGCACAGGACGCACAGGCGCCGACCAATACCTTGATGTCCCTCTGGGATGCGTATGCAAGGATGCCGAAACCGGAGAGATCCTCGGAGAAGTGACCGAGGACGGCCAGGAGGTGATCATCGCCAAAGGCGGACGCGGCGGTCTGGGAAACGACCACTTCAAGTCCGCGACAAACCAGACACCCCGCTATGCACAGCCCGGAGAGCCCGCCATCGAACGTTGGATTATCATAGAGCTTAAGGTTCTGGCCGACGTGGGATTGGTAGGATTCCCCAATGCCGGAAAGTCCACCCTCCTGAGTTGCGTGAGCGCCGCCCGTCCCGAGATTGCCGACTATCCGTTCACCACTATGGTTCCTAACTTGGGAATCGTCAAATACCGAGACGACAAATCGTTCTGTATTGCCGATATCCCCGGCATTATCGAAGGTGCTTCCGAAGGCAAAGGACTGGGGCTGCGATTCCTACGCCATATCGAACGCAACTCCATCCTGCTCTTCATGGTCTCTTGCGAGAGCCTGGACATCAAGAAAGAATACAACATCCTTCTCTCCGAACTTAAGAAATACAACCCTGAACTACTTGACAAGAAGCGCATTCTTGCAGTCACAAAATGCGACATGCTTGACGAATCGCTTATCAAACAGCTCAAGCGGACACTTCCCCGCACCATCCCAACCATCATGATAAGTGCCGTCAGCGGTTTGAATGTCAGCCAATTGAAAGATATGATAATGGAAGCCATTGAGGCAGATGCACAATAACAGAAATCCGTTATGCTTGAACACTTAAACTCACTCGACACAAAACTCTTCTGGTTCATCAACAGCCATCATTGTGCAGTATGCGACTGGATCATGTGGGGCGCAAGCCAGATGTGGTCTTGGATTGCTGTGATGATTATTGTATATATACTTTTACTTGTGCGTGGGGATTGGCGCAGATGGTGGATGATTCTGCTGGGTATACTGCTCTGCTTCCTTCTGAGCGACAAGATTTCCGTTATCGCTTTTAAGGATGTTGTCCAGAGACTTCGTCCTTGTCATGCACTCGAAGGAGTAACCATGTTCCGTACCCATTGCGGAGGATTGTATGGTTTTGTCTCCTCCCATGCTGCTAACGCCTTTGCCCAGGCAACATTTCTCGGTCTCGTCGCCTATTCTTTCAAGCATCTTGATCAGCAACGCTATGGAAAAGAGAGCCTCTTCCCTACCCTGATGCCTTGCCTGCTGTTTGATTGGGCAATTCTGGTTGGTTACAGCCGACCCTATTTAGGAAAACATTACCCCGGAGATGTGATTTGTGGAGCAATTTTGGGAATCGCAATTGGTGCTTTTGTTTACTTCTTGTATTGCAAAGTGTTATATTGGACTCGTAAGAAAAGCAAGAAAGACAAAATAATGGTCTAAAGGCTTGTATCTCATATCAATAACCACACCAACACTAATGGTGTGTAAAAATGACACATAATTTTCAAATTTTATGTGTCATTTTTACACAAACACACAACCAACAATACCTTTGTGGTTATTTTTCTTAAAAAAAATTTTTAATGATATTCAATTAGTTATTGATTATTTTTGTAAAAAGAGGAAAATAAATTTGGTTATATCAAACTTTCGATGTATCTTTGCGTCAAAATTACACAACAAGAATCAATAAAACATGGCCGAGTTCGAACATATTAATGAAGATAAGCTTTTCTGCTACCAATATCCTCATCCAGCCGTCACTATCGACTGTGTGATATTTGGTTTCGACGGCAATGCCATAAACGTTCTTCTTATCGAACGCAACGAGCCTCCCTACCTTGGGAGTTGGGCATTGCCAGGAGGCTTCATCAATATGAACGAGACTGCCGAAGAGGCTGCCTGCCGTCGTCTGAGAGAGGAGACTCACCTTGAGCATATATCGCTCAAACAGTTTCACACTTTTAGCGAAGTGTTGCGCGATCCTCGCGAGCGAGTCATCACCATCGCCTATCTAGCGCTTATCAACAAGGACGAACAGGCTGTAGTTGGTGGCAATGGCAACTCAAGGGCAGAGTGGTTTAAATGGAACGAACTCCCTCCTGTGGCTTTCGACCACCTAAAGATAATCCAGGAAGGCCGCAAGTTCCTCAAGGATTGGCTTAAATTGGAGCCGATTGCGTTCAAGATGCTGGGAGAACAATTCAAGATGAGCGAGTTACAGAAATTATATGAGCTCATCAACGAAACCACCTACGACCGAAGAAACTTCCAACGCAAAATGCTCTCGTCAGGCTATCTGTACGATCAGTCGGAAGATGCATCCGACACTCCGGAGATGAGCAAAACTATCAAACAGCCAACAGCATCATACAGCATCATAGCCGGAGCAACAGACGACAAAGAGCGAAGCCAACGTATCAGTCGAATCCTAACATTCCTTCAGGAGAAATTCGACGAGGACCAAAAAGAGAATCCCAATGGCAAGAATCCGTTCGACTTGTAGCAATTAAATCATCTGAAAAAAAAGTAACGCACCAACAACAACTAAACAAAAAAACAATATCAAAAAAGTGCAAAACAGCTAAATCAAAAAAGAGAAAAAAGGGAACAACAGAATCAATCAACAATCATCAAAACACTAAACCATCATGAATAAGCAAGCCACCATTCTCGGCGCCATTGCCGGAGATACGATTGGATCAGTCTATGAGTTTAATCCCAAAAAAGACTACAATTTCAAGTTGTTAACCCCGCAAATGGCTCCCACAGACGACAGTCTGATGACTATCGCCATTGCCAAATGGCTGTTAGATGACTCGCAAATGCAAGAGGAGTGCCTCGCTAGAACCTTGCGTCATATCGGTCGAACATACCCCTGCCCCCTTGGTGGATACGGAGGAATGTTCAAGGAATGGCTCTCTTCCGATATCGGTCCATACAACTCATGGGGTAACGGATCGGCAATGCGAGTCTCCGCCTGCGGCTGGTATTTTGACACCTTGGAAGAGACATTAGAAGCTGCCAAGCGTAGCGCCGAAGTCACCCACAACCATCCCGAAGGAATCAAAGGTGCACAAGCAACAGCAGCAGCCATCTTCCTAGCCCGAACCGGAAAGAGCAAAGACGAGATAAAAGAATATATACAAACCACATTTGGATACGATTTGAGCAGAAACTATGATGAAATAAAAAGAACTTACCATTTCAAAGGATCGTGCCAGGAGACAGTTCCCGAGTCAATTATCGCATTTTTAGAGAGCAACGATTATGTCGATGCGGTCAGACTGACCATCGCTCTTGGCGGAGACGCAGACACAATGGGGGCAATTACCGGAGCTATCGCATCAGCCTATTACGGAGGCATTCCGGAAGAAATCTATGACTTTGTCCTTCCTCGTATCCCCGACGACCTTCGAGAGATAACACTACAATTTGAGAATGCCATAGAATCCAAACGCAACAACTAACCCCAAATATCAATCAACAAAAAAATCAAAAACATGAAAACCCAATTCTTCAACCTCATCATTCTTGACGAAAGCGGATCCATGTCCGGAGTAACCCAACAGACCATCAACGGATGCAACGAAACCATCAACACCATCATTTCTTCGCAAAAAGATTATCCTGACACCCAAGAACATTTTGTATCCATCTATGCATTTCAAAGTGGCGGTCGTCCATCAAGATATATCATCAAGAACATGCCCTCCGACAAGGTGAAGCATATCACCCATGAAGACTATGAGCCTTACGGAAGCACTCCCCTATTCGATGCCGTCGGCTCCACTCTTGCAGACCTGAAGAAGCACACCCAAAACCTGGAAAACGCCGTTGGCTGCATCACAATCATTACAGATGGAGAAGAAAACAGTTCAAAAGAGTACACCCTCAATCACATCCTGAAGATGATAGACGAACTGAAAGAGAAAGGCTGGAGTTTCAATTTCATAGGAGCCAATATCGATGCGAACCTGACTGCAAAAACCTTCCATATCGACAACGCCCTTCAGTTTACCTGCGATACAAAAGGTACAGACGCGATGTGGAAAACAGAACGTCTCAGCCGTAAAAGTTACTATTCGCGAGTAGAAGAATCCTGCTGCGCCTGCATAGCACCATCAGAGAGAGTCTCTGCTCTCAAGGAAGCCTCCAAGAATTTCTTCTCCGAGGAGCAACCGAAGTCCGAAGACACCCCTTCGGACAACGAGCGCATCACTCCCGACAACATCACAGCACTCGGAGAGAACGAGATATTCGTATTCGGGAGCGACTTGGCCGGGGCCCATGGTGGTGGTGCCGCCAGAGCAGCACTCCAGAACTTTGGCGCTATCATGGGACAAGGAGTCGGTCTTCAAGGACAAAGCTATGCAATTCCCACCATGCAAGGTGGAGTAGAAACCATAAAGCCATACGTAGATGAGTTCGTCACCTTTGCCAAAAACAACCCGCATCTGAAGTTCTTTGTCACTCGAATTGGCTGTGGGACAGCAGGTTTCAAAGACAACGAAATCGCACCATTATTCCACGAAGCCATGAAGATGGAGAATATATTCCTCCCCGAGTCCTTCAAAAAGGCTATTCAAGACCAAACAACCACCAGATTAAAAGACCTGATGAACATACTCTTCCAAGATTGATATCCTCTATTATGGCCACAAAAGCTCGGGAACTACCGAGCTTTTTGTGGTTTCAACAAATTGCCAAAAACCGAAGACCAAGGAAATATTTATTGAGAAATGAGAAATAATGTGTATCTTTGCAAAAACAAACCTCTATTATAGTTCCATAGAAATGAGACTATCCAAATACTTTCCTCCTTCGGTCCTACTCCTCCTATTGTTTTTGTCTATCAGCTCTTTGAATGCAATAGGACAAACGTCACCCTTGGTTGACCGAGACACCTTCTACATATTTGGTATTCAAGAACAAGAATTCAAAAAACAATTCCTCAGGAAGCCTTTGCCACTAGAGCCCAATCATGGAACCATATGGGTTAGAACCGACCAGAAACTGAAACTCGACACAAACTCTTTCTACAGGCTACTATATACCTTCTATGGTAGTGGCGTATGGGAGATATCTTTCCCTAATGGGATTCCTATTGATGTGAAACGACTGGCAGAAAACTACGAAGTTATCGAAAGCCATTCTGACGAGAAATACACAAAGCTTATAGGCAACTATCACTATAAGCGAGTAAAAATAAGGGACAACGAGGCCTCACAATACAGCAAACCCATGAAAGCCAATGTTGACGTCTCGATATATATGAGAAAATGGGTTGTTGAATATCTCACCCTTCCCTTCTATCCCAAAGAGCAGAAGCTTACTACCGACCTTCCTTATAACAAAAAGAAATATCCGCTCGCCTACGGCTATTACCTTTGGAGGATTATCGATATTCTTCCCGTTCAATAAAAATAAAACGACGAAACATAAAGCCCCCCCCCCTTTGATAAAACAAGCAAGCCCCGTTATACAAATGGGGCTTGCTCTTATAAATGGATGATTACAATAATATAATCACCTCGTATTCATATTAGTAACTGCGAGCAAAGATCACACGACGGCTGGAAGGCTTTCCGGTAAGGATACATTTACCCTCTTCCTCGATTGCATCGTAAGGGATACAACGGATGGTGGCTTTGGTAAGCTCTTTGATCTTCTCTTCGGTCTCGGTAGTGCCGTCCCAATGGCAGAGGAGGAAACCGCCTTTCTCGATCTCAACGAGGAACTCGTCCCAGGTGTCGACCTTGCGGGTGTTGGCGGCACGATAGTCGGCTGCTTTCTTGAGAAGGTTGGTCTGGATTTCGGCAAGCAGTTTCTCTACATATTCTACGATACCGTCGAGAGGCACATTGGTCTTTTCGAGAGTGTCGCGACGGCAGACTTCGCAAGTGCCGTTCTCAAGATCGCGAGGACCGATGGCGAGACGTACGGGAACGCCCTTGAATTCGTATTCGTTGAACTTCCAGCCGGGTTTGTATTCGGTACGGTTGTCGTACTTCACGCTAATACCTTTTGCTTTCAGAGCGGCCACAATAGGATCGACGGCATTATTGAGGCTTTCGAGTTGATCGTCAGTCTTGTAGATAGGAACGATAGCACATTGGATAGGAGCGAGCTTGGGAGGAAGGACAAGACCATTGTCATCGGAATGGGTCATGATGAGGGCTCCCATCAGACGGGTGGAAACACCCCAGGAAGTTGCCCAAACGTGCTCGAGCTGGTTCTGTTTGTTAAGGAACTTGACATCGAATGCCTTAGCGAAGTTCTGGCCAAGGAAGTGGGAGGTTCCGGCCTGAAGCGCTTTACCGTCCTGCATCATAGCCTCGATACAATAGGTGTCGAGAGCGCCAGCGAAACGCTCGTTGGGGGATTTGACACCCTTCACAACGGGAACAGCCATGAAGTTTTCTGCAAAGTTGGCATAAACCTCAAGCATTCTACGTGCCTCTTCTTCAGCTTCTTCGCGGGTGGCGTGAGCGGTATGACCTTCTTGCCAGAGGAACTCGGCAGTACGGAGGAACATGCGGGTGCGCATCTCCCAACGAACTACGTTAGCCCATTGGTTGCAGAGGATGGGAAGATCGCGGTAGGAGTTGATCCAGTTCTTATAGGTGCTCCAGATAATAGTTTCGGAGGTAGGACGAACGATGAGCTCCTCTTCGAGCTTGGCCTCGGGGTCTACGATTACGCCATTGCCTTCTTCGTTGGTTTTGAGACGATAGTGAGTAACAACAGCACACTCTTTAGCAAAACCTTTCACGTGGTCTGCTTCGCGGCTGAGGAAGGATTTGGGGATGAAGAGGGGGAAATAGGCGTTCTGAACACCAGTTTCCTTGAACATCTCGTCAAGAGCGTGCTGCATCTTCTCCCAGATTGCATAGCCATAGGGTTTGATTACCATACAACCACGGACGGCAGAGTTCTCAGCCAGGTCGGCTCGAACAACGAGCTGGTTGTACCATTCGGAATAATTTTCGGAACGTTTTACAAAATCTTTTGCCATTGTATATTTCTTTTTTTTGTTTTTTCTCGCCAATTGAATCTTGCAGCAAACAGTTAAATGTTGATAAAAAATAGTAAGAATCAGATATATTTACAAAAAAATTCGTATTTTTGCATGCAAGTTTTCAAGGTGCAAATGTACCAAATAATTGGAAATTATCAACAAAATGAGCAAAATAAAAAATTAAAGCCATATGAAAAGTATTAAAATCAGTATTGTAGGAGCCCTGTTTTTTCTTCTTGGAACGGGTGTTGCCACGGCACAGACCAATACCGATGGAGAAAATTACTATTCCAATCCACACAAAGGTGTGAAGGCTTCGAGTGTCGCTCCCTACCAAGGGAACGAAGTGACCTCGAAGAGCGACGACCTCGTCATCAACATCCAAGGCGAGAACGTCAACGAAGGCATCCGAGATTCTATTCGCGGCAAGCACGACAGCAGCTACTACGACTACGAATATTCCTCTCGTATCAAGCGATTCCATAGTGGAATGACCTTGGATTATTACGACGACTATTATACCAACGTCTATTTCTACACCTACGATCCCCTCTTCTGGGGAACCAGCATCTATTGGGGCTGGCACGGCCATCACTACTGGCACCATCATATCTACGATCCTTTCTGGTGCTGGGACACCTACTACACCTGGGGATGGGACCCCTACTGGTATGGCGGATACTGGGGCTACAGCTATTGGGGCTGCTATCATCCCTATTGGCACGACTGCTACTGGCATCATCACCACTACCATCACCACTACCACGGCTGGTATAATGGCTACCACCATCACCACGGCTATGGCGGACCTCACAACGTGAACTTCGGTTACGGCAACGGCCAGGGCGTAGGTCTCAACAACCACAGCATGACCTATGCTGGAAGAAACAGCAGCAGTACTGTTCGCGGAGCCAATCCTCGCAGCAACTCTGCCGGAGCAAGAAGAAATGGTGTCGACATCAACCCCGGACGTGGCGGTCTTGGCGCCGGTCGCGGAGTTTCGGCAACCAGCTCTCGTGGCGGCAGAGATGAGAGCGGCCGTTATGCACGCCCCGCCTCTTTGGCCAGCAACCGCCAGGCAAGACAGCAGCAGTCGGCAGGCAACGGCAGAACAAACGCCTCTACCCGCAACGATGCCGTTGGTCGCAGCACCAGCAACAGCCGTAGCAACATGAGTCCTTCTGCAGGCCGCAGCAACACCCCTTCGCATACAACTTCCAGAAGCAGCTACGACAACAGCTCTCGCAGCAGCTCCTCCTACGGCAGCTCCCGTCCTAGCTCCAGCTCATCCTACAGAAGTTCGGGAAGCAACTCTTCCT
Organism: Bacteroidales bacterium; assembly: GCA_024400495.1. GTDB lineage: Bacteria > Bacteroidota > Bacteroidia > Bacteroidales > P3 > Colimorpha. Next base: position 71,532 of record JAKSMR010000003.1, read on the forward strand.
CTCGCGGCAGCTATAGTCCTTCGCAGAACTCCTCCTCTCGTAGCAGCTATAGTAGCGGTTCTTCTTCTCGCAGCAGTTATAGCGGAAGTTCCTCTTCCCGCAGCAGCTATAGCGGAAGCTCCTCTTCTCGTAGCAGCTATGGCGGAGGCTCTTCTTCCCGCAGCAGCTATAGCGGAGGCTCCTCCTCTCGAAGCAGCTATAGTGGCGGTTCACATAGCAGTTCGAGCAGTCACGGAAGAAAATAAGATATCTATCGACACACAATAATCCTTTGGTGGGTTCTAAGTAATGCAATATTATTTAGAACCTGCCATTGATTAAGGAAAAGAAACAAAGGGATAAAAAAGAATATAATAAATCGCACATATTGATGAAAAGGATTTTCGCATTTGCGGCAGTAGTGTTGTTTGCATTTTTGACCACAAGTTTTGCGCAAAGCAATTCTTCCACCCGTACAGAACAGATCAAAGAATATTCCGAAGGCGTTTGGGATGCTGTTATAATCAATACCCAATACCCCAAGAATGTGATCTTTATAGTCGGCGATGGAATGGGAACAGCACAAGTGTATGCTTCTATCATAGCCCAAGGTGAAAAATCCCAGTTTCTCCGCTTCCCCTTCAGCGGATTCTCTCGTACCTACTCCAACAACAAATACACGACCGACTCGGGTGCCGGCGGTTCTGCCCTTATGACCGGACACAAGGTCAACAACTACACCATCGCCCAAAGTCCCGAAGGAACCCCCTACTCTACTTTCTACGACTATGCTCGCAAGGAGAAAGGCAAGAGTACCGGCTTTGTCTGCTCCTGCTCCATGGTCGACGCCACCCCTGCCTCAACCTACGGACATGTCCCCGACCGCCACATGAATGAGGAACTTAGCCTTCAGATGAGCCAATGTGGTCATAGCGTGATGATTGGCGCTGACCAAAAGGTCTTCCTTCCCGAAGGAAGAAAAGACGGAACCTCTCCTATCGACACGCTCAAACAACGTGGCTATTCTGTGGTCAGCACCATGAAAGAACTCAAAAAGATCCACTCCGGAAAGGTCTGCGCCATGCTTTCCGAGAACGATGCTCCCGGCGACGCCAAACAGCGCAAATACTGGCTCGTTGATGGCACCAAGAAGGCAATCGAGCTTCTGAACCAGAACCCCAACGGCTTCTGCCTGATGGTCGAAGGTTCGCAGATTGACTGGGCTTGTCACAACAACGACACTCCCTATCTTCAGACCGAACTCGACGAGTTTGAGCAGATGCTGAAAGTGGTGTTGGATTTTGCCGAGAAAGACGGAAATACCTTGGTTGTCGTTACCGCCGACCACGAGACAGGAGGTCTGGCGCTTACCAACGGCGATATCAAGAAAGGCGAGAGCGAATGTAAGTTCACTACCGGCAGCCATAGCGGCGTGATGGTCCCCGTATTCTCCTATGGCCTCGGAGCACATGAATTCAGCGGAATCCAACAGAATACCGACTTCTACAACAAAATAGTGAATCTCATCAAATAACCCAGCACCTAGGTAGCGCCTATGTAGCATCTGCCTAGCACCCATGTAGCACCTATCTAGCCATACAAAATATATACCCTACTGCGACGCAAGCGCGACCTTAACGCAACCCTAGACCGACCTTATACCGACACTAGAATGAAAAAAACAATCCATATCCTCACCCTTCTCCTGGCGTTGACCGGAACAATCGGAGCCCAAGAGATCCACCATCTCGACACCATACAGGCTCCCATCGTCGGATTCCATGTTGGAGGCATGGTCCCGTCCGACAGACTTTCATGGGGCAGGACCCCCGACGGAGACAAAGTCACCTCAGGCTCCATGTTCGACCTCTACAAACCTCCTTATCTGAATTTTGGATTGGATTTCATCTACAAGTTCCACAACAACTGGATGTTATCGTTTGACGGAAACCTCTTCTTCGGCAACGACAACCTTCGCGACCGCGTGGCCCGAATGGACAACATCTTCACACAAGACAGCATCATCGTGGGAACCAACGGAACCGACGCTACCGTCACCTGCTACAACCGCGGCCTCGCATTCAAGGTAGGAGCCGGGAAGCTGTTCCCCCTATCGTCCCAAAATCCTAATGCAGGCCTCTTCGGCAAGATAGCAGCAGGATGGGTACAGCACCAGTCTGTGTTCTTCATCAACGAGGTGAACGCCCCTCAGATTGATGGCGACTACGCGCTACTCTACGACCATCAACGACGCGGATTCACTCTGAACGAAAGCTTCGGATATATGTTCATGAGCAACCATAGGCTTCTGGCCAACTTCTATGTCGCCCTTGAGCTCAACCAGTATTGGATGCACTCTACCCGCGACTATATCCTCGACCACAAGATGGGACTCCATGGGCCCGACAAGAACAAATATTTCGACTTCTCCTACTCCCTCAAACTATGCTGGATGATCCCCCTCACGGGCAAGCCCAGCTACGACTACTACTACTTCTAAAACACAGACAAACAATGAGATTACTCTACTCCTTCGCAATAAGACTCTATCAGCTCGGCGTCTATGCTGCCAGTCCTTGGAACGAGAAAGCCAAGCAGATGACGGCAGGCTGGCAACGCCTCTTCGAGAAGATTCCGACAGAACGCATCGGACAAGGGAAGACCGCCTGGTTCCATGCCGCCTCCTTGGGCGAATTTGAACAGGCTCGTCCTGTGTTGGAACGCTTCAAGAAAGAGCATCCCGACTACCAGATCTGCGTCACTTTCTTCTCCCCTTCGGGCTACGAAATCCGAAAGAATTATGCCGAAGCCGACTATATCTGCTACCTCCCAATGGATACGCGTCGCAACGCACGCGAGTTCGTGAAACTCATCAACCCCACCATCGCCTTCTTCGTCAAGTACGACTTCTGGTTCAACTACCTCAACGAACTCAAAAAACGTAACGTCCCCACGTTTATCTTCTCCGCCATCTTCCGCCCCAACCAATATTTCTTCAAATGGTATGGCGGCTGGTTCCGCAAACAGCTGAACTGCTACAGCCACCTGTTTGTCCAGAACAAGGAGTCGATGAACCTCCTGACAAATGCAGGCATAAACCAATGCTCCCTTGCTGGCGACACCCGTTTCGACCGAGTGAACAGCATCGCCCAAAACGCCAAGCAGTTCCCTGAGATAGAGAGTTTCATCGACGGGAAGCCCGTTCTTATGGCTGGAAGCAGCTGGGGGCCAGACGAAAACCACATCAAATACTGCATCGACAGATACAAAGGAGAACTGAAGCTCATCCTAGCGCCACACATGATTGGAGAGGAGCATCTCCAAATCATAGAGAACCTCTTCGGCAAAGAGAATTGCGTACGTTTCACCCAGATGAACGGCCAGTCCCACAAGGAGAAAAAAGTGCTCATTATCGACACAATGGGCATGCTCTCCCATATGTACCAGTACGCCAAAGTGGCTTATATCGGAGGCGCTTTCGGCCACGGGCTCCACAACACTCTCGAAGCCCTGACCTTTGGGAAACCAGTATGCTTCGGCCCCAAACACCAGAAATTTCAGGAGGCCAAAGACATTCTCGCCCTAGGCGGCGGCTTCACCTACACCAACCCCGAGAAACTGCTTGAGCAGCTGAGAACCTGGTTTGACAACGAGGAAGCCTACAAGCAGGCCTCACAAGTATGCCTCAACTATGTGAAATCCAATCTCGGCGCTACCGACATCATACTCAAACAGGCAACACAGAGCATCCGATAGGCACAATGAAACACAATAGCACACATATCATCCCTATCCTACTCCTTGTAGTGTTCTTTGCCGGATGCAACACCAGCAAGTACCTTAACGAAGGAGATTATGTGTTGTCGTCAAACCACTTCGATATCGAGTCCGCAAACGAAGGGAACAACACGCTGGGCAATCCCGCCAGTTATGCTGTACAATCCCCCAACAAAAGGTTTCTTGGGGTGAGACTGAAAATGCGGCTCTATTGTATTTCAACAGAAAAGAACACATGGGTCAACCGCACATTAAGAAAGAACGGAGAAGCCCCTGTGGTCTATAACGAAAACGCAGCCCATAGGACGCAGGAGCAGCTGAAGAACCTGATGGTCAGCAAAGGCTGTTTCAACTCTTCGGTCAGCTTCGATACCATCCATCTCTCAAATAAGAACCTGCGAGTCAACTACCACCTGCGCCCTTCTGCCCGATACAAGATCGACCAAGTCACCTACCACTCCGCCAACGCCCACGTCCAGCAGCTGATAAACAATTGGAAAGCAGCCTCTTTGATTGAATCCGGAGATTACTACGACCAAGATATCATTTCAAAAGAAAGGGAACGCATAGCTGGTGGGCTCCAGAACGAAGGCTACTATTATGCCTCGGTCGACAACGTTGTCTTTCTGCTCGACACTTCCTTCTCCGACAACACAATGAGAGTGAGCGTTGTTGTGAAAGATATCCTGCTCCGCGAGCAATCCACCCATCAGCAACACAGCTCTCTGCAACAGTATCTTATCAAAGATATTTTTGTTTATCCCCAAGGCAACACCACAAACGAAAGCAGAGGTGTCCTTGACACGATAATCTACCCCTATACTTTTCGCAACCGAACAACCAACTATCATTTCATCACCAATCAAGAGATGGTGATGTCCCCACAGGTAATCACTCGCTCGCTCTTTCTCTTCGGCGACCAGCTCTATCAACGAAGAAGTGTGGAACGATCCTACAACTCACTCCTCAACCTGCGAAATTTCAAGTATATCAACTTCGAATTCACACCAACACAATCCGACAACGACAGCCTGGGAGCTCTTGACGCCTCTATCCGACTGATCAACAACACACGTCGGAAACTATCGTTCTCGCTAGAGATAAACAACGCCTCTCCTACAGCACGCAACAGCCAGGAATCCAACTATATCACTAGCGGCAACCTTGGCTTTGAAGCCGGTGTTTCATACCAGAATCGCAACCTCTTTGGCGGAGCCGAACTGCTGAAAGTCGACGGCTCCTTCCTGATCGAGATGCCCAAATTCCGGCCTTCGGAGAAAACCGGAATGATCGGTAGCGACATCAACGCCTTCGAGACCGGGTTGAACGCAAGTCTAGACATTCCTAAAATGCTCCTGCCCAGTCGTTGGGAACAGATATGGCAGCGCTCAAAGCCCCATACCGTGATTTCAGCCGGTATCAACTACCAGAACCGCGAATACTTCACCCGAGCACTCTTAAACACCTCGTTCGGTTATAGTTGGAGCAGCAATAGCAGAACCCAGCACCAGGTGCTCCCTATTGAAATCACCTTCGCCCGATTCTTCGACATCGACAAAGCCTTCTGGAATCGCATCGAGAGCATTGCCAGCAACGGACGTCTGAAATACCAATACAGCAGCCATTTCATCGTTGACGCACGCTACGACTACGTATATAGCAGCCAACGATTCAACAGCCGTAGAGATTTCACCTACTTCCATATCTCCTTGGAAAATGCCGGACTTCTGACCAACGCCCTAAGCCAGGCCTTCAATGCGCCCAAGGACTCGAGCGGAATCATCACCCTTTACGAAGTGCCGTTCTCTCAATACGTACGAGTCAACGGAGAACTCAAACACTACACATACCTCGGAACCAAAAGCACCTTCGTAAGCCGACTTCTGATTGGAGCGGGAATCCCCTATGGCAACTCCAACAAGATGCAGATGCCTTACGAGAAAAGCTTCTTCGGAGGTGGACCCACCACCATGAGAGCCTGGCACTTACGCCGCCTAGGCCCCGGCTACTACTCGCCATCCGACAACACGCTTCTTGAGAGAACAGGCGACATTACCTTTGTTCTGAACCTTGAAGAGCGCTTCCCCATCATCGGCATTTTCGAAGGAGCGCTATTTACCGACGTCGGAAACGTATGGCTGTTCCACGATAACCCCGAATATCCAGGAGGCGAATTCACTCTGAAAGACTTCATCCCCAGTATGGCAGTAGGAATTGGCGCAGGATTGAGAGCAAAACTATTCTCAATGATTACCTTACGACTCGATGTCGGTCTTCCAGCATACGATCCTGGATTTGCAAAGAACGTACGTTTCAGAGTCCCCTACTGGAAGGAATACGAATGGGATTGGAAGAAATCCTATTTCGGTCCGCTCACGTTCAACTTTGGTATCGATTACCCGTTCTAACATATAAAGCTATAACTATGAACTCGTTAAAAGAACTTCTAGAAAAGGTAAAACAGATCTTCGAGAACGAACCTTTTATCTTCGAACCTCGCGAACTCTACACACCTATCGATTATACGCTCTCTTTAGGAGGCAAACGCATACGTCCTGTATTGCTAATGGCTGGATGCGAGATGTTTGGAGGCGACATCAACCAAGTGAAAGATGCAGCATTAGGAATTGAGACATTCCACAACTTCACCCTTCTCCACGACGATCTGATGGACAAATCCCCCATCCGACGCGGTCAGCCTACCGTTTATAGGAAGTGGAACGAAAACACAGCCATCCTGTCCGGCGACACTATGTTCGCCCTCGCTTGGAGATATTTTCTGCGTCAGTCCCATCCCGCCCTACAGGACATCCTAAACACCTTCAACGAGACGGCAATAGGGGTTTGTGAAGGACAGCAATATGATATGAATTTTGAGACGAGAAACGATGTCTCGATTGCCGAATACATGGAGATGATCCGACTCAAGACGGCCATCCTACTTGCTGGCGCTCTGAAAATTGGAGCACAATATGCAAATGCTCCGGAATCAGACATCCAACATCTTTATGATTTTGGAATCCATATCGGCCTGGCATTCCAGCTACAGGACGACCTGCTGGATGCTTTTGGCGACGTAAAAGTATTTGGTAAACAGACGGGTACAGATATCTCCGATAACAAAAAGACCTATCTGTATCTTAAGGCTCTAGAACTGGCCGACGAACAACAAAGAGACACATTGCAGCAACTCTTTGCAACCACCCCAGCAAACCCCGAAGAGAAAATTAGAACGGTACTTGGGATATACCAAGATCTTGACGTTAGAAATACAGTAGAAAATATTGTAAACGAAGAGTTTGCAATCGCACTCAATGAACTTGATGCCATCCATGTCGACCCGAAAAACAAGGCGACCCTCAACGAGTTAGCCAACACACTATTGGGAAGAAAAGTTTAGCATCCATCAGAGCCCGCTAATCTGCCTTCAGAAAGGCGTCGGAGACAAGGATTCTGCATATAGACCACATGAAACACGAGGTGTTTATTGAATAACGAAAGAAAAAAAACTTTTCAACACGTAACGCACAACCTATCAGCAACATATAGTTCACAAAGAGAAAAAAAACAAGAATAATTGAAAAAAATGTTTTTTTATGTGAATATATATTGTTAACTTTGCAAAAGAATTGTAATACACGCAAACGAATTAATCAATTAATAATTAAAACATTAAAAACAATCATGAAAAAAGTAATTGCTTTGATGTCGATAGTTGGACTGTTGACATTCGCTAATTTCAATGGTATCATGGCTCAGGACGCTGTAGAGGCACCCGCTGCTGAAGCAACCGAGCAGGTTGAAGAAACCAACGACACCGCCGCAGTTGAAGCTGCTGCCGAAGAAGTTGTTGAAGAAGTTGCCGCTGAGGAAGAAGCCAGCAAAACTTTCCACCAGGTACTCAAAGAGAAGTACATCCAGGGTGGTGCAGGCTGGATGACCCCCGTACTCCTCTGCCTTATCCTCGGTATGGCTCTCGTTATCGAGCGCATTCTCTATCTCAACATGGCTACCACCAATGTTAAGAAACTTCTTGAGGGTATCGAAGAAAACGTACAGAAAGGCGACTACAACGGTGCCAAGGAACTCTGCCGCAACACCCGTGGCCCTGTCGCTTCTATCTTCTATCAGGGTCTCGACCGTATCAACGAAGGTCTTGAGAACGTAGAAAAAGCTGTTACCTCCTACGGTGGTGTACAGATGGCTCGTCTCGAGAGCAACATGACTTGGATCACCCTGTTCATCGCCCTCGCTCCTTCCTTCGGATTCCTCGGTACCGTTATCGGTATGGTTCAGGCATTCGACGATATCGAAGCTGCAGGTGATATCAGCCCCACCGTTGTAGCTGGTGGTATGAAGGTTGCTCTTTTGACCACCGTATTCGGTCTTATCGTAGCAATCATCCTTCAGATCTTCTACAACTACCTCCTTACCAAGATTGAAAGCCTCGTATCCGAAATGGAAGATGGTTCCATCTCCTTCATGGATATCCTCGTTAAGAACCAGAAATAATAGTTCTAAGGAGTAATACATTATTTATTAACATTAAAATTCCTTAACTATTATGCTCGAAAAGACAAGAAAACTCATCACTTGGATTTGCCTGGCAGTAGCAGTTCTTGGTAGCGTAAGCGCCATCATCTTTGCCATGACCAAATCCGCTGCCCTCTATGGCGTAGCATACGGAATCCTTCTCGCAGCTCTTGTACTTGCAGTTCTCTTCATCATCGGCTTCTCTGCTACCGCACTTATCAAGAGCGGAAAACAGGGCATCATGAACGCTCTGAAAGTACTGGGCGTCGTTGTAGTAGTATTGCTGGTTGCCTTCCTCCTTTCCAAAGGTGACGACGTCAACCCTCTTCTCCTCGAGAAGAACGAACTCTCCAATGGCGCTTCCAAGCTCATTGGCGCAGGTGCAATTACCGTCTACATCCTTGTAATTGGAGCTTTCCTCTCCATTTTATACGTAGAAGTATCCAAAGCTTTTAAAAAGTAAATTAATCTATGGCAAAAAGAAAAACTCCGGGTTTAAATACCAGTTCAATGTCCGATATCTCGTTCTTGCTGCTGACATTCTTCCTGATGACCTCCAGCATCAACACCGATATGGGTATTGCACGCCGTCTGCCTCCTCCTGTACCGGAGAATACGGAAATTCCGGATGTTCGCGAGAGAAATATCTTTGTTGTTATGATCAACAGCAAAGACAAGGTTCTCTTCAACGGTGAAGTAGGAGATGTAAGTCTCCTCAAAGACCGCGCCAAGGAGTTCTTGGGCAACCCCAACGACGACCCCAACCTCCCCGAAAAGGAGAATGTTGTCATCGACGGCCTCAAGAAACACTATCCCAACGGTTATCCCGTATCTAAAGGTGTGATCTCCCTGCGCAACGACCGTGGTACCTCGTACGACATCTACTTCCGCGTACAGAACGAGTTGGCTGCAGCCATCAACGAAATGCGTAATGAGCTCTCCAACGCAGAGTTCAGCAAAGGATACGCCGACATTACCGAACAACAGCGCGAAGCCATCGACGCAGCAATCCCCATTGCTATCTCCGAGGCTGAGCCTACAAAGATAGGAGGAAATAACTAATGGCACGATTTACAGGTAAAAAAGCCAAAGAGACCCCTGAACTCAACATGGGCTCTATGTCGGACATTATCTTCATGCTCCTCTTCTTCTTCATGGTAATTACCACCATGCGCGAAAGCACCCTCTTCGTTAAGATTACTCCTCCTCAGGGTACTGAGGTTAGTAAACTGGAAAAGAAAAGCCTCGTTAGCTACATCAACATTGGTGTACCTACCCCTCAGTTCCAGGCCACTTATGGTAAGGAACCTTGCATCCAACTTAACGACCAGATTGCTGAAGTATCCGACATCGCAACATTTGTAGAACTCGAACGCTCTGCACGTTCCGAAGCTGACCGTCCCTTGCTCACCATGGCCATCAAAGCTGACCAAGACGCTAAGATGGGTATGATAAGCGACATCAAGCAGGAACTCCGTGCTACTGGCGCATTCCGTATCTTCTACAACGCACGTAAAGGTAAAGAATAACCCTCCAATACGTGATACAAAAGAACGGCCGTCCTCTCCCGGATGGCCGTTTCTTTATTTCCAACACCTCCCTCACCACACGCTCCCGCCCCAAGGAATACTGCTTGACTGATAGTTTATAAAACTAGACTTAGATAGAGCCTACTCCTTGGTCGTGAGAAACGAAAGCTTGTCATGGAATCCTTGTAGAGATAATTGCATTTCTGTATTGCGACTGGCGGTCGGGGTGGTTAACTGGATATAGTCTTTATGGCGCAATAGTGACTCAGGAAGCATATATGATACTCTAGATAGAAAAGGTCGGGCTTTGATTGCCCGACCTTGTTTTCTTGTATCTTATCCGACTGGTATCTGGTTATTGTTCGATTGTTGCTCAAATGGCATCCGGTTGTTGGCCGTTGGTATCTGATTGCTGCCCGATTGTTGGCTGGTTACGAGAACGGCTAACCTTGTTCTATGTGACGGAGGACTACTCGGCAGTTGTAATGCTCACGGAGGTATTTTGCCATCTGTTCTGCGCAATAGACGGAGCGATGCTGGCCGCCTGTACAGCCAAAACTCACCATCAGACTTGAAAAACCTCGTTCGATATAGTTCTCTACTGCAGGACACACAATTCCCTTCACGTGCTCCAAAAAATCGGCCACCTCGGGCTTTTCCTGGAGGAAATCGATCACGGGCTTGTCCTTGCCGCAGATGTGCTTGTATTGCTCATATCGGCCGGGATTAGGGAGCGCACGACAGTCGAACACGAAACCGCCGCCATTTCCACTCTTGTCGGGAGGAATGCCTTTGCGATAGGAGAAGCTGAAGATCTTCACATTCAACTTGTCATCCTTAGGCTGGAAGTCCTCGTGTTTGGTGATTGCATTCCAGACGTTCTGCAGCTCGGGGATATCGATCGGGAATGTGTTGCTATTGAGGATATTGCGCAAGTTTGCCACAGCTAGGGGAATACTGCGCACGAAATAATCCTTCTTCTCAAAGAAGCCTCTATATCCATAGGCGCCCATGGCCTGCATCATTCTCACCAAGACATAGCCGTAGAACTTGCTTCGGAACGCCTCCTTGTCGAACTCGACATATTGGGAGAGCTGTCCGATATAATAATCCAGAAGTTCGGCTCGAAGATGGTCGGGGATCTCTGATTTGGCGCTATAGAGCAACGAAGCTACGTCATATTGGGCTGCTCCTCTCCTACCCCCTTGGAAATCGATATAGTACAATTCCCCGTCGGAAGCGATCATGATGTTCCTTGCTTGGAAATCGCGATAGAGGAAATAGGAGCAATCCTCGTCTAGAATATAGTCAATGAAACGATTGAAGTCATCCTCAAGATACTGTTCATTGAAAGGGATATACGCCAGTTTAAGAAAGAAATACTTGAAGTAGTTCAGATCCCATTGTACCGACTGCCGATCGAAGTCAGACCGAGGATAGGCTTTGCTGAAATCAAGGTCTCTGCATCGAGTCTGGAAGAGAACCAGGTCGCTCAACACGCGACGGTAGATGGTGCGGATTTCCTCTTCGATATTCTCTCCGCTCTGACGTCTTGCCGTAAGATGGGCATAAAGCGTAGTATCGCCCAAATCCTGCTGGAGATACATCGTTTTGTCTTCGCTAACGGCATAGATCTCCGGGACACGAAGTCCACGAGCCTTCATCTCACGCGCATAGTAGATGAACGCCTCGTTTTCACGGACATCGCCATTCACGGCAGCCATACATTTATGTGTGGCGCCTTCTATGCGATAATAACGACGGTTGGAGCCGTTGGCCGAGATGGGAACCTTATTCAGGCAAGGTTCTCCGGCCCATGCTTCGAAAAGGGTATCCATGAGTGTGGTGCTGTTATTTCTGAGGCTGAGCGTTCTGATTCTGAGCAGCCTGAGCCTGCTGGGCGGAGGCTTCCCTCTTTACCTCGTCGAGCATGCGGCAGCTGCCGGAGAAGGTGGCGCCGGGTTCGATAGAGAGCTTGTTGATCAGAATGTCGCCCTTGATGTTTGCCGAAGCATGGAGAGCCAGAAGCTCCTGAACGCTAACATTGCCGACAACAGTACCGATGATGTTGGCATTCTGACAGATGACATTACCGGTCACAACACCCGATTCGCCGATGACCAGCTTGCCGTTCAAAGTGATGTTACCTTGAAGAACGCCATCAAGACGAAAATCGCCAACAGCCGTGATATTACCTTTGATCTGAGTCCCTTTTGTGATGAAATTAATAGGACCAGTTTCCATTTCTGAATTAGCCTTTGCCATATTATATTCTATATTCCAATATATTAAACCATAAGTACAGGACAAATCCCATACACATTGAACCTTGCAAAATTACACAAAAAATATCAATTCTGCAAATATTTCTTTCCAAAATTCTTCTTCAAGTACCAAACAACAAGTTGCCAACAGCCAACCTGACTCTTGGTTTCCACCACCTTGCCTCGTGAATTCGCGACGCAAAGCAGACGCTAGATAGAGGCTAGATAGGCGCTAGTGTATGGCTAGTGCGAAGCTAGGGGCTGCTTGGTGTATGGCTAACCCCTTGAATCAAGAAGAGTCGGGTGAGCAGAAAGACCTCGGATTATTCTTCTACTTTGATCTCGGAAGAAATCGCATAGCCCGTCTTCTTGCCTCGCTGTGAGGAAGTTGTAACCTTGAGCTGACGTGCAGGAACACCGATCTCCTCCATATGGCGACGAACCATCATGTTTCTTCCTTCCGCGAGGTTCATCGTGCTGTCGTTTTCCGAAGAGGCGATCTGCTGTTCCATGGTAATCACCACGTTACTGTCGTAACCTGCCACCTGGGCGAGCTGATCCATAACGTAATATTGTTCAGAGGTGAACCCTCTTTGCGTTGCATCAAACGGCAGGAACTCCAAGTCGTTGTTCGAAAGTCCCAAGGCGTCGGCAATTCCGCGGGCAGGACTAGTAGCCACCTTGACCAAGAGGTTTCCCAAAGTCTTCCAAACCAGCTTCATGTAGGAGAACTCAGGATTGTCGATATTTCCAGAGATAGGAAGATCGATCTTCACCTTATCATCCTTATCCTTAAGCACATACAACGCAGCCTTGAGAGGAATATGGAGAGCCGAGTCCACATCCTTGCGACGCTTTCCGACCTCTGGTTTATAGATATCGATATGATTATCGCCCTTCAGTTCCGAATGGTTGATGGAGTTCATGCTCGTGAAGGAGAAGACACCATTGGTGAAAGGCTGAGCCAGATATTTGACCATATAGGGGGAAAGGTCCTGAAGCTGCACATTTTTGATGTTCAGACGAAGATCTTGATGACGTTTTATGTCATCGAGACTGCCTTTCCAATCCACGATTGCGTGACCACCATGAGGCAGCATCGCGAAGAGTTTCAGCGCATTGTCACCCGAGAGGGAGAGGTTGTCGGCCTCGGCACGAATCTTTGTCACAGGGAAGGTGAACGGATCCGGAAGCGTGTGGTCGCCATAGACAAACGAAGCATTGTTCAGTCTGAACTGTCCGATGTTCAGCTTCATCGGCTTCGACTCGTTGGCCGTTGCCGAAGAATCGCGGAATTGATCCTCGATAACATCCTCTGCAACAACCTCTTCGGCAGGTTTCTTCACATCGAAGAGACGAGAGAAGTTGGAACCATTATTATAGAGGTCGAAGCGGGACGAAAGGTCGTCGACCGTAACCGAGGCAATATCAAACAGGTTGTCGGCCAGCATGATCTTGTTGACGACCACCCCGAGATTGGAGCAAGCTAGCACGTCGGCACCTTGATTGTCCTTGATATCTGCGCCAGAAAGTGTCAAACCTCCATTGATAACCATATTCATTATCTGGCTCAGATTTCCCTTGGCATGGATGTCGGCAGCAAGAGTGCCCTTTACCGAACCAACATTCATAAAGTCAGCGAGATAAGCCTTCACGTTACTTATAGCGAACTGGTCGAGTTTCAGGTCCACGTCGAAGTCGTTGGTCTCCATCGTATATTTGAGTGCCGTGTTGAGCGTGCCTCCGTCGGCAAGCGCCAAAGTGACGCCAGCTTCGGTCTGTTCCTCGCCGCTAAAATAGACGCCAGGAACCTCGATGTTGACATCCTTCAGCTTCCACTCGCTACCCTTCTGAAGGTCGGCATAATACACCTTCCAATGGCTGAGACGGATGTTGTAGAAACCCATAGCCCAGTTGCTCGACGTCGTGTCCTCCTCCTTGTCGGGATCGGGAGCGAAGTGGTCGATGATGGAAGTAAAATTGAACTTGTCGCCATTCTGCAGCACGTTCACATCCAGATCGGTCAGGATAAGATGGCGCACATAGACCTCCTTCGTGATCAGCTTGCGCAGCTTCACACTCACGTCGAGCGTGTCGAACGAGAGGAACTCCGAGACCTTGTCGTCCTCATAAACAGCCAGATCGTAGATCTTTACCGTACCGGTATAGACATTCACCTTCAGTTTGTCGACATTAATCTTGCGGCCTATCAAATCTTCGCCATGCTTATTCACATATCCTTTGGCGATAGGCGACACCAAAAGCGAAATCAAGATAAAAAGTGCTACTATGGAAGAAAGCACAATCAGTATAATTTTCAATACTTTATTCATAATCTTCAAAAAGTTTTCAGGCCACAAAGATAATAATAATTTACCAATTGGAAAATAATTCGTATCTTTGCAAACTATTAAATATAGATATAATTATTACTAATGGTTAAAATATCAGTCATTCTGCCCGTTTATGGTGTCTCCGCATATATTGAAAAATGTACGGCTTCGCTCCTTTCCCAGACCTTGCAGGAAATGGAGTTCCTGTTTGTCGACGACCATGGTCCCGACAACAGTATCGAGCTTGTACAGAAGATGATCGAGAACCATCCTCGCAAAGATCAGTTCCGTTTCCTCAAGCCCGAGCACAATATGGGTGCCGGAATGGCCCGCAACTTCGGCATCCCTTATGCCACAGGCGAATACATCTCCTTTGTCGACAGCGACGACTGGGTTGAGCCAACCATGTTCGAAGAGCTTTACAACAAAGCCAGCGCCCTTCATACCGACCTCTGCTGCTGCCAGATGCAGAAAGTCTATCCCGACGGCCACAAAGGCGACATCCTTCAGAACCCCCACATCCCCGAAGGGCCTATCACACAAGAGAGCCGACGCCACTTCCTCTCCAACTACGTCTCCCTCTTTGCTTCGTTCATCTATCGCAGAGAGTGGATTCTCGAAAAGCAGATCGCCTTCCCCGAGGACCGTTGTGCCGACGACAGCTATTTCGTTTCCTGCGTCGTGATGCAAGCCCAGAGCATCTCTTACGTCAACAAACCCTTCTATCAATATCTCATCCGTCCCGGCTCGGTATGCACCACCAAGGACAGCACCAAATACCAGAAACGACTCACCGTTTTCGGCAAGCTCATGAGCTATGCCAAGCAGCAGAATATCTACCAGGAGTTCCAGCCCGAAGTCGACTTCCTCTACATCAAGAAAGGCTACCTCTCCTCGGTATTCAACTATATCACCAACTCCACAACCCCCACCAGCCAGACCATACGAAGCATCAAAGACGAGCTGGTGAAGCAGGTGCCCCACTACAAGGACAACCCCTACCTCAAGAGCAAGATGAGCATGCGTTGCCTCATCTGGCTCATCAACGCCATGCCACAACTGGCATCGAAGATCATCAAACCCTACGCCCGACGCAAAGAAATGACTGTTTAACTATGGATTTAATAATTGGAGCAGGAATCAGCGGCCTCAGCTATGCTGCCGCCACCAACAACGACTACCTCATCATCGAGCAGAGCGACGAGATCGGAGGCTATTGCAAGACCATCCGTCGCGGAGACTACATATGGGACTACTCGGGACACTTCTTCCATTTCCAGAGACCCGATATAAAGGACTATGTCCTGAAAGAGATCCCCATGGAGGAGATGCTCAAGGTGTTCAAATACACACAGATATACTACAAAGGACGCTATGTAGACTACCCCTTCCAGATGAACATCCACCAGCTTCCCCAGGAGGAGTTCATCGACTGTCTCTACGACCTTTTCGCCATCGAAGACAACCCCGCCATCGACTCCTTCAAGAGTATGATCTACGCCAAATTCGGCAAATCCATCGCAGAGAAGTTCCTCATCCCCTACAACGAGAAACTCTACGCAACCGATCTCAACAAGCTGGACGTAGACGCCATGGGACGCTTCTTCCCTTACGCCAACAAGGAAGAGATCATCAAGAACTTCCGTAGCACAGAGAAGAAATTCTACAACTCCTTCTTCCTCTACCCCAAAAACGGATGCGGCAGAATCGTAGAGTCGATAGCCTCCCGAGTCAACAAAGACAAAATCTGCCTCAACGAGCAGCTTATCGGCATCGACCTCGAGAAGAAAGAGGCCGTCACAAACAGACGCACCCTCAAATTCGACAACCTCATCTCCACCCTCCCCTTCCCCAAGCTGCTCGACCTAGCCAAGGTAGACTACAACAAAGAGACCTATTCGTGGAACAAGGTCCTCGTCTTCAACCTTGGTTTCGACAAGAAAGGGAACGACACCCAGAACAACTGGGTATACTTCCCCGACAAAGAGCTGGTGTTCTATCGTGTAGGCTATTACGACAACATCATCGGCCAGGACAAGATGTCGCTCTATGTCGAGATAGGCTTCAACCACAACGAAACCGCCATCGATACCGAGGCGCTACTCCAGCGCACCCTCGACGACCTGCAGAAAGTGGGTGTCGTTACCGATCAGCAACTGGTCGACCACCACTCTGTGGTAATGGACCCCGCCTATGTTCACATCACCACAGCCTCCGAAGAGGACAAGAAGGTCAAGATGCAGCAGCTCGGAGAGCATAACGTCTACAGCATCGGACGCTATGGCGCATGGAAATACTGCTCGCTCGAGGACAACATCTTCGACGCGCAACAACTAGCACAACAGACCCGATAAGCACCATGAATATTGCGGCAATCCTAGCAGGCGGCGTTGGCAAACGCATGGGAGGAGGGAAACCCAAGCAGTTTCTCCCCGTCAATGGCCGTATGGTCATCGAACATTCCGTCGACGCCTTCGAGAAGAACAGCCTCATCGACCGCATAGTCATCGTCATGCACCCCGACTGGGCCGAAGAGATGCAAGCCATCGTCCGACGCAACGGTTGGAAGAAGGTAACAGATATCGTTCCCGGAGGGAAAGAACGCTACCATTCCTCCATGGCCGCCATAGAGTGCTGCCGTTCCTGCGGCGACGACGACCGTCTGATCATCCACGATGCTGCCCGTCCTTGGGTAAGCCAACGCATCATCACAGAAGTCTGCGAGGCGCTCAATACCAACAAAGCCATAGGAGTAGGTATACCCGTAACCGACACCATATGGATGATTTCCGATGAAGAAGGCCGAAGCATCCAGTCCATCCCCGACAGAGCCTTGATGTACAACGCCCAAACCCCACAAGCCTTCCACCTCTCCACCATCCGCGAAGCCTACTCCTTGGCGTTGCAGGACCCCGGACTCAAAGCCACCGACGACTGTGGGATCGTTCTGAAATATCTCCCCCACACCCCAATCCATATCGTGCCCGGAGAAAACACAAACATAAAGATCACCTTCCCCGAAGACATAAAATAGAATCAAAAACACAACACAATGAATACAACTCTCGCTATTTCCAAACGCACGCTCGTGGCCGATGCCGGCCTGATGGCATTAGTATGCCTCGTCCCAACCTTCTCCCATCTACTGTCGTTCCCCCTTTACCACCTCGACCCCATGAGGATGATGCTCTTTGCCGCCATGCTTATCGCATCCAAGAACGGTATTGAGGGCATCAAACAGAACGGAATCCTCTTTGCACTTGCCATGCCCTTGGTAGCATGTGCCGTAACAGGGATGCCCAGCATCGTGAAAGCGATGATCATCATCGCCGAGCTGGTGACCAATGTCGTTCTCTTCTGCAGCTTCAACAAAGCCGACAGCAAAGCCTCGACCTTCGTCGCCCTTCTCCTCTCCACCATCCTCGTCAAGGGACTCTACTACGGCCTCAAGGCAGCCGCCATCGGCGCAGGCCTGATGAGCGCCTCCGTCGTAGGAACCGACCTCCTTCTCCAAGCCACCGTCGTCGTCTCCTTAACCGTTCTCTTTACCGTCGTTTACGCAAAGCTCACGAAATGAGTATCACCCAACAAATAAAATCCTTCATCTCGAAAAAGGGAGTTCTGTACAACGCGCAGAATGTCCTCGAGCATAGAGATCTGTTCCGCCGCATGTCGCCCGCGATAATGAAAGCCTATTGCAAGCACGTGCACAAGAAGCAGGAGGCCTTCCTCGAGACCCTGAAAGGCAAGGAATGTGTCGAAGTGGCCTTCTTCCTCACCACCCCCGGCATGTGGAAGTGCGACTACCTCTTCAGGATGATGCAGCAGGACAAACGCTACCACCCCTATGTCGTCATCCACCCCTACAGCTTCTTCAAGAACTACGACGAGTCGGTAAACAGAACCACGTTGGAGCGCACCCGCAAGTTTATCGAAGAGAGAGGATTCGAATATGTCATCCCCTTTGATGAGAAACGTGGCAGATGGTATGATATCAAAAAGACACTCAACCCCGACGTTATCTTCTTCTGCTCCCCTTATAAGGACACGCTACGCCACTACTATATCTACCACTACGCCGACAGGCTCTCATGTTATGTCCAATACGCCTTCTGTTCCCTCAAGCTCAACGAAGTAAACTACAACCTCAGTTTCCACAACGCGTTGTGGCGCAATTTCGAGGAAACGGAGACACATCTGAAATTTGCCCGGAAGTACTCCCTCATCGGAGGTCCGAACGCAATCACCTTAGGATATCCCGGAGTGGATGTCTTCCTCGACAGCAGCTATGTCCCTTCCAACAAATGGAAGATGCAGGACCGCCCCAAGAAGCGTATCATATGGGCGCCCCACCACACAATACAAGGTTCCGTAAACGTCTCTAATGCAGATGGCGTATACAACTCCAACTTCATAGAATATTGTGAGTTTTTCCTTGAGCTCGCAAAGCGCTACGAATCCGAAGTCCAGTTTGCATTCAAACCCCATCAGGTGTTACGCATGAAACTCAACGACATATGGGGGAAAGAGAAAACCGACGCATACTACGAACAATGGGACTCGCTACCCAACGGTCAGTTGGAGGAGAGCGACTATAGGGATCTGTTCCTCACCTCCGACGCCATGATCCACGACTGCGGTTCGTTCACCACCGAATATCTGCATGTTCACAAGCCCGTGATGTACCTTGTCCACGAGAACGACGACATAAACGAGCACTTCAACGAGTTCGGTGTTCGATCCTACAATGTCCACTACCACGGCTATTGTAAGGATGACATCGAGCAGTTTGTAAAAGATGTCATTCATGGCGACGACAGACTGAAGAAGGAAAGAGACGAGCATTTCAAGCAGTTCCTCCAACCCCCACACGGAAACCTTCCTTCCCAAAACATCTTCAACTACCTTAACAATCAGATTTTCGGAGAATAAGACCCGTCTTTATTTAGTCATACTGCAATGAAAAAAGTAATCACATACGGCACCTACGACCTGCTCCATCAGGGGCACCTCAATCTTCTACGCAGAGCAAAAGAATTGGGGGACTACCTCATTGTAGGTGTCACTTCAGATAGCTTTGACCGGGAACGAGGCAAGCTCAACGTGCGCAACAACGTCCTTGAGCGCATCGAAGCCGTAAAAGCCACAGGCTATGCCGACGAGGTCATCATCGAAGAATATGTAGGTCAAAAGATTGACGACATCCAGAAATACAATATCGACTACTTTGCCATCGGTTCCGATTGGACAGGACAGTTCGACTATCTGAACGAATACTGCAAGGTTGTTTATCTGCCACGCACAGAAGGCATATCCAGCACACTCCTGCGTGCCGAGAGCCAGCGCGAGATAAGAGTGGGCATCATCGGCACAGGCCGAATCGCCAACCGATTCATCCCTGAGTCCACATGCGTGAGCGGAGTGACCATCGCGTCGGTATTCAACCCCGATCTAACTGAGGCCGAACAGTTTGCACACAAGCACGGCATCGAGCACCACACTAACAACCTCGAGGAATGCTTCAACAAGACAGATGCCGTCTATATCGCCTCTCCCCATATCTACCATTTCTCACAGATAGAGCAGGCTCTGCAATCCGGCAAACACGTATTATGCGAGATCCCCCTCGCTCTCACCGGCGACGAAGCCAAACAGCTGTACGATCTGGCAGCGAAGAAAGGCCTGGTGCTCCTAGAAGCCAGCAAGACAGCCCATTGTCCCGCCTGGTCCCACCTCCTGTCATTGGCTAAGAGCGGCATCATAGGAGATATAGTAGACGTTAAGGCATCGCTGTCACGCCTGCTCCCCGACACCTGCATGAGAGAGTTCGACGAATCGCAGGCCGGAGGATCGGTAACCGAGCTGGCTCCTCTTTGCCTGATGGCAGTAATCAAACTGCTCGGGTGCAACTACTCCGACGTTCGCTTCTATTCCAAGATGCAAGGCGGCGTGGACATTTTCACCCAGGCACAACTGGTATTCGACCACGCGGTCGCAAACATCACCCTCGGGTTGGGAGTAAAGACCGAAGGCAACCTGGTGATATCAGGAACAAAGGGCTATATCCTGGTCCCCTCCCCCTGGTGGCTGACCAACTACTTCGAGGTGTGCTACGAAGATATCAACAAGAACAAGAAATACTTCTACTCTTATGATGGCGACGGCCTGAGATATGAGATACAGGAGTTCGCCTCCATGATATTCAACAAGAGGATGGACAGCTTCAGGCTTTATCCCAACGAGTCTATTGCCATTGCCGACATTATCGGCAAATACAGAAGCGGATCAAAAACCACGATTCTGAAATAATCACAGTTATGAAAAACGCAATTGTTACAGGAGGCACCAGCGGCATAGGACTAGGTGTGGCCCAGATGCTGGTCGGGAAAGGGTACCATGTCATCGCCACATATTCCAAGGAGCTCAAGTACGAGCTTCCTCAAAACATGGAGGCCATCAGATGCGACCAGGCAGACAGAGCCCAAACCCACGCTTTTGTCGAATATGTGAAACAGAACTGCAGCACAGTTGATTGCATCATCTGCAACGCCGGACTGACCGTCAGGAAATCATTCACTGAGAGCACCGACAGCGATTGGAACAACATGATGGAAGTGGCTGTCAACTCGCATTATATCATGATACGGGACCTCTATCCGCTGATTCCGGCAGGATCCCGTATTGTCTTCACTGGTTCGCAGATGGGCGTCAATCCCCATGCCACCGTGCTGGCTTATGGAGTGACGAAAGCTGCGGTCCATGCTTTGGCGAAGAATCTGGTGAAGGAATTCGACGGGACCGGTACCACGGTAAATGCTGTCGTCCCCGGATTTGTGGAGACCCCCTGGCAAAAGAACAAGCCCGAGGAGATCAAGCAGAACATCTACCAAAAGACCGCCATCCATCGTTTTGCCCATGTCGACGAAATCGTGAAAGGCTACGAATACTGCATCGACAACCCCTTCATAAACGGAAGTCTGATCGAGATCAATGGCGGCTACGCCTACAAATAAGCCCCGCACATATACAACGCCCATGGGAAAATATCAGGTAGCCTTATTCGATCTTGATGGCACGCTTTTGGACTCAAGTCCAGGTGTGATCTCGGGAGTGCAGCTTGTCATCAAGGAGCTGGGGCTGCCGCCGATATCCCCCGAGGAGATTGCCTCTCATTTTATCGGTCCGCCGTTGCATCACTCACTTGGCACCTACTTCAACCTTTCTGAGGAGGAGGTGAATAAAGGAGTTGACATCTTTCGTGATTATTATCCCAAAGAGGGCATCTACAAAGCCAGCGCCTACGAGGGAATTCCTTCGCTGATGGCGACCCTGAAACAGAAAGGGATCAGGACTGGCGTCGCGACCCTCAAGCCCGACCACCTGGCAAAAAGAATCCTTCACCTCTTCGGCATCGCCCAATATTGCGACATTATCCACGGTGCCGATCTCGAAGGCAAGCTGACCAAGGCCGACATTGTAGCTCTGTGTCTCAAGGAGCTGGGAGCCGAGAAGGCGCAGACCGTGCTCGTCGGCGACACCGAGTTCGATGCACAAGGAGCTCAGGCGCAGGGAGTCGCCTTTGTGGGTGTGAGATGGGGGTTCGGCTACAAGGGATCCTCCTCCCTACCCCTATCGCCTTACGTCGCCATGGTCGAAAACACTGAAGAACTGCTTGGAATATTGACACGATAGAGCCTATTTTTCATCCCTGCCTCCCCCAAAAAAGAGCATCCACACAGACTTTTCTGATAGATGCGCCTTGTTTTATGGGATTTTTTTGGGGGTACTATTTCAGTATCTTGCTGTACTTGCCGAAGGCGTCGAGGCTGTTGAAGGCATCGGGGATATGACGGACCATACATTCGTGGGAGTTGATGATGATGCCCATGGTGTCGAACCTTACCGGCTTGTTGATGTTGGAGGTGCGGACGTAATAGTTTGCCGCCTTCAGATAGGCCTGCATCTTCTCTTTGTCCACAGCCTGTTCGGGTTCTCCATAGAGGGCGCTCTGGCGGGTTTTCACCTCCACAAAGACAATCTCATGGGGCGTTTCGGCTATGATATCTATCTCCAGATGGCCATGACGCCAATTGGATTCGCGTATGGCGAACCCATGGGTGGAGAGATAATGACGGGCTTTTTGCTCCCCTAGCTTGCCTAATTCGTTGTGATTTGCCATAAAAAACGGTATTTTTCTTGCCCTTAGGAGGCTTCTTGGAACGAGGAAAGACGAACCCGAGAGGTGCCTCTTCAGGAGAGAGACCACCTTCAGCCGGGCTCCTTAGTTGTTATCCTCCTTGCAGATCAGGTCGATGGTGCAGGAGGCCATCAGCAACGCCGTCCGCATCTTCGCATCCGTAACCGATGGCTCGATAGCGACCTGATACTTGTCGGCGGTGGTGAACATCTCGTGCATCAAGCCCTTCCATTTCTTGTTGATGGAGGCGATGATGTTGCCCTTGTCGTCGACGATGGAGAACTCCCATGCGATCCAGTTGCCTTCGAGCGACGCTTTTTCGTTGCCTTCGGGGTCGAAGAACTGATATTTGGGTCTGATCAAGGTGAATTTCTTACGTATGGTACAAAGAAACACCCCTTGGTGGTCGTAAAGGAGGAACGTGGGATGGAGGAACGACCAGCCTTTCTTCATCCGAGCCACCAGGTTGCCGTCGGCATCGAAGAGCATCAGCGACGTTGGGGAATAGGCGCGCGAGATGAGAAAACGCCAGATGCTGTGACCCTCCTTGATGCAGCCTATCTGGCGTCCATCGGGATCGAGCAACGCATACTCGTTGAAGAGAACACGAACTTTTTCGTTGACAATAATAGTGTTGTATGAAAGCAAGTCGCTCATAACGCGCAGATATTAAGGATAGCAGGGAACGTTGTCACATCCTTATCCAGGTGTCCTCTAATAATTAGATTGAGATGAATTGCCGTTTGTTTTTGATCGATTTTATGTAGAAGTGCGCAGGTGCATCGCTTGCGTGACATTTGGCTGCGCCTCGGCATAATAATCGGGCTTATTCTGCTCTCGGTTTGCACAAACGGCGCGGTGCTATGTGCAAAAGCGGTTACGCTTAAAAGAGACAGTAAGACGCACAATCTAATTATCAGAGGTTACCTAGAGGTTGCCTTGATGTTGACGGAGGCCTATTTCAGGGCGTCGATCTGAGCTTTGAGGGCGGCAATCTTCTGCTCGGCGTCGGCCTGCTTCTTGCGCTCGATGGCAACAACCTTCTCGGGGGCGCCGTTGACGAACTTCTCATTGCCGAGTTTCTTCATCACGCTGGCAAGGAAGCCTTCGGTATAGGTGAGCTCTTCCTGAAGCTTCTTGATCTCCTCGTCCTTGTTGATGTTCTGACTCATGGGCACGAAGCATTCGGTGGTGCCGACCATGAAGGAGAGTGCGCCGTCGAGCTTGTCGCTGATGGTAGCAATACAGGAGAGGTTGGCCATCTTCATCACCAGGCCGTCGAACTGGGCGGGGTGGCCGCCTTTGATATGGAGCTCGAGCGCTTCCTTGGGAGAGAGGCCCTTGCTGTTGCGCAAGCCACGTACGTTGGTGATGAGCTCCTGAGCAGTAGCGAAGTCGGCCATGAACTGGTGGTCGTAGTCCACGCTGCGGGGCATGGGCTCGACCATGATGCTCTGGTCTTCGCGGCAGCAGGGACGGAGGGTGTGCCAGATCTCCTCGGTGACGAAGGGCATGAAGGGGTGCAGGATGCACATAAGCTTCTCGAAGATGGTGAGGGTGGCGGCGAGGGTCTCTGCATCGAGGGGCTGGCCGTAGGCGGGCTTGACCATCTCGAGATACCAGGAGCAGAAGTCGTCCCACACAAGCTTGTAGCTAGCCATGAGAGCCTCGCTGAGGCGGTAGTTGTCGAAGTCGCGTTCGATCTCTTCCAGCACCTGAGCCATGCGTTGTTCCATCCATTGGACGGCGAGACTGTTCTCGGCGCTTTGCTTGAGGTCGGTACTGGGCTCCCAGCCTTTGACGAGGCGGAGGGCGTTCCAGATCTTGTTGGCGAAGTTACGTCCCTGCTCGCAGATGCTCTCGTCGAAGGGGAGGTCGTTGCCGGCAGGAGCGGTAAGGAGCATACCCATACGGACGCCGTCGGCGCCATACTTCTCGATGAGCATGATGGGGTCGGGGCTGTTGCCGAGGCTCTTGCTCATCTTGCGGCCCAGCTTGTCGCGCACGATGCCGGTGAAGTAGACATGCTTGAAGGGAACCTCGTGGCGATACTCTTCGCCAGCCATAATCATGCGGGCCACCCAGAAGAAGATGATGTCGGGGGCGGTAACCAGGTCGTTGGTGGGATAGTAGTATCTGATCTCCTCGTTGTCGGGGTTGCGGATACCGTCGAAGAGGGAGATAGGCCAGAGCCAGGAGGAGAACCAGGTGTCGAGCACATCCTCGTCTTGCACCAGCTGGTCGGCAGAGGCTACCACGCCGGGGAACTTCTCGCAGGCTATCTTATAGGCCTCTTCGCGGGTGGGAGCCACAACAACCTCCTTGTTGGGGAGATAGTAGGCGGGAATGCGCTGGCCCCACCAGAGCTGGCGGCTGATGCACCAGTCTTTGATGTTCTCAAGCCAATGACGGTAGGTGTTCTTGAACTTCTCGGGGTGGAACTGGATGGTGTTGTCCTCCACAACCTCGAGGGCCTTGGCAGCGATGTCGGTCATCTTGACGAACCATTGTGCGGAGAGCTTGGGTTCGATGACGACGTTGGTGCGCTCGGAGTAGCCCACGTTGTTGGTGTAGTCCTCGACCTTCTCGAGCAGGCCGGCCTCTTCAAGGTCCTTGACAATCTGCTTGCGGCAGGCGAAGCGGTCCATGCCGGCATACTTGCCGCCATTGTCGTTGAGGGTGCCGTTATCGTTGAAGATATCGATGCTGTCGAGGTGGTGCTTCATGCCGAGGTTGTAGTCGTTGATGTCGTGGGCGGGGGTAACCTTGAGGCAGCCGGTACCGAACTCAACATCCACATACTCGTCTTCGATGACGGGGATCACGCGTCCCACGAGGGGCACGACAACCTTCTTGCCGTGGAGATGGACGTTCTTCTCATCGGTGGGGTTGACACACATGGCCGTGTCGCCCATGATAGTCTCGGGACGGGTAGTGGCCACGATGGCATACTTGCCGGGCTCACCCTCGATCATGTAACGGAGATAGTAGAGCTTGCCGTGGCTCTCCTTATAGATAACCTCCTCGTCGCTTACTGCCGTGAGAGCCTGAGGGTCCCAGTTCACCATGCGCACGCCACGATAGATGAGACCTTTATTGTAGAGGTCGCAGAAGACGCGGATGACGCTCTCGTAGCGGATGTCGTCCATAGTGAAGGAGGTGCGGTCCCAGTCGCAGGAGGCGCCGAGCTTGCGGAGCTGCTTGAGGATGATGCCGCCATGCTCCTCTTTCCATTCCCACGCGTACTTCATGAACTCGTCGCGAGAGAGGCTGCGCTTGTCGATGCCGCGCTCCTTGAGCATATTCACCACCTTAGCCTCGGTGGCGATAGAGGCGTGGTCGGTACCAGGAACCCAGCAGGCGTTCTTGCCGAGCATACGGGCACGACGGACGAGGACATCCTGGATGGTATTGTTGAGCAT
The DNA here is from genome assembly GCA_024400495.1 of Bacteroidales bacterium. Taxonomy (GTDB): domain Bacteria; phylum Bacteroidota; class Bacteroidia; order Bacteroidales; family P3; genus Colimorpha. The sequence goes on from JAKSMR010000003.1 coordinate 97,566, forward strand.
ATGTCCCATGTGCAGCACGCCGGTAACGTTGGGGGGCGGGATGACGATGGTGTAGGGCTCGCGAGTGTCGGGCTCGGAGTGGAAGAGTTTCTTTTCTAACCAATAGGCATACCAGCGGTCTTCGACGGCATGCGGATCATATTTCGATGCTATTTCCATTATATTATTTATATTTACTTTTCAACCTGGTTTTTGTATTGAAACAAAAAAAGGGTAAGCTGATTATATCGCACCGCTACAACCAAACACCCTTGCTGTATTCCTACCCTGGGGGATTCAATGGGAGCTGGTCGTATAAGACTTACCCGAAATGCAAAAGTACAACAATTTTTGATATTGGCAAATTATTTTTCTCTCAGCCGCGATAATATGCTGTGTGCCATGACAATATTTTTTCCGTCTTCCACCAACTCCTCCACTCCTCTTGGCCCACTTCCGCGTCATTATTTTCCAAAATCGACGAACGTTTTTCCATATTCCGGCAGAAAAAAAAGTCTATGTTATAGCAGAATCCTCGTCCGATAGGCGGTTGGCGTGAACCTTCTTTCTATAGCCAGATGGCGTCATGCCGGTATGCTTCAGGAAGTATTTGTGAAAATTACTTTGATCCATCATGCCGATGGCGTACGCTATTTTAGAAATAGTCTTGCAAGTATAAGCCAATAGCCTTTTAGCCTCAACAATTCTGCGTTCTGCAACGATTTGGTTCGGGGTCTTGCCTGTTTTGTTTTTAAGTACCTTATAAAGCTGTGCTTCCGAAACAGAAAGCTCCGAAGCGTACCGGTACAAAGTCCACTTTTCGTGGAAATGCAACTCCAACAACTTCCTGAACCGGCCCACCAAATCATCGTTGAGATCCCAAACTCGTTCCGGATCAACCTCGGCATCAACAGTATATCTGTTTATTGCAATGAGAAGAAGCTGCAACAAAAGCAGGTGCACTTTCTGGTGTTCAAAGCTTGTAGATGGCCTCGAGCTCTCCTGCTTCAATTTTGAAAACAAGAGTTCAATATCGGGAATAGCGCTTTCCTCTATTTGGAAATGGGGCTTTAGATACGACTTGTCGAGTAGATTATACTTCAATAATATATTTTCCGACTTGTAGGCGCTATACAAAAAATCCTCTGTAAAAAAAACCGTCGTGCCTTGTAGATTATTTAACACATGTATTCTAGACACCTGATTCGGCTGGACAATAAAAATTGTGTTGGGGCGAACTTCATATCTAATTCCCTCTATTTCAACGGTTCCTTCTCCTTGTCTGATCCACGAGATTTTATAAAAGTCTGCACGAATTGCTTTTTTTTGCTTTTAACGTGTTTTCGACAACTGCGGAGGATTGATCATGGACAGCAAACCCATAATCTTTATTGGTATCGCTCAACAAATATTCTGTTACTTTATTGGAACTCATATACTAACAAATAAAAAGACAAACATTTATCAATCAGCAAAATTACTATTTTTTTTGTTTAAAAACTTGTAAAATAAAATATATTTTAGGTATTTTCTTGAAAAAACCTATTTTTTATAGAATACGATACACTTAAAGAAATGCCTCTTTTGTATTTTTGCATCGTGATTTTCCTGGCGCCAAGGAGAAAAACAAACACATAATCGTTTAATTATCATATTTTTAAAAACAAGACAACCCTCAACTCTCTATCTCGATTTTTATTATAAAAAACAATCAATATGAAAACAATCAAACTTTTCCTAATCCTTTCCTTTGTTTCTGTGATGACAACCAACATTCAGGCACAGACAAAGAGCTCCTATTCTGAAGAAGAGATCGTTTCTGTAATCAAGAAATGCACCAACGCACTGGAAAACAGCCGCGCCAACGCCAGCATCCCTTCCGCAAACTACCATTATTGGTGCAAGAACAGCATTGACGGAACGGTAGTCTTGGAAGGCAAAGCCGATTACATTCTGAACAACAAGACCGGAAAGTCGAACATCGCCCACACGATGGTCCATCTCTATTATCGGAACGATGAGAAACCTTTTTACGTAAAAAATATCTCGTACCTCTCCGTCAACAAAGAACCTCTGCGATGCATCGTCCTCAAAGGCGAAGAAGGGAAAAGCCGTCGCACCATAGGTTATCCCACAATGCGCCAACACATAATTATCGACACCAACGTGTGTGCCTACTGGGAAGCATACAACTGGATTTTTTTTGACAAGAAATATATCTCCTCAACAACCATGACCGATGCTACCGACAACGAGGGCAACAGCTGTTATCTTGTCTGCATGACCGTTGACCACACAAAAATTGGCGGCACACACGAGGTACAATTCTATATCGACAAAACCTCAGGGCTGATGCACAAGGTTGTCATCTCCACCCAAAACACAAAGCCCGACAACTATAGAAGCATAGGAGCTACAAGCGCCAACCCCCTGAAGAGCTATACCATAGAGGAAGAGATTGCCGAACTCTACTACCGGATTGAGGACGGAAAGATGGTGATGGACAAGATGCATTACACCATCAAAGACTCGGGTATCGCTCACCAGAAATCGCCTTGTGGAAAAAACACAAAACACCACATGATGCGTGAAGAGGAATATCAACGCTACTAACCCTCATCCTCTTCCCTTAGAAGAAAAAGAACAGGCAACCTTACACAAATAGGGTTGCCTGTTTTATAAGACAGCTTTCGACAATCAGATCTAACCTACAGAAAATTCTGGGGAACTGATGGACCGAGAAGAGGGCCTAATATATTATTTGTAGATCTTACGGGCGTTCATAGCGGCATGGAATCTGGCGGCATTGGCGGCATGCTGGGCCGGAGTTTCGGCAAAGTTGTGGTAGCCCGAGAAATCCTCCTTGGCACAGAAATAGAGGTACTTGGTGGGCAGGTTTGCCAAAACGGCATCGATGCTTGCCACGCTGGGCAGACAGATAGGTCCGGGAGGCAGCCCCTTGTAGAGATAGGTGTTGTAGGGGCTTGGGGTGGCAAGATGCTTGAGAAGGATGCGACGTAGGGTGAAATCGCCTACGGCATACTTCACCGTGGGGTCGGCCTGAAGGAGCATTCCCCTGTGCAGACGGTTGAGATAGACGCTGGCGATCTTGGCTTTCTCGTCGTTCTTGTTGGTCTCCTCGTCGACGATAGAGGCAAGTATCGTAACCTCCTGAGGAGTAAGACCTAGAGCCTCGCATTCGGCTTTGCGGGTGCCGTTCCAGAAGCGGTTGTATTCTTTATACATCTTATCGAGGAACTTCTGAGGCTCGATGGTCCAATAGATATCGTAGCTGTTCTGTACGAACATGCCGAGGATGGTGGCGGGGGTGAAGCCGTACCGGGCTGCTATCTCCTCGCTATTGAGCATGGCAAGAAGGTTATCGCCATCCATCTCGAGCCTCTTGCCGATGAAGGCGGCGAACTGGGCATTGGTACGATAGCGGTTGATGGTGAGCTTGAGGGCATCCTGGTTGCCGTAGTAGAGCTTGTTGACCATCCGCATGGTGGTCATACCGGGACGCATAACATAACGGCCGGCTTTCACATGCTTGTTGAGCTTGCGGGCATGGGCCATGCTCTGGAACATGGACTCGCTGGTGATGCAGTTGTGGACCCGAAGCGAGTCGCAAAGGGCGTCGTAGCTGCTGCCCGAAGGAACGAGGATCACCTGCTCCTCGTCAATGGGGAGCTGCTGATGTTTCAGGACATAACGTCCGAAAAGGGCTAAAAGAAGCAACACGCCAGCAAGGATGCCGACGGCGATGAGAAGCTTCTGGTTCTTGGCCTTGGAGGATTTCTTGGTCATATATTATTATGTAGTGGCAACTTCTAAAAATCAGTTTTTATGAATCCTTCAGAGGTTACCTGTTTTTTTTCTTCTTTTCTGGCTGATTCTTACGACAACGTTGTGCCGTTCCTCTCACGCCGGTATGGGTGACGAAGGGCAGACGGTCGTCGACGATGAGGTTGAACTCTCTCAAGAGCTCGGGCTCGCAAAGACAACGTTGGTGGGCGATCTTGATACAGAGAGACTGGATGCCTGGCTCAAACTGAGGGTTGAACATATTGTTGAGGCAGAAATCAAGCAATGCTACGTCGATGGGATCTTCCATCGGTATCTGGTTGAAGATATAGAGCAGCTGGCGAATGGAGCCATGCACCATACCGGGAGCCATAGCCATCTCCAGCATATCCTTTCTCAACGGCTCGAACCAGCCGGGGTGGACAGAACACACTTGGGAGACGATCCAGGTAGCCTTTCGGCTGAGAGAGGGCTCTTTGCTGCGGATGAGCCCATAGAGGGACAGGAACTGGGTGTAGTCCTCCTCTATGATGGCGGCAAAGCGGTCGACATCAGCTTTGTGCAACGTTCCGGACAAGAGTTCTTCCCAAGGCATCGGTCAGAGGATTTTCTGCATGATCAGAGCATCTTTGTAGCCTTCGGAGCTACGGATCCACTCTTTGAGGCTGCCGACCTGACGATAGCCCTTTGAGGAAAAGAGCTTCTGGCTGGCGCTATTGTCGGCAGAGATTGTGCAATAAAGTTGATGCAGCATCAGATGACGGGAGCAATAATCCTCCAAGGCGTCGAGAAGAGCCTTACCATATCCCTGATGACGCAATTCCTTGTTGACAACGATCCCTATCCCGGCTCGTTGCGAGAAGGGCTCATAGTCGTAGAGGTCGACGCAACCGACAGCCTCCCCGCCTTCAACGGCAACAAGACGCAGCTGCTTGGATGTATGGATATCAAGAAGGGAGCTTTCGGCAATATACTGGCTCAAAGCATGACGGGAGAAGGGCATGCGGGTGAGACCATCCTGCCACGACTCCTGGTCGTTCTCCCAAGCATAGATGGCGTCGATATCTTCGGGTTCAAGGGCTCGGAGCTTCACTTCTTTCATAATCCTAACTTCTTGATATAATCGGCATTGTGACTCTTCACGAGCGCACGGCGTATTTCTGACTGGCATTCTCTCTTGTAAAAGAAGAACATCAGGTTCTGCTCTTTCTTCTCGTTGGGATGCGTGGCCACATAGATAGGTTGCATGGTCTCGGGATTGATGCCGGTGTAGTACATCTCTGTGGCCAGCGTCATGGGCGTTGGCGTGAAATCCTGGACCTGCTCCAGGCGGTAGCCCAGTTTCTTCATCTGGACGGCGAGATCGGCCATATCTTTGAGCTTACATCCGGGATGGGAGCTGATGAAATAAGGGATCAGCTGATAACGCAGCCCTGCCTCACGACAGATGGCTTCGAAACGTTGTTTCGTCTGCACGAAAAGGTCGAAGGAGGGTTTCCTCATCGTCTTCAGGACGAAGGGAGAAGTATGCTCGGGGGCCACTTTGAGTCGTCCGCTCACATGATGGAGCACAACCTCCTTGAAATAGTCGTGGCCGCCGTTGTTGTCGGTAAAAAGATCATAACGGATGCCGCTACCGATGAAGAGGTGTTTCACACCAGGATACTTGGACACTTTCCTATAGAGGTCGATGAGGGGACGATGGTCGCTCATCAGGTTGGCGCAATGGTTGGGCTGGATACAAGAGAAACGGGTGCATTTCTTGCAGAGCTCCTGGTTCTTGCCTTTCATCCGGTACATGTTGGCCGAAGGACCGCCGAGATCGCTGAGGGTGCCATGGAAATCGGGCATCTCCACGATCTGTTTCACCTCTTTCATGATCGACGCCTCGCTACGCGACACGATCTGCTTGCCCTGATGGGCGGAGATGGTGCAGAAAGAGCAGCCTCCAAAACAGCCACGATGACTGTTGACGGAGAACTTGATCATCTCGTAGGCGGGGATAGCTCCACGCTTCTTATACTTGGGATGGGGCTGGCGAGCGTAAGGGAGGTCGAACGACTTGTCGAGTTCCTCTTCGGAGAAGGGGGTGTCGGGAGGGTTGACGACCACATAGCCGCCGCCATGTGGCTGCACAAGAGTCTGAGCGACAATCTTATTGCTTTCCTTCTCGATGACATGGAAATTCTCAGCCTGCTTGCGCTTGGATTTCTGACACTCTTCGAAGGAATGAAGCCAGAGGATATCTTCACCCTGAGGCTTCTCTTGGGTGAGATAGGCATGCTGGGGAAGCCGCTTCAGATCCTCTACGGAACCTCCCCGGTTCAGGATGTCGGCTATCTGGACTGTCAACCGCTCTCCCATACCATAGGTGAGCAGATCGGCTGGCGTTTCGGTGAGGATGGAGGGAAAGAGCTTGTCGTCCCAGTAGTCATAATGTGCCAGACGCCTCATAGAAGCCTCTATGCCACCAAGGATGACGGGCACCTCGGGGTATATCTGCTTGAGCAGACGGGAATACACATATGCGGCTCTATCGGGGCGGAAACCAGACTGGCCGCCAGGCGTATAGGCGTCATCGTGACGGAGACGACGGGCAGCGGTATAATGGTTCACCATGCTGTCCATACATCCCGCTGTGACGGCAAAGAAGAGACGGGGAGCTCCAAACTTACGGAAGTCCCTCAAGTCGTCTCTCCAGTTAGGCTGGGGGATGATGGCCACTTTGTAGCCTGCCGCCTCCAGACTTCTTCCCAGGACTGCGGCACCAAACGAAGGATGATCGACATAGGCGTCGCCGCTGACAATAACGACATCCACCTCGTCCCAACCGAGGCGTTTGGCTTCTTTGAGCGTTATGGGGAGAAAGGGCGCAGACACTATCGTACTTTATGTATTAGGAGTTCTGAATGAGGGGTGGTTCAAGGATGCAAAAGCATTTCTAGCTTCAACTACACTATGAACCGACTATGCCGTTGTTTGAGAGAAAAGAAGGATGCACCTCAAGCGGAGCATCCTTCCTTCAGTTATCTCATACTATTATTCTTTGATAGCCTTGATACCGGGGAGCTCTTTGCCTTCGAGGTATTCGAGCATAGCGCCACCACCAGTAGAGACATAGCTCATCTGGTCGGCGAGGTTCATCTGCTTGACAGCAGCAACGCTATCGCCACCACCTACAGCAGCAAAGCAGCCATTCTTGCATGCTTCGGCAACATAAGTTGCGATTTCGCGGGTGCCATTAGCAAAGAGAGGCATCTCGAATACGCCGGCGGGGCCGTTCCAAAGGATGGACTTGGAGCTCATGATAACATCTTTGAGCATCTTGCAGCTCTCGGGGCCGATATCCATGCTCTCCCAGTCTGCGGGAACCTTGTCGGAAGGAACGATCTGGGTATTGGCGGTGTTGGAGAAATCGTCGGCGATAAGGCTGTCGGTAGGGAGGAAATATTTCACGCCCTTGGCGTCCATACGCTTCATCAGGTCGAGAGCGAGCTCCATCTTGTCGTCTTCGCAGATAGACTTGCCTATCTGGCCGCCCATAGCCTTGGTGAAGGTGTAGCGCATGCCACCGATGATGACCATGTTGTCAACCTTGTCGAGGAGATTTTCGAGGATGCCGATCTTGCTGCTGACCTTCGAGCCACCAATGATGGCGGTAAAGGGACGAGGAGGATTCTGCATCAGTTTCTCGAGATTCTTGACCTCGTTCTCCATAAGGAATCCGAAATATTTGTCGTTGGGGAAGAACTTGGCGATAACGGCGGTGGAGCTATGCTCGCGATGAGCTGCGCCAAAAGCGTCGTTGATGTAGCAGTCGCCGAGTTTGGAGAGCTGTTCGGCCAGTTCAACACCACCCTTGGTCTCTTCGGGATAGAAACGGATGTTTTCAAGCAGCATGACCTCGCCATCTTTGAGGTTCTGGGCCATAGCGGCAACCTTGTCACCAAGGAGCTCCTGGGTGAACTGCACGGGACGGCCGATGAGCTCCTCGAGATGTTTGGCTACGGGAGCAAGGCTGAGTTCTGCATCGAAGCCACCTTTAGGACGACCGAAGTGGGCCATGATGATGATAGCAGCACCATCGTTGAGCAGTTTCTCGATAGTGGGCATCGACTCACGCATACGGGTGTCGTCGGTAATGTTCTTATTGTCATCAACAGGTACGTTGAAGTCAACACGGAGAAGAACTTTGCGACCTTTGAAATTGATATCTTTGATTGATTTCATAAAACTTATGATTTATTGGGTTTCATTATTATTGTTTGCTATTCTTCTTCGGGTTCCACCACAGCCATCCCTATATAAAGAGCCGAGAGCATGGTGAAGACATAAGCCTGGATATAGGCCACCAGACACTCGAGCACGTCGATGAAGACAGAGAAGAGGATGCTGATCACAGATACGGCGCCGCCGGTGGCCACGCCAAAGGTGTTGGAAAGGATGAAGATGATCACGATAAAGCCCAGCACAACGATATGACCTGCCGTCATGTTGGCAAAAAGACGGATCATCAGCACAATAGGCTTGGTGATCACACCCACGACCTCAACAACAGGCATAAGTGGGAAGATTTTCAGCCATGCGGGAACGCCGGGGGTGTTGAAGATATCTTTCCAGTAGTGTTTGTTGCCGCTGAGGTTGGTGATGAAGAATGTGATCAGAGCCAAGGTTGCCGTCACGGCTATATTTCCGGTGATGTTGGCACCTGCGGGGAAGAAAGGGATCAACCCCAAACAGTTACAGAAGAAGATAAAGAAGAAGAGGGTAAGCAGGTAGGGAAGATATTTTTCGTACCTCTCCCCTATCATAGGTTTTGCCATCTCGTCACGCACATGACACACCAGCATCTCCACAAGGTTCTGCAGCCCGCTAGGAGCCTGCTTGGGATTCTTTTTGGCTTTATGACCTGCCACAAAGATGATCACAAGCAACACCAAAACGGCGATAAAGATTGCTGCTGCGGTTTTCGTTATAGAGAGGTCGACAGGCTTTGCTACCGAACCGTCTTCGTTCATCAGAGGCTCTCCCGACTCATCCACACAGATGATGGTCTCTTTCTCCATACCACCACCTATCAGACGATAGCCTTTGTAGTCGGCATGCCCATGGTGGAATTTGGAAGAGGAGAAAACATCAACATGGCCATTATTGACCACTATGATGGGAAGCGGGATTGCAACAGCATGCTCTTCCCCATCTTTTCCCACATAGTCGAACATATGCCAGGAATGGGCATCGGTGACGTGGCCGATGATGATGGCTCCGGGATTGAGGGACCCGCCTTCCTCGGCAACAGCCTCGTGGAGGACTGCGACAGAATCACCCTGTGCCCTGAGAGCAACGGGGAGGAGGAAGAGGGAGAGTATGAGGATCAGCTGTCTGAGTTTCATTAGTCGGGATGTTTTGTTTTACTTGTTTTCGTCTTCAATTCTGGAGGTGTTGTTGAAGATGTCGATCTGCAGGGTGTCAAAGAGACCGAGCTGGTTCTTTGTCTCTTTTTTCTCTACATTCTTGGCATATTCCTGCAATGCATCGTGAAGGACTTTTCGCATAGCAACAGCCTTGGTGGTTCCTTCTGCTTTTGCCATAAACGCCAAAGCGGCATAGTCTCTCTGAGAGAGAGTAAAAGAAACTTTTTTACCTTGTTTGCTATTGGTTTTCTTCACGATGAGGCCAGACAAATATTTTGCAAAGATAAGAATAAAAAGGGAGATAGCAGCACTTTTTATAAAATAAATATTTTTTACGCACAAAACATCCATCTTATCAAACAATTAGGGCATCCGCAGCAAACGGACGCCCTAATGTTTTTGCAATATCTTTGAGTCAGATTATTGCTGCTGCATGAAGACGTACTGGTAAGGTTCCATCAGCGAAGCTGCCATGTCGGCCAACTCCTGATTGTTCAGATCCTTACGTGCGATATCGCTAAGCGTGTAGAGGATCTGGCAGTCTTCTCTCAGCTGAGCAGTAACACCTGTCGAATATTTGCGGTTCTTGCTGTTTGCATACTGGGCCACATAGGCAAGATCCTGAGAATAATATTTGAAGATGTCGTTCCACACCTCGGTAGCCTTCTCTACGCCATAGACTCTCTTATAGAGCTCGACGGAATAGAGGCTGTATTTGTCGCGTGGGAAGTTCTTCTGGGGGAAGAATTCATCACCTTGATCCAGCAGCTTGCGGGCTCGTTCTACGTCGGCATTCTCTCCGTTCATAATGTTGCGAGCCATCATGAAGAGCGTCTGGCGCTGTACGTTACCGAAGTTGAGGCTGATAGGATCGACATAGATGTCGGCGTTGAGATTACCCCACTCGAGCGGAGTGTAGGAGCCGTCCTCGTTCTGCATACCATCGAGGAAGTAGTCGACCGACTTAGGATCAAACTGATGCTGTGCGGGATGAGGCAGCAGACGGAACACCATACCATCCTGCTCGCAGTACTGTTCCACGATGGGGAACGCTTCTTTGATGTAGCTGGGGTTCATGGTATAGATATTGCGTTCGAAGTGGTTGGTACCGATAATATCGAGCATCATCAGCTGGTGACGATAGAGTACATCCTTACCCAACTCGAAGCGGATGACGGGAGCCACATGGATCGTGTCTTCTGCAGCAAGAACGCCCAGTTCGACGAGCTTGGCTTTGTCGAGGGTGATCTTGAACTTCTTGGTGGGGAGATAATGGAACGATTCGCCACGGTTGTTGATGGTGAACTTGGCGGCATTGTCGCGTACCAGAGCCAGGATTTCGGAGACCTCAAGGTAGTCCGACGAGTTGTCCATCAGATAGACAAGATCCGATCCTAAGCCATAGAACTCATCGTAGGGCAGCGTCATGGGCAGCGGTTCAGACTGATACAACTTATTATAAAGCTGCTCAGTGTACCAATGCATGCCGGCAAGGGTATAGTTGAGGATACGGATGTCGGTACGGAACTGCTCAACCTCCTGGGCATACCAGAGGGGGAAGGTGTCGTTGTCGCCATAGGTGACAAGGATGCCGTTCTTGGTGAGGTTGCCCATATAGTTCTTGGCGAAGTCGCGAGCGGCGGTCTTCTGCGAGCGGTCGTGGTCGTCCCAGTTCTCAGCACACATACGCACAGGTACGGCGACAAAGCAGAGGGCGAATACGGCAGCCACAACCAGGCCTTTCACCTTCTCGTTCTTGAGCGACTTGTTGATCCAGTCTGCCAAAGCCAGCACGCCGAGGCCCACCCATATAGCAAAGAAGTAGAACGAACCCACAAAGGCATAATCACGTTCGCGAGGCTGACGGGGAGGCATATTGAGGTAGATCTCGATAGCCAGACCGGTCATAAAGAACATCACAAACACGATAAAGGCGCCACGCTTGTCCTTCATGCTATGATAAACCAAGCCGAGAAGGCCGAGGATGAGAGGAAGCAGGAAGTAGGTGTTGCGACCTTTGTTGTTCATCATATGGTCGGGCAGGTTGTCCTGAGGACCGAGACGCATCTCATCGATGAACTTGATACCGCTGATCCAGTTACCGTTCATGTAGTCGATAGTACCATCGTCGTTGAAGTGATGGCCTTGGATATCGTTCTGGCGACCAGCGAAGTTCCACATGAAGTAGCGCCAGTACATCCAGCCACACTGGTAGCGGTTGAAGTATCTGAGGTTCTGGCTCATAGTGGGTTTCTGTCCTCTGGGAGGATCGCCAGCCCAATACTTGTAGAACAAGGGATGCTGACGACCGTTGTCGGTACTGTACATACGGGGGAAGAATCCACAATGGTCCTTGCGGTACTCATACTCCTGAGCGTGAGCCTTGGGGATATAGCGGTCCTTGCCGCCCTTTTCGCCACGCACATATTTGGTGTAGCCGTCCTTCACACCGATGGGGTTGCCGGCGGTGTAGTAAGGACCCGTCAGGAGCGGAGTCTGACCATACTGCTCGCGACCGAGATAAGCGCGCAGAGCTACAGCGTCTTTAGGAGCATTCTCGTTGAGAGGGGTATTGGTGTTGGCACGGATCACGAGCACAAAGAAGGTGCTGTAGCCCACGATCAGCATCAATGTAGCCAGTATGGCGGCGTTGATGACGGGTTTGTTGCGCTTCTTGGTGTACCACAGGCCCCAGCCGATGGCGCCTGCGACAAGAAGGAAGAAGATGACCGTTCCTACATTGAAGCTCATGCCCAAGCTGTTGACAAAGAACACGTCGAAAGCGGAGCTTACATTCACCACGCCAGGGATGATGCCGTAGAGCACGATGGCGAGGAGGACGACGGAGATAATGCCGCTATAAATGAAGCCTTTGACGGTGGTCTGTTTCCATTTCTTGAAATAAACGACATAGACGATGGCAGGGATGGTCAGCAGGTTCAGCAGGTGGACGCCGATGGCCATACCTACGAGGAAGCTGACGAGGATGAGCCAACGCAACGAACGGGGGTCGTCGCTCTGCTCTTCCCATTTCAGGACAGCCCAGAACACCACAGCTGTAAAGAAAGACGACATTGCATACACCTCGCCTTCTACAGCAGAGAACCAGTAGGTGTCGCTAAAACAGTATGCCATAGCTCCCACGATGCCGGAGCCGAAGATAGCCCATGTGCGCCAGTCTTTTACCTCGGGGTTCTTCTCACCTATGATGAGCTTGCCCAGAAGGGTGATGGTCCAATAGAGGAACATGATACCCAAGCCGGAGCATACAGCCGAGAGGATGTTGACGGCACGGGCAGCGTCCATAGGATCGCTGAACATGGCAAAGAGGCAACCCAGCAGCTGGAAGGTAGGTGCTCCAGGAGGGTGACCCACCTGCAACTTGATAGCTGTAGCGATATACTCGCCACAATCCCACCAGCTTGCGGTGGCTTCGGCGGTCATGATATACACAGCACAAGCGGCTATGCCTACCAGCCATCCGATGATGTTGTTAAACAAGTGATAACGTTTCATATTATGAGTTTTTTTTAGTTTTTCCTAATGAGCATTGGAGCAGTCTGCTACCAATCGATCTTGTCGCGGTTGATGGGACAGGTCATGCAACGGGCGCCACCGCCACCGCGAGGTAGTTCAGAGCCGGCGAAGGTGATCACAGCCTTCTCATAATCCCAGGGCTTCACCTTGTCGGCACATACGTCTTCGGCGTCAAGCACTTCGAAGCCAGCCTTGTTCAAAGCTTCGATGGTGCGACGGTTGCGACGGTAGCCGATGATGTGGTTCTCGCCGAAGGAGAAGAAATTGGCGCCGCTATGCCATTGGTCGCGGTCCTGCCACCAGTCGGCGAAGTCGCCGCTGTTCATACCGCCGGCGCAGAAGATGGGATCCATCTCCATGCCTACTGCCTTCAACGCCACGAGGATATTGTCGTACTCCTTGCGGGCAAACTTGCCGCCTTCGATGGTGTAGAGATAGGTCTTCATGCCGGTAAAGACACCGGTGTGACGGATCATAGGCTCGTAGCACATGCAATGGTGAGTGCCCAAGAAGGTGAACACCATATCGAGGTGGATGAACGAGTCTGGCTCTTTGGGGAGCTCCTGGGCGATGACATAGAAGCGTTCCTTACCCTTGCCGGCGTTGGCAGCAAGGTACTCTATACCAGCAAAGTTGGTACGGATTCCGGTACCGATGCAGAGCAGATCGGGACGCACGATATGGACATCGCCGCCTTCTGTTCTTGCTTCGGGTACTGCCTGCTGCGCCCAGAGGGTGTTCACTTTGAAGCAGTTCTCGAAGATCGCCTTGTAGATGTACGACTCACGGCTTCTCACGCCGAACGACATTGAGTTGATGAGCGCTCCGTCATACATACACGAGGAGGCGTCGCGGGTGAAGAAGAGGTTATAGAGCGGTTTGAGCAGATAGCGGCTCTCTTCAAACTGCACGGGATCTTTACCCTTACGGTAGGCAAAACCTTCGATGAGCTCTTTGGAGAGGGTCTTGGGGTCGTGGGTCAGCAGCTCGTCGACGACACATTCGCAGCCGTCCAGTTTACATGACTGACGGACGAGCGTTTCACACACCTTGGCGTCCTTCAGCACCTCCTCGAGGAGATCCATCACATACAGCACGTTCGTCACTTTCGAGAGGGCACCCGAGAAATAGCCATACTCCTTGTTCACAATGTCCAAATTCAGGATGTCGCTATAGAGAGCATGGTGGGCGTTGGTGGGGGTCATAGCTTCGATTTCGGGACCGGGACGATGCATCAGCACAGCGTTCAATCGGCCGGTTTCGGAGCAAAGGTCAACAGGTATCATATATTTAATATTTATTCAACATATTAAGTAGCAGAGCTTTGGATACACCTTGCCCTACTAGAATGATATGCAAAGATAAGAAAAATATTTCTATATATATAAAAAACTTTTCAACACCATGTTCATAACCAAGCCCCACCACCCTATCGTCTCTGAATTGTTCTTCCCCCGCCTGAACGAACACCAAAGATCGATCAAACGGACTTGTGGGTCTTGCTCTACACCTATCTGATGCCTGTTTAGCGCCTATCTAGCGCCTACTTTCCAGGGGGTAGCGCCTAGAATTGTAGACGCTACATAGAGGCTACTCATACCCTACAAGATCTTTCCTTATTGCTTGTTGTCCAACCGCACAATCGCGAAACGGCACCAAAACACCTTACCGACTCATTTTCCAGATATTTCCACAACAAGAAGGCTCCGATACCGGATGGTATATCGCGATATGGGAGCCCTGAGATTGTCTTCAACCGGGGGCTTGGGGCCGCGACCTATTCTCTGTTATTTCAAAACTTTGAGGGCAGCATCGAGACCTTGGTCCTGAGACTTCATGACAAGATAGTAGTACTGGTTGCCATAGAGCCCGCGGGCGATGAGGGATTGGAGCATGACAGAGAGATACTCGTCGCTGCGACGGTTGATCTCCAGGGTGCGCAAATCTTCCTTGCGGGCTTTCTCGGCAAGGGCTTCCATGAAGGTCTTATCGTTCTGCCATTGAGCGATATATTCGCTATAGCTCTCTGCTTTGATAGCGGACGTGGTGTCTTTGAGCTGTTTCTTGAACTGGTCGGCAACCCATCCTGCCACCCAATCGCCTTTGACCTGGCCGCGGTCGACATTCTTTGAGGCTGCAAATTGGGCAAACTGGGCGTCGATATCCAGCGAAGGATAACATTCCATAAACTGCTCGAAAGTACTGATATTGGTGTCGTTGCGGTGAGCGTTAGCCCAATCGTTGCAGAATTCGGTGATGAGGCCCTTAGCTCGCAGGTTGAGGTAGTAGTCGCTGAGTCGCATGGTATCCATAGGGACAAAGACGTCGGGCATGATACCACCGCCGCCATATACGACACGGCCCTTCGAAGTCTTGAACTTCAGCGAGTCGGGCATCTTGATGGAGTCGGGATGTACCATCTCGCCACGGGCATAGCGGTCGGAGAGGTCTTTGAGATAGGCGTCGACACCTTTGTCATAGGGCTTCTGTATACAGCGTCCCGAGGGGGTATAGTAACGGGCGGTAGTGAGACGTATCTGTGAGCCACCCAGAAGAGAATACTGCCTCTGTACCAATCCTTTGCCGAAGGAGCGGCGGCCGACGATGGTGGCACGGTCCCAGTCCTGAAGGGCGCCAGAGACAATCTCGCTGGCGGAGGCGGAATTCTCGTCGATGAGGACGACCATCTTGCCCTCGATGAAGCATCCGCGACGGGTGGAAATGAAGTTTTGGCGAGGTTGGGTACGACCCTCTTGATAGACGACAAGCTTCTTCTCAGGAAGGAACTCGTCGGCAACAGCGAAAGCGATGTCAAGATATCCGCCGCCGTTACCCCGAAGGTCGAAGATGAGCTGGGTCATTCCTTTCTTTTTCAGATCGTTTACAGCATTACGCACCTCATTGGCGGAGCTGCGGGCAAAACGAGTGAGGCGCACATAGCCGGTAGTGGCGTCGATCATAAAATGGCTGTCGACAGAATAGATAGGCACTTTGTCGCGAACTACGACAAACTTCAGTTCGTTGCCCGAACGGCGGACCGTAAGCTCGACCTTGGTGCCTTTTTTGCCACGCAAGCGTTTGAAGACGAAGTTGTTGTTGATGGTGTCTCCCGTAGCGTTCTCGCCATCGATGGCGACGATCTTGTCGCCGATCTGCAGACCGACCTTCTCCGAAGGACCTCCCACGATGACCTCGGCCACCTGGATGGTGTCTTTCACCAGCTGGAAAGAGATGCCCACTCCTTCAAAGTTTCCTGTAAGGCCCTCGTTGGTGCGCTGGACGTCGCGCTGGGGGATGAAAACAGAATGGGGATCGAGCTCCTTGAGCATGGCGGCAATACCCTTCTCCGTGATTTTGTCGAGGTCGGGGGTCTCAACATAGTAGCTGTTGATAAGGCCGAACGACTCGTCGAGCATCTGCCACGAAGCCAGCGTATCCAAACCATTGACAACAGTCCTATTCTTATGTTTCTGGGCAAAGGAAGGGGTGGCTATAGCCAAAACGCCACAAAACAGGGCGATATAAAGAATTGTTCTGCGCATAGCGATGATGATATTTTGCCTATAGAAACGCAAAGATTGTTTTTTTATTGTCCTTCATACAATAAAAAGAAACCCCACACGTTATTTACCTATTACATTATTATTATTTAATCACCAATGGAAAACAACAACACCGCTGCAACCCAGCGCAAACCCCTGAGCTTCGGTCAGACCATGCTCGCCTCCTCCATAGGAGTGCTCATCGCCGGAGCCATCCTCTCATTGCTCTCCTTCCTCCTCACGGTAGTGATGATCGCCAGCATGATCGGCGGTCTCAGCGCCGAAAGCAGCAGCACCACCAAGGTCAAAGACTGCACATTCGTCCACATCGACCTCCGCCAGCCTGTCCAGGAGGCCGCCTCTTCCGCCCTTGAGATGGCCTTCGCCCAGGAGAAGATGACCAGCGCCGAGACCATCCTCAAATGCATCGACGATGCCAAGAACGACAGCAAAGTCAACGGCCTCTATGTCACCGTGGGAGGTATCTCCGGACTCACCTGGGGCCTCACCGAAGAGCTCCGCAACGCCCTCATCGACTTCCGCGAGACCGGCAAGAGCATCGTATTCTACGGCGAACACTACAGCCAGGCCGAATACTACCTTGCCACCGCCGCACCATTCATCAGCCTTCATCCCGACGGCTCGGTAGACTTCCGCGGTATCGGCTCGCAGGTGATGTACTACAAAGACCTCTTCGACAAACTCGGCGTCAAGGTAGACCTCATCCGTCCCACCTCCTGCGCCTACAAGAGCGCCGGCGAGACTTATACCATGAACCACATGAGCGACGCCAACCGCGAGCAGATCCACGCATACATCAACTCTATCTGGGACTATGTGTCCTTCAACATCGCAGGCTCCAACCGTCTCGACCTCGAACATGTCAACGAGGTTGCCGACAACCTCACCGGATATCTGGGCAAGGAGGCTTTCGCAGTCGGCATGGTCGACACACTCTGCTTCGCCGACGACTTGAAAGCATACATGAAGAGCGCCCTCGGATGCAAGCATCTTCTCTCCATGAACAAATACGCCAAAGTGCATCCCGCATCCACCAACGGTGCCGAGATTGCCGTCATCTATGCCGAAGGCAACGTACAGGCTGGTGCCTATCCCGGCTATGGCTCGGGCATCTACACCGACCCCATGGTGAAGGCCATCAACAAAGCTGCCGACGACAAGGATGTCAAAGCCATCGTCCTCCGCGTGAACTCCCGCGGCGGAGCCGCAACCACCAGCCAGAGCATCACCAACGCCGTACGCAAAGCCAAAGAGAAGAAGCCCGTCGTCGTCTCCATGAGCGACTACGCAGCCTCCGCCGGCTATGAGATCTCCTGCCTCGCCAACTGTATCGTAGCTCAGCCCACCACCATTACCGGCTCCATCGGCGTCTTCGGCACCCTCCCCGAGATCGGCACCATGCTCAAGAAGAAGATCGGCATCACCTTCGACACTGCACAAACCAACGCCAACGCTGCAGGACTCTCCCTCGTCGCCCCCCTCTCCCCTACCGCCCGAGCTATGATGCAACGCAATGTTGAAGACTTCTACGTCACCTTTGTCAGCACCGTAGCTGCAGGAAGAGGCCTCGAATATGATTACGTCCATAGCATCGCCCGCGGTCGTGTATGGACCGGTATCGACGCATGTAAACTCGGCCTCGTCGACACCCTCGGCGGACTCAAGGACGCCATCGCCATCGCCGCCGACCTCGCCGGCGTAGCCAACAGCTACCACGCTGTCCGCTACCCCGCACAAGAAGAGCTCATGGTACAGCTCCAGCACCTCTTCGGAAACAACGACGAGGACGAGGACAACATACTCTCCTTCCGCCAGAAGTTGCAGGCTCTCTTCACCATCAAGCAGGCCCGCAAGAGCCCCGCAGCCACCTACGAGCAGCGCATCAAGCAGGACCTCCTGAGCCTCACCGACGAGCCTACCCTCCAGGCCCGCCTCCCCTTCCTGATCGTAGAGGAGTAGCACCCTCCGTCATACTGGCACCCGCCAGCCAAACAACAAAAAAAAAGAGATCGGCCCAGCCGACCTCTTTTTTTATCACCCCTCCGACCTCTTACCTTTATCCAGATGAACCAAAGCAGAAAGCCCTCTCTCGGAAACAAGCAAGCGCTCTTCGAAAAAGTGAAAAGTCGCTTGCAAATGAAAATCACCAAATCACACGATTACCCGGTTACTTCACCTATACTTGCCGAAAGTCAGTGGTTGTCTGGCAGGCATCAGCTGACGCGTACCCACTGATTTCGCCCGTGCGCAAGCTCATGCGAGCTATCAGCTGGTCTAATATTTTTTTGAAACGGATTCCATTCCGTCAAGTGCAGAATATCCCTCGTTGGTGATGAGAGTAATCGTGTAATTCGGTAATTTCAATAAAAAAAACACTCCGCAAAAAATGTTAATTAATAATGTATAATTATATTATATATATTATTATATTTATTAATTTTTTATGGGGGTCGCATTACAAGTGAAATTACCGAATTACACGATTACTCGTTTACACTCTCTGCGACTTCCCACAAAAAAATGTAAACTTGTTAACTTGTTATTTTCAATGAAAACAACATGCCGAAAAATAGTAAAATAATAATGTGCAATATATATATTATTATATTTATTTATTTATTTATTTTTTTGTGCAAAACATCGAAAAAAAATGCAGAGTGCAAGTGTGCAACTGTGCAATATGCATTTTCTTTGTAGCATAACAGTTTTTTTGTATCTTTGCAAATAAACAAATCGGTAATCTTGTTCGCAACAGCTATGCAACTTGTTAACACTAATCAAATCACGCAGATTCTAGGGGTAAGACGGTCGACGGTCTACCGCTAGATGAAGAAAGGATTTATCAAGGGCTACAGACCATCGCAGAAATCTAAAATGATCTATTTCGACCTCAGCGAGATAGAGCAGCTGATCAAAAGGTAGCACACAGTAGCCATATATTAGTATGGTAACCTCTAAAAATTCAGTTTCAGACGATTTTTGATTATGGGCGAGCAGGTTT
>JAKSMR010000030.1 GCA_024400495.1 Bacteroidales bacterium
ACTTTATGAAGAAAGACGCCGACAGAAAACTAAAAGCACTCAAGTCTAATGGATTAAAAAAAACTAATTTTTAGAGGTTACCTATAGATAGTCGGGCTGAGAGAAAAAAAGTTTGCGAGGACGCAATAATAAATATAATATTGCGTTATATAATATATTTTTTGCTCTAGGCAAAAGAATGACAAATTATGATTAAAGAGAACTATAACAAGATATTGGCCACGGTGCCCGCTCCGGCACGACTCATCGCCGTGTCGAAGACCAAGCCTATCGAAGACCTCCAGGAGGCTTATGAGGCTGGCGCACGCCTCTTTGGCGAAAACAAGGCGCTGGAGATGCGCGACAAGCATCAGTCGCTGCCCGAGGACATCGAGTGGCATTTCATAGGCCATCTGCAGACCAACAAGATCAAATATATCGCCAGCTATGTGTCGCTCATCCATAGCATCGACTCCCTCAACCTGCTGCAGGCTGTGGACAAAGAGGCCGCCAAGCACGGCCGCGTCATCGACTGCCTCCTCCAGTTCCACATAGCCAGCGAGGAGACCAAGTTCGGCCTCGATATGGATGAGGCTCGGGCTCTGCTGGGCTCGGAGGACTACAAGGCTCTGCAGCATGTGCGCATTGTCGGCGTGATGGGTATGGCTACCAATACCGACGATATGGAGCTGGTGCGTCGTGAGTTCCGAACCCTGCGCCAGTATCGCGACGAGCTGAAGGAGCAGTTCTTTGCCCAGAATGCCGACTTCAAGGAGATCTCCATGGGCATGAGTGGCGACTACCAGATAGCTCTCGAGGAGGGCTCCACCCTCGTGAGGGTGGGCAGCAGCATCTTCGGCGCTAGAAACTACAATATTCCGGTCAACGACTGAGGAATGCGGCAAGCCTCCCGCAAAAAGGGGAGGGGAGCCGGAAAGGGCTGCCCGAAATGGCAAAAAAACGGAAGAAAACGAAAAAAAACGCCGCGATACCGCCCCTTTCCGCCCCCAGGACAAGCAAAAAAATGTAACCTAATACCCGAAAAATAACGTGCAACTAGTAAAACAAGAAACTCTCGAGAATGGTGTCCTCTACACCGTCGGCATCTGCGAAGGCGTGTGCTCGCAGTATATGGAACTCTTCACCAAGGACGGCGTCATCGTGCGCGCCGAGATCCATGGCGGCTGCCATGGTAACACCCAGGGCGTGGCCCGTCTGGCAGAAGGGATGAAGATAGAGAGCGTCATCAAACGGCTCAAAGGCATCGACTGCGGCGGCCGCGGAAGCTCCTGCCCCGACCAGATGGCCCAGCTGCTGGAAACCATCAGATAGCGCCCCCTCCCGATAGCAAAAACAGAAGAAACATCACCAAAATAAACGATACAACTATGAAAAATACCAAGAAATTCATCTGGAAATACACCATTTTCGCAGTAGCGCTGCTTATCTACACCTTCGCCTGGTCGGCATTCCTGCTGCCTAGCAAGATTATCGGCGGCGGCGTGAGCGGCTTGAGCGGTATCCTGAACTTTGTGGTCTGCCCCATGATCCCCGTGGGTGTGCTCAACTTCGTGTTCAACGGCATCCTGCTCTGCATAGGCTTCAAATTCCTCGGCTCCAAATTTGGCGGCGACACCATCGTGGGCATCGTCCTCTCGTCGCTCTTCTTCATCCTGTGGCAGCAGGTGCTGCACGTAGAGAACCTCTTCGACGTCAGCCTCTTCGGCCCCTTCATGTGCGCCCTCATCGGCGGCGCCCTCTGCGGCGTAGGCATAGGCCTCTCCTTCAGCGTGGGCGGCAACACAGGCGGCACCGACATCATCGCGCTCATCATCTCCAAGTTCTACAATATCTCCCCCGGCAAGGTGATCATGTTCATCGACATCGTCATCATCGGCAGCTCCTACTTCGTGAGCCACAAGATAGAGAACGTGGTGTTCGGCTACATCGTCATGGTGACCCTCACCTATGTGCTCGACTTCGTGCTCGACGGCAACAAGCAGAGCTACCAGATCATGGTGTTCTCGGGCAAGACCGCCGAAATCGGCGACGCCGTAATCCGGCAGATAGGCCGCGGCGCCACCCTCCTCGACGCCACAGGCTGCTACACCCACACAGCCCAGCAGGTGCTGATGATCATCGCCCACAAGACCGACAAGGCCCGCATCATGGGCATCATCAAGTCCATCGACGAGAAAGCTTTCGTCAGCGTGGCGAAAGTGCAGGGCGTGTACGGCAAGAACTTCGACGAACTGAAGAAATAAGCTACCCTCGGACGCAACAAGAAACAGGAAAGAAAACCGATCCCTAAGGTCCCTTAATTCGAAGATCCGCCCGGATTTTCTGGAGCTTTCCATAAGGCTTTGCCTGTTAAAAACTCATAAACACCCCCCCCAAAAAAAAATACCCAGTCACGAACCAATTTTTACGCAATAAAACCATGAAATATATTTCCCCCTCGCTCCTCTCTGCCGACTTCGGCAACCTGCAGCGCGATATAGAGATGCTCAACGCCAGCGAGTGCGACTGGCTCCATGTCGACGTCATGGACGGCATCTTCGTCCCCAACATCTCTTTTGGTCAGCCTGTGGTGAAGTTCATCAAGAAGCACGCCCAGAAACCCCTCGACGTCCATCTGATGATCATGGACCCCGGCCGCTATGTCGACGACTTCAAGGCCGCAGGTGCCGACATCCTTACCGTCCACTACGAAGCCTGCACCCATCTCGACCGCACCATCCACGCCATCAAAGATGCCGGCATGAAAGCCGGCGTGGTGCTCAACCCCGCCAGCCCCGTATGTGTGCTCGAGGACATCATCCAGGAGTGCGACATGGTGCTGCTCATGTCGGTAAACCCCGGCTTCGGCGGTCAGAAATTCATCGAGAACACCTACGCCAAAGTGCGCCAGCTCCGCGACCTCTGCAACCGCAAGAACCCCGCCTGCCTCATCGAGATCGACGGCGGCGTGAACACCACCAACGCCCCGCTCCTCTTCCAAGCCGGCGCCGATGTGCTTGTGGCCGGCAACGCCGTGTTCAAGAGCGAAAACCCTGGCGAGACTATCAAACAACTGAAGAAATAAACCCCGAGGAACGAACTATGGAACGTCCCCAACTCATATTGGCTCCCGGCAAAGACAAGGCCGTGATGCGCCGCCACCCCTGGATCTTCTCGGGAGCGGTACGCAAGAAAGTGGGCTCGCCTAAGGAAGGCGACCTGGTGGATGTCTATTCCGCCGACGGCCGTTGGCTGGCGGTAGGGCACTACCAGGAGGAGAGCATCATGGTGAAGGTGCTCAGCTTCGACACCCAGAGCATCGACCGCGCCTTCTTCAAGGATCGCCTCCAATGGGCTGTCGACTATCGCAAGCGCTTCGGCTTCTTCGACAACCCCCACACCAACGTCTTCCGCCTGGTGAATGGCGAAGGCGACTTCATGCCCGGCCTCATCGTGGATTTCTACAACGGCGTGGCTGTCCTCCAGGCCCACTCCGAAGGCATGCATCGCCAGTTCGACACCTTCGTGGAGCTCCTGCCCAAAATCCTGGGCAGCCATCTGGTGAGCATCTTCGACAAAAGCTCGCAGACCCTCCCCTCGGGCAACGCCAAGGACGGATACCTCTGGGGCAAGGAACCCGAGGAATGGGAGATTTGCGAAGACGGCAACCGCCTGCTCATCAACTTCTTCGAAGGCCAGAAGACGGGCTTCTTCGTCGACCAACGCGAAAACCGCCACCTCGTCTCCACCATCTCCCGTGGCAAACGGGTGCTCAACACCTTCGGCTATACCGGAGGCTTCTCCCTCGGCGCCCTCCGCGGAGGCGCCGCCTATGTGGAAACGGTCGACATCTCCAAGAAGGCTATCGCCCTGGCCGAACGCAACGTGGCCCTCAACTTCCCTCAGGCCAACCACAAAGGCGTGGTGGCCGATGTGCTGCAGTATCTCGACAAGGTCGACGACCAGTTTGATGTCATCATCCTTGACCCACCTGCTTTCGCAAAGAACCATCGCAACCTGCAGAACGGCCTCAAAGGCTACCGCTCCATCAACCAGAAGGCTATGGAGAAGATCAAGAGCGGCGGACTCCTGCTCACCTTCAGCTGCTCGCAGGCTGTGTCGAAGGAGGATTTCCAGACGATGGCGTTCACAGCCGCCGCCAACGCCCATCGCAAGGTGCGCGTGGTGCGCCAGCTGCCTCACGCTATCGACCATCCGGTAAGCATCTACCATCCTGAAGGCGAGTACCTGAAAGGACTGTTACTATATGTTGAATAATCAGCAAAAACAAACAAAAAAATGGAACTAGGCTATCAGAAAATTGACCAATACGACGCCAAAAAAGTTGAAGAACTGGCTGCTCACTATAAAGAAATCCTCCGCCTCCTGGGCGAAGACCCCGACAGAGAGGGACTGATAAAAACCCCTGAGCGTGTGGCAAAGGCTATGCTCTTCTTCAACCAAGGCTACGAGCAGAAACCCGAGGATATCATCCGTAGCGCTATGTTTACCGAGGACTACAAGCAGATGGTGGTGGTGAAGGATATCGAGATCTACTCCCTCTGCGAACACCATATGGTTCCCTTCTTCGGCAAAGCCCACGTGGCTTATATCCCTAATGGAAAGGTGGTGGGACTGAGTAAGATACCTCGCGTGGTGGATGCCTTCGCCCGCCGCCTCCAGCTGCAGGAACGCCTCACCACCCAGATCAAGGACTGCATCCAGAAGACGCTCGACCCCCTCGGCGTGGCCGTCGTGGTGGAAGCCCAGCACCTCTGCATGTCGATGCGTGGCGTGCAGAAGCAGAACTCTGTGACCACCACCTCCGACTTCACGGGTGCTTTCATGAAAGACCCCAAGACTCGCGAGGAGTTCATGCACATCATCGGCGTGAGAATGCATTAATACCTCTTTATTGGCGGCTTTTCGGCCTTCGCCGCAAGAAAAACCGCCATAGCTCCACTAAACTACAAAAGAACAATACCATGAAGAGAATACTTTTCCTCCTCCTAGTCGCCCTGGGCTTCGTCGGCCAGGCGCAGATCACCCATACCGACAAGGGTGACGTAGACCAGAATGCAGAAAAAATCCTCAAGCAGGCTGCTGCCAAAATCAACGGCTCAGCTGTGTCGTTCGACGTGACGATGGTCAGCCGCGACGCCAACAAGAAGGAGCAGAACCGCCAGACCGCCAAGGTGCTCTACAACAAAGGCAAATATCGTGTTGAGGCTGGCGACAACATCCTCTACAGCAACAACGCCAACACCTGGCATTGGGACAAGCTGGCCAACGAATGCACGCTCACCAAGGCCTCGACCGACAATACCGACCTGATGAACCCTGCCGGCCTCCTGACCAACTACTCGAAGAATTTCCGCGCCAAATACATCCGTCTGGAGAACGACGGAACGGCCGTGATCGACCTCACCCCCAAGAAAGGGCGCAGCTTCCACAAGATCCGCATCCTGGTGAACACCAAGACCAATGTCCTCAAGAGCCTGACGTTGCACAACTACGACTCCTCCAGCTCCGAATACCAGGTGACGAACTTCAAGAGCGGCGTGGCTACGACCGACGGCGATTTCGTCTTCCCCTCGGCCAAGAACCCTAAGGTGGAAATCATCGACATGCGATAACAATCATCAAAAGGCGACCTCAAAGGGATCAAGAAAACCTAATTTCTTTAGAGGTTGCCCAAAGTAATACCACATCGACCTCATCCTACCCCCAAATGATACTCCTTCTCGAAACTGCTACCCCCGTCTGCTCGGTCGTCCTTTGCGAAGGCGACACTATCCTCGCCCAACGAAACAGCTCCGACGCCCAGGCCCATTCGGCCAAGCTGGCTGTCTTCATCAACGAAATCGTTGCCGAGTCGGGAAGAAAGATGCACGACATCGAAGCTGTCTGCGTCTCGTCAGGCCCCGGCTCCTATACAGGCCTGCGTATCGGCGTCTCTGCTGCCAAAGGCCTCTGCTATGCTCTGGAGAAGCCCCTCCTGGCTGTACCCACACTCAAGAGCATGGCGGCTCAGTATTTTATGGAACATCCCGACTACGACGGCTGGGTGTGCCCTATGGTGGACGCCCGAAGGATGGAATGCTATGCGGCGATCTACGACAGAGACCTGGCCGAGATCAAGCCTACGTCTGCCGACATCATCGAGGAGGGCATCTACGACCGCTATCTCGACCAGAACAAGGTTACCTTCGTCGGCAATGGCGCCGAAAAGACCCAGCCCATCCTGGGCGTCCACAGCAACGCGCGATGGGACCGCTTCGAGATCTCGGCTAAGGGCATGATGGCTCCCGCCCAGGCCCTCCTGAAAGAGGGGAAGGCGGAAGATGTGGCCTATTTCGAACCGTTCTACCTGAAGGACTTCGTGGCTAAGAAACCTGTGGTGAAAGGGCTCAGATAGGAATTAACAGAATTAATATATATATATTGTATATGTTCAACTACATCAAGAAACGCCTGCTCTACGGACTCCTTGTTATCTTTGGAGTGGTGGTCTTGGTGTTCTTCCTTTTCAATATCCTGCCGGGCGACCCGGCTCGAATGATGCTGGGGCAACGTGCCGACGAAGAGAGTATCGAGATCATCAACCGCGACCTGGGCCGCGACAAGCCCGTGGCGCTCCAGTTTCTGAACTACCTCAACGACCTGCTCCCTGTGTCGGTCCACAACCATGCCGACGAGGAGAGCTATTTCTTCCTCGCCCCCGACAAGTATGAGCCGTATCTCAAGATCTGCTCAATAGGCGACGGTACGGTCGTCCTGAAGGCTCCTTATCTCCGCAGGTCCTACCAAAGCAAGCGCAAGGTTAGCGAGATCATCTCTGCCGCTTTCCCCCAAACGGCCATCCTGGCCGTTACCGCCATGGGTTTCGCTCTGGTGGTGGGTATCTTGCTGGGTATCCTCTCGGCGGTATACAAGGACTCGTGGATCGACAAGCTGGCTCTCTTCCTCTCTACGTTGGGGATGTCGTTGCCGTCGTTCTTTGCCGCCATCCTGATGGCCTGGTTCTTCGCCTATATCCTTGGCGAATTCACCCATCTCTCTATGTTCGGCAACCTCTATACCGTCGACGACTACGGGACTGGCGAGTATCTGGACCTGAAGAACCTGATACTTCCCGCCCTCACGTTGGGTATAAGACCTCTGGCAACACTCATCACCCTCACCAAGAACTCTATGCTGGAGGCGATGTCGCAGGATTATATCCGCACAGCCCGGGCAAAGGGTATGCGCTACCGTAGAGTGCTGTTCCATCACGCTCTGCGCAACGCCATGAACCCTATTGTGACCTCGGCGTCGGGATGGCTGGCCGGACTTATGGCTGGTGCTGTCTTTGTGGAATATGTGTTCGACTGGAAGGGAATGGGTGTGGTGATTGTCGACGGCCTGGAGAAATATGACTTCCCTGTCGTCATGGGCTCCATCCTCTTTATCTGCGTCCTGTTGGTGGTGATCAACATCCTGACAGACATCCTGTACGGCATACTCGATCCTCGTGTGAGAGTGAACCGTTAGCTGCGTTTCTAACCCCTAATCTATATTTCTATATGAAGAAAAATTATCTTTTCTCTATCTTGGCTGTGTCGCTTCTTGTCTGCTATGGCTGCACGGGATCGAAGACGCCCCGCGTAGAGTCGGCTGTCGCTCCACAAGAACCGGCTACGGTTTATTTCACCTCCGAGATAACGCCCGAGAGCCTGCTTAAGATCTATAACGCCCTTGGCGTAGAGCCCGACGGCCCGGTTGCCGTGAAGATCTCTACGGGAGAAGGCGGCAATACCCATTATCTGCGTCCTACCCTTATAAGAAACCTCGTCGAGGCTGTGGATGGCACTATCGTGGAGTGCTGCACGGCATATGGTGGCACACGCCAG
Source organism: Bacteroidales bacterium (assembly GCA_024400495.1). Taxonomy (GTDB): domain Bacteria; phylum Bacteroidota; class Bacteroidia; order Bacteroidales; family P3; genus Colimorpha. The sequence continues at coordinate 7,872 of JAKSMR010000030.1, forward strand.
GATCCTGCCAAGCATTGGCAGACGATCCACGACCATGGCTTCGATTCTATCTTCAAGGTGGATCTGATGGATGAGTTTGGCGAGTTCAACATACCGGTAAGGGATACGACCCATATCAAATACGACATCGTTGGCGACCATCTCAAGAACTACCGTTGGATGATCAACCTCGCTCATTTCAAAGGTCATGCGATGGGCGGCTATGGCGGAGTGCTCAAGAACGCCTCTATCGGCGTGGCCTCCACCTCGGGAAAGGCCTATATCCACTCGGCCGGACGTTCGTCGCATCCAAGAAAGGCATGGCTCCCTGGTAACCTGGCTGCTGGTCCGGGACAGGACAAGTTCCTGGAGTCTATGGCTGCTGCTGCCCAGGCTGTACATGATTATATGGAGGGCAGAGTGGTGTATATCAACGTGATGAACAACCTCTCGGTTGATTGCGATTGTGATGGCAGCCCTGCTGAGCCTAAGATGAAGGATCTCGGCATCGCGGCTTCCCTCGATCCTGTTGCTGTCGATCAGGCTTGCCTGGATATGGTGTTCCGCCATACCGCTACAGATGGCGACGACAACCAGCCTTTGATCAAGCGTATCAACCGCCAGCATGGAACCTATCTGCCTGTATATGCAGAGAAGATAGGCCTCGGCTCGCGTAACTACACTCTGGTAGAGCTGTAGTCGGGAGATCCTGCTTTTGAGAACATAACACAGTTCGGACTCGGTCTGGGCTGTGTTTCTTCTTTTTGTAAGCGTGTCTTGAAAAAAGGTTATCGGAGCGATTCGGAGCGGGATTCGCGATGTTGGAAGGTGACCAGTTGCTTGAGTGCCTGGAGGACGTTGCGCAGATAGAACCTCGCGAAGGGGCTCTCTCCAAAGATCTCTTTATATTCCTTGTTATAGCGAAGGTAGCGGCCGCCTCTTCTCCATACCCTTACAAGTGCGGCTTTGTGGCGAGGATGGGGCGAGAGAAAGAGGGTGGGGAACGCAAGGAACGTCGGTTGGCTTAAGGGATTGTAGCCGTCGGGGGCGGGAATGGCGAAGGTGGCGACGCAATATTGGGTAAGCAGGTCGGCAAAACGGTCGATGGCGGTTCCTTTCTTGATCTGGTTGAATGCGTGGTAGTCCAGCTCGCCGCTCTGGAGGAGAAGGGCCCAGTCGAGAATTTTTCCTAGGGCAAGCTCTTCGTCGAAGAACATAGCGTGGTGTTCGAGATGTGAAGCCAGAAAGAGGGCTTCTTGCTCGGGGATGAGTCGGCACAAGGCCTCCTGCTTGGGCCAAGGGGTTGTCTGCCAGTCGGGCTCGTCGGTAGTGTCGCCGACTCGGGTGGGGTAGAGGAGGTAGGCGTGGTTCTCGAATTCGGCATTCTCGAACACGAAGGAGGAATGGCGTGGGTCTTTGGTGTCGACCTTGATCTCCAAAGACATGACCCAATGGTCGGCTGTGGCGGCATGGGAGCCCAGATAGATGTCGTTGTCGCCGCATTCCCGATGTAACGGGTTGGGATAGAGCCGGGCAAGAGAGGAGCCTTTTATAACCGTGGTCTTGATGCCTTTCTCTCCAAAGAGTCTTTTGGAGAAGTGGATTAAGGCTAGCTCGCGGCGCTTGTTGTCGCTTTCGATGGTGCTGCTATGGGTTGCCAGCTGTGCTAGCATCTCTCTTGGCGGCTTGGGGGCGGGGTTGGCTCTGAAATAGGCCTCGAGGGCGTCGTATACCAATGCTGTAACTCCGTGCTTCTTAGATAGTATAAGCAAGTCAGCCCAAGTTTCTTTGCTGTTGGGCAAGGTGGGGGCTTCTCCGCCAAAGAGATGATATTTGAGCAGAGAGATTAGCATTTCTTTCGGAGTATGCGACAGGCAAGCGTGATGACTCTATGTGTGAAAGGACGGCTGAGGAGCCACATGCTCATGTTGGGGCTGTTGGTATAGTAGAATGTGGAGGGAAGAGCTGCCGAGCCGCGGAAGCTTTCCATCATGCTCCAAGGGATGCCTTTTACGGCAAGAACACGCAGGTAGACATAGAGATAGCGGTCGTATAGGCGTTTCTCTTCGTTCCCTCGGGTGTAGGCGTAGAGGCGGAATTCGTGGAAGAAATAGGTGATGTCGCCGAGGTAATGGCGGGCTCGGTCGTCCTTCCAGGCGCCTCGTGTGGAGTTGTTCCTTCCCCACAGCTGATAGAGTTTCAGCTCCTGGTGGTTGCTGACGCGCGGGTTCTCCTGAATGCATCGCAACACGAAGAGGGAGTCCTCTAGGATCGACATCCATTCGGGATAGGAGATGAAGTGGTCGTAGAGGAATTTCCTACGATAGATGTATGTTGTATGGTCGAGCGTGGACGATTTGCCCAGGATGCGATCGGTATAGGCGTCGGTAAGGTTTCCCAGTTTCAACAGGTCGATATCGGGCGTGAGTAGCGGGAGTGCCAGGTCTAAGGCTCCAGGAGCTAGCGTGTCGTCGGCATCAACAAACCATACGTAGTCGCCAAAGGCCTCTCTCAATCCGAGGTTGCGTGCGGAGGAGGCTCCGAGATGCTTCTGATAGAAGATGCGCAGGTTGGCGTGGAGGATGTTGTTGTTGCGGCACCACTCCTTGGCGCGATGGGTTGTGAGGTCGGTACATCCATCGCTAATGATGACAAATTCGACATCGTTCATATGCTTCTCGATCTCGGCCGACGCGAGACAACGTTGGATGGTGGCCTCGTTGTTGTAGGTGGGGATGATGATGGAGAGAAGCATAGGTGGTGTGTTTGTTTTGTCGGGGTTTTGTGATTGCTGGTAGGTAGAAAGAATTAGGAGCGGGAGCGTCCTGGCTTCCCGGCTCCTAATCCTATGTTGGTGAGATTATTTGTTCTCGGGCATGGCTTCAAGGGCAGCTACGAGGAAGTCGAAGAACTTCTGGCAGCTGGGGATGTTGCAACGCTCGTCGGGGCTGTGGGGGCTCTGGATGGTGGGTCCGAAGGAGATCATCTCCATCTCGGGATATTTGCCACCAAGGAGACCGCACTCGAGACCGGCGTGGATGGCCATTACCTTGGGCTCTTTCTTGTAGAGTTTCTTGTAGGTGCTCTTCATGGTCTTCAGGAGGCCGCTCTGCATGTTGGGCTTCCATCCGGGATAAGCGCCTGTGAGCTGGCATTTGCCGCCGCACATGTTGGCGAGGCATACGAGACGCTCGGCGAGGTCGTTCTTGGCGGTATCGACAGAGCTGCGGAGGAGGGCTTTGAGGACGAAGTTCTTACCATTGGTGGAGGCGATGGCGAGGTTGAGGGAGGTCTCGACGAGGTCTTCCATATCGTCGCTCATGCGCTGGACGCCGTTGGGGGCAACCATCATCATGTTGATGAGCTTCTGGGTGTCGGCTTCGGTCATAACGCGGGGGCTCATGCGGACGGGCTCGAGGGTGATGGCGAAGTTGGGCTCTACGGTTGCAAGCTCTTTCTGGATGCGTGCAGCTTCTTGGTTGAGGGCTTTGGTGATGCAGTCGAGGTGTGCCTTGGGCATAGCGAATACTGCCTCTGCGTCGCGAGGAATAGCGTTGCGCATGTTGCCGCCGTTGATGCTATAGAGACGGATGTCGCAGTCGTTCACGTAGCAAAGGAGGCGGAAGAGGATCTTGTTGGCGTTGGCGCGGCCGGAGTTGATCTCCATGCCGGAGTGGCCGCCGAGGAGGCCGCCAACGGTAAGTTTCATGGCGCAATATTTAGCGGGAGCCTTCTCCATAGCGTAGGGGATGGAGATGGTGGCGTCGATACCGCCGGCGCAGCCTACATAGAGCTCGCCTTCGGTTTCGCTATCGAGGTTGAGGAGGTACTGGCCTTCGAGTTCGCCTTTCTTGAGGCCGAAAGCGCCGGTCATGCCGGTTTCTTCGTCGGTGGTGAAGAGGGCTTCCAGAGGACCATGTTTGAGGGTCTTGCTCTCGAGGACAGCCATAGCTGCGGCTACGCCCATGCCGTTGTCGGCACCAAGGGTGGTGTCGGTTGCGTAAACCCAATCCTCAACGATGCGGGTGACGATGGGGTCTTTCTGGAAATCGTGCACTTTGCCGGCACGAGCCTGGGGAACCATGTCGATGTGAGCCTGAAGAACGACACCTTTGCGGTTTTCCATGCCTTTGGTGGCAGGTTTCTTCATGATTACGTTGCCAACTTTGTCAACGCGGCACTCGATTTTGTTTTTCTTTGCCCAGTTAACGAGGAATTCGCGAACGATCTCTTCGTGTTTGGAAGGACGGGGGCACTTGGTAAGGGAATCAAAATTGTTCCAAAGTGCTTTGGGTTCTAAGTTCTTGATAGTAGCCATAGTATGTGTATTATTTATAATAAATTCAATATTGATTGAGGCTACGAAATTACAACAAAATATCCAATCTTGCAAAAGATTTTGCAAAAAAGTGCTAAAAGTTATTAACAAAATTGTGGAATACGCTTATTTCTTGTGAGTTAGCGTGAACAAACATAGCGTGTCCTCGTCGCCGAAATCGGGCTCGTCGTCGTAGCAGATCCAAGGGTCGTTGCTGTCGATGGGGTTGAGCTTTGCGTAGGAGGAGCAGAGCACGTTCTGGGCGAGTTCCCTCAGCTTGTCCATCAGCTCCATACGGCTCTTGTAGCTCTTCTCGGCCGGGTTCAACGAGAATTGGGAGGTGTCGGGGTAGCCCTCCTGGCTGAAGTTGTAGTAGTGGGCCTCGGCTATGCCTTGGGTCATGAATCGGATGCGAAGCTCTTCTCGCATAGCTCCTTCGCGGTCGCATTCGTCGATGTAGGCTACGTCGTTCTTCACCAGTTCGTCGTAGATATTGCCCATCACGTCGAAGGCCGACTGTCCGCTAATGAGCAGCAGATGGTTGAAAGGCCATGGGCTGGTGGCGAAAGGGGTGTTGGTGCTTGTGCTTTTGGGAAGCGTGACGAGCTGGTATTTGAGTCGTCCGCTATCGTTCTGATAGTAGAAATGAGGGACTTCGGCAGGGGAGTCCTCTTCGCCTTTCTTTGTTGCGGGAATCTCGATGGAGAGGGTGCCTTTGCTTTGGAAATCAAGCTTGTATAGCTTATTGAAAACCTTGGCGATGTCAAACGAGTAACAAGGCGACATGATTCCAATCAATGCCGTCTCGCTAAGATTTTGTTTGTACAGATTCTTTTTCTTCTTCGTGCCTGCCATCGAGAAGAGTGTTGCTTGCTTATTTATTGTATTTCCCTTATTAACGCAAATCGACATCTATTATTGTGCAAAATAGCAAAAAAAATATCTTTTTCTTTCGTGTTTGTTGAGGAGATTGTATTTATCTTGTTGATTGTTAAATTGTAATGCTGATTTCTGAATTGTTGAAAAAATGTTGATAAAAATCCAATATCCCCGTTTTTGCTGGCTTTTAGGTGGCTTTCTTCTTGAGAAAGGATAGGTGGTGTTTGCCTCGTCTTTTTCCTCCCTTGCCGGCTATCAAACGGCATCTTGCCGGCAGGCAATCCTTATGTAGGTCCTATCTGGTACGGAATTGGTACGGAATTGATTCGGAATTGGTACGGAATTGATTCGGAATTGGTCCCTGCTTGGTCTCTCTCTGGATGGTGCCTGGATGGTGTTTGTTTTGCCTTTGTGGCGTTTTTATTTTTATGTAAACATAATAAAATGCAAATTTGCGCGTTAAAGAAAATATGACAAGCAGTATTTTGATCCAGAATGTCCTTCTCGACGGGGCTCGCAAAGATGTCTTCATCGAAGGCAATATCATCAAGTCTATCTCCGAACCGACCAGGGTTAAGCCGCTCATCCTCAACGGCGAGTATATAGATGGCTCCAATTTTGCCCTCTTTCCATCGTTGGCCAATATGCATACGCATTCGGCCATGAGTCTCTTCCGCGGCTATGGCGACGATCTTCCCCTCGAGCAATGGCTCCAGGAGAAAATCTGGCCCAACGAGGCCAATCTCACCCCCGAGATCGTCTACTGGGGGTCGAAGCTGGCTTGTCTTGAGATGATCAAAAGCGGAACGACCTGCTTCAACGACATGTATTTCTTCCCGTTCGAGACCGCCAGGGTGGCTCGCGAGATGGGAATCCGGGCCACGGTCAGCCTTACGTTCTTCGATCAGTTCGATACCGCTCTGGCGAAGAAGGTGCGCGACGACTGGCAGTATTTCCTCCTCAGGAAGGAGCAGCAGTCTCAGAACGACCTGATCCGTTATGCCATCGCTCCCCATGCCGTCTATACCGTAAGCGGGGAGACGTTGAAATGGGCTTTTGCCGAGTCGGAGAAGCATAAGATCCCGTTCCATATCCATGCTGCCGAGTCTCCTACCGAATGCGACAACGCCCGACGCGATTTCGGCGACACGCCCGTCCGTTATCTGTCCAAGCTGGGCTGTCTGGCGGAGAACACTATCGTGGCCCATGGCGTGTGGCTGGACGACGACGAGGTCGCCATGCTTGGCGAGCGTCGTTGCTCCGTGGTCCACAACCCCAACTCCAACCTCAAGCTGGCGTCGGGTCATGCGTTCCGATATGAGGAGTTGAGAGCCGCAGGAGCCAATGTCTGTCTGGGAACCGACGGATGCTCCTCGAGCAACAATCTGGACATGATAGAGGCCTCGAAGGTGATGAGCCTGCTGCAGAAAGGCTGGCGCCTGGATCCTCTGTCGTTGCCTGCTGCCGAAGTGCTGAAGGTGGCGTCGCGCAACGGCTTCAAGGCTATGGGGGTCGAGGCGGGCGAGATTGCCGAAGGCAAGCTTGCCGACATGATTCTTGTCGATCTTGACAATCTGGCGTTTGTCCCCAACAACGACACGACATCGAATCTGGTCTATGCCGCCCATGGCGATTGTGTCGATACCGTGATCTGCAACGGCCGCATCGTCATGCAGAACCGTTATGTGCCGGGCGAAGAGAAGATCATAACCGAAGCCCGTCGCATAGTGAAGCGACTTATCACACATTAACCTATCAGGAATTTGGGATGATTGAAGATAAAATATTGTTGATGAAGAAACTACTTATGTCTGTAGCGGTCTCCGTTCTGCTCTTCGCTTGTGGCGGACGGGTCGACAACCGGGACAAGCAGATCTTTCGCTACAACGAGGTCTCGGGCATCTCCACGCTCGATCCGGCCTTCGCTAAGGATCAGGCGCTCATCTGGGCCTGCTCGCAGCTCTACAACGGCTTGGTCCGCTTGGATGAGAATCTGGAAGTGGAGCCTTGTTTGGCAAAAAGCTGGACGATCTCGCCCGACGGCAGGACCTACACGTTCCTCTTGCGCGACGATGTCTGTTTCCATAAGGACGAAGTGTTTGGAAACGAAGACTCTACACGTCGTGTGACGGCTCATGATTTTGTCTATAGCTTCCGTCGTATCCTCGACCCCAAGGTGGCGTCGCCCGGATTGTGGATCTTCAACGATGTGGATTATAATGCCGACAACCTTGACGATGCTGCCCATCAGCCCTTCAAGGCTTTGAACGATAGCGTGTTCGTCGTGCGTCTGAAGCAGCCGTTCCCTCCTTTCCTTTCCCTTTTGGCGATGCCCTATTGTAGCGTTGTCCCTCGGGAGGTTGTGGAGCATTATGGCGAGGATTTCCGCAAGCATCCTTGTGGCACAGGTCCGTTCAAGCTACAGCTGTGGAAAGAGGGCGTCAAGCTCGTGATGCGTAGCAATCCCGGCTATTTTGAGCAGGATTCTTTGGGCAATCCGTTGCCCTATCTCGATGCCGTTGCTGTGACATTTATTGTCGACAAACAGACCGTATTCCTGGAGTTTGTAAAAGGCAATCTTGATTTCATGAATTCGCTTGATGCCAGCTATAAGGACGAAATCCTTACTCGTACGGGTCAGCTGAAGAAGAAATATCAGGACAAGATCGATATGGTCGGACAGCCGTTCCTGAATACGGAGTATCTCGGATTCCTGATGGATGGAGATGCTTCCAATCCCTTGCGGGACAAAAGGATACGTCAGGCTGTCAACTATGGTTTCGACCGCAAGAAGATGATGAAATATCTCCGTAACGGAGTAGGAGAGGGGGGCGTGTGTGGTTTCGTTCCGCCTAGCCTGGCAGGAGGCGGTTGCGAAGGCTACGACTACAACCCCGAGAGGGCGCTCGAGCTGCTGGCAGAAGCCGGTTATCCGAACGGAGAGGGCCTGCCTGTCCTGCAGATGGCTACAACGAGCTCGTATCTCGACCTTTGCCGCTATATCCAGCAGCAGTTGGATCTGGTCGGGATAAAAGTGAAGATAGATGTCAACCCTCCTGCCGCTCTGCGAGAGCAGGTGGCGCAAGGCAAGAGCCAATGGTTCCGAGGATCGTGGATTGCCGACTATCCCGACGCGGAGAACTATCTCTCGCTCTTCTACAGCCCCAACAAAGCTCCGGCAGGTCCTAACTACACGCATTATAGAAACGAGAAGTTCGACAAGCTCTACGAGCGAGCCAAGAAGGAGACCGATCCTAAGCGTCGGGCTGTTCTGTATCGCGATATGGATCAGATACTTATGGAAGATGCTCCGGTTGTGGTCCTCTATTACGACCAGATCCTCCATTTCACCCATAAGAAGGTGAAAGGTCTTCGCAGTAACGCCATGAATGCGTTGGATCTGCGATATGTGACAATTGGTCGCTAAAAGATTGGCAGATAAATATTTGACGGCACTAGCATCTCGCTAGCATCTCATTAGCATCTCACTAGCATCTCGCTAGTATCTCATTAGCGTCACATTAGCGTCGCGCTAGCCATACATTACTGTCGGGAATTTGTATGGCTAGAGCGATCCATCAGGCTGTCAACCCTTTGTGTGGGGAGAAAGAAAGCGGTCTCAACCTAGGGTGAAAGACCGGTTGGAATTGTTAATATTTCCGTCCCGAAAATGCGGTCGATAGGGCTGTTGATATTTTGTTTGTAAAAAAAACGTCGAAAAAGCTTGCTATTTCAGTTTTTTTGTGTATCTTTGCAAGATGGGATTTTGGCAATCCTTATTGTTGTTATATATATATTGCATTTGCAAACAAATAATTATAAATATAAAAAAATAAAACTTATGACCAAAAGACTACTTTTTTCAGTACTTGCGTTGTGCATGTTTGGCCTCATGACTTCTTGCATGAAGAACGGCAGCGAAGATTTTGAGGGACTGAAACACCCCTTCCAGGTTCATGGTTCCTTTGACCCCAATCTGGGTATTCCCGTGGGCCAGGCAGAAATGACCGTAAAGCAGATGCTCACCATGCTTAACGTGCAGAATGGTTTGATCGCTTATGATGAAGAAAGCCACCTTATGAGTGTGAAATATGCCGACACCTCCGAAAACCGTTTCGACTTTGACCAGATGGGTTCCTGGGCTCGCAAGGTCCGTGTCTCGAGAAGCAGCCGCGCCAAGTCCGGCGGCAGCGGCCTCGTGGTCCTTTATAGCGACCTGCTGTCGGGCTCGATGTCTATCGACCTTTTCAACAACCTTGGCTTCGACCAATACAATCTTCTCTTCAATGGTGTGAAGGCTACCATGACCTGCAACCTCAAGGGTGACGGCACTCTTAGCGCCAGCACCATCCACGAGCATGGTCTTTATGTCTATATCGACAGCCTCTACCTCCACGCCTATGGCCGTAGCGGCAACGAGGTGCGAGTTCCTTTCCTCGACTCTCTCTATTCTCTGCAGGACTTCATGGATCCTCAGGGCCAGGATGTCGTGCTGCTTAACAACACAGATGTAACCCAGCTGCTCAACATCGCTCCTACCGGTATCCGTTACACGGCTCGTATCAATATCGCCATCGATCCCGCCGAATTGGCATACTGGGGTCTCACCTTAGGCGGCACCATCGACGAGGACTTCATTAGCGAGAACCTCCAGATCAACGCCATTACCGCCACCTCCGTCATCGGAGCAGAGGTTCCTCTGGCAATCCATTTTGAGGATATGGCCTACGATGCCGACATCAACTTCAACTTCGGCCAGAACATCCAGATCAACGAACTTGAACTCAACAATTCCTACATCGGTCTTGCTTTTGAGAACGGAACTCCTCTGGCTATGGACATCGACGCCTCTTTTACCGACTCGCTCGGCAATGTCCTTGCCCCCATCGTCTCGAACGTGGGAATCGGCGGAGCCACCATCCGTCTCAACCCCAACGGCGACGGCTCTTATGTTGTCTCCCAGCCCACCAGCTCCACGTTGCAGGTACCTGTCAACTCGACAACCCTCCGCGCGTTGACAACTGCACGAAACATCCATGTCAGAGCAGCTGCCAGCACCTCCACGAATACGGGTTCCGGCATCCAGTCTGATGCTGTCGTCTCCATCCAGGACGACAACAAGCTCAAGGTACGCGCCTACATCGTGGTTCATCCCGATGTTGACATCAATATCCCCCTTGTCGGCGGCAACAGCAACAACCAATAAGCAATCATCACTACTAATCCTTTAATATTACACGACGAATTATGAAAAAGAACATTATTTCCCGCATGCGTTTCGTAGTAGTGATGACCCTCGCGCTTGGTGCCGCCTTTGCAGCACAGGCTCAGATGGGAACATTGCTCTACGGCTCCAACCGTATCCCCCAGAACAACGCCTTCAACCCCGCGTTCTTCCCCCAGAACAACAAGATCTATATCGCTCTCCCCGCGCTCCGCGCCAATATCAACATGCCTCTCGCCTATAGCGACGCTATCAAGTATGAGGCAGGAGACGAATATTCCACTCTCGACCTCAACTCCATCTCCGACGCCTTCTCCAAGAGCGGCGGACTGGGACTCAACCTCGATGTCCATGCCCTCGGCGCCGGCTTCAGAGTAAAGAACATGTTCTTCACCCTCTCCTCCCAAGCCAAAGTTTCCGGTTATCTGGCTATGCCCAACGAAATCCTCGATTTCCTCCAGCATGGTAATGCCGATCATGTAGGCGAGAACGACAAGCTCCATCTCATCAACGGCCAGTTCTTCAATGTCCAGGCCTATACCGAATATGCTCTCGGCTTCGGTTATGAGATCAACAAGAATATTACCGTTGGCGGTCATCTGAAACTCTACAACGGTTATCTCGTTGCCCAGCCCAAGGACACGAAGGTCGACCTCTTCACGGCTGCCGACTATAGCCAGCTCCGTGCCGATATGGACTACCATGTCAACTTTGGCGGCTGCCTCCAGTTCGACGACAGCAACAAAGTGTCGGGCGTAACTCCCGTTCCCAACAACTGGGGCTTCGGCCTCGACCTGGGTGCCAGCTACGAGTGCGACCTCTTCGACGCCTCCATCTCCATCCTCGACCTCACCCCCGGCATCACCTGGAACCAGAACGTATATCAAGTCTCTCCCGTAGGTGGCGAGGTTCACGTCACCTTCGATGGTGTCGACATCTCCGGAGCAGCTAATGGCGACGGCTTTGACACCACCCAGTTCCAAGCTATCATGGACAGCCTGAGAACAAACATCAACCCCAACTTTACCGAAGGCGGCTCTTTCAAGACCTCCATACCCACCAAGTTCAACGCCAGCGCCAACATCCACATCCTGCCTTTCCTCCGTGCCGGTCTGGTGTTCCATGGCGAATATGACAAGGCTATGACCCAGGCTCCCTTCCGTTGCAGCACTTCGCTCCTCGGCCACCTCAACCTCGCAGACCGTTTCGAGCTCGTTGTGGGCAATACCGTAGTGAACAACGGTTTCTCTACCGACTGGTTCAATCCCGGATTTGGCGTTGATATCGCCCCTGCCCGTCCTGTTCAGCTCTACTTCTTCGTCGACTACCTCTCCAGCCTCTATGTGGTCGATATGAAGTCGGTAAATATGTACCTCGGTCTGAACGTTATGATCGGCAACCGCAAAGCAGAAAAGAAATAATAACCACTAACCACAAAAAAACAGAATCATCATGAAACGTAAAATTTTTGTATTCTCCGCTATACTCCTTGCCGCTATGGCACTGGTCATCACCTCCTGCAAGAAAGAGAACGAAGAGTTCTATTTCAAAGCAACAGTAGTAGGAGCTGAGCTCTGCGGTTCTGTCCAGAACCCCAATGGCTATCTCCTCAAGATGGAAATCCCCAACAATATCGGCGACACCATCACCCTCGACGTGCTTCAGGAGAACGTCGTTCGCGCTTTCGGCAAGAACATCCGTCCCCTCCACGACGGAGAGACCATCTATGGCGTAGCTTACGAGCACAAGAACTATGCTGCTCTCAACTGCAATGTCGTCTCCGACAGAAAGCTCCCCGAGTATGTGATCATTAGCGTTGACGAAGATCCTTCCGTAGTAAACGAATAATCATTAACCCGACGAAAACAACTAAGTCGTAACACACTATAACACGAACATGTCAAACATAGTAGCAATAGTAGGTCGCCCCAATGTGGGAAAATCCACACTCTTCAACCGCCTTATTGAAGAACGTAAAGCCATCGTTGACCAAACTAGCGGCGTGACTCGCGACCGCCAGTATGGTCATTCCGACTGGAATGGCAAGAAGTTCTCCGTCATCGATACGGGCGGTTATGTAATGAACGGCGACGATGAATTCGAACTTGAGATCCGCAAGCAGGTCAGCCTCGCCATTGACGAAGCCGACGTAATCCTTTTTCTTGTTGACGCAAAGGAAGGCCTCACCCCTATGGACGAAGATGTGGCAGAGATGCTGCGTCGTTGCAAAAAGAAGGTGATGCTTGTTGTGAACAAGGTCGACACTCCCCAACGCATGACCGAAATTAGCGAGTTCTATGCTCTCGGTCTGGGCGAGCTCTATCCCATCGCAGGTATTACGGGTAGCGGTACCGGCGACCTCCTGGATGCCGTGGTGGAGGATTTCGACGAAGGCGAAGACGACCTTACCTCCGAGCTCCCTCGTATCACCATCGTAGGTCGCCCCAATGTCGGTAAGTCCTCTTTCATCAATACCATTACCGGAACCGAGCGCAATATCGTCACTCCCATAGCAGGAACCACACGCGACTCCATCTACACCCATTACAACATGTTCGGTTTCGACTTCAATTTCGTCGACACAGCCGGATTGCGTAAGAAGAAAAAGGTTGAAGAAGATCTGGAGTTCTATTCCGTGCTGCGTTCCGTCAGAGCGATAGAGAATAGCGATGTCTGCATCCTTATGCTCGACGCTTCGCAAGGACTGGAACAGCAGGATCTCAACATCTTCGGTCTTATCCAACGCAACAACAAAGGCGTGGTGATTGTGGTGAACAAGTGGGACCTTGTCGAAAAAGACACCAATACCCATCGCGACTTCGAGAAGCTCATCCGCGAGCGTATCGCTCCTTTCGAGGATGTGCCCATCGTCTTCACCTCCGTCATCAACAAACAACGCATCTTCAAGGTGCTCGAAACAGCCAAGCAGGTGTACGAAGCCCGTAGCCGTCGCATCAGCACTTCCGAGCTCAACGATGCCTTGCTGCCTATCGTAAAAGAACAGAATCCTCCTCCTGCCGTGAAGGGCAAGTGGATCAAGATTAAGTACATCACCCAGCTTCCCACGGCTTATCCTCAGTTTGTGTTTTTCTGCAATCTTCCCCAATACATCCGCGATCCCTATCGCCGTTTTGTAGAAAACCGTATGCGAGAGATGTGGGATTTCCATGGTGTGCCTATGAAGATCTATTTCCGTGAGAAATAATCAGTACAGGAAAAACAGAACATAATACTCCCAATCGCTAACCGACAGTAATGGCAGACGAATTAAGAATAGACAAGTATCTCTGGGCAGTACGCCTTTTCAAGACCCGTTCGCTCGCTACCGAGGCCTGCAAGTCGGGCCGGGTGAAGATGAATGGCGTCCCCGTCAAAGCCTCGCACGAGGTAAGGGTAGGGGAGGTGTATGACCTTGTTATAGAGCAGCTCCACAAGCAGATAGAAGTGAAGGCTCTGCTCCACAACCGAGTCAGCGCCAAATTGGTGGAGGAATCTATGATAGACCGCACTCCCAAAGAAGAATACGAGCGCATCCAGATGGTTCGCCAGTATGGCTTCGAGAAAAGAGATCGTGGTGTCGGCCGTCCAACCAAACGTGATCGTCGCGAGATTGAGGAGTTCAAATACAAATAGTCAATTCTATGGATCAACCGGTAGTCGGCCGATAGCAGCCTCGTTCTCCTCTTGGTGCAGATAGCCTCATTAACGACGCAAGACCGAGAGTGATGCGACGCAATATAGGCGCAAGGCCTTGGCAAGAGGCCGACAAGAAGCCGACAACCGGAATATCAGGAACAGAATAACAACAAGAACGAAACAAATAAAGATTATGATACTGATCGATGCATTACCTCAGGTAACCTCTTTTGCCAGCCCCTCGTCGTGGGCCTGGCTGGTGCAATTCTTCCTTATTGCCGTTGCCCTCCTGGTTGCCAATGTGATCCGTTGCAAAGTGAAGTTTATGAGCAAGAGCCTCATCCCAACAGCCCTCATAGCCGGACTGATGATCCTGCTGCTCAAACTTATCCCCTCTTTCAACGAGCTTATAAACAAACCCAGCATGGAGATCCTTACCTACCATGCTCTGGGTATTGGATTCGTGGCCCTGGCGCTCAAGAACAACAAGCTGGAGAGCCGTTCCACCACGATGAAGGTTACCGAGACAGGTGCCGTTACTGCTGCCACTTATGTCGTTCAAGGTATTGTAGGATTAGCTATCACCATCCCTCTTTTCCTTTTCTGGAACGATAAGGATTTCTTCTATTCCTCCGGTCTGCTCCTCCCTATGGGATACGGACAAGGTCCGGGGCAGGCTCTCAACTTCGGTAACATCTATCAAGGTTGGGCGATGAACTCGGGCATCGGCTTTGCAGGAGCCGACTTCGGTTTGAGTATTGCTGCAATCGGGTTCCTCGTAGGAAGCATCATAGGTGTCGTTTATCTGAACTACCTGCGTCGCAAAGGCCGTCTTCAGGCAAAGAGCGGCGACTACAAGGAGGTTTATACACTTCAGGATTACGAGTCCGAAAATGAAATACCCAACACAGAATCTGTCGACAAACTCAGCATCCAGGTCTGCCTGGTGCTCTTCGTCTATTGTCTGGTCTTCCTCTTCATGTGGGGTATAGAGCAGGCCGACCTGGGCAACTTCGGCACAAAGACTCTCAAGCCGCTCTTCTGGGGCTTCAACTTCCTTTGGGGAACGCTCTTTGGCGTACTGGTGAAGAACGTCCTCAACCTCTTCAAGAAGAAGAAAATCATGGAACGAGAGTACATAAACAACTATATGCTCAATCGCATAAGCGGATTGTGTTTCGACGTGATGATCGTTGCTGGTACTGCTGCCATCAGCTTCGATAGCCTGCGTCGCATCTGGCTTCCCCTTCTTATCGTTTGTACCGTTGGCGCGTTGGCCACTTTCCTCTTTGTCAGAGTCTGTGCCAAGCATCTCTATCCGGGATACGAATATGAAGGCTTCTTCTCCATGTTCGGCATGCTTACAGGAACAGCCAGCAACGGTATGATTCTTTTGCGCGAGATCGATCCCAAGTTCGAGACGCCCGCCAGCAACAACCTCGTCCTTCAGACAATCCCCGCCATCGTGTTCGGATTCCCCATCCTCCTTCTGATGGGCTTCGCTCCTCAGAGCTTCCACAACACGATACTTACCCTTGTCATCCTTGCTGTGATCGAGGTGCTCTTCTGTCTTTTTATCTTCCGAAAAAAGATATTCAGACGTAACCGCAATAACCAATAACCCAAGCCGATCGTAATCGTGAAAAAAATCAAAAGATATCTGTTGTTGATAATTGTGGCATTGGGTTTCTGCAACACCAATGCCAACGCACAATTAGTAGTTGCCGAAGGTTCCGATCTGATTGCCGAAGGCTGGACACTTGACTCTCTGATCCGTACTCATCTGTTGGGTTATGGCCTTGATAGTGTGTGGAACATCACCTTCAACGGCAGCTCAACCGCGATGTGCAGCCGCATAGCCCACTACCGTCATCCCTCAAGTGCAGAACTGGCCTCGGGCGATTATCTGCCATCTACATTCCCGTTCACCTCGGGTGTCGTTCTCTGTACAGGCCGTCCATCTGAATTTGCGGGTCCTAACTATCAGAGGAATATGACAACCAATCGCGACGAGTTGTGTTCTCCATATGCATACGATGCGAATTTCTTCGCTAACATTGCCGGAGTCGATACCATTCCGGAGACAGCAGTCCTGGAGTTCGATTGTGTTCCTCGTTCTCCTGTGTTGCGCTTCCGTTATATCTTCGCTTCGGAGGAGTATCCTGCCGAAAATACCCGATTCAACGATGTGTTTGGTGTTTTCCTTCGTCCTATAGGTGGCTCTGATTCCAATGTCACCTATGTCCCCAACACCAACAGTCCGGTTTCTATCAACACGATCAACCAGAATGTCAACTCTCAGTATTATGTGGCAGAGCAATACTACACTATGGCGCAGATCGCTCGACTGTCGGAATACAATATCGGCTTCGACGGACGTACCATCCCGCTAGAGTCTGTCGTCAATGTGAACCCCTGCAAGCCCTATCATTTCCGTATTGCTATTGCAAACGTGGGCTCAAGTCATAATGAGTCTGCCGTTTTCTTCGAGGCCAACAGCCTAATGGTCGACACAATCTTCACAACCGACTCTGTTTCGATATGTGCCAACGAGCTACCTATCTTCACCTGGCAGAATCGTCATTATACCGGTCCCGCTAGCGATAGTGCCCACCTGATGTCGTTCTGCGAGATAGATAGTATCGTAACCTTCCATCTGGGTGTGCGCGACACAACATTCCTCGAGTTCAGCCCTACCGCTTGCGACAACTACACCTGGGCAAGTCGTGTATATGACCTATCGGGAGACTATACCACCCGTCATATTGGCGCAAACAGAAACTATTGCGATAGCGTGGTGACCATGCACCTTACGGTCAACTACACCACACACGACACAATCTGGGATACCTGCAGCCAGAACCAGCTGCCCCGACATTTCAGAGACAGGTCGTTTGTTACCGATCAGCACAATCTGCTGTTTGTGCTTCCCGGAGCCAACTCCCACGGATGTGATAGCATCATCCACTATAATCTGAAGATCTTCCCCAATGTTGTAACCCGCATCGACAGCACAATATGCCGGAACCAGCTGCCTATCACCTGGAGAGGCTACTTCTTCTCCGATGCCGGAACACGTAGGGACACGTTGCACACCACACGAGGAGCCGATAGCATCGTTATCTATACGCTCCATGTTAACGAAAACTCAACCTCAATCATCAACGAATGGGTGATTGAAAACAACCTTCCTCGCGTTTTTAATAATGTATCCTTTTATAATGATACAACAGGAGCGATTATTACCATCCCCAACCGCAGAGGTTGCGACAGTATCATCACCTATAGCCTTACTGTCTATAGAAATGTTTCCAACACAGTAGACAGCACCATATGTCGACCCAGACTGCCCTTCACCTGGAACGGACATCGTTTCACCAATGCCGGAACCGCTACGGTCACCTTGAGAGGAAACCATGGCGTGGATAGCGTCCTCACGATGAACCTCCATGTCAACGACACCTCGATGGGGCATATCTATGTTGGCGAATGCTACAACTACACCTGGTTCGGTACCCGATACACAACTAGTGGTAACAAATATCATCGTTTCCCCAATGGTAACGCTCAAGGCTGTGACAGTACGGTCGTGATGCATCTCACCATCTTCCAGACCACTCGCCAGACAGTTCGTGATACTATTGTCGAGAATGCTCTTCCCCACACCTTCAACGGCAGAACCTTCACAGGTCCGGTCTCGGGACAGACCATCACCCTCACAGGTGCCAATGTGCATGGCTGCGATAGCGTGATCACCTATTATCTTACGGTACTGCTCAACAAAGCCGTAACCGTACCTCGTACCATATGCGAGAACGAACTGCCCTATACCTGGAATGTCACAGGTCCTACTCCTCACGATCTCATCTTCACGGCAGCAGGATCGCAGTCTGAGACGCTACTCGCTAGCGACGGAACCGATAGCGTTGTCACCTATCTGCTTCATGTCAATCCCAACACCCATTCTCAGGTTACAGAATTTATTGTCGAGAATCAGCTGCCCTATACCTACCACGACAGCATCTTCACTACCGACGCTACCCACGAGACGGTAATCTTCCCCAACCGTAATGGTTGCGACAGTATTGTCGACTATTCTCTCGTGGTCTATCGTAACGTCTTTGACACCATCGATAGCATTATCTGCAACAACAGTCTGCCCTTCGTCTGGAATGGTCAGACCTTCTCCGGCGACGACACCTTGCAGGCTACCCTCGTTGGCAACCATGGCGTTGACAGCAACGTCACCATGCATGTCCATGTCATCTATACCTCCACGGGCGATACCAACATCCAGAACTGCTACGGCTACGACTGGTACGGCAGCCACTATAGTGCATCTGGCAACTACAACCATGTTATCGTAGGCGGGAATGCCGTAGGATGCGACAGTACGGTCACCATGCATCTCACCATCCACGACACCTCCCATCATACCGTAATGCAGACCGTCATAGAGAACAGCCTGCCCTATGTGTTCAACGGCCATTATTACGATACCGTTGTTTCGGGAGACACCATCTGGATGTCCAATGCCGATATCCATGGCTGCGACTCTATCATCCATTTCTCGCTTAGTGTCCATTGGAACAAGCACACCGAGCTCTACGACACCATCTGCGAGAATTTCCTGCCCCACAGCTGGCCTCATCTCCATCAGTCTGCCCCCATTCACGACACCCTCGTTTTTGATGCGGCAGGACTGCAATACGACACCCTCTCCGCCTATACCGGCGCCGACAGTATCATAGGCTACCACCTCTTTGTCGACACCAATACCCATTCGAGTGTATTACAATATATATTAGAGAACGATATTCCTACCTATACCTATCATGGCCACGCTTTCGAGGGCGATACCAACACCACTATCATCATCTCCAACAACCGAGGTTGCGACAGCATCGTCAACTTCACTTTGCGCATCCGTCGCAACGTCTACGACACCATCGATAGTGTGGTATGTAACAACCATCTGCCCCTGGTGTGGAACGATAGCGTCTTTGCTGTAGCAGGAAACAAGACGGCCAACCTTCGTGGTCGCGGATTCATGGGCGTGGATAGTATTGTCACGATGTTTGTCACTATTGTCGACACAACCATAGCCGATACCGTCGTCTCTGTCTGCGACTCGATGCCCTGGTATGGAAACTACTATGCCGCCTCCGGCCGTTATCCCCACACCTTTATCGGGACGAATGCCGTCGGATGCGACAGCACGCTCTACCTCAACCTCACCATCCGCCACTCCAACGAGAGCCTCTATTACGACTCCGTTATCGAGAACAACCTTCCCCGTCTGTTCAACCACCACAGCTATAGCAGCCCCATTACCGACGACACGCTCTGCTTGAGAGGCGTCAACGCGGTTGGATGCGATAGCGTGATCCATTACAACCTTGTGGTCTGGTACAACGACTCCACCTTCCTCGATACTGCCGTCTGCGAGAACTTTATCCCTCTCGTCGATTGGCATCACAACACCTTCACCCAGGCCGGTACCCAATACGACACCTTGTACACCATCCATGGCGCCGATAGTGTGCTCCACCTCAACCTTAGGGTGAAATACAATACCGACACCACCATCCATCGCTATATTATCGAGAACGACCTGCCCTACACCTTCAACGGCCACACCTATGTTGGTGACACCATAGGCGATACGGTACTCATCTCCAATCACCTCGGTTGTGATAGCACCATCATCTTCACGCTCTCCATCTATCGTAATGTCTTCGACACCCTCGACAGTACCCTTTGCGAGAACTACCTGCCGCTCACCTGGAACACCCGCACCTTTACCACAGACGACACCATGTCCTACTGCTTCATAGGTGGCGGTATGTTTGGCGTCGACAGCACGGTAACCATGCGAGTCCATGTGTTGAGGAACACCTATAGCACCTACTACGATACCGTTATCGAGAACAATCTTCCCCGACTCTTCAACGGCACCTATTTCTCCGATAGCATCTCCCATGCCACGGTCACCATCACCAATTCCGCAGGCTGCGACAGCATCATCGACTACTCCTTGTTCGTATGGCGAAATGTCCGCACAGACCTCGACAGTACCGTCTGCCAGAACTTTATGCCCGTCGTTTGGGAGGATTCTACATTCGTCCCCAGCAGCCCCGTTCCGACCGTACCCTACACCCTCAGCAAGATGCGTCCTCTCTACACCATCCATGGCGCCGACAGCTTGGTGTATACCCACCTGCTCATCAACCCCAATACCGTAGCTTCCATCTACGATACCATCGTCCAGAACACGTTGCCTTACATCTGGGAGAACACCACTTTCGTCTGGGGTGGACCTAGAGTGCAGGTGATGACTACCGCCAACGCCAACGGCTGCGACAGTATCGTCACGCTCAACCTCCATGTCTGGGAAAACGTATGGGCTACAGCCGACAGCACCATCTGCGAGAACTCGCTCACCTTCTCCTGGAACGACTCCCTCTTCTATCAGACCGATACCAAGGTCACGAAGATCTTCACCACCCATGGTGCCGACAGCACGCTTACCATGAACGTCACAGTTCATTACAATACCGCCAGCATCGTTTTCGACACCACAGTCGAGAACAGCCTCACCTACACCTACAACGGCTATCCCTTCGACGGCCCCGTTCAGGACTCTGTCATCATCTTCCCCAACGCCAACCAATGTGACAGTATCGTCGACTACAGCCTCCATGTGTGGTGGAACATCCGCGATACCGTCACCTATACCACCTGCGAGAACAACGTGCCCATCACCATCAACGGCATCACCTTCACCCGTACGGGAGCGGGCACCATCATCCTGCCGTCCTACACAGGTGCCGACAGCATAGTGTGGACCCATGTTACGGTCAACCCCAACACCCATGGCACGCAACGCGACACCCTCGTGGAGAACAACCTGCCTGCAAGCTATTATGGCCACACCTTCTATACCGATGTTGTCGACACAACGGTCTACATCCCCGGCTTCAACCATTGGGGCTGCGACAGCTCGATCAGCTACAACCTCAAGGTATGGCGTAATGTCTCTGTCGTGAACGACACCACGATCTGCCAGCACAACCTCCCCTTCATCTGGAACGACTCCGTTTTCTCTAGCCAGGGAGTAAAGAACACCCAACTCCTCACCACCCATGGGGCAGACAGCATCGTCACCATGCGCGTCTTCGTCAATCCCGACAACCAGTATACCGAAATTGTCCGCGCCTGCGACAGCTATACCTGGCCCAACAACGGCCGGGAATACACTTCCGACAACTTTACCGATACCGTGATGCTGAAGAACCGTTATGGATGCGACAGCCTTGTGACGCTCAACCTCTACATGCATTCCACCATATATGCCGAGCAGAGATACGATACCGTCTGCATCGACGCGTTGCCCTATCCCTACGAAGACACCATCTTCATGCCCGGAACCCAGTCTGGCGACTTCACCTTCACCTATACTTCCGTCAACCTCTGCGATAGCGTCATACCCTATCATCTCTACGTCATGCCGTTGCCACTTATCGACGTCCACAAAGTCGGTTTCGTATGCGACCAATGGGCCTATGAGTTTATCGTCGAGCGAACCGACGACATCGATAGCGTGACCTGGACCTCCCGTCCCGACGACCGCACTCTCGAGAGTCAGGCTCATCTCGACACAGTCTTTGTCGCTCCCAAGGAAGAGACAACCTATACCGTTACCGGAACCAACGAACGCTTCCAATGCACCAACAGCATGACCTTCAACGTTCAGGAAGTTCCCACTCTCCAGGCCCGCATCCGTCACAATCCTCCCTATGCTACTCCCGACCAGCTTGAGTTTGAGTTCTTCGACGTCAGCACAGGCCAGATCTCTCAACGTCTCTGGACCTTGCCCGACCTCGTCACCAGCGACGCCTATTTCCGCTACACCTATCCCACCCAATACGACTCCATCCTCGTCACCCTCATGGTTGAGGAGGACCGCTTCCATTGTCAGGATACCGTCTCCGAATGGATACCCTACAAGGGCGGCATCATCTGGGCCCCCGACGTGTTCACTCCTCGCATGGGCGAGAACAACCGCTTCCAGGTCAAGATGTATAACGTAGTCGATTACGCCATCTATATCTACACCCGCGAAGGCGCCCTCGTCTATTCGTCCACCAATATGAACGACTCGTGGGACGGCCACCACAAAGGCAAGCTCTGTCCTCAGGCAGCCTACACCTATCGTGTGGTCTACACAACCGTCGACGCCCCCAACACCCCCAAGTCCAAGATCGGAACCGTCACATTGCTCCATTAGCAGACAGAACGGCCCAAGCTTTTGACAACACAAGATAACAAGAAAACACAAGTTAAGATAATCATATTAATAATAAATCCTAAAACACTCAAAAAACAATTATGTACAAAATTGTAAAGAAAGAGCAACTTACCGAAACCATCTATTTGATGGATGTTGTTGCACCTTGGATTGCCGAGAACGGTCTTCCCGGCCAGTTCGTAATCGTTATCCCTCACGAGAAGGGTGAACGTGTACCTCTCACTATCTGCGACCTCGACAAAGAGCGCCAGACCGTAACCATCGTCTTCCAGGTCGTTGGTGAATCTACCGAACGTCTGAAGAACATGAATGAAGGCGACGAGATCTTCACCATCGTTGGTCCTCTCGGCCGTGCTTCCGAGCTCATCGACGAGAAGAAGGAAGGCAAGCTCGAAGGCAAGCGCATCCTCTTCGTTGCTGGTGGCGTTGGTACCGCTCCCATCTATCCCCAGGCCAAATGGTGCAAAGAGAATGGCGTTGCATGCGACGTTATCCTCGGCGCTCGTAACAAGAGCCTCATCTTCTTCGAGGAGAAGATGCGTGCCGTATGCGACAACCTCTATGTCATGACCGACGACGGCTCCTATATGGAGAAAGGTCTCGTTACCAACAAGATCCAGGACCTCGTAGAGAACAAGGGCGTTAAGTACGACACCTGCGTAGCTATCGGTCCTCTCCCCATGATGAAGTTCGTCTGCCTCACCACCAAGAACTACGACCTCCGCACCATCGTCTCCCTCAACTCCATGATGGTAGACGGTACCGGTATGTGCGGCGCTTGCCGTGTTACCGTAGGCGACCAGGTTAAGTTCACCTGTGTCGATGGTCCCGAGTTCGACGGCCACCTCGTCGACTTCAATGGTGCTATGAAGCGTCTTGCTAAGCCCGACCTCAACAAATATCGCATCGCTACTGCTGCTGCCGATGGCGGTCCTGCCGACCACAAGTGCAACCTCACCAATGCCGTTGCCGCCGAGGTAGCCAAAGCCACCAACCGTCAGAAACCCGAAGAGCAGGATCCTAAGGTTCGTGCCACCAACTTCGAAGAGGTTTCCTACGGCTTTACCGTAGAGCAGGCTGTTGCCGAGGCTAAACGTTGCCTCAACTGCAAGAAACCCCTCTGCCGTACCAAGTGCCCCGTAAGCATCGACATCCCCGCATTCATCCACGCTGTTTCCGAGCAGGATTTCCGTGGTGCTGCCAAGATCATCGCTCAGGACTCCGCTCTTCCCGCAGTCTGCGGTCGTGTATGTCCTCAGGAGAACCAATGCGAAGGCAAGTGTATCCTCGGCGTTAAGGGCGAGCCCATCGCTATCGGCGCTCTCGAGCGTTTCGTTGCCGACTGGAACCGCGAGAACAAGGACGACAAGCCCGTCGAGCGTCCCGCTTCCAACGGCAAGAAAGTGGCCATCATCGGTTCCGGTCCTACCGGTCTCACCTGCGCCGGCGACCTCGCCAAGAAGGGCTACGACGTAACCATCTTCGAGGCTCTCCAGCATGCTGGTGGCGTGCTCGTCTATGGTATCCCCGAGTTCCGTCTTCCCAAGCAGAAAGTTGTGGCTCCCGAAATCGAGAACCTCAAGAAACTGGGTGTCAAGATCGAGACCAACGTCATCATCGGCAAGTCCCTCACCATCGACGAGCTCTTCGACAAATACGGCTTCAAGGCTGTCTACGTAGGCTCTGGTGCCGGTCTTCCCAAGTTCATGGGCAACCCCGGCGAGACCCTCGTAGGTGTTATCTCCGCCAACGAGCTCCTCACCCGTACCAACCTCATGCACGGCTACGACGAGAAGTACGATACTCCTATCGTCCTCGGCAAGAAAGTCGCCGTCATTGGTGGTGGTAACGTAGCTATGGATGCCGCCCGTACCGCTAAGCGTCTCGGCTCCGACGTCACCATCGTCTACCGTCGCGACCAGGCCAACATGCCCGCTCGTCGTGAAGAGGTCCACCACGCTATGGAAGAAGGCGTAGAGTTCGCTTTCCTCACCAATCCTACTGAATATATCGGCGACGAAAACGGCAACGTAGCTGCCATGAAGTGCGTCAAGATGGAGCTCGGCGAGCCCGACGAGAAAGGCCGTCAGAAGACCAGCGTCATCGCAGGTAGCGAGTTCGAGATGCCCGTAGATACCGTCGTTGTTGCTCTCGGCACCAACCCCAACCCCCTCATCAAGAGCACCACTCCCGGTCTTGAGACCGAAAGCT
>JAKSMR010000031.1 GCA_024400495.1 Bacteroidales bacterium
GAATCACTCAAAAATAAGCAGCAATCCATCTCAATCTAATTATTAGAGGTCACCTTAAGAGAAAATCAAGAAAACTGATTTGTGGTAACCTCTGACGGATTCAAAAAAAACTGATTTTTAGAGGTTGCCTTAAACAAATCCTAATACCAATACCCATGAAAAGAATCAACATTCTATTGATGACCGCCTTTGCTGTTATGGCCCTTGTGGGCTGCACCAAAGAAGAGGAGGCCGAACCTCAGAACGGAAGTCCTGCTGCCATCCATCTGGAGAACAACCAGATGAGTGTCGACGGGAGGGTGTACGACGTTGCCGTCTCTCTGGCCCAGACGGGCGAGAATTTCGGGGCTCGTACTACCACCATCGACTTTGCCGTTGCCACGGGAGAATATGACGGCAGCATCGATATGACTGCCGTGCTGGAAAACCGCCAGATCGATCTCGCCAACCCTCTGGCGGCTGTGGGTGGCAACCTGTTCGATATCAATGTTATGGACCGTGTCACCGACTCTCCTACACCTCATTTCTTTCTCCTGTCGGTTTCCGAAGGGCAGATGATGAGCTTTGTGGGTGACGGCCAGCCCATGTCGGGTAGCTGTTTCACCTCGGGATGGACCAAGCTGAGCCACGACAGCCAGAGCATGTGCTATGAGCTCAGCGGCGTCCTTGTCGACGGCCGTAAGGTGGAGATGAGGCTGAACGTCCCCGAGTCCAGCGTGCTCTATTTCTAGTCGGCCACCAGGGCCGCATCAGGCAGCCGTCTCCCATAGGTCAGGGAAGGGGGTGGTCTATGTGTAGTCTATGTGTAGTCTATGGGTAGCCTATGGGTAGCGTATAGGTAGCATCTACAATTTGGGGTGCTACCCCTTGGAATGTAGGCGCTGCATAGACGCTGCATGGGCGCCACATGGGTGCGGCTGGCTTTCCTGCCGCTTGTGGCACTAAGTGAGAGGGGTGGGTTTTCCGCGGGTGTGTAATATGTTGTATGTTATATCTTTGTGGGGGCTGTCCGGGTGTTTCCCTCTATTGGAGCGTGTTGGCTTTGCTGGCTGTTTTGCAATCTGTTTTCGGCGGCATTCCCTCGGGCGTTCTTTCTGCCGTTCGGGGTTGTGGGAAGGAGGCTGTTGAGAAGGTGTTGAAAAAATATTGCTCTTTTTATTTGTTTTATTAATAAAATAGTCGTATCTTTGCATTGTCAAGACAGACGGCTTGGGTGTGTCTTGGCGTGTTTAATTGTAAGAAAACTAATCTGTTATTATCTAATAAAAACAAAAAACAATAATGGCAAAAATTCAAACACTGGCAGAATTACAGTCGTTGCGTGACAAGTTGGTCGCCCAGCGTGCTGAAGGGGAGAAGACCCCCGGGTCGGTTGTGATCAAGGT
This sequence comes from Bacteroidales bacterium, assembly GCA_024400495.1. Classification (GTDB taxonomy): domain Bacteria; phylum Bacteroidota; class Bacteroidia; order Bacteroidales; family P3; genus Colimorpha. Next base: position 1,386 of record JAKSMR010000031.1, read on the forward strand.
TGCTTACGCTACCTGTGGTATCGCTGCAGGCGCCAAAGAGGTGCTGGAGCATATGGAGCAGAAGGCCAAGGAACTGGGCGTCAACGCCACCTTCGTAAAGACGGGCTGCATGGGCTACTGCTATGCAGAACCCACCCTCGAGGTGCTCATACCCGGCAGAGAATCGGTCGTTTTCGGTTATGTTGACGAGATGCGCGCCGACGATATCCTTACCAAATACGTTATCAACAACGAGTTTGTCGAGGGCATCATCCCTGTGAATTACGAAACTATTGACTAGCAAATAAAACATACTTACATGGCAAAATATAAAAAGCATATTCTGGTCTGCGGAGGCTCGTGCTGCAAGAGTGGCAACTCCCAGCAGATGGCAGACACTTTCAGAAGCATGATCTTCGAGAGAGGGCTGCAGGATGAGGTCCAGGTGATCCAAACCGGCTGCTTTGGCCTGTGCGACAAGGGCCCCATCGTGAAGGTGATGCCCGACAACACTTTCTACACCAAGGTGACCCTCAACGACGTGAGCCGCATCATGGACGAGCATATCGTGGGCGGCCACAAGGTGGAAGACCTCCTCTTTGTCGATCCCGAGACCGGCAACAAGGTCGAGAACAACGAAAAGGGTGAGTTCCACAAGAAACAGATCCGCATCGCTCTGCGCAACTGCGGCGTCATCGACCCCGAGAACATCAACGACTATATCGCTCACGACGGCTACATCGCCCTGGGCGACTGTCTCACCAACCACACTCCCGAAGAGGTGATCGAGATCGTCTCCGCTTCCGGCCTCTCCGGCCGCGGCGGCGCCGGCTTCCCCACCGGCAAGAAATGGGCTTCCTCGGCTCGCGCCAAGGCTGACCAGAAATACGTGGTCTGCAATGCCGACGAGGGCGACCCCGGCGCATTCATGGACCGCTCCATCCTGGAGGGCGACCCCCACAGCGTGCTCGAGGCTATGGCCATCTGCGGCTACTCCATCGGAGCCGACAAGGGTCTGATCTACATCCGTGCCGAATATCCTCTGGCTATCGAACGCCTCAAGATCGCCATCAGCCAGGCCGAAGAGATGGGCCTGCTGGGCGACAACATCATGGGCAGCGGCTTCAACTTCCATATCGAGCTGCGCTATGGCGCCGGTGCTTTCGTCTGCGGCGAAGCTACCGCCCTCATCCACTCCATGGAAGGCAAACGTGGCGAGCCCACCTTCAAACCTCCACGAACTTCGGAGAAGGGCTACAACCTCAAGCCCACCAACGTGAACAACGTAGAGACCTATGCTAACGTGCCCGCTATCCTCCTCAAGGGCGCCGAGTGGTTCAGCAGCATCGGAACGGCCAACAGCAAAGGCACCAAGGTGTTCGCTCTGGCTGGCAAGGTGAACAACGTAGGCCTCATCGAGGTGCCTATGGGCATCACCCTGCGTGAGATCATCTACGAGATCGGCGGCGGCATCAAGGACGGCAAGAAGTTCAAGGCTGTCCAGACCGGCGGCCCCTCTGGCGGTTGTCTCACCGAGAAACATCTTGACATCCCCATCGACTATAAGTCGCTCACCCAGGCAGGCTCGATGATGGGCTCCGGCGGTATGGTTATCATGGACGAAAGCTCCTGCATGGTCAACATCGCCAAGTTCTATCTCGACTTCACCGTGCCCGAGAGCTGCGGCAAGTGCACCCCCTGCCGTATCGGCAACAAGCGCCTCTATGAGATGCTCGACAAGATCACCAAAGGCAAGGCTACCATGGAAGACCTCGAGCACCTGCGCAACCTCAGCGTAGTGGTGAAGGATACAGCCCTCTGCGGTCTCGGACAGTCCTCGCCCAACCCCATCCTCTCTACCCTCGATAACTTCTGGGATGAGTATGTGGAGCACGTGCAGGATAAGAAATGCCGCGCTGGCGCCTGCAAGGACCTCGTTCGCTACGAGATCAACCCCGCCATCTGCCTCGGCTGCACCGCTTGCGCCCGCAACTGCCCCGTCGACGCTATCCACGGCGAGCTGAAGAAACCTCACACTATCGATCAGGACATCTGTATCAAGTGCGGTACCTGTTATACCAAATGTAAGTTTAACGCAATTAGAATCAATTAATAGTTATCACAATATGGAAAATATGATAGCTCTCACTATAGATGGCCAGCATGTCGAGGTGCCCAAAGGAACCACTATCCTCAAAGCCGCCCGCAGCATCGGCATCAAAATCCCTACTCTCTGCCACTACGAGCTCAAAGGCCAGGGCGTAGAGAACCGCCCCGGTTCCTGCCGCGTATGTATGGTAGAGGTTGAAGGCAAAGGCAACCTCGCCGCTGCCTGCGCCACTAACGTCAGCGAAGGCATGGTGGTCCACACCAACACCCTCCGCGTCATCATGGCCCGTCGTACCGTCGTTGACCTCATGCTCAGCGACCACCCCGCCGACTGCCTTTTCTGCCCCAAGAGCGGCAACTGCGAGCTGCAGAACCTCGCCATCGAGCTGGGCCTCCGCGAGATCACCTACAGCGGCGAACAGTCGGTAAATAAAGTAGAAGCCTCTCCCGCCATCATCCGCGACGAGAACAAATGTATCATGTGCCGCCGTTGCGAGACCGTCTGCAACAGCCTTCAGACCGTAGGCGCCCTCACCGCCGTAAACCGCGGCTTCGGCGCTGTTGTCTCCACCTCCTTCCGCATGAACCTCGAGGACACCTCCTGCGTCATGTGCGGCCAGTGTGTGCAGGCTTGCCCCGTAGGAGCCCTCAGCGAGGCTAACCACACCCGTCAGGTGATGAGCGCCATCGCTAACCCCCGCAAGAAAGTCATCGTGCAGACCGCTCCCGCCGTCCGCGTAGCTCTCGGCGAAGAGTTTGGCATGGAACCCGGCAGCCGCGTGACCGGCAAGATGGTCACCGCGCTGCGTCAGATGGGCTTCGACTATGTGTTCGACACCGACTTCGCTGCCGACCTCACCATCATGGAAGAGGGTACCGAGATGCTCGACCGCATCGCCCGCTTCATGAACGGCGACAAGAGCGTGAAGCTCCCCATCATGACCTCCTGCTGCCCCGGCTGGGTGAACTTCTTCGAGACCAACTACCCCGATATGCTCGACATCCCCAGCTCGGCAAAGAGCCCCATGCAGATGTTCGGCGCTATCGCCAAGAACTACTGGGCCGAAAAGATGGGCATCAACCGCGAGGACCTCGTGGTCGTTTCCATCATGCCCTGCGTGGCTAAGAAATACGAGTGCCAGCGCGACGAGTTCAAGGAGAACGGCAATCCCGACGTGGATTACTCCCTCACCACTCGCGAGCTTGCAGATATGATCAAGCTCCTCGGCGTGAAGTTCCAGGATCTCCCCGAGACCGAGTTCGACCATCCTCTCGGCGAGAGCACCGGTGCTGCTGTCATCTTCGGCGCTACCGGCGGCGTTATCGAGGCTGCTACCCGTACCGCCTACGAGCTCTTCACCAAGAAGGAGCTGGGCAAGGTGGAGTTCACCGAGCTCCGCGGCCTTGAAGGTGTGCGCGAGGCTACCGTCGATTTCGACGGCACCCCCATCCACATCGGCATCGCTCACGGTCTGGGCAACGCCCGCAAGCTGCTCGACAAGGTGCGTTCCGGCGAAGAGCAGTTCCACGCTATCGAGATCATGGCCTGCCCCGGCGGCTGCGTCGGCGGCGCTGGTCAGCCCTATCACCATGGCGACTTCACCAAGGTGGAGAAGCGTCTTGCTGCCATCTATGAAGAAGACCGCCAGAAACCTCTCCGCAAATCGCACGAGAACCCCTACATCCAGGCTCTCTACAAGGAATATCTTGGCGAACCCTGCGGCGAGAAGGCTCACCACCTCCTCCATACCCACTACTTCGACAAGTCCAAGAAGAAGTTCGGTCTGTAGAATAGCAGAAATAGGATAGGGGGCGCGGCCTCCGCGGCAGAGCTCCCTGTCCTTGATCACTAATCCTTAACAAATAAGAAAAATGGCACATATTGAATTAAATGCTGAAAAGATAAACACCATCAAAGAGATTTGCCAGCAGTACGACAACCGCGCTTCGGACGTTATCCATGTCCTCCACGGCGTTCAGGGTGCTCTGGGCTATCTCCCCAAGGAGGTACAGGAGGTCATCGCCAAGCAGCTCGGCATCCCCGTTAGTCGTGTATATGGCATCGTTACCTTCTACTCCTTCTTCACCATGGAGCCCAAGGGCGAACATCCCATCTCCATCTGCCTCGGTACCGCCTGCCACGTGCGTAACGCAGGAGCTATCCTCGAGGAGTTCCAGCGCGTCCTCGGCATCGGCGTAGGACAGACTACCCCCGACGGCAAATTCTCCATCGACTGCCTCCGTTGCGTAGGTGCCTGCGGTCTTGCTCCTGTCGCCATGATCGGCGAAAAGGTCTACGGCCGTCTCACCCCCGACATGGTCTCCGGCATCGTTGCTGAATACAAATAAAAATCCCTGTTGGGAATACCAGTTTCCCCTCTATCTCGGTACTGATTTCTAGAGACGGATAGAGGGGTTTCTTCCGAAAGAAAACCTAAAACAAAATAGATATATGATGAAAAAATTTGTAACAATCCTTGCCCTTTGTCTTTTCTCCTTTTCGCTGTGGGCACAAAAATCTGTCCATGTGGGAGATGTCCTTTGCACCGACAACACCATTGTCTCCATCGTCGATTTTGCTGCTTCGGGGAAGAAGGCTATGGGTGTGGTCTTCCATGTTGACGATTCGGGTGTTCATGGCCTTGCTGTGCGTCTCGTCCAACCGATGACCACCTATTGGAACAAGAGTATGGTCGAAATCGACGGCCTCACCTTCGCCAGCAGTGCCGACAACGCCATCCTGGATATGCGAGGTGCCCAAAACACCAAGGCTATCATCAAAAACAACCTTACCCCAGACACGCTTTATGCTGCCTATGTGGCAAGCGTGATCGCTAACAGGGAAGATGGGGTTGAGGGATGGTTCCTCCCCTCCTATGGCCAGATGGAACTTATGTACCATGTGCTTATGGATGTCGATCGCACACTCGATATCCTCAAGAGCGCTGGTGTTAAGGTCAATGCTATAGCTAGCGGAAGATATTGGACATCGACGGGCTGCACAACAGAAAAAGCTATGGCTCGTTCTATGGGGTATAACTCTGTGGCGTGGAGTCATCTTGATCCTGTCGAAAAGACCTCTTTCCTTAACCTCCGTTCTGTGAGAGAGTTCTAAGCGCCTTACCCTTGAGGATCACATAGTTTCTTCCTTATCGGATAATCCTGATACCAGACCTGGGGCATCGTAGCCCTGGGTCTTTTGTTATGGCAGGAGGAGGCTCCCGTGCGATAAGGTATCTTCTCTCTCCCTATAGGAAAGGTCATAGGTAATAAGAAGAAGGTCTCTCAGCCATAGCAGAGAGACCTTCTCTCAAAGTTGTAGCAGAACTGTCTGCCTATTTGTTATAGATGGCGTAGATCTCCTTGCGGAGCTCTTTCATTTCTCGTGCCGATTTGTGGATGAAGGGACGTCTGTAGAAGAAGCGGAGATTGCGCCAGAAGTTCTTCAGCCAGGTGTTGAGAGGCCCATTGAAATAAGCCATCACTAGCGGGATATCAAAGGCTGCAAGCCACCACCAGAACCCATGAAGGTTGGGGAAGATATCATGCCAGGCTCCTCCTTGGGTGATGCCCATTACTGCGGAAAAAATCAAGGTATAGATGATGCTCACGAAAAAGCGGATGCCGTAGTTGATGGAACTGCGGAACTGGGTATCTTTGATGAATTTGGGAACGAGGAGATGGGTGGGGAGCACCATCATGGGGAAACAGGCCAGGATGAAGAGTGTGGCCCGTCTCACGGGGGCACAGGTGATGAAAGCATAAGCGAATAAGCAGACGACCAGGAGGCTGAGGGCCATATGGAATTTGTTCCATTGAGCGGATTCTGTCTTCTCGCTTACCTTGCTCTTCTTGCATAGCGACCGGTATTGAGCCGTTTTCTCCATCAGGACGGGATAGTTGGCATCCTCGTTGCTCTCCATCTCGTCGAGCTTGCGGGCGATCTTCTGTCGGGTGAGGAACCGGTTGAAGGCGCTGTTGCGGAGGTGCTCTTTCTTGCGTTCCTCTTTGTTGAGGATATTGCTGAGGGTGAGGTGTTCCTCGTAGTGGGCTTTGCTCTTGATATCATGCATCTGTCGGCTCATGCCGGCGGAGATGACATCGCGCATCTGGTTCAGCGCTACAGGCTCGTTGGTCTCGAAGGTCTCCATGAACTGCTGTACGGGAATGGGTTCCCCGATATTGATGCAGAGGTTGGCGTAGGGCTCCTCATATTCATCGAAATCGATGCCTGTGGGTAGGATATAGAGTGGCGTAGAGCCTAGGCTTCGCTGAGTCTCTCCTGCTATGCGGAACATGCCTTTCACCAAGGGGAGGAGCTGGTGCTTGTCGTTGTGTCTGCCTTCTGCCATCATGCAGAAGGGGTAGCCGCCAAGTACTACAGAACGCGATTTCTCAAAAATCTCGGCATTTTTAGAGAGGCTCTCTTTCCCGTCGCGGATACGATAGACGGGCATGATCTTGAGGAAGGTGAGGATCTTGCGGATGGTGGGCTGGGCAAAGATATCGGCGCGGGCCAGGAAAACAGGATTCTTTCTTACGACGCTCAATACAGCTAGAGGCTCCATGAGTGCTTGCTGGTGGCAGGGGGCTAGCATATAGCCGCCTTCTTTGGGGAGATTCTCTTTCCCGCGTACGGTGAAGCTGTTATAGTGGCAGATAGCGCCCCAGCAGACGAGGGGGCGGAAGATCCAATAGATGAGGTTGAAGTCTTGTATTGCTTTCTGTTTTGCCATTCTTTCTATCTTTTATTGTTCGGGTTGGTGGTTTCGTTGTGGAAGGTGATGATTTCTATTGTCCCAGCACGGCTTGCTGCTCTTCGGGACTCCAGTATGTCATTGCTCGGAAGGGGTTGGTGTCGTCTTTCTTGCGTGAGGAGACTCTCTTCTTCTCAATATCGAGAAGGATGGTGTTGTGGCGCTGGATATATTTGTTCCAGATGTCTTCGGTGATCTCGGTAGTGCAGGCGATGTGGCATAGGGTCATATAGGCGTGGCGTTGTACCTGTTGTGGGTAGTCGCCCCAAAGCTTGTTCATCCGGCTTTGGATATCGTCCCAGCTGGAAAGAACTCCTTTCTCGATATCGTGGAGCATCTGCTCTATATCGGACTTGGCGACAACCTGTCCGCCCATATTGACCCACTCTGTAACGCGATAGTCGCTTCCCAGATTCTTAGACGGAAGAGCGTCGTGAGTGGCTTCACGCAAGGTCTGCATGGCGTAGTGGATCAGCATCTCCTCGTAGGCCTCATAACCTTGGGCGGCTTTGAGAAGGACGGTGGGCCGCTTGGAATGTTCCATCCCTTTGGCAAGGATGGGGATGGTGGCGTCGTTGCTGCTGGCTCGGAGATAGGACTCTTCGGTCCATTGGTGGATGAGCTGACGGCCGTTGATGATCTCCTCGATGGTGTCGGGAGCCAGAAGTTCGAAGGTGATGTGCTGGAACTTGACCTTTCGTTTGTCTCGTGCGGCAAACTTCTTACTGCAGCGGTCAAGAGCATACATGTTGTACATCCACCAATAGGCGGGCATCACTTCGAGTTGGTTTTTGCTGGTGTTGTTGTTCACCAAGGCGAAAGGCAACGTGATGTTGAGCTCGTTGGGGTAGTCGGCCTTGGCCAGGAGGCAGTAGGAGGCGAACTGGGAGCTGTGTTTGAGGCTGGTGCAGAGTCCGGGCCAGAAACCACGGGAGGCGGCCAATTCGTTGTCGGCGGTACGGCTATTGTGGTTCGATCCGATGGTGGCTCCGGCGGCGACATTGCTCTGTCCCATGACGAGCGACGCGATGAGGAAGGAGTTGTTGTGGTGCTGCTCGTGGGCGGGAAAGATGAAGCTGTTGCCTACCTCGCAGCGTGCAAGGGTGCTGTTGTCGCCAACCACGCTGTCGTTCAGTCGGAGTCCGAACTCAAGTCTGACATTCTCTCCGAGAAGGAACCGCGATGCGATGACGCCTTTCTCCAGGTGGCATCCGCAGTCGATAAAGCCTTCGGTGAGCGCACAGCAGGTGTCGATGACCACGGGCGACTCCTTCATAGAACGGATGGTGATGTTGCGTACCAGCTGGGTGTTCCTGATGGTGGTGAAGGGTCCGATGGTGGCGGGAGCCTCGCTATGGGAGAGGACATCGTTGGTGAACTGCTCTAGCTTTTCCATCACCCGAGTGTTGCCGCGATAGCGTGCCCAGAGGTAGGCTTGTCCTACGGTCATGTTTGGGCAGGGACGTATGGACCGTCCTCCGTTTTCGTTCATCACCTCGATAGAGAACGGGGTGTTGTCGGCGCTCAGCTCGGAGATGTTGACAAGGGTGCAGCCTTCTCCGATGAGGTAGCCTTGGCATTCTCTCACGTTGCGCATGAGCGTCCCTTTGCCGATGCGGACTTCTCCGGTAAAGCGGCAGTCCTCGATCAGGAGGCAGTCCTCCTTGGTGTGGTTGGGGGCTACGAAGATCTTTGACCAATCGGTGGCTCTGTTTCCGTTGGATTGCAGGGTGGCAATCTCTTGCTCGGTAAGGTTTCGCCAATGACTCATCGGATATAATATATTATTGTTTGTTATAATACCTTGTTTGTAGGGCTGTCAATTACAAGCGATGCGGCCGAGAATGGTGCTTCTCTTGCCGCATCGACTGTTGGGTATGTTCGTGGGACTATTCCACTACGAACTTGCGGGCTACACCATTTATGCGATAGGTGTAGATGCCGTGGGCGTAGTTCTCGACATTGATGGAGACTGCGCGGTCGTTGGCGTTGATAGAACGACGTTCTACGAGGCGTCCGTCGATGCTGAAGATCTGAAGCTCAGCCTTGGCGCCTTGGTTGTCGTTGATGATGTAGGGGAGGGTGATCCACTTGCTTGCGGGGTTGGGATAGGCGGGCATAAGCTCGATATCCTCTTTTGCTTGGCTGATGCCGACGTTGCGGGCAGCAAGGGTGTCGGCGGGAGGCTGGATGCCGATGATCATGTGGTGGTCGGAGTGGAATTTATAGCCGGCTGCGTTGAGTTTGCTCTTGAGGAGGTTCACATAGCAGTCGCCGCTGCCGCCCCATCCCCAGTTGACATGGATGTTGATGCCGTGGGTTACGTCGGGGTTGTATTTGTCCATAACGAAAGCGTGGCCTGCGTCTCTTCCGCTGCTGGTGTTGTCGTGGCCGCCGTAGAATACAGGGCGTTTGGCCATGATCTCCTGGCTTACGAGGTCAAACCAAAGGGTGTCGCCATGGGTGGGGACATAGTTGGAGGGAACGGCGGTGGAGAAGTTGGTGTTGTAGGGGGCAGCATAGCGTAAGAGGGTCTGGATGCCGGTGCTCTGGTATTTGAAGTAGTTGGTGAGCGCCTTCTGGCTGGTGTTCTGGTAGGTGGGGGTAGCGCCGCTGGCCTCTGCACCATATTTCATCTTGTTGGCAAGACCGACGTGGTAGTTGAACATGGCGGTCATGTCGCGCTGGGCGTTGCTCCAGGGCTGAGAGGGGTTGTAGGTGTCGGGCATGAGAGAGTAGTCGTATACAACGCCGTTGAGGTTCTCTCCGTAGGTGACGCCGTTGGAGCTGTAGCGGGGGGAACCTTTGGGGCAGATGGGGTATTCCCAGTAGTTGATGATCTGTCCCATAGCGGTAGCAACGCAGCCTGTGGGAGCCTGGGTGCCGCTGATGAAGGGGCATTGGTAGTTGTAGGGGTAGTCCTGGTTCCAAGTGGAGGTCAGGGTGTTATAGACGGCTTTGGAGCTGTTGGATTTCTCGATGTTGCCGTTGAGCATCTTGTCCCAAGCGGCAAGAGCGTCGGCAGGAGCCTGGCCGTCGTTGAGCTGTGCGTAGACGATAATATCGGAGTAGCCTTGGAGGAACCACAGCATCGAGGGAGGGATGTTTTCAACGTCGAGCACTCTCTCGGTGGAGTAGGCGAGGATGGGGTCGAGGCAGTCGGAGCCGCTGACAACGCAGAATCCGCCGTTGGTAGTGTTGAAGAAATAGAGTGCGGGAATGTTCAGTTCCACATTGGGGATCTCGTAAACGAATGATACTTCGTCAAGAGGGAGAGCCTTTCCTGTGGTCTGCGCACCCATGAAGTTTGCAGCCACCTGCTGGGCTTTGCGGAGGTCGATGTTCTCGGCCAGAGCCTTGTTGAGGTTGGCATTGAGGCAGAAGAATGCTGCGATAATGCCAAATGCGAGGGTGATCTTTTTCATTATATTATGTACTTTATTATATTCTAAAAAACGTGCAAAGATACTATTTTTTTTTGAGATGGAAGAACTTTTTTTTAACACTTCCTCAGATTATTGTCTGTCAATGTTTTATTCTTCACACTCTATTTTGTACCGGAGAACGGGAGAAACTTGCAGACGGGAAGAAAAAAGAAAAATTGTTCTTCTCTCGCAGATGATAAGGTCCTTGTACGGTCGGACGGGAGCCTGATGGGACGTATCCGGCTCTTTGATGAGAGGCAAGAGGCTGACAGGGGTGGCGTTACATGATGATGTTGAACGTCCAGCCGAGAATCATGATCATCAAAGCTACCGAGCCGAAGAAGATGCCGATCAGCTTCCAGGTCATCACCTTCTTCAGCATCGTGGCTTCGGGAAGCGACAGTCCGACAACGCTCATCATAAACGCCAAAGCCGTCCCTAGGGGGATTCCTTTTGCGACGAACACCTCGACGACGGGCACGATGCCGGCTGCGTTGGAGTACATGGGGATGGCTAGGATCACGCTAGCGGGAACGCCGAAGATGCCGGCCTTCTGCATGAAACCGGCAAAGAACCCTTCGGGCACGTAGCCGTGGATGCCGGCGCCTATGGCGATTCCGATGAGGACGTAGAGGATCACTCCTTTCACGATGCCCAGCGCCCCTTTGGCGATTCCGGGAAGGCGCTTGAGGAACGGCACGTGCTCGTTCTCATAGGCTTCGTCTTCGGCTATCTGCATCTGCTGCATCTGGAGAATCCAAGGGGAGAGGAAGCGCTCGAGTTTCAGCTTGCCCAGGATAAAGCCGCCAACCGTTCCCAACAATATTCCGCAAACTACGTAGATTGCCGTCACTTTCAAGCCGAAAGTGCCGAGGAACATCGCCACGGCCACTTCGTTGACTAGCGGAGAGGTGATGAGGAACGAGAAGGTTACACCCAAAGGAATTCCTCCTTTTACAAAGCCGATGAAGAGCGGTATTGACGAGCAGGAGCAGAAGGGTGTGATGGCTCCGAAGATGCTGGCTACCAGATACTGCAGTCCGTATAGCTTATGTGTGGAGAGATAGGTTCTCAGCCGCTCGATGGGGAAATAGGCGTTGATGACGCCCATCACGATACTGATACAGAAGAGCAGCAGGACGATCTTGACAGAGTCGTAAACGAAGAAGTTGAGCGATTCGCCCAGTCGGGAGCTGCTCTCCAGACCGACGAGATCATAGATGAGCCAATCGGCAAGTTGTTGTATCATAAAGGGTTTGTCTTATGCGATAAAGAATGTGTAGCAGTAGTAGACGCCGACCAGCAAGAAGAGCAAGGCGACGATGCGGTTGAGCCATTTCTGGAGGCTCTTGATCCTGCCCATGAAGGAGCCGAGGGAGTTGATGCTGAACGCCAGAATCCAGGCTACGACGAGCACGGGGAGCGCCGAAGCGATGGCGAAGACTACGGGGAGCAGATATCCGGCGCTGGCTGTCGCCGACATGGGGATGAGCATTCCGAAATAGAGAATGCCGCTTGTGGGACAGAAAGCCATGGCGAAGAGGATGCCCAGGAGGAATGCTCCCAATGGCCCGGAGAGTTTCTCGGACCAGCTGCTGCCTTGGAACCCGAACTTGCCGCCAAGGCTGACGAATTCGCCGAGAATCATCAGTATTCCGATGATGATGAGAGCGGGTCCGATGATGATTTCGCCCCATTCGGCAATGCCTTGCTGGAGTTTGAAGGTGTCTGCTCCGATGCGGATGATGTAGATGAGGATTGCTCCAAGAACGGAATAGGCCAAAGTGCGGCCTAGGGTGTAGAGGACTCCGCTCCAGAGCACGCGGCGCCGGTTCTCTATGCCTTTCGAGATGAATCCTATGGCTGTGATGTTGGTGGCCATAGGGCAGGGGCTCAGGGCTGTGAGCAGCCCGAGCAGAAAGGCTGTGAAGGCCGGAATCTGGCTGTTGTCTAATAGCGTTTGAAGAAACTCCATGGCTTGAGGTTAGAGGTTTGCTGTTACTCGTTTGTGCAGCTCCTGGCGGAATTCGGCGGCGTTGAGTCTTGCGTTGGAGAAGGCGAAGCTGGTGAGGTCGTCGACTTGCTCGCTCTCGCCAGGATTGGCGACGATGATAAGGGAAGAGAAGGCGATCTTGTATCTCTGCGCGATGGCTTTGCCCTCGTCGGTAGAGATATCGATGGTGCGCATGCAGACTTTGCCTTCGGCCACCTCGGCTGCCAGCTCGTTTTCCATAGCGGCTTTGGTTTCGTTCTCGATGGCTACGCAGGTAGCACAACGCTTCTTGCCGTGGAAATACATCACCTCTACCTGGGCGTTTCCTGTGGGTTCGGAGAGCTCTTGGCTTTCTTCGGTAGCGGGAGCTGTGCTGTTTCCGTTGCTGCATGCGATGAATGAGGCAAGGGCTAAGGCGCCGGCGAGAAGGAAGATTATTCTTTTCATGGTCTTGGGGGATTGTTATTTGGCCAGGATTTCCTTTACTTGCTCGTAGTTGAGCTTGCCTTTGGCAACAACTTTTTCGTCAACTACCAGGGCGGGAAGGGTCATCACGTTATATTCCATGATTTTCACGATGTCTTCTTCTTTCGTTACGTTGGCTTCGAGGCCGAGGTCGGAAACAACCTGTTCGACGGTAGAGAATAAGGCTTTGCAGGTGGAGCAGCCGGTGCCGAGAACTTTAATACTTTTCATTATAGTAGGGTTTTTTAAGTTTTATTGTTTGTAATTCGTAAAATAACGAATGTATTTTCTTTGTAAAAAGGGAATGGCGATTTTGGGCTATTCCCTTTGTCTGTTTCTATTCCTTGTTGTCGGAGGGGCTGCAGCAGGCGTTCTCTTTCTTGCAGATGCATTGGCCTAGGAATTCGCCGAAGAGCTCGCGTGCGAGTTTCCAATTCTCTTTGTTGATGCAATAGCGCACCTTGGGCGTCTCGATCTCTCCTTGGATGAGTCCGGCTTCTTTAAGGGCGGTAAGATGTTGGCTCACTGTTGCTTTTGCGATAGGAAGCTCCTCGTTGATTTCGCCGAAGTAGCAGTTGTCCTGTTGGGCGAGGAATGTGCAGATAGCGATACGAGCCGGATGGCCGAGGGCTTTGGCGAACTTGGCCAGCAGCTCTTGTTTTATGGAGTATTCTTTCTGGTTCATCAATAGCGATGAGTAAGGTTTGAAATCGTTTGCAAAATTACGAACAATATTTGGATTGTCAAAATAATTTTTAAGCAGCTGGAGGAAAAGGTTGTTTTAATATGATGATTATAAGTGTGTTTTTGCTGAAAATTTTTTCTTTTGAAGAGGATAAAACAAAGTTCCGCGCCGTTCGTTTGCGAACGGCGCGGAACTGAAAATATGCAAGAGTCAGTAAACTATTCTTCGGTTTCTTCGGCCACGTTTTCTGTGGTCTCGTCGAGGAGGTTGGTGGCTTCCTCCATCTGAGCGGCTTTCTCTCTGTCGTAGCGTTTCTTGCAGGTCTTGCAGATCTCGCCTTTGCCAGCTTCTTCGGCCTGGCCGATGGAGCCGGTAATGATCTCTTCCTGGGTGGAAGCGTTGAGATGCTGGCAGTCGCTATAGAGGTGGCATTTGGTGCCGGTAGCTACCCAGAAATAGTCAACGTCGGCGTTGCCGAGTTCCTGCTGCAGCTGCTCCTGGCTTACGGGGTTGAAGTCGTAGCCGAAAAGACCTCCGATGGCGAGAGCGACAACGGCCACGATGGTGCCTACGGTCTTGGTCTTCTTGTCGAGGTTCTTGTTGGTCAACAGATAGATGATGACGGGGATGAAGGCGAGGCAGGCCATGATGACGCCGAGGTTGTTGTGGAGCCAGAATTTGGTCTTGTTTGCCTCAGAGGCGGGGTTGATATGGTTGGCTTTCTTCCAGAGGAGGGAGCCGCAGACGACGAAGATGAGGTCGAGAACGAGGGTGACGATCATTTTGGTCATCATCTCCATGCCGGCGAACCATTGGAGTTTGCCGCCGAGGAAGCCGAGGCACATGATTTCGAACACGATGGCGAGCACCCAGCACACCCATGCGCCGATGCGCAGGCCGGAGGCGTTGCCTTCGATTTTTACTTGATTAGCAGCGGCTTTGCGTTCGCCAGCAGCTTTTACGATTTTCTTTTCTGCCATAGTTATATGTGTTTTTTGGGGGTTATTTTCCGACTGCAAAAATAGTACCTTTTTATGGAATTGAGGTGGCTTGTGCCGACAATTTAATAACAAGTTGTTGTTAGTAGAGTGGGGGAGGTCGCCTTTTACGGAAGTTCTTCCTTTGGGTAAAGTCGCTGCATCGTGGCAGCATCGTCGTTGCATCCTCGCTGCATCCTCCCACTTATAGGGACTTTAAAGAGACGTTAAAGGGAGGTTAAAGGGACTTTTCGGCCTTTAAGTCCCTTTAAAGTCCCTATAAAGTCCCTATAAAGTCCCTTTAACCCCGAGGATGCAGCGAGGATGCAGCGAGAGTGCAGCGAGGATGCAACCTCCCTGTTCGGACCCAATGTCGGCGGCGGAACGAAAAAAGAACGGATTATTTATTTTATTTATATTATTTAAAAATTATGCGTACTTTTGCAAAATATCCAAACGACAAAAATTATGGTTAATAATGCGGCAACCGGCTGTGCGATAAGAGAATAAGAGAGTGCCTGCTGTCGCAGAAATACATCTAAAAAGCATATTGAATGAAACAGTTCGTCCGAAATACAATCCTCCTGCTGCTGGCCTTGGCCTCTTTTTCGGTCCAGGCGCAGACGGTAGGGCAACGGTTCTCCAGGAGCGGTCTTTCGTATAAGATCATCTCGCTCTCCCCACGCAAGGTGGCGTTGGTCCATCCCGGAGGCGGCTCCCATTACTCGGGCACGCTCGTCGTTCCCGAGACCGTCACCAACGGCGGCCTCAGCTACACGGTCACCCAGATCGGCGACAGCGCCTTCTACGACTGCTCGGGGCTGCGCAGCCTCACCCTTCCCGCCACCATCGATACCGTGGGCTTCTATGCCTTCAAAGGCGTGGCGCGTGCCGATACGCTCCACATCGTCTGCCAGGGAGAGTATGCTCCTTATATGAGCGAGGATGAGGATGGGCATTTCTTCTGGGGCGACTTCTACAACGAGTCTGACCTCGAGAACTGGACCAACAAGGTCGACGTGCTGGTGCCTTGTCCGGGTCTGGTCGACTACACCCTTACGGCAGGCTGGGATCTCGTGGTCCACATCGTCGGCGAGAACAGGAACGCCGTCTACTACGACACTATCTGCGAGGGCGACGACTATACGCTCCACAACTACAACCTCTCCCATCCCATCACGGGCTACTACGACGGCCGTCCGCCAGAGGGCTGGCGTTGCAGCTACATCTCGCGCCTCTATCTTACCGTTCATAGCACGAAGAACTACGACGTCAACTACTACTATTGCGACAGCGACACCTCGCTCCACTACTACCAGGGCTATGGGTTCGACACGTCGATAGCCGGCTCGGTAACCTTGGCCCACAACTGCCAGACTACCGAAGGCTGCGACAGTATCACGCGTCTGCGGTTCACCCGCCTCTCGGCTACCGAGAGCATCTCCAGCGAGGTCTGCCAGGGCTCGCGCTTCAACTTCAGATATCGCGACGAGCTCAGCTTCACCCTCTATGGGCAGCAGACGGGAATAGCAGACACCACGATCCTCATCCAAAAAATCTTCCGCCCTACCAACAACGAACACAACTTCTACCAGTCGGGCTGCAGCCAGGAGGTTAACGTGTCGGTGTTCGTGAACCCCGTGCTTAACGACACCATCGTGGACACCATCTGCTCCAACCAGTCCTATGTCTGGGTACACGAAGGCTGGGATGATTTCCTCATGCCCGACTCGTCGATCGACTTCCGGAGAACGAACCATGTCCAGGTCCGCAACACCACAGGCTTGTATGGCGACACCCTTTTTACCGACAAGCATTGTATGAACTACCAGTACCTCGACCTGCTGGTAAATCCCACCAGCTCCACGGTTCTCTACGACACGATCTGCGGCTATGAGAGTCTCCTCTTCGACGGCATCTCGCTCTCAGACACGGGCGTCTACGATGCTATGTATTATAACCGGTTCGGCTGCGACAGCCTGGTGACCTTGAACCTCCAGGTCTGGCCCTCCTATACCGCCGGCTTGGATAGGGAAGAGAGCGTGATCTACCATTCCGACTTCAACAACGTCTCCGACCTCGCCGCCTGGACCGTGAGCAACACCTCGGGCGTCAATGCCTTCAGGGTACGCGACGGAGCCTTGCGCGTGACCTCCAGCACCAGCACCAACAACTACTCGACCTCCAGCACCAGCCGTTCGCAAGCGTCGCTCTCCTACAACACAGGCACCTTCGACAGCATAGAGGTCACGTTCCCCTATCAAGTCAAAGGCGAGAATGGCTATGACTATCTTGACATTTCTCATCCAGGAGCCACTATCTCGAGAATCTCAAGAACCACCGGCGTGTTCTATTACAAATTTCAGAACACCACTCCCAACACCACCAGAACCCTCAGCCTTTCGTGGACCAACGACGGCTCGATAGGAGAAAATCCGGGCCTCGTTATCGACTATGTGACCGTTAAGGGCATCAACGCCTCCGGAGCATCCAATCCACACGACCATGCCTTCACCTCCGCCGATGTCGATCTCTGCCAGGGACAGACCTATGTGCTCTCCAACGGCAGCTATGGCCTCTCGGGCATCTATTACGACACCTTGGCTACGGCGAAAGGCGGCTGCGACAGCATCTTCCAGCTCAACCTCACGGTCCATCAGCCCTACGACATCACTATCGACACGTCGGTCTGCGAAGGCATAACCGTAGACTTCGGCGCAGGAAGCTACAACACGACACAGATACATGTCGACTCGCTCCTCGACGCTTTCGGCTGCGATAGCGTCATGCGTCTCGACCTCACGGTCTTTCCCAAGAAACGAACCGTAGTGACCGATACGGTAAGAGGCGACGAACCCTATGTCTTCAACGGCCGCTCCTACTCCGTGTCTGCCGTCGATTCGTTTCTCTTCCACACCTATCATTACTGCGATAGCGTTGTGGTGCTCAACCTCACCATCTTCCCCTCCGTCACGACACACGTCTACGCCTCCATCTGCCAGAACGGCTACTATACCGACCACGGCTTCAACACAAACCAGGCTGGCGTGCATCGCAGGCTTCTGCAGACCGTCAACGGCGCCGACAGCGTTGTTGTGCTGCATCTTACCGTCAACCCCATCTATAGCGACACCACCTTCAGGGTTCTTTGTGCCGGACAGTCCACTATCTTCGGCGGAAACCCGTACTCCACAACCGGAGTCTATGTCGACAGCCTCCACAGCCGCTATGGCTGCGATAGTGTCAAAACCCTCAGCCTTACCGTCTATCCCACCTTCGACACTACCGTCTACGACACCCTTAGGAACAGCGGCTCCTACTATTTCCATGGAACCTCATGCACTACGACAGGAGTCTATAACAAAACACTCCGCTCTATCCACGGCTGCGATAGCGTGGTGCGTCTCAACCTCCAGATCTACCGTCCTGTCTCAACCGCTCTCAATGCAGAGATCTGCCAAGGTGAGAGTCTGGATATCGACAATTTCCACGGCCTTACCACATCGGGAGTCTATGTCGATTCGTTGAAGACAATCCATCGCGCCGATAGTATCGTCACGCTCACCCTCGTCGTCCATCCCACCTATAACGACACCTTGGTCGAGTCGATATGCCAGCGCACCTCTTTCTCTTTCGACGGCCTCTCCCTCACCACCTCCTGTGTCGTTACCGACAGCGCCCAGAGCCGTTATATGTGCGATAGCGTAGTGACTCTTAGACTTACCGTCCATCCCGTTTACGAAAGCACCACCAACGATACCGTTTGGGGCGACGACCCCTACATCTTCTTCGGGGCTTCCTTGACTCAGAGTGGGCTCTATACCGACACCTTGCCCACCCTACAAGGCTGCGACAGCATCTTCCATCTCAACCTCCAGATCTACAACAACGCCTACACCACGTTCTTCGATACCATCTGCCAGGGAGACACCTACAACAGCCACGGCTTCGTCCTCAACCGCTCCGGTATCTACGTCGACAGCTTGCACAC
Source organism: Bacteroidales bacterium (assembly GCA_024400495.1). Classification (GTDB taxonomy): domain Bacteria; phylum Bacteroidota; class Bacteroidia; order Bacteroidales; family P3; genus Colimorpha. The sequence goes on from JAKSMR010000031.1 coordinate 19,767, forward strand.
GATCTACGGCGCCGACAGCATCGTGACGGTAAACCTTCACGTCAATCCCGTCTATGCCGACACCTTGGTGCAGCGCATCTGCCAACGTACAGCCTACACCCAGTTCTATGGTTTCGTCCTCACCACCACGGGTTATACCACCTATAGCGACCATACCTATCGTGGCTGCGACAGCATCGTCACGCTCCATCTTATCGTCGACTCTGTATATGAAAGAACGCTCTCCGATACTGTAAGAGGCGACGACCCCTATACCTTCTTCGGGGCTTCCCTGACTCAGAGCGGTCTCTATACCGACACTCTTCCCACCATGCAAGGTTGCGACAGCATCTTCCATCTCAACCTTCAGATCTACAACAACGCCTACACCACGTTCTTCGATACCATCTGTCAAGGAGACACCTATAACGACAACGGCTTTGTCCTCACCAGCCCCGGCATCTACGTCGATAGCTTGCACACGGCCTATGGCGCCGACAGCATCGTGACGGTAAACCTTCACGTCAACCCCGTCTATGCCGACACCTTGGTGCAGCACATCTGCCAACGTACAGCCTATACCCAGTTCTATGACTTCGTCCTCACCACCACGGGATATACCACCTACAACGACCATACCTATCGAGGCTGCGACAGCATCGTCACGCTTCACCTTGTCGTTGACTCGGTATATGAAACAACGCTTTATGATACTGTACGTGGCGATGATCCCTACGATTTCCATGGTGTCATGCTCTCGCAAACGGGACTCTATACCGACACGTTGCCCACCATTGCCGGTTGCGACAGCATCTTCCATCTCAATCTAAAGATCTATAACACCACCACCACTCGTATCCGCGACACCATCTGCAACGGACAGGTCTATAGCCAGAATGGCTTCGTCGCATCCGTGGCAGGCGAATATCGCGATACGTTGCTGACCTATGGCGGCGCCGACAGTATCGTCGTCCTCAACCTTTGGGTTAATCCTTTCTATGACGACACAATAGTACAACATATCTGTCAAAGGACAGCCTATACAGATTTTGGAAGCCATATCCTCACAACGACAGGCTTCACCACAGACAGTCTGCATACTTACCGTATGTGCGATAGCGTGACATCGCTCCATCTTATCGTGGATTCTGTATACGAAGTGCCCGTCTTCGATACTTTGAGGGGTGAGGAGGATTATGATTTCCTCGGAACCATGCTCTCCTCTACAGGAACCTATGTCGACACCCTGCCTACTATTGCCGGATGCGATAGTATCATTCATCTGAACCTTAAGGTCTATAGAAACTCTATCACCCGTATCTATGACACCATCTGCGACGGACAGACCTACAACAAGAATGGTTTCGTAGAGACTCTGCCGGGTATCTATTATGACACCTTGCCCAACTACGGAGATGCCGATAGCGTGGTCATCCTTACGCTAACGGTTAATAGCGTCTATTATGTTGAGGTCTACGACACCACATGCGCCAACAGACCATACAGCCACCACGGCTTCTCCTACAGCCTGGCAGGAACCTATACCGACACTTTGCCGACCATCCACTCTTGCGATAGCGTCGTGTCGCTCATCCTCCATGTGCAGCCGATCTATAACGACACCCTTCGTGCTGAGATCTGCGACAACCAGACCTTCTCGTACCGCAGTCACGAGGATCTTGCCGATGCTGGCGTTTATCGAGATTTTATGCAGACTCACGCGGGTTGCGACAGCACCTTCGTCCTGCTTCTTACCGTTCATCCTACGTACGACATCTCCTTTGTCGACAGTTTGCTGACCACAGAGAACTACACCTTTGGAACGCACACGCTCTATGATCCGGGTTACTATACAGACAGTCTCGTCTCTCAGTATTCGTGCGATAGCGTGATGCGTCTCAACCTTATCCACTACTACCTCCATACCACCCGTCTGCACGACACGATCTGTGATGGCGACTCGCTCTTCTTCAATAATAATTATTGTCGTAGAGATAGCGTTTATACCGACACGCTTCTTGCAACCGACGGAATGGACAGCCTGGTGGTTCTTTTCCTTCATGTCAACCCAGTCTATAACGACACGCTATACGATACTATCATCTTCTCTAACTACTACCTCTTTGGAGAAGATACGCTCCGTACGGAAGGTCTTTACACACACTATCTCACTACCACTCGAGGCTGCGACAGTATCGTGAACCTCGACCTCTATGTGATATATGTAAGAAATCTCGACACTACGTTGTGTGCCGATCAGTTGCCTTTGACGTGGATGGGAGTGACGTTTGAGAATCCTCGGGAGAAGCGCACGGTTGTCCTTCGCGACACGTCGTTGCTCTGGGATCCGGTCTCCGACCATATCATGCTCTTCCCCATCGAAGTTACGGTACGTCCTAATCCCGAGCTGACAATCATAGAGAATGTCGTGGAAAACCAGCTGCCGCATGTCTTCCGAGGCTATGTCTTCTACGATAATGTAGAGCGCGATACCATTATCCTTCCGTCGGAAACAGATTGCGACACAACCGCCTACTATACGCTCCATTATTTCCCCAATGTGTTTGCTGATGCAGATACAACCATCTGCTATGGACAGCTGCCGTTTGTGTGGAATGGCGTCACCTTTACGGCTCCTGAAGGGGTGAGGGAACTTGTTCAGACTGCCGTTTTGTCGAGCTATACTGGCGCCGACAGTACTGTTACCATGTATGTTCATGTGAAGCAGAACAGCTATATGAGCCGACATGACACCATCGTCGAGAACCAGTTGCCCTATAGCCTCCATGGTAACGTCTATTTCCACGCTACGAATATCGATACTATCGTCCTTTCTAATGCCGTAGGATGCGATAGCGTGCTCTATTTCAGGCTTCATGTATGGCAGAATACTACCGTTCAGCTCGATAGCACTTTGTGCGACTATCTCCTGCCTTTGAACTGGAATGGTGTGAACTTCAACGATAACGGGACCGACCATCTCTGCGACACATCTTACTTCTACAACTACCATGGTGCCGATAGCTTGCTGATTATGCGTGTCCATGTGTTGCGTTGCTCTAAGCACATCTTCGACACTACGCTCTGCTCCGATCAGTTGCCGATGAGATGGTATGGCAGGACTTTTGACGTGCCGCAGGAGATGCCTTGCATCATCAAGGACTCGCTCTTCTATCTTACCGACGAAGGTGCTGACAGCATCATCATTCTCCGGTTGCGCGTCAATGAGGCTTTCGACAGAACCCTCTACGATACAACGTGTACCAACCACCCGTATCTCTTCCTGGGTCAGAGCTATAATGCCAGCACCCGACTTCATGCCGACCTCACCACGACAGCAGGTTGCGACAGTATCGTAACGGTTAATCTTACCGTCAATCCTGTCCAGTATTCGATGACCGAGGCTGTTGTGTGCCAAGGTGAGCCTTTCAGCTGGATTGACGGTCATATCTACTACGATACGGTCTTTGGCATTTCCCATACCCTCGAGACCTATCTCGGATGCGATAGCGTGGTTTATCTCAACCTTATGTCGGGCGAGAGGGCAGAACCGCAGATCTCGTCGTCGCATTCTTACGTACCAGCGGACAAGAATGTTGTCCATCTGCGTAATGTCTCGCATCATGCCGTCTCCTTCCAATGGATCTTTCCGGATAGTGTAAGTACGCGATATGCTGTTGATTATGAATATCCTGTCGATTACGATAGCGTTCCAATCTACCTTGCTGCGGTATCTAAGGATGGATGCCACGATACGGCTTCAATCATGCTCTATCTCGATAGGGATTTCCTCTGGACTCCGAATGTCTTCTGCCCCACCTGCCTGGACAACAATCACTTCTCTGTCTCCGCTCATGGCATGAAGACTGTCAAGGTGACAATCTTCAACCGAGAAGGTCAGAAGGTACACCAATACGAAGGCCGCGACGGCTATTGGGACGGAACCTATCAGGGAAAAGTCTGCCCGCAAGGAACCTATACCTATCATGTCGAATACACGACTGAATACTATAGCAACAACAAACGGCAGAAGATCGGTACCGTCACGTTGATCAGATAGTTGCTGCTGTTTGGAAATAACAGCCAACGGGCAGATTCCAAGGACGGAACTGCCCGTTGTTTCTGTCTGCACAATAGCTTGCCTCTATCTAGAGCCTATATAGGCACTATGTAGCGTCGCATTAGCCATAGTCTAGGCGGTAGAATTTGGGACGCTAGGGGCTCTTTGGTGGCTCCTTAATGGCTCTTTGATGGCTGGCTAGCCTCTTTTGAGATGTGAGAGAAGAATGTGTGTCGGGTGGTTGAAGGATCGGCCTTGTTTCTTGCTGTAAAAGAGGTTTTTGCATATCCTGTTGATAAGTTTTTCGCCAACGCGTTTGAAAATACGAAAAATAGTGTTATCTTTGCAGAAGAATAGCAGAATAGATGGATCGAGGGAACGTGTGCCGTATCAATCTTTTATGCTTTTTTCGCGCGTGCGTGAGAAGGGTGAAAAAGGAAGGTTGTCTATTCTCATTTTGAAAAAGAACAAAAAACGAGAAGAATAATTGTAACACATATAACACCACAACGATTATGGTAATTAAAGTATGCGTAGGCAGCTCCTGCCACCTCAGAGGCTCTTATGATGTCATCGACGCTTTCAAGGCTGTATTGAAGAAACATGACATGGAAGACCTCGTTGACCTTGAGGCAAGCTTTTGCCTTGGCTTCTGCGCCGAGGGCGTGAATGCCAAGATGGAGGAACTGGCCGTCACTTCAGTTCAGAAACTGGGCGAGAACGAATTGTTTGTACACAACCTCAACGCCGACAATGTCGAGGAGGTTTTCGTGAACCAGATCCGTCCCCTTATCGAACTCTAAACGTTTTTTCCGGTAAGCGTCGCCATCGCAGGAACAAGAGCTCCTCTGCGACGTTTGCTCAAACAAGCACAAACCCATGGCACAATATCTCGAATTTCGCCAAGCCCGTTGCAAAGACTGCTACAAATGTCTGCGCGAATGTCCCGTCAAAGCTATCGATGTGCAGGACCATCAGGCCGCCATCATCGAAGACCGCTGTATCCTCTGCGGCCATTGCACCCTCATCTGCCCCCAGAACGCAAAGGTGGTGCATAGCGAGAACGAGGAGATCCGCCGTCTGCTCGCCAGCGGAAAGAAGGTGGTGGCTAGTGTCGCTCCCTCTTTCATCAGCAGTTTTGAACAGAAGGACTTCCTTGCCATGCGGCTGGCGTTGGCCAAACTGGGATTCTACGATGCGCAGGAGACAGCCATCGGCGCCCAGGCGGTAACCGAAGAGTACCGTCGCATCCTCAAGGAGGGAACGATGAAGAATTTCATCACCTCGGCTTGCCCCGCAGCCTGCCGCCTCATCCAGGAATATTATCCCAAGGCGTTGCCGTATCTGGCACCCGTGGATTCGCCTATGGTGGCTCATGCCAAGATCATCAAGCAGCAGATCCCCGACGCCCACATCGTCTTCATCGGTCCCTGCATCGCGAAGAAACGCGAAGGCGCAGAGTGCGGGCTCATCGACAATGTGATGACTTTTGAGGATCTGAAGGAGATGTTCGACGAGAAGAACATCCGTCTCGACGAGATTGTGCATATCGCAGCCGCCGACGAGAAGCAGGGCGTCAACCTCTCGAAGCTCTATCCCATCAGCCACGGCATCATCAAAGCGTTCGATGTCGTTCCCGAAGGCTACGAGTATATGAGTGTCGACGGCCCTGATCGTTGTAGCGACGCTTTGGAGAATATCGAGCATCTCGACCATGTGTTCATCGAACTCAACATCTGCAAGGACGCCTGCGTGAACGGTCCATGCAGCCTCGAGATAGCAGGCGGAAGCATCAAAGCCACCAGCGACGTGAGAGACTATGTGAACCGCGAGAAAGAGAACGCCACCTCTGGCGAGCCTCTCCAATGGTCCCTCGACCTCAAAGCCGAGTATCCTCGCGTGAGAAACAGCAGCATCCCTCCCACAGAGAAGGAGATTCTTGCCATCCTGCGCAAGATCGGCAAACTCACCAAGGAAGACGAGCTCGACTGTGGCGCTTGCGGCTATGCCACTTGCCGACAGAAGGCCTGGGCTGTGCACAACGGCTATTCTGATATCGAGACCTGTCTGCCATACATGCGTCAGAGAGCCGAGTCGCTCTCGTTTGAGGTGATGCAGAACAGCCCCGAAGGCATAGTGATCCTCGATAGCGACATGAATATCGTCGAGATCAACACCAAGGGACGCGAGCTTCTGGATATCTACGACCATGCCATCAAAGGTAAGCCTGCCGTCCAGTATTTCAATCCTGTGGAGTACATGAACGCCTACACCCTCAAGAAAAGAGTGACCGAACGCGGACTCCTCCTCAACAAGACGAACCGATATGTCGACCTTACCGTGAGCTACCTCGAAGGTCAGGATGTCCTTTTCGGTATCATGAAAGATGTTACCGAGAGCGTAGGCTACGAACGCGACATACAGAAGGTGAAACTCGAAACCCTAGCCACTACCGACGAAGTGATCAAGAAGCAGATGCGTGTCGCCCAAGAGATAGCCTCATTGCTAGGAGAAACCACAGCCGAAACCAAGGTGGCGTTGCTGAAACTGAAGAAGACCCTCGAAGCCGAGGAGAAAGGAGAACGTAAATAATATGGCCGAACTTTGCATAGAGTATGGCTGCACCTCGCTGAACCACATCGGAGAAGAGTTGTGTGGCGACAAAGTGGAAGTTGCCACCTTGGGCGACTACACCACTCTTGTGCTGGCCGACGGATTGGGAAGTGGTGTGAAAGCCAATATCCTGGCTACGCTCACGTCCAAGATCCTCTGCACCTTGGCCAGCAACGAAGTGAGCCTGGAGGAATGTGTGGAAACCATCATCCAGACACTTCCCGTGTGCAAGGAGCGCAGTCTGGCCTATTCTACCTTCTCTATCATACATGTCAACCGACAAGGTGTAGGCTCGCTCATCGAGTTCGACAACCCTCAGGCCATACTTTACCACGAGGGCAAGTGCATCGACCTCGAGCGAGAAGAGCTCCATATCTGCGACAAGCAGGTGTTCCGTAGCGAGCTCCATCTCTCGCCCGAAGATGTGGTGATCGTGATGAGCGACGGAACCATACATGCCGGAATGGGCGTGGTGCTCAACTTCGGCTGGGACCGTAACGCCATTATGGCCCATCTCAACCGCGCCATTACACCCAATATGTCGGCACGCGCCATCGCCTGCCTCTTTGCTGCTGCCTGCAACGACCTCTATCTCGACAAGCCTGGCGACGACACTACCGTGGCTGCCATCAAATTGCGCGAACGTCTCGACGTGAGTCTCATGGTCGGCCCTCCGGTAAATAAGGAGAGCGACAACTACTATGTGGAGCAGTTTATGAGCCGTCCGGGAAAGAAAGTGGTCTGCGGAGGCACTAGCTCGCAGATTGTGGCCCGCTATCTGGGCAAGAGAGTGAAGACCTCCTTTGAGTTCCCCGACCGCGAAGTCCCTCCCATCGGTTTCATAGAGGGCATAGATCTTGCTACCGAGGGCGTCATTACCTTACGTCGTCTGCTTGAGCTGAGCGAGAAATACATCTCTCTCAACGACCTAACCCCAAAAACCTTCAACAAGAAGGACGGAGCTTCGCTCCTGGCAAATGTCCTTTTTGAGGAAGCAACCCACATCACCTTCTTCGTCGGACAAGGTGTCAACGCAGCCCACCAGGGCCTGCCTATCGACATCACCATGAAGCTGAAGCTGGTCGAGCATCTGGCGCAGAATCTTCGCGCTATGGGCAAAGAGGTGGTGCTGAACTATCATTAATCCGATAATACAATAGCAAACATACAATATTCTCAAACTCGAATAAAAACACAATAGTAATATGCAACCTACAAACCGTATCTTTGATACAGACGTCCAGTACATCAAATATCAGGTACTGAAAGAGGTGATCCGCCGCGCCTATGAAGGCTGCCTTGAGGATGCCTATATCGACATTCCCAAGATTATCGCCCCTGGTCCCAAACCCACAGTCCGCTGCTGCATCTACAAAGAGCGCGCCATCATGCAGGATCGCATCAAGATGGCTATGGGCGGCCACAAGGACAACCCCAATCCCATAGAGGTGATGTATACCGCCTGCGACGAGTGCCCTGCCGACGGCATCTATGTCACTCCTGCTTGCCGTGGTTGTATGCTCCACGCCTGCAAAGACGCCTGCCCTAAGGACGCCATCACCATCGTCAACCATCATGCCGTAGTGGATAAATCCAAATGTATAGAGTGTGGCAAATGTGCAAAGGCTTGCCCCTATACCGCCATCATCCTGCAGAAACGCCCTTGTATGCAGGCTTGTAAGGTTAAGGCAATCTCTATCAACGAGGACCGCAAGGCTGTCATCAACAACGACAAATGCATCTCCTGCGGCGCTTGTGCCTACAAGTGCCCCTTTGGCGCTATTGCCGACAAATCCCTCATCCTCGACATCATAGACATCCTCAAGAAGAGTGAGAACAACACCAAATACCACGTCTATGCTATTGTTGCTCCCGCTATCGTGGGCCAATGTCGTAGCGCCCGCATCGAGCAGGTCGTGACGGCTATCAAGAAGCTGGGCTTCCATAGCGTAGTCGAGGCTGCCCTTGGTGCCGATATCACGCTCTATCACGAAGCAAAGGAGTGGGAAGAGAAGAAGATAATGACAACCTCGTGCTGTCCTTCCTTTGTGGCTTTCGTGGAGAAGAACTTCCCTGAACTGACCAAATACATCTCCTCCTCTCCATCGCCCATGATCGAGACCGCCAAGCTCATCCGTCGCTCCGATCCTACCGCCAAGTTTGTCTTCATCGGCCCTTGCGCCAGCAAGAAGTTTGAGTATAAGCTGGATAAGACACAAGGTATTATCGATAGCGTGATGTCTTTTGAGGAGCTTCAGGCATTCCTGGATGCTCGTGGCATCGACGACACCCAATGTGAAGACGGCGAACTCGACAACGCCTCCTTCTACGGCCGTATCTTCGCCAAGAGCGGCGGTATTGCCCAAGGTGTGGTGGATGTGGCACAAAGCCTCGGCGTGGAAGGTGTGAAGCCTTGTCAGATGAATGGTATCGATGAGTGTCGGGCCGCTCTCCTCCGTCTTAAAGTCAACCGCGCTACCGAGAATTTCTTCGAAGGCATGGCTTGCGATGGTGGCTGTATCAACGGTCCTCTCAGCATTACCCATGGTCCTCGCAACGCCGCCGACGTCGACAAATACGGCAACGCCGCCAAGGAGAAGACGATCGACAACTCGGTTAAGCTCTATGAGATGAGCCTTGAGATGGAAAAACGCAACAAGAAGCAAGAATAAAGCCCCCGAGACTCTAGCCTCCTCTTTGGTACGGCTCAAACAGACGCTATTGTCGTTGTAGGCTCGCAAATCGGCAGGCTTGGATGCTGGCTGATGCGACCTTGATGCGACCTTGATGCGACCTTGATGCGGCCTAAGGACGAAGCTAGAGCACCTTGCTGATTTGCTGCACAACTCTCGTTTGTGAACAAGAAACAGAAAACCACGCTACTACCTAGCACCTCCTTTATCCTGAAGCTATGGCAAAAGAAACCTCTCCCCTGATGCGGCAGTATGCCGAGATGAAGAAGAAATTCCCCGACGCGATGATGTTGTTCAGGGTGGGCGATTTTTATGAGACCTTCAGCGAAGACGCTAAAAAATCCTCTGCCATCCTCGGCATCACCCTTACCAGGAAAAGTATCGGAAATGGCGAATATACCGAGCTGGCAGGCATCCCTCATCATGCTCTGGAACAGTATCTTCCCCGTTTGGTGAAAGCCGGATGTCGTGTAGCTATTTGCGAACAGCTCGAAGATCCTAAGACGGCTAAAGGATTGGTGAAGAGAGGCATCACGGAGCTCGTGACCCCAGGTGTCTCTTACAACGATATGGTGTTGGAAGTGAAGGAAAACAACTTCCTCTGTGGTTTGCATCTTACAGACAAGATCCACGGAATATCGTTCCTTGATGTCTCCACAGGCGAGTTCTACGTGGCTCAGGGCGATATCCATTATATTGATAAGCTCTTGCAGAATTTCCATCCTACGGAGATTGTCCTGCAACGCAAGCGACAAAGAGAATTCCAAGAGCAGTTTCCCGAGAAATACTATACGGCCACTTTCGACGATTGGGTCTTCACGCTAGATTTTGCAAGCGAGTTGCTCCAGAAACAGTTCGGCACAACATCGCTCAAAGGCTTCGGCGTGGAGGAACTTACCGCAGGTGTCGTGGCCGCCGGCGCCGCGCTCTACTATCTCGGGGAGACTCAGCACGACCGCACCCAGCACATTACACACCTCTCTCGTATTGAAGAGGATAGGTATATGTGGCTCGATAAATTTACCGCAAGAAATCTTGAACTGATCCATTCCCCTAACGAGAATGCCAAGACGCTGCTTTCGGTCATCGATCAGACAAGCACGCCTATGGGCTCACGATTGATGCGTCGTTGGATTATGTTGCCGCTCAAAGAGATAGCCGCCATCGAAGATAGGTTGCAGGTGGTGGATTATCTCGTGAGAGAACGCGATTTTTCCGACAGGCTGATGATGCACATCCGCGGCATTGGTGATATGGAGCGCCTCATCTCGAAGGTTGCAGTAGGAAGGATCAATCCTCGCGAGCTGTTGCAGCTCAAACGGTCTCTTAGCGAGGTGGAAGCAATCAAGAATCTCTGCTCCACAATCAAGAACGACGCTCTGGTGCATCTGGGCGATCAGCTCAACAGCTGCAACTCCATCCGCGAGCGTATTGAGCGGGAAATCAATGAAGACGCACCCGTCAAAGTAGATAAAGGAAACGTTATTGCCTCTGGCGTCAATGCCGAGCTCGATGAATTGCGTGGACTTGCCACTTCGGGAAAGGACTATCTGGCCCAGCTTCAGCAGAGAGAAAGCGAGCGCACGGGGATAACCTCACTCAAGATAGGTTTCAACAACGTCTACGGGTATTATCTCGAAGTCACCAACGCCCACAAAGACAAGGTTCCTGCCGAATGGAACCGTCGTCAGACGCTTACCAATGCCGAACGTTACATCACACCTGAACTCAAACAATACGAAGACAAGATTCTTGGCGCAGAGGATCGTATCGCCCAACTGGAAGGGCAGCTTTACGAACAACTGCTTTCCGTTCTCACCAGCTTCGTGCACCCCATACAGTATTCCGCACAACTGATAGCAAAGCTTGACTGTCTGCAAAGTTTCGCCGAAGTGGCTCTGGCCAACCATTATTGTCGTCCCGAGCTTGGCGATGATTCTATAATCGACATCAAAGAAGGCCGCCACCCCGTTATCGAAACCCAGCTGCCGTTAGGAGAACAATACATCAGCAACAACGTCTATCTAGATCGCGACAATCAGCAGATCATCATTATTACCGGACCGAACATGTCTGGTAAATCGGCCCTGTTGCGCCAGACCGCTCTTATCGTCCTCCTTGGCCAGATAGGCTGCTACTGCCCGGCCAATAGCGCGCATATAGGTATAGTAGATAAGATATTTACGCGCGTAGGCGCGAGCGATAATATATCGTCGGGCGAATCCACCTTTATGGTGGAGATGAACGAAACGGCAAGCATCCTCAACAATATCAGCGAGCGCAGCCTTGTTCTTCTCGATGAGATCGGTCGAGGCACTTCCACCTACGACGGTATCTCTATCGCATGGGCCATTACCGAATACCTGCACGAACACAAAAACCTCCGCCCCAAAGTGATGTTCGCCACCCATTATCATGAGCTGATTGAGATGGAGGAGAAGTTTGACCGCATCCGAAACTACCATATCTCCGTCAAGGAAATAGGCAACAAGGTTATCTTTATGCGCAAGCTCGAGCAGGGCGGTAGCGAACATAGTTTCGGTATCCATGTGGCACGAATGGCAGGCATGCCTCCCTCGGTCCTAAAGAGGGCAAATAGTATGTTAGAGCTCCTCGAAAGCAAGAATGAAAACATGAACGAAAAGGGGCAAAAAACTGAAAAATTGACAAGAAAAAATACAAAAATAGCACCCGAACCAGGCTATCAGCTCAGTTTTATTCAACTTGACGACCCAACTCTTCTTGAAGTAAGGGATGCGATTTTAGATATTGATATAGATACACTTACGCCAGTAGAGGCATTGGTAAAACTGAACGAGATAAAGAAAATTGTAAAGAAAAAGTAAAAAATATTTTGTCAGTTTAAAAAAAGTGTGTACTTTTGCACTCGATTTCGCTAGAGAAAAAGTGCGAAAATCCACGCGGAAATAGCTCAGTTGGTAGAGCACGACCTTGCCAAGGTCGGGGTCGCGA
>JAKSMR010000032.1 GCA_024400495.1 Bacteroidales bacterium
CGTCTTGGACACGCAGATCTTCCCATTGACGATATTTCGTCCGCAGAAGTCGCACCGGACTCCGTTGCCATCCTTTTTCTTTCTGCCCATTTCATTCATCTTTCTTGTCTATAATATCGTCCAGGTCTTTAGGAGCTTTCATGAAAGCGACTTCGACCGATATGCAGTCCTCCCACTTTTCTTTACCGCGAAGACCCATCCACCGTTCCGTCCACAGCATGCCTTCGCCTTCTTCGATGTTGAGCTCTCGTAGAAACTCGCGCATCGTCTTGCACTTCTTGGCCCATTCAAGACCGCCATCCTTGAACTTGGAAATTCTCTGTCTCGTGACATCCTTCATTTCGCCGAGCCCTCTCCAGATGCAATCGGTACTCCGCTTCCCCCATTTGATGGTTGTCACCTCCGCAAAGTTATCTGGAAATTCTCCGATTCCACGCCCGATCACGCTGCTTCCAACGTGCTTGTCGTACCAGTTGCTGCACACGGCGAGGTCGGCGTCCTCGTCGAACTCGATGTGAACCTCGTACTTGTACGAAGTCGTGCATCCCTGCATGACCGAATCGAACGAGACGAGAGACACCTCCTTTACGTACTTCTCCAGAGAGCCCTTCTTCAGACGGCGCACAAGAGTCTTTTTGGCAAACGCCTCCTTGATGCGCCTCCAGATCCCCTTGGCATGAAACGCAGTCCGCGTTTTCGCGAATTCCCAGAATGCGCCTTGCAGACATCTGACCCTGAACAGTTTGGTTCCGGGTCCTTCCGAAAACGAAAGGAATGGATGCCATCGCATGAACGACACGAGATCGACGAGCTCGTCGAATGCACACGACCACTTGGAGTCTTCGAGGTCTTCCAGATCAAAATCCATGAACTCGATCACGGGACTCGACCGGGACGGCTTGAACTTGTCGATATAGTCTCCATGCTGCTGAAACACCTCGACGACAGGTCCTTCGCCGCCGTGCATCATTTTGTCCGGATAGATCCACATGCCGAACTGGTAGTCTTTCAGAAAGAACCCCTTGACGCGGAAATGCACGACGGAGTTCTTGCCCATTGGAAATACGAAGTATCCGTCATGCCGGCTGATGTCGAACACCTCGAAACCGCGCTTCTTCAGAGCGTCGAAGATGCGGTTTGAAACGGACACGCAGAAGTCGGAGTTCTTCTGAAGCTCCTCCTTGGACTGATCGGGAGATTCTTCAATCTCGCGTTCATCATGGTCATCTTCTCTCATCCCGTCCCATTCGACGATGGAGAATTTTGGAAACTTCGGATCGACTGTTTTTATTACACCCATAGGTTCACCACTAATCTACAACAGTAGAAATTTACAATCGTATTTAACCCTGCCTACGGAAACATCAGCGCAAAACCCAGTCCACCACGCGGACGGGGCGAATGTGAAAGAGATTTCAATTAAAATTCGTACGCGCGGTAGAGGGCGACCGCAAGCCACCAGACGAACAGGCTTGCACAGATCCAAACGAGGACGTTCGTGGTCTTTTCGAGAATGTTCACAAGCTTTTCGCCATAGTCGATTTCGTTTTTCATAGCTTTGGTTTCCTTCGGTTGTATTTGGTTTTGTTTGATTCAGAAGAGGCCCTATGCCCTTCAGACGAGACATAGTATACCGTGCTTGGACGGTTTGCGCAAGTGGTGAAATCAAAAAAAATTCAACAGACCAGAATCAGACGAAATCGTATTTGCGATTCGCGGAATCGAAGCGGAGCTTTCTTCCGGAGGCTTCGATTTTCCGTCTCGCATTTTTGAGGAGCTCGATCTGAAGGTTCGCGTCGTACATGGCCTTGACGTCTCCGGCGTCGGCACGGCGTCGGAGATCCGACAGCGTTTCAGCGATTCCGTTGACGAGTTCGAGAACCTGGTCGATGGACTGGTCTTCCGCAGAAGACGAAACCTCGACGGACTCGCGGTCGTCAGATCCGCGAAGCCTCGTCACGTACGAGAAGTAGTTTTCGCCCTTCGTTTCCATCGATCCGTTCAGTCCTCGTCGGGTTCCTCGAAGTCGCGGTCCTTGATGCGCCGGTTGAGTTCGTGCAGCTCCTCGACCGTGAAGTTGGATGGAAAGAGCTGGTACGTCGTCTCCGCACCGCGCTCGAAGTAGTCGCGGTTCTGGTCGACCTGCGTCTCGAACCAGTCGGCAGATCCGTCGAGAGGCATCGCGCCCTTCTCGTTGGACATCCACCGCGCCGCCTCGGCGACCGTGTCGAAAGACTCGCCTTCCTCGTCATCCCATCCAGTTTCCTCGAAATCGCCGTTCTCGGCTGATTCGGGCGTAACCGTCTGGAACGCGACCTTGATTCTCTTGACTCCGTCTGGCGTTCCGTTGGAAAGCGCCATTCGCTCGATGCAGGAGGCGACGCGACGCTCTTCTGCGGACACGTTCAGATCTCCGATATAATCGGACGCCGCGTCACGGCGGACTTCGGACGCCGCCGCCTCGAGCGAATCGGCGAGGTCGATCTTGGCCTCGTGTTCGCGCAGCGTACACCGCTGGGTGTTCGGGTCGAAGTGTCCGCCGTGACGGCGGGCGTCATGCTCGGAAAGATCGGAATCCTGCGAAGCTGAATATGACGGATGCTTCGAGTAGTCGTCGTCGAGGCCGTCTCCGTCCGCGTCCGTCGGAGAAACCGATTCGCTGTCCTCCTCGGCCTTCTTCATGCGGTCGTAGATCTCGCATTTGTCGACGCGCGGGTCGAACGATCCGTTGTGGTATCTGCGGACATGCTCCTTCCAGTTGATCCCGTCTTCGACAGGAGTCCAGCGCTGGACGGCAAGCGTTGCGGCAGAAAGAGACTGGTCGAGCTCGTCGCATGCGAGCTCCCCGGAAAGGAAGCCGTTGAGGTAGTATTCAGTATTCATAGACTTTTAGTTCCTTCACGGAAATGCCAATCCGTCAAACAGAAGACTTTTCAAGTTCGTCGAGATAGCAGCTCGCGTACAGATACTCGCCTGCCGTTCGCATTTCCAGGCTGACGGCATAGCGAGATTTCTGCGAGATCCGATGCGGGCCGCTGACGACGATCTCGTCGGAGATTCCGCACTCGAACTTCGTGTCTCGCTTTGCGATCTTGAACCCCTTTCTGGACATGAAGTTTCCAATCAAGCCGAGCAGATGATCATCGCCGATCCTCGTCATCCGATTGGAAAACAGCGTGAACTCTCGATCCGGACGGTCGCACGCCCTGAACCCAATAAACGCAAGATGCCCTTCTGGCGATGGACGGCAACCCCACAGCGTCACTCCGCGCAGATCACCTTTTGAAATCCCGCTGAACGTCTTCTTCTTCATTTTTCTTCTCCGGTCTTCTTGTCCTCAACCCAAATGCCCTTCTTCCAGGCTTCGATGGCGTCATCCGAGTTCTCGTACCATCCCGTCACGACGCCCATGTGGCATTCGCAGTCGCAGTAGAAGAACCTCTTCTGCTCCTTCTTGCCCGTTTCCGGGTTCTTGGCCGTTCTCACGTTCCAGTGGAGACGGCATCCGGCGATCCCGCACGACCGGCATTTTGATCCGGCATCGACCATCATGATCCCGCTCGGACCGCTCTTGCGGTCGAAGTGTATGTCTGAACTGTTTTCCATGTATTCTGTTTCCTTTCGTCTATTTCTGCTTTGAAACCCATTCGTCCCGTGCCACGCGGCACATTTCAAGCGTCCTCTTCATACAGGAGAACAATCGTCCGTTCGTGTGCCGGTAGTCGTACTGGACGCATCTGTGTCCGCAGATTTCCGTCTCCTCGTACTGCTCGGTTCCAAGTTCAGTCGTCGTGCTGACGCCGTTTACAGTCATCGCCATTTCGTTTGCCTTCAGTTTGTTTGGTTCGATTCATCCGCCGACGCACCTTGCGTGGCAGATGGAGCAGATTGTATCACATTGTTTCGTATTGTGCAATATGTGAAAGTAATTTTCATTCACTCTTTTGAATGCGCATTTTCCCAGCGGCGTACAATGCGTAGGAGAAGTGCAAAGGGGAAAACCTCGCTTTCATGAAACCACTCAGCTTCTTCCATCTTTCCAAGCCCTCTTTGATTGTTACATTGCGGACGGCTTTCGCCGCCCGGACGCGACGGACGCTGGTCTTCACGCATTCTCCATCCGCTTAGCGATCCTCGCCGCCTCGTCGAGACGCCTCTTGCGAAGAATCTCGGCAAGTTTGAGACTCCGCTCCTTCTCGGGCATACTCTCGATCTTTTTGCGTCTCTCGATGCGATCAACCATGTCGAGCGTCGATGGAGAGATCAAGGCGACGTCGACCGGATTGCCCTCGTCGTCCTTCAGGCCTTCGGGACGGTTCGGGACGTCGCGGCGAAGTTCGTCCATCTCCTCGGCGTGGATGCCGGCGACGGCGATCTCGAGCTTGATTCTCGCCCTATGAAGAAACTCCCTCTTCTTCAACCGCCCCCACAATATGTCGTCAAGCTCTCCGGACTCGAAACCAGATTCTTCAATCATTTGTTTCCCCTAGAACGAAAAATCGTTTTCAATCGCGGAAAAATCATTGACCACATCTCCCACGGAACTTCCAGAAGGCGGAGGAGCGTCTGTCCGACCGACATCTTCTTGAATTGTTTTTGTGGCGTTCGGAGATTCTTCCCCGACGACGTATCCGGCCTTTCGGAGAAGATCTTCAAGAGCCTTGTTGCGGCCGTCCGGGACGACTTTCGAAAACTTGTTGACGTTTGCCCCTACGCCAGTCTCCTTTTCCGCGTCAATGTCGCCAAGGTACCACGTGAACGTATTCTGGTAGACGACGAATGGATATCTTCCCGTTCTTCCGTTCTGGTTCTTCGCAAGATGCACCCACACAGGTTTCAGCGACGATCCTGGCTTGTAGTCGCTCATCGGGTCCATCATGGACGGAGGGTTTTCATTCCATATCTTCAGTACGCCGGAATCATTGTAGAGAAGCATGATCGTAAAGGCGTCCTGCTCGATTGCACCAGACTCTCGAATATCGGAGATCCTCGGCTCGCGCTCAGATCCCGAATCGTCCTTCTCGTTGGATCGGTTCAGCTGCGCAAGGGCAACGACTGGAATTCCAAGCCTCTTCGCAATCGTGCTTGTCACGGACGAAACCTCTTTCATCGCGGCCTCTCCCGTGAGACGTCTCCCGGCGTTCATCTTCTGAATGTAGTCGACGAACACGACGTCCAGCTTCCCCTCTGCGTGCTTGACGGAGCACCACGACGAAAAATCGTACACATTCGGCTTCTGCGTCAGACTAAAAATCCCCTTTTCCTGCCATTCGCGGATCGTCTCCGCCGCCACGCCGACCTTCGCGAAGTCCTCGTCTGTCGCAAATCCGTTGTCGAGAGGTTCTAGCGCAACCTGTGCCAGAGACGATACCGGTCGTTTCATCAGCTGTTCAACCGCCATGTCGAGAGAGTTGAATCCGACATGGTAGCCGGCCTTCGCCAAGGAAAGGACGAGCTGCATTCCGAACGACGTTTTTCCGACGGATGGTCTTGCGGCGATCACGTGCATTCCGACCTGGAGTCCGCGAATCGCCTTCGACAGCGGCATCCAGGGGACGGGAAGACCGATCACGAAGTTCGCGTTGTGGTTGTCGACAACCTCGTGCCTTGCATGTTTCCACGACTCGATGTTCTTGAGAACGAGATCGTGGCATCCTTCCTCGGACGAAGCGACCGTCATCGCCTGGATCTCCGAGATTCTCCTTGAAAGGTCTCCGACGGCGTCCGACGCGCTTCCTCCTTCGTTCAGGATCTTGTCGGACTCAATGTACGCGTTACGCATCCGCCTTGCCATGGCGGCGTTCCTGAGCGAACTCACGAGAGAAGCCGTGTCTCCGTACGTCATCGCATAGCCGTTCGCCTCGTCGTAGAATTCGAAGCCGATTTTCGCGCCGCCGAACTCCTTCGGGTCTGCCAGCACCTCGTTTCCGGCCGCCTCGAGAACGGACATCGGATCAATGGATGTCGTCCCGTCGCTGTGAGACCACAGCCTGCCGGCCGCTCTCCAGACGGCGCGGCATCGGTCGTCAGTAAACCAGTCCTCTTCGACTCCGTTGTTGAGAGCCGACGGAATTTCCTTGGCAGGCTCGTCGAGCAGCCTCACGATGAAAGCGAGTTCGATGGCAGCCCAGATGTCTTCCCTTTTCGATGATGACCCCATTTCAATCTCCGTCAATGGCATTCAATTCGGCGAGACGCATCCGTCTCGCGATGTCCGCGTCGTACTCCTCGACCGTCTGGTCGAAGACGATGTAGTTGTCCGTGTTGTCCAGAGGCACACGGAACTTCCCGGTTCCCCGCCGGCTGTCGTGTTCAATTGCCGTTCCGACAGACTGTTGCGACCGGCTTCCGAATTTGACGAGCTTTGCATACGACATCCTGTCGCAGTTTCTCTCCTCGTATCGCTTCACGAGGTCTTCGCTTCCGACGTTGCTCGTGAAATGCGTCCTGAAATGGCTCGACTCTCGCATCGAAAGAATCAGATCGAGGGCCTCGCATCTCGTTCCGAAGTCAACGACCTTCGCCTCCGATCCGAGATCGTCTATGACCATGTCGCGATCCTCGTACCGCTTCACGAACCTCCTCAGATCTGCCAGCGTGAACGAAGGAACGATTGGCATTCTGATGACCGCGAACCTGAACGGATGCACGACACGTCCGCCCTTCTTCTTCTGTCGGACCATTGACAGCACCTTCCAGAAAGCGCTCTTGCCTCCTCCAAACTTTCCGCTGAGACGCAGGGCGAGTCCGGACTGATAGGCTATGACAGCCTTCGCGACCGCCTCGTCGGTCTGGTAGCCCATCTCCGCCATCTGCTGCAGAATGCCCTCGCACTGTTTCAGATTTGGCGGAACAATCGTCTTCGGCGTTTTCAGTTTTACGTTCGCCTGCTCGACCAGGTCTTTAACGTCCATTGACTCCCACCTCCTTCAAAAAATCTTCAAGCGGCTGCTCCTCCTCCGCGTCCACGCTTCGCTGGCACTCGCCGAGCGACATCCTCTGGCCGACCGGCTCGGCGTTTCGGGCCGCCTCGGCCCTCGCCCTCTGCGCGGCGGCGGACTTGAAGTTGCTCATGACGATGGAAAGATTCTTGATGCCGATGTAGACGATCCGTCCAGTTCGGGAGAAGTACCGGCCGTCGCTTTCGCGGATCTGCCTTATGACGGTCTCCGCCAGTTCTTTTGGATGGCCGTGCTTCCTGGCGCATGCGTAGACCTCCTCGTCGGTCGGCGTCCTTCCCGCGTCGGCGCGAGCCCTCGCATCGCGAACGTCGGACGAATGTTCGATTGCTTTTATTTCACAATCTCGCAAGCCCCCTTCAGGGGGTTTGGGGGTTTTTAATTCATCTTCATTTTCGTATTCTTTTTCTTTTTCTTCTTCTTCTTCTAGAAAGCTGGGGGGTTTTGAATCGGAAACGGCGGGGGGTTTTATTTCAAAACCCCGGGGGGTTTTATTTTCAATACCCCCCTGGGTTTCGGACTGAACGTCCACCCCCGTTTTCAGATCGATTCCCCCCTTGGTTTTTGGTCTCCCGCCGCGCTTTCCCGCAGAGGCCCCCTTGCGCCCGTTCTCGAAGTCCTCGCGATCCTTGTCGACTATCGGCTGGCAGATGCAGAACGCGTCGTACGCCGCGTATTCGACGCCGCTGGACAGGTTTTCGATGCCGTTCTTGACGCACTCCGGAATCTTCTTCTCGAATGCGTACTCGAGAATCGTCGTGATGAACGCAAGCTTCTTCTCCGGAGTGTCGCGCGTCTTGAACAGATAGTACCAGTTTCGCATGAACTTGAGGAACTTGTACGGGTCTTCGTTCGGCATGTCTCTCTTCCTCTGCACGTTATAAAAGCCAATCGCACCGGAGCGGGTTCCTAAGCCCAATCATCAAGGGCATCCCACTCCGGTGCGACGGCATAAAATCGTATTTGGTCTCTTCGGTCATTTTCGATGATTTCTTTGGGGCTTTTAGACCTCGGGCCGTTAGGATCGACCCATCGCCGGAACACCAGCGACGCCGCGCATTATACCGTGCTTGGACGGTTTGCGCAAGAGGGTGAATCAAAAAAAACACCGGACATCCGCCGCCCTCTTCCTGGTATGGACGCCCAGCAGAAGCCTCCCTCGTTCGCCGGTCTGCTTTCGGCCATTTCGTACCCGAACAGGGTGGCGAACGCGTCCAGATGCGCGTGGCTCGGGCATTCCGACTTGTTATCGGCTGATGCAAACCTCGGTCCCAATTTTCGCAAATGCCAATAAAATCCGACTTTGCCCATTGACGCGTCCTAAATTCTACGGTAACATACGCATGTTTTCGTCAATGGAAAAAGACCGTTGGCCGCTGTAGCTGGCCGACATCAGGGTCTAAAGACGATTCTTAATTTCTACTGTTGTAGATACTGTCCGTTGACGAATCGGCAGAATTCATAGACATTGACAAAAAGAGGATTTGATTATGCAAAAAGCAACGAATATCGTAAAAACAGCTCTGGACGGAATTGACGAAGAAGAGAGGATCGAGGATCTTGCAGCAGGGCGAAAGCTTGACGAGATCCCATCCCAAACGAATGAAGATTCTACCTCGGACGACTTTGGCGAAGACTGCCCCAGGGCGCTGAAGGCATTTCTCGACCTGTTCGTGGACTACAGACCGGCTGCGAGACCACTTGTCGAAGCCTACCATGCGGGGCTTCCGTCCTACCATAAAGGTACGATGGAGGACGACGAGGAAATGAACGGATCCGGATTCGATTACGAAATGGATCCCGGACTCGCAGGGCAGCCCGGACATGGAACGTCGGAACTTGCCCTTGGAAGGATCAAGTCTCTTATCGAAAAGGTCACCGACGATCAAACTTCACCGGTCATGCTGATCGAATTTTCCGAGAACAATCGAGACAAGTTCACGACAACACGTCCGCTTTCGGGAAGTACATGGTGCATCTACTAAAGATCTACGAGGATGGCAATATGGAATAAGCCGCGGAATTAGAATTCCGCGGCTTAGTATTTCCTTGATTTAGATTCGCTTACGCGACGCTGCTTGCGTGCAGCACGTTAAGAATCTCCCGAGGGATTTTCATTGAAGAATTGGGAATGAACGCCGTCGACCCTTTCCCGGCAAATTCACCCGTCGAGCTGATATGCGCCGCCGTCGACTCAGGCGTCGTTGGCTTGAACTTCGGACTCGAATAATATTCGTCGACATGGTAGATGACGCCATTGTACGTGAACTTGTTCGTCGAATGTCCGCCGGACCACGTTTCCATGGCGATTCCGTCGATGCCAGAAGAAGCGAGTTTTCTCAAAATCGAAGCCCTTCTGTCAGAATCTGATCCGTCAAGAGAAGCCCATCCATTCGCAATTTCGGAGTCGATAAGAGCTCTGAACTGCCTGTTCTGCTCAGATCCATAACACGCACCTGAACATGCGTTTGGTCTGCTTTTCAGCCTCGTCAGATACGATCCAAGGCAGCTTGCAGAAACCTTGAAGCAGTTGCAGGAACCATTCAGCGTATGTATCGGAATGTTCTCTCCTGCAAACGAGAATCCCTTCCCGGCCGCGCTATTCCTGAAATCGTGAACCTGCGAGTCGAGAACGATGTCCGGCCTGAATCTTGAAGCCTCAGAAATCTCGGCGTCATCTGGTCCGTTTTCAATCCGTTCCTGTCTGCTTCTAGTCCTTGCGTTGTTCTCTTCGATTTGCCTGAGCCTTCTATAAATCACATGACCCTCTCCGATGGCGTCACGCCATTGAGGCATATAACTCGTTCTGCCTTCTTGGAGTCCGCTTCGCAGATTTGAACGCATCACGCCATCTCCGTATGTGTAGGCCGCATTCAGCCTGCGCATTGCATCCTCGAAGTCGTCCTCCGTCCATGGGATGGGTGGCTCTTCGACGGGAGGAGGTTCCTGGGCTACCGGCGCCGGAGATGCGACTTGAAGCCCAGTCGCCCGGCAGAAATCAGACACGGCGGCATTCATCGAACGGTATCCAAGAGAACCCTCGCCGTGCCTCTTTTTCAGAAGATCGAGTCTCCTCGACATCTTCTGGAGAGCTTCCTGGGTCGACGTGGATTCATCCATCATTCGCTTTGCGCACTGGTATCCGTAGCCAAGTGCCGTAAACTCCAGCATCTGATCGAAATTTGAGATTGGATTGACTGCCTGAGACTGTTCGTACAGGTTTCTGAACTTTTGCGAAAACTCCGCTTTGAGAGCGTTCATCGAATCCGGGCCGAGAGTCCCTTCTCCGTTTTGGGTTTCTTGACCGCCCGTCCCCTGGTCGACGGCATCTCTCCATCCTGGATTCAGTCTATTCGCCGCGCTGATGATCTTCGCCTTGTATCCGGTCGGCTCCGATACGGCCATCGCCTCGATCTCCTTGAGCGCACGAACGGTCTCCGGCGTCGGATTCGCCCTCACGTTCTCAAGAAGCCTTGCTATTCCAGCTCCAAGGCCAGTTCCTCTGCAATCGACGTTTGTAGCGCTTTTTATCAGGTTTCTCAGATTTCCGTTGAACCTTGCCGGCGCGGCGCCAGAAATTCTCGCAATCAAATCTGCAGGAGTTCTTCCATTCAAATTCGCCATTGCGGTTATTCGCTGCGGACGAACGTTCTCCTGGTTGCCCTGCCGTGCTTCGGGATGGTCGTTTTCATTTGGATCCATGACGTCGGACGTGTCGAGGAAGGCATCGTGAAGACCCATGTATACTTCGCTGAGTTCGGAAGCCTTCTCAACAATTGGCGTCATGTCGCCTCCCTCCCAGGACTCGAGCGTATCCCTGATGTAGTCGAGACGGCTGTTGAGCATCCCGACCGTATTGTCATCGACAAGTCCGAGATCGACGCCCTCGTTTACGACCCGCTCGAAGTCTCGACGGTTTGGCAGCGACGAAAGCATCGTATGCGCCAGTCCGTTTGAAAGATTGTCGCGGAGAGAGCAGGTCATCGTCTCCGGATTGAAATGGCCATGGTGATGGCGTCTGTCATGCGCCTCCATGTCGACAAGATCGTTCCATCCGTTCTGTTCTCCGTCCATTGCATGTATGGATCTGCGTACAAGATCGGATGCAAAGAATTTCATTTCATTTGACATTTTTTAGGCTCCTTGAAATTTTCAACGTCCCAGTTTGGTTCTTGCGCGGTCTCTGATTCTCGAAAGGACCGATTCGGCCCATTCCGACTTTCTTCCGCTGTTGATTGTAGCGTCAAGCCGTTGCGCGGCCCGTTCAGCACGTTGCCGTGAGACATCGGCTGGAATCTGGCTGTGATTCTGCCGTTCACCGCGCAACTGGAAGTACGTCCGTTGCGAAAACCGAGTAGATTCGTTGACTGGGGATGCGTTTGCCGTCTGACCGGAATTCTCCCTTCTTGCGTCCCTGTATGCGGCGAACGCCTCCGGGGAATCGTAGTGGAGCTGCGGCCGAGTGCCGTCGCCGGTAAACTCGAACGAAACCTCTCCGGTCGCATCGTCGACCGTCATGCGCTGTCCAAGGACGCTTGCAAGAAATGCGCCGGCGTCTTTTGCGCGTTTGTACCGAGTCGACTGATGTCCGTTCTCCGGATTGTATCCTCGCGTCGTCGTCGTCGTCCCGTCCGGATTGCGGTGGCGCGTTTCGGCATCTCTCGACTCCTGGATTCTCGCTCGAATGCGATTCATCAGCATGGCGGGTGTCATGCTGATGATCCTGTCGACTCCGGCCATCTTTTTGAGGGATGACAGATAGGAAGACATCCTGTGTGCGGCCTTCCCGGCGTCGTTTGCCGAACTTCCGTTCGCCTGCCGGAATAGCTCGGCCATGCGGGTGGTCGCTCTTGATATTTCTGAAGAAATCGCGCTTTCCATATCGCCAGAAATCGTTTCGTTGGCGTCGTATGGGGAGACCGTTCTCGCGCCCATGTTCTCCGTCTGAGACTGCGGGGCTTGTTCCTGTCTCGTTTCCTGGTTTTGACTCTGCGGAGAGACGGTCTCTTCTCCCGGGTTGGTGTTTTGCGGTGCCGAGGTCTCGCCAGCTACGGCTTCCGAATGTCCTCTGATTGCCGCCGCCACGCGCGAAAATGCCGGGTCGCGTCTGCCCCAGTCGTCGAACTGGGCAAGATACGCGTCTCGGAACTGAAGATCCTGCTGGCTGGCAGTTCCGTCAGCCAGACGTCCGATAGCGGCTCTATGCGCTATTCGCTCCCCTTCCGACAGATCGCCGGACTCTGCCCACCATCTAGACGCCTTGTCAACGTCTTCCGCCATCTGGACTTCGCCCGTCTCGTTGCGAGGGGATGGCTCCGAATGGGCCGATGGAGTCTGTTCGACCGACTCGCTCATTTGTCCTTCCGTAGCTCCAGCAGCAGACCCCTCGCTTTCGTCTGCTGGCGAGAGCCCGTATGCGCTGTCAACGGCCCGAAGTGCCTCACGATACGTACTCCGCTGCTGGCCGTTGAACATTTCTGTGTTGTTCATCGCCCATATCAAGTTCCTTCTTGCCTGCATGGCTTCTTCAGAAGATCTCGTTCCGTTCAAAACGCCTCTAAAGTCAACATAGTTCAACGCAAGATTTCTTCCATCCTCTCTGCTGTTTTCAGAACGAAGCCTTGCAATCAAGTTTGTAACGTCGTCTTGAGGAATCGCGGTCTCGGATCTTGCCGCGAGCATTTCGCGATATTCTCCCGTTGTCAGGAAGTTTTTCATGAAAGCCTTCAACAGGCGATCCTGCATTGACAACTCGTTGTCATCAGAATCCTTGATGCGATGTATGGAATCGACCAGTTCGTCCCTGTCGCCTCCAAACGCAGCAGAAATGTCGACATTCTGCATCAGCTGGTCGGCAATCGATGCAATCAGCGGATGTTCTGGTCGTCTGATGAAAGCTTCCGGCTGCGCAGGAGGTTCTAGCTCCGGTTCGGCCGAAGGAGCAGAAGCGGGTTCCTGTGTGGGTTCAGAAGCAGGCGTCTGCGATTCTTGCGGATGTTCCGGCTCTTGAACGTGAGTTTCTTCGTTCTCCGGCTCTTGTGGAGAAGTTTCCTCCGGGTTCTCCACTTGTGCTTCTACATGGGCGTTCCCATTGTTTTCTGCCGCCGGGTTCAGATCGTCGACGTCGAAGTATGACATGTACCCGGACTGTTCTCCTGAAACCACTCCGTTTCCATCCGGATCGGAAACCTCGTTCATGTTGTCCATGAAGTCGTATTCGGCGTCTCCAATGGACTCCGGATCAACTCCAGGAGTTTGGAGAAACTGGTTGATCGCGCGCTCGATGTTCTGTCTGCTGGAGGAATTGTCGGCACATGGAATCTTTATGAAGTATGATCCAGTGACTCTTCCACGAGCATCCTTCTCTGCGACGACCTCCGGAATCTCGTTGATCCCAAGCTGCTGGAATCGAGCCAGAATGTCAGCCTTGATTATCTGCGTTCCATGATATGGACAGGCCAGTTTGTTCCTGGCACGGCATTGCTCGATTGTCGAATCGCACTGACGTCTGGCATTTGCAACGGCGGTAGCCGTGCTGTCCATGCCAACCGCTTCGTCATGTACTGGAACTTTTGCAATGTCAACAGAGCCAGCTCCTTCAGAAGGATGGGTCAGGGACTCGTATTTCTTCTTGTCGATTTTGACCTTGATGAAATACTCAACCTCGTCGTCACCAGATGGACGTACGTAAAACCGATCATGATCGTTTTTGCCGGTTTCATCCTCGTCCTGGGCGAAGAGCTTGTACGCACCATACGCCATCAGCGCACTCTTGATTATGTCCTTTGCTGTCATACGAAACGCCTTTCAGATGGTTCCTCTTTGAGCATTGCCGTATCGTCAAAAGACAACAAAAAAGGTCGGAAGCGACATGCCTCCGACCCTCGTTCTCAATTGTGTTCAGAACATTCAGAACATCGAGCGTCCGTATGCGACCTCTGCTAGGAGACGCTGGAGGTCGAAGTCGTGCTTCTGCTTGAACGACGGCTTGACATAATGGTTCTCGCCTCCCGTGAAGTCCTTTTCGTTCTTCGCCGAGCGGTAGAGGATCTTGTCGGAGAGAGACGAAAGACAGGAGGGCTCCGTGTTGACATAGACGTAGTTTCCGTTTGAATAGCGGAGAAAGCCGGAGCATCCGCGAACGACGCCGTTCACCTTGATGTTCTTGAAGTTCACCATGTCGGGGAGAAGCCCATTGGAATTGGTGATGAGGTTCTTGAAAACCGTGCGCGTGACGACCTTGCTCATTTTTTCGTTCCTTTGGTTTGATTTGGTTGTATTTGGTTTTGCTTGGCGGCCTCGCCTCGCAACGGTTCACAGTATAGCATACTGTTCGGCATTGCGCAAGCGGTTTGAGAAAGTTTTTCAACTTTTTCTTGGACTTGTGAATGGCAGAACTTTATATGGGCAAGACTCTTAACGCCGACAGAACGACGATCCGCAATTCACTTGGAGGATCGCCGGCGGCGAGGAGGAACGACGGGCTCGAGATGGCAGGTGCAGCCGACGAGCTGTCCAGGGTATCCGCGTTCGCCGGTTCTGACGTCGATGACCGGCGGCTGGTCGATCGGGAACACGAGACCGTTGAGGGCGTTCGGAGCGGATGCGCTGCGCCCGTCCCAGTCCTGCCGATGGTAGTCGCGCGGCTCCGACGACTCTCCGTGAACCCATCTTACGTACTTCACGCCGCGACGACTCCACTTGATCCGTAGGAGAGCCTCCGAGATCTTGGCCGTCTGGTCGTCGGCGATCAGCCTCGCCCTGGCTTCCGAGACGCCACACTTTTCGACGAGCCAGTTCATCAAACCCTCCCTCGTCGACTGTCCACGGAACAGCCGGATCATCATCCGCTCGACGCGCGGGTGCATTTCCTGTGGGATGCTCTTGATCAGCGACACGGCCTTCGACACCTCGACGCGGGCGTCGGGCCACGGCACCTGCTCGATGAGCGGACGCGTCGGCTTGCGGATTCTCTTCGGGAAGATCTCGGAAAGCGTGAATCCCTCGTCCTCCGCAGTCGGCGTCGAGGCGTTGCTGAATCTCTGCTCGTAGTAGTTCATCGAGCAGTTGCCGAGCCGTCAAATGAGGACGGCTACTTCGACCTGCCGGTACGGAGAGACAGATTTGGCGCAAGGATCAAGATGAGCCAGCACAGATTCAGCCAGCGCCATTGTCCGGTCCTGTAGGACAGCACGGATGCCAGGGACACGATTCCGAGGACGAACAGCAGCCAGAAGCCATACACGAGGGCGAAGAACAGCGTGACGTTCACAACGGTTGCTGCGTCGTTCTTCTTGTTGACATTTTCTTCTTTGGACATTCAGAGGATTCCTTTTTGTGGCATGTGTTTACAGCGGGTATTATACAACAACAGGAAAGCCACGGCTCTCGCCGTGGCGACGGGACGCGCGCGGATTGGGCGCATCTGATGCGGACTGGATCAGCCTGGGCTTCCGCCGCGCATCATCGCGACGGTTTGCATGCCCTTTCTTGAGCGGACGTATGCCGACAGTTCGGACGACGACACCTTGCGTCCCTGCATGACCGCACTGTGGATCTCGTCCAGGCTGCGGCGTCCCGTTCCGAGCGGACCGACGAATTTCGCCGACTTGAACTTCCATCCCGGATTTCGCATCGTCGAGTTCCGCGCCGCGCACGGAATGTTGTTGGACTGCACGACGACGGTCTTCGTCTCTCCCTTGCCATTGACAAGAATGACTTCCACTGTTCTCATTTCTTTCCTTTCACACACTGTCACAAAACGCGTTCGTCGAGATGGATCAGGATCGTCTCTGGAATCGGCATCGGCGGCATGTTCCACGGCGAGTAGATTCGTCCGTCCGCGTCTTCGAGTTCGTATCTGTCGACCTTGAACACCATCTTCTCTGCATTCTTGGCATATCCTCTCTGGAACGTGACGTACTTCGCCTTCGGCCCCAGAAGACGCTTCACCCAGCATTCCTTGTACTCGCGGTACTCGACTTTTTTTCGACCGGCCTGGATTTCGTCGAAGAACTGGTGGCGCAGAGTGAGAACGACGTTGTCCGGATTGTTCGCCCATTCGTCCTTGATCTTGATTACGTGTTCAGCTTCATGTGCTTTCATTTCGCTTCCGCGAAAGACGCAGAAAGCCTTGTCCACGTCGAAGATGAACGTGCGCGCCTCCTCGTCCGAGAACTCCTCGCCTTCTCCGTCGTAGTATGCTCCGAGAAACATGCCGTCGCGTCCGGCCACCCATTCGACGTCCGCGAATTCCGACGTCACGTCGAACATCTGGTCGGAAGACCAGGTGGACGGCAGGATGAACTTCCCCGTGAACGGACCGTGGTAGTCGACGGACGGAATGTCTTCGATTCCGTGCAGCCGGCAGATCTCCGCCATTCGCTCGTTGCTCTTTTTCTTGATTTCTTCTGTGATCATGTTAAAACTCCAATCGGATTCGTCTTGTACGCAGATTGCCGTTCCGTCAGAAGTCTGTCAGTTCCAGTCCGAACAGGGCGACGAATCTCTCAAGGGGTTCTCGGCATGAGCAGTCCGTGTCGATGAGCATGTCGGACACGGCGAGGGCGGCTTCTCGCACGGCGACGGCGGTCGGATCGTCTGAACGTCTGAGCATCTCCAGCACGTCTGACTTCGGGTAGTAGTTGGTTCTCTTCTGATTCATTTTTAACCTTTTCTCCCGTGACTTTTCACAGGCCCCGCGCTTTGGACGCGTCTCCGTCCTCAACGCTCCTCAAGACCTTTTCCAGGCGCTTCTTCGCCCTTTCGAGAGCGGCGCGTGCGTTCTTCGCCCTTGTTTCGGCTCTTCTCTTTTTGTTGCGAGCGAATATAGCCTCCACTTCGCGCTCTCCGCGTTCGCTCAACACGCGCCCCGTCTCCTTGAACGCGAGGCGCATGCCTTCGTTTATGACGCGTGAATAGTTCATGTGCTTGTCCATTGCGGCGTCGACCACGAGCTGGTCGATATCCGCGTCTAGAACAACCGTCCGACGGACGGAGAGAAGTCCGATTTCGTTTGCCATTTCCCCTCGGCTTTTGTTGGTTTGTTTTTTTTACTTTACGTCCCAACCCCTCTTGGGTTGCTACGTAGGCGTAGGGTATCATAACCCAGTGTGATGGTCAACGACTTTTTACAATTCAATGACAATTTGAAAACTAAGGTCGTATCGGGAGAAGATCGAGGCTTCAATTAGTCTCCGAACATGATCGAGCCGAGTTTCTGTTCGATGGCAATCGAGAGCGCGAACGCCTCCGATGTATTGAGGTCGAAGCAGAGTTCTTTCTTGAGAATTCCATCTTCGCTCTCCGAAATGGAAATGTGGTAGCATCCAATGCCCATGTCCGGCTCTTTTGCGTCTCCGTAGACGTGCTTTATGCTGAACGACACGATGTCTCCATCGCATTCATCGACGAATCTCTTTTCGTCCGTGATTCCGCGAAGCACCTGAATGAACTCTCCGACTTCGACCGGATAGAGCGGAAACGACAAATCGTCGGAAGTGTCAAGGAGATTCTCCAGTTCAACGGACAGGCATCCCTCGTCATATCTTGACGCGCTGCACGGGGTGAATTCGATGCTCGTCCCCTGGACTTCATGTTCAATCTTGAACGAATTCATTTTTCGCCTCTTTTTTTTATGAGTGGAACAGATGGCGGACGACCACGAAGGAAGGGATTCGTAGCCGTCCGCCGAAATTGAATTTGGATTACGCAGCCGTCACTTGGAGCGTGAAAGTCTTCTCGGTCTTCTCAGCCTTGTAGCAGGATTTGGGAATGTCTGGAAAGCCGAGCGTCCTGAAATATGCGCGAACTTCTTCCTCGTCGAGTTTCGGCTTTTGGTGAGTTTCGGTGCAGGTGCAATGCGCTCCGTCGCAATCGTACTCGGTGATGCCGGCCGACACGACAATGCCCTTGATGATCGCGGTGTTCGTCTTGACGATCTTCTCTGCGGCGGCGTAGGCGCGGAGGGCGGCGTTGAGCTTGCTCTTCTGATATAAGGTGAGTTCCATTGTCTTACTCTCTTTCGTTTCGTTTTGTTTCGTTTCGATGCCCACGCGCCATCGCGTGGTCAACGCCGCACAGTATACCACACCGTTTCTTGTTGCGCAAGTAGGCGATTGATTCTTTTTTCGATTTTTTCTACATCCCTGCAACCTCGGTCTCAATCTTCGCAAATGCCAATAAAAACCGACTTTGCCCATTGACGCGTCCGGAATTCTACGGTATCATACACGTGTTTTCGCCAATGAAAAAGACCGTTGGTCGCTGTCGCTGACCAACATCAGGGTCTAAAGACGATTGTTAATTTCTACTGTTGTAGATGAAGACAGACCGATCACTCGCCGTCGTCTTCCATCCAGTCGCCGTCGTAGAGCGACTCGTCGGTTGAGTCGTCTGGAGGAAGATCGGACGCGGCGCTACCGCCGGTCGACTCGATGGACGCCCTTCTCGACGCCTCCCACTCTCGATCCAGGATCTGTTCTCGGACCGTCTTCGCCTCTGCCAGCGGGTACAGGTCGAGCATGCGCCCCCAGTCTTCTGGGTAGTGGGCCTTCAGCACCTCGTTCGTCACGATCCCCGGCACGTTGCCCATCGTGCGGTTGAGATAGCGGTACGAGGATGGAAGCTTGATCCCGGAGTCGCGGACCGTGTCGACGATCTGCTTCCTCGTCCACGTTCCAGTCGGGTAGAACGTCCTGTTCTGCGGATTCATGCCGCCCGTCTTCTTGACGTAGATCGCCCGATCGATGGAGTCGGAGGCCGAAATTCCGAATGCGCACCAGGCTCTTGGAAGCGCGAATTTGTATCTGAGAAATTCGAGGACGTCGAGCTTCGAGTAGTCGTCGAGCTCCCACGTCGCGATGTCCTCGCAATCCTCGAAAGGCTGGTACATCATGCGGTACAGCGCCATAGGGTAATCCTCTCCAATCATCCGCAGGATGTGGACGCCTCCCATCTCGTACTCGACGTAGTCCAGGTAGTCGGAGACGCTTTTCATCTTCGGCCACGGGGCGCAGTGGAAGACGATTATCCGCTGGAAGAACTTCTGGAGGTACAGCCAGGCCGCCAGGCTGTCCTTTCCCCCCGAATAGCCGAGGAAGCAGACCCCTTTCGACTTCTTCGCGATCTCTGCGCAAAGCTTTTCAGACTCTTCGGTTGACTCTGTAGGAATGAACATGCTGAGTAAAGACAAAAAGCATCCGCCCCGGAGAGGTGACACCCAGACGCTTGAACTGGCTCCCCGAGACGGATAGATTTAGAAACAGGCTCCGAATGCCGGGTGTCACGCCGGACGGATCCGATTGGATGGATTAGCTGTGGTACGGATCGACGCCGAACTTGACGACGTGCTGCGCCTTCATGTTCTTGCGGACCTTCGCGACGGACGTCGGGCGGCCGAGCCGGCGAAGACGGCTCATTTCCTTGTTGACGCCGCCGCCAGAAGTCGCGCGACCGAGAGACCTCGTGAACGCGCTCTTCAGGCTCCCCTTCGCATACCCCATGTCATGGCCGAGATACCGCTTGCCGGCGGCCTTTGCCGCGTCCTTTTCAGCGAGAACGCGGGCCGCGTTCGCGTTCAGATAGTCGTCGATGCCGTCGCGGTTTCTTCCGACGTAGTTACGGACCGACGTGTGCTGCTTGCTTGGAGCGTACGAATAGAGCTTTCTCATTTCAAAATCCTTTCAAATGGCGTTTATCACTCACTCGCCTTTTGCCGATTCGTCAATCCGTGGAGGTGGCTGTGGCTTTTTCGCAGTTTCGGACGGAGCGGTGGCGTCCTTCGACGCGTCGAGCGCCTTCATCAGCGCACCTGGGTTGTTCTTCGCCCAGCGAATGGCGTTCAGCAGTTCTTTGATCTTCATTTTTTTGGGT
This sequence comes from Bacteroidales bacterium, assembly GCA_024400495.1. Lineage (GTDB taxonomy): Bacteria > Bacteroidota > Bacteroidia > Bacteroidales > P3 > Colimorpha. The sequence goes on from JAKSMR010000032.1 coordinate 19,833, forward strand.
GTCCTTTCTCGATGTTGCCGATGTGTCAAAGCAAACAGGTGGTGGATGAAAGAAATCCGCGCCAGAAATGGCGCGGAACGGGACGATGTGATCGGAATGGATTTGGGTTGGTCAAGCGATCTCGCGGACCTCAATATCTGCGGATCGGAGCCAGCACAGCCCGTTGCGGGCCGCCTGAAAGCGAATGTTCGCCTTGGCTTTTTTCTCGGTCTTGGCGACCGTGCTGTACACAAAGCCGTTGACTACTGCGGTCCAACGGCGGTATTCGGTTGTCTTCATGTCTTCGGTCTCTTTGGTTTATGGTTGGACAGAATGGAACACGGCGCATCCGCCCTAATGAGTGCGCCGTGACATCAGAATGGGCTAACGTCAGAACCTCCCCCATTGGAGATTCATCGCAACGGTGGCGTCGTGCGCAATCGAATTGGCAAGCCCGTCCTTCAGCGAATACAGGGCTTTTACGAGTGGGTTGTAGTCGTTTGCGGATTCGTCGCACTGGTAGACGAAGAAGCGGACGATGTTGTAGAGACGAACCATCCATTCGTGGCGGGTTTCCTCGCGATAGTCTTCATATGGAACGAACTGGTCGACCGGATCTTCAACTTCCTCTCCGTATCGGGAGCAATAGGCGTTCGCGTTCAATTTGCGGAGGGCGAGGAAGATTGAATTGGCATCGTAGTCTCCTAGATGATCCTTGCAGTCGGAAAATGCCTTTTCAAAGTCCGCGTCCACGCTGATAGACCTGATACCGGACAGAGTTCCGGACTTGTGGAGACTGTTCAGAATCTTCGCGATGTATGCGGCGATGGTCTGAATCGTGTTGTCTTCTGCCATGATGACGCTCATGTTCGTTCTCGCTTTCGTTTTATTAGGTTTGACTTTCGGAGCTCGGCATCCATTGCCTCGCAACGGGTCATAGTATAGCACATCGTTTCTCTTTGCGCAAGTGGGTTGAGAAAAAAATTTTCAACTTTTTTTCTTTGGCGTTGAACGACTAAGCTCCGTGTCGGCAAAACTCTTAATGCGGAAACTTTCAAAAGGATCGTGCGACGGCGTTTTCACAACAGATAGACGCGGAAGCACGACCGGAACGCAAGATGTTGACGATTCTTGACCCGACGGCATAGACACGGTAATATTCCAAGCACGGCCTCCAAGGATTGAATCCGTTAATACGAACGGAGATCCTCGGGAGGCCCGTGCCATCTTGAAACTCAACCAAAGAGACTGAATACAATGAACATCATCAAGAGGAACGGGGAGGAAGTCCCCTTCGACAGGAGCAAGATCGTCGACGCGATATCAAAGGCGAACGCCGAGGTCGACGCCGCAGACAGGCTGACGGAGGCTCGGATCGAACGGATCGCGTCGCAGATCGAGAAACGGGCCGAGGGATGCGACCACGCGCTCGGAGTCGAGGACGTCCAGGATATGGTCGAGACGAAGATCGTCGAAGCCGGCTGCGGAGAGCTTGCGAAGAAGTACATCAAGTACAGGTTCGAGAGAGAGCAGGCGAGAAACGAGAAGGCTCTCAAGGAGAAACTTACAGCGTCGAACGTCCAGAATCAGAACGCGAACGTCGACGAGAACTCGTTCGGAGGACGGATGGGTGAGATGGCGTCGTACGTTACGAAGAAGTACGCGCTGGAGCATCTCGTGTCCAAGAAGGCGGCGAGGAATCATCTCAACAACGAAATCTACATCCACGACCTCGACTCCTACGCTTTGGGTTCCCACAATTGTCTCTCGATCCCGTTCGACAAGCTTCTCGCGAACGGGTTCACGACGAGACAGTGCGATATCCGCCCTGCAGGCTCCATCAACACGGCGTTCCAGCTTCTCGCCGTGATCTTCCAGCTGCAGTCGCTTCAGCAGTTCGGAGGAGTGTCCGCAACACATTTGGATTGGACGATGGTTCCATATGTTCGTAAATCTTTCAGAAAGCATTTTTTGATTGGTTACAAGTATATTACAGGATCTGAATGTATTGTTGCCCCTGGTTTTGAAGTTGCTGAAAATATGTCTATTGATAGTGCAGCATACAAAGCAGCACATGAAGATGCTTATGTATATGCTATGGACATGACAACGAAGGAACTTGAACAGGCTGTCGAGGGCATGTACCACAACCTCAACACGCTCCAGTCGCGGTCCGGAAACCAGCTCCCCTTCACGTCCATCAACTATGGGACATGCACTCTTCCGGAGGGACGCATGGTCGTCAAGACTCTTCTCGAAGGAAGCATCAAGGGCGTCGGAAAGTTCGGCAAGACGCCGATCTTCCCATGCGGAATCTTCCAGTGCATGAAGGGAGTCAACAGAAATCCAGGCGATCCGAACTATGACCTGTTTCAGCTTGCGCTGATGTCTACCTCGATGAGACTTTATCCGAACTATGCGAACGTCGACTGGTCGGGCAACGAGGGATACGATCCAGAGAACCCCTGCACGTACTTCAGTACAATGGGCTGCAGAACGGCCAATGGATGGGACGTGAACGCAGACGATCCGAAGCTCGTGCAGCTCAAAGACGGTCGCGGAAACATCTGCCCCGTGACCATAATTCTTCCAACTCTCGCCATGAAGGCGAAGAAGAAGATTGCGAGGAAGCGTAAAGCTGAAGAGAAGGAAACCAAGCTCCAATGGTGCGAGCAGTTCTTCGAGGACTCCGTCGTCGAGGAATTCATGAAGATCCTCGACAAGAAGATCAACGAGGCCAAGGACATGCTCATCGAACGGTTCGAATGGATCTGCTCCCAGCCGGCCAAGTCGGCGAGATTCATGTACGAGAACGGAACGATGTACGGGTACAAGCCGGAGGAGGGAATCCGGTCTGCGCTGAAGCACGGGACGCTGGCCATCGGGAAGCTCGGGCTTGCCGAGACGCTCCAGATCCTCGTCGGATGCGACCACACCGAAGAAAATGGAATGTCACTAGCGAAGCGCGTCGAGCAGATGTACAAGGACAAGTGCGCGGAATTCAAGCAGCGCTACAAGCTCAACTTCGGGAACTACAATACGCCGTCGGAGAATCTGTGCTATACCGCAATGAAGAAGTTCAAGGAGAAATACGGGGAGATTCCAAACGTGTCCGACCGTCTTTACTTCACGAACTCGATCCATTGCCCGGTCTGGAAGAAGCTGACACCGTTCGAGAAGATCGACATCGAGTCCCAGCTGACCGGCTACTCGTCAGCGGGATGTATCACGTACATTGAAATGGACAGCTCGACCAAGAACAACGTCGAAGCTCTCGAAACGGTCGTAAACTACGCGATGGACAAGGACATCCCCTACTTCGCCATAAACATTCCGAACGACTCGTGCGAGGACTGCGGCTACACGGACGACCTTCCGGACACGTGTCCCAAGTGCGGCAGCAAGAACATCAAGCGTCTTCGCAGAGTGACGGGCTACCTCACCGGATCGTTTACGGAGGCCTTCAACCTCGGGAAGCAGAGCGAGACATTAGACCGCGTGAAACACGTCGGAGTCGAAATCTGAACCAGGAGGTCTGACATATGAACTACGCTTCGATCTATAAATGCGACACGGCCAACGGAACCGGATTCCGCGTGTCTCTTTTCGTGTCGGGATGCGGCAGGAAGTGCAAAGGCTGCCACAACGCCGAAGCCCAGAACCCGGACTTCGGGAAGCCCTTCGATGCCACCGCAAAGGGAAAAATCTTCGACGAGCTCGCAAAGCCATACTGCAAAGGACTGTCGATCCTCGGCGGCGAACCGATGTCGGTGCTGTCCGACAACCGGTCATGCGTTCTCGGACTTGTCAAGGAGGTCAAGTCGACGTTCAAGGACAAGGACATCTGGCTGTGGTCGGGCTACACGCTCGAAGAACTTGAAGCAGACGCGACGACAAAGGAGTGCCTGTCCTACGTCGACGTTCTGGTGGATGGACCGTTCATCGAGGAGCTGAAGGATTCGTCTCTTGCGTTTCGGGGGAGTTCGAACCAGCGGATCATCCTGAATCCTGGAGGTCGGTGAACTAGCCCTCCCATTCGTTCTGGAGCGGAAAACAAGAAAGGCCGGGGCGCATAGCCTCTGCCTTTTCATTTTGAACCACACCCGCTCGTTATGCCTTGAAGCCCGTCTGGAAGTACGAGCGGTCACACGACTCGATTTCCTCCACGAGCTCCTTGTACGCCTCTTTGAGCTCGTCCGTCGCAAGGTCGCCGAGGTATGCGATAGCCGACTTTGCCTTGACAACAATCGAGAAGAAGGCTTCAGATGCGATCTTGTCCACATTGTGAAGCCCGCAAGGACTAGGACATACTCCATGCCTGAACGATTCAGCCACCCCATTGCAGACATCAAGATCATCAACGACATCCATCACAACATACTGGAATGTGGCGGCCTTTGAGATGAGATCGGGAAGAAACTGCGTACACGCTCCAAAAGGGTCGGCATTGAGAAGATCTACAAGAAACGTCGCCGCATATGCGTGAACCTTTGCTGCCGCCTCGCACGCCGCACTCATGTTGACTTCGCTATTGACTTTCTTCGCCATTTTCTGTTTCCTTTGGTTTGGTTATTTGTATTCGGTTCAGCTCGGCCCATTGCCTCGCAACACCGCATAGTATACCACATCGTTCTGTATTGTGCAATAGGCGAAATGAAAAAAACAAAAAAATTAGCCGCCCCTTTCGGGACGGCTGTTGATACTGTGCATAACCTTCCTATGAAGACTTCACGGATTTTCAAGGAAGTAGGCTTTCGCCTTTTCCGAGATGACTGCGTCTATCGTGAGACGGGACACGCGCCACTTCTTCCCATTGTAATAGTCTCCGTCTCTAAGTTTGCATACGCCCTCCCAAACGCCGTTTTCGGACGGATTCTCAGTAGGCGTGGTGCGAGGGTCGAAATCGATCCCAAGACGGAAGTACCAATCGTCACCAAACATTTCCCACGCATCCGGAAAGGCCTTCAGAAGCCCAATTTGGATTTCCTCTTCGGCATAGGACATCTCGATATCAAACTCGCCAACAGAGACCTCAAAGGGCTTCATCTCGCCTTTTTCGTCTGCCATCTCCAGCAGGTATACGACAAGATTTTCACCTAGAGTGACATCGTTTTCAAGAAGACTGCTTCGGACTGGAGCCGGAGCGGCGTAATTAGCCTTTGCAAGCTCGCGAAACTTTTCAAGAGTGATCTTCATTTTTCTTCTTTCGTTTTAGGTTTTATTAGGTTTGTTTTAGTTTGTCGACCACCACCAGGCAGGCGACGGGGAATAGTATATCACATTGTTTTGTGTTGCACAATAGGTAAAATGAAAAAAACAGACAAAAAAATTGGACGGCGTTTTCGCCGCCCAACATGACGCGTTGCATTAGACCTGAAATGTATCAGAAGATCAGCAGGACGAGAGACGCGATGATTGCGAGCCATCCAAGGAACACAATCGTGGTCGCGAGAATGAACAGAACCTTCCAGAACAGCGACTTGACGAGACCGAGGATCTTCTTCGCCAGCATAAAAGGCCATACGGCAACTGATCCGACCAGGCGACCGGCGGAATAAGCTGTCGCATTCGCCGGCGTTTTCCTATAGACCGGAATGTCGAGAATCTCGCTCGGAGGCTCGTTCATTTCACCACGCCCTTCCTCGATCCTCGACGGCGCGTGTTCTTGCCGTGGATGGAGCGAAATCCTTTCGACAGCGACTCGAATTCCGGCGACAGCGCGATATCGACCGGGTACAGTCTGATTCGGTTGCGCATCGCGGTATATGACAGCCCGCGAATCTTCGACCACTCCTTGATGTCGTGCGTCTCTCCTCCATACGAGATCATCTTGGACGTAGCCTTGGTCGCTATGAGTGTCTGGACGGCCTTTCGCATGTTCGCCATGACAGCCTCTCGGAATCTGCCAGTAACCGTCTTCTTTGACGATCCGGCCGTCCTGGCGTTTTTGGACGCGCGTTCTGACATGGCCTTGTTCTGGTCTGCCGTTCTGCGTTCCGGACGAACATACCCCTTCTTCCGATCCCTCGTGACCACTCTCAGGACGGCGACCTCCATGAATCCTCCGTCCGATAGCGCCTTCCGGGCAATCTTCAGGATGGAATCGCGATCCTTCGGAAGAACCGGGCGTTCGACCGGCTGCTCCTTCTTCCACATCTCCTCCGCACGCTGCTGGCCGGCCGCCGACCGCTGCTTTCTGATGATGCGCTCCCTCACCTGGGAAGGAAGGCTCTTCAGTTCTGATCGCGCCGCCTCCTTCGCCCGTTTGAGTTCGCGAAACCGGTCGAGGACGACTTCTCTCGATTCGGGAAGCTCGTACAGAGCCTCTACCAGGGCGATGCAGGACGCTAGGTCCTTTGGATGCCGAAATGGGGCGCATGCCTTCTTCGACGACCCCTTGCTGCTGTTGTTCATGTAAATCCTTTTCTGTAGTTGGCGGATTCGTTTACGATGATACCACATCCAGGTGCGGTGCGCAACCGCACTGGACGCAGTCGGGAATTGGTTCAGACGGCCTTCGGGAATCTGTAGACGACCTTTCCTTCCATAATCGCCGTCAGCTCGACAGCCTCGTTCAGAGCCCGCTCGATCTGCATGTTGTGCCATACGACGTCGGTTTTATAGAACGCGCCGTCCGGCATCTGCGAGGAAGCTCCCCGGACGTGTGCGCCGTCGCCGTAGGCCGTGACGATGTCGGTGCGTCCGTCTTGCAGTTTAACGATGAGGACGTCGTAATAGACGATTGCGTCGCCGTTTCCGAGACGGTCGCGCGGAAATTCAATGGCGGACTTCTTCGCCTCGTCGCGGAGATAGAGATAGGATGGTTTGTAGTTTTCTTTCGACATTTCAATTTCCTTTCATTCAGTCGCATATTGCGTGCAGTTCAAATTGCGGATTTGCTTCGGCGAATTTAGAAGCGAAGATCCGAACGGCCTTCTTGAGTTTGCGTCCGGCTTTAACAAGGTCCGTGTAGCGAATCGCCTTGGATGGATCGTCCGAGAGGTACACGGTCGTCCTGGAGACTGCCGTGACATATTGGAGGGCGCATGATGACCGCCCCTTGTAGGTGATTATGTACTCTTTCATAGTTCAGAATGAAGCTTGTCAGGCGACCATGGAGTAGAAGACTTCGCCATTGCTGGCCCTTCCAAAGACGGAAAGCTCGACGAGACCGAGTTCTTTCGCCGCGTTCTTTAGACCCTTGACGACGAACTCGCGCGCGGTCGACTCCCGACGAAGAGCCTCTTCCTGGGAGACTCCGTAGTAGTATTGCGCATCGTCGTCGTCCATGTCGGACACTGGGCCGTTTTGGGATTCGACGAAAAACTGGAGACCGCCATAGTATCCGCTCTCAACGGAGACGGAGAAGAAATCCTGTCCGTCATTGATTCTGTTGGCGCAGGCCGTCATGTTCAGTTCAACGTCTGTCATCGGCGGCTCGTCGTACGACGGAGAGACGCTGGACAGATCCGCCCCGCACTCGCTGCACGCGTCATCGTCCGTTCCCATCGAGCATCCGCACTCGGGACACACCTTCGCATAGACGTCTTCGGCGACGATCAGCGGAAATCCCTTCATGCACTTGAAGTTTGCAGTCGACATCTGTTGGCTCCTTCCCGTTTTTGTCCTTATGCCAAAACGCCTTCAATGTATACGGTGTCGTCGCTGACGGTCACGCCCGGATTGCCGTCAATTTTCCCATTGAAAATGACATAGACGGGAAGATCTCCGTTCTCGGCGAGAGATCCAACCAGGTATTTGACGAGTTCGCTTGTTTTCATCTTTAAGTCTCTTTGGTTTGATTCGGTTGCTTTAATCGGGATCCTGTCGTGAGGTTCTGTCCTGTCAGCAGACGATGACGATTCCGCCGACGACGGATTTTGCATTGTAGCCGGCATCTTTCAACACGTCATGAAGATGTTTAGTTCCATCCCACTTCACACCCAGGAAGTCGCAGAGTTTCACGATGTCGAGAGAAGCCCATTTTGACTCGCAGTCAAGAACGCGGTAGGATCCGTCTATGAATGGGAGCATGACAGTGCCGACCTCGCCCATAATCCAACCTGCGACCATTCGGCAGTTGAAGTCCACTTTCTCGCGACGAGTCATTTCGACATACAGCTTTTTCATCTTAGGTTTCCTTTGGTTCTTTTAGTTTTGTTTCGGAGTTCGGCATCCATTGCCTCGCAACGGTTCACAGTATAGCACATCGTTTCGGGTTGCGCAAGCTGGTGAATGAAAAAAGTTGATTTTTCCGGAACAGCACTTTAACATTGCACTGTATGGGCAAAACGCTTAACAACGGAAATAGAAGCATGCCGTGACGTCATGCCACGGCATGGATTGAATCGTCATGCGCTCTTGC
>JAKSMR010000033.1 GCA_024400495.1 Bacteroidales bacterium
CAAGAAGTGTCCTATACTTTCTCATATTGTCCTAAACTTTCTTATATTGTCCACCAATACCGACGGAGGTTATCTTCGTCGGCTCCCCCTCCTTTTCCCTCTTTTGCAAAGATACGGAATTCTTTTGCCGAAACCCAAGGCTGTCTGCAAACCTGCCGCAATCTATCGCGACCGGGTTGCTTGGCTGTATAGATTGCGGACCGAATCCGCAATGACGAATACCAAGGCCACAATCATTCCGCATGGTTCCTTCCAATTTTGGTCGGGGTTAAGAAATTCCGTTTCGCTCATATAAGCATCCAAAATGGGGAAAAGCATCGGAACGAGAGGTTGATGCATCTCTTTTGAGGCCTGTGAGAGGGGCAGTTTGAGGCATTCTGTCCCCTTTTCGAGCTTTGGCATTACAGGAGGTTTGGGGAGTGTGAAATCGTATTTTATTGGTTTGTTGCTTTTTAGGGAGTGAAGAGCTGCCGTTGAGCATTACATTACAACATTACAGTCCAAATATGAGAGGTATACACAGCACCTTTGGATTATATATATTATTAATAATTAATTAGTTATATAGTATATAAGGGTGTTGTTGATACACTTTTTTCCGACTGTAATGCTGTAATGCTGTAATGCTAGTTGGCTAATGTGTTGACTTGAAATAGTTTGGAGTCGATTTCAAGCATTACATCTCTACGAGGCCAAAGTCTTGCTGTATTTCTTGACAGCCTTTTTGGGGCGAGCAGCAGCTCCTTGTTGGGTCGATGAGGCTCACGGGAGGCCTGTTTTCGTTGCTGAGATGCCATCCGTGGGAGGGGCATCCCCCGGCTTTTGTGTTAGAAGCCCTCCTCTCTTCATCAGCATCCTTGTTGCAGGCTAGCGCCGCACCAAGGTCGCACCTGCGTCGCGATATCCACAACAAACACACAGAGGAACAACATCTGCAAGCGACCTTGATGCGGCCCTGGTGCGGCCCTGGTGCGGCCCAGCAGAGCCCTACCTGCGCCATCGCCCCGCCTGAGGTCCGCCCCTCCCTCAGACCATAGAAACTTCCGGTCTTTTCCACTCCAAAACAGATTTTTTTGCTATCTTTGCATCGTGGTGTTGCACTTCGTGGTTGAGTCTACGGAGAAGGATAATTTCATCTTCGGCACAATAAAAAGGATAAGCGCGCGTTATATTATATTACGCGAATGTAGCGCCTGAAACACAACGTCGAACCCATCTGAAAGAGCAAGAAAAGAAAGAACCATGTCAGAAATCCTGTCCCAGCTCAACGAAGCACAACGCGAGGCGGCAGCCTGCACCGAGGGTCCTGTGATGATCATCGCCGGCGCCGGCTCGGGCAAGACCCGCACCCTCACCTACCGCATTGCCCACCTCATAGAGAAAGGGGTGGACCCCTTCAACATCCTGGCCCTCACCTTCACCAACAAGGCCGCCGGGGAGATGAAGGAGCGTATCATCAAGCTGGTGGGTGGCGACGCACGCAACATCTGGATGGGCACCTTCCACTCTGTCTTTGCCCGCATCCTGCGCGCCGAGGCAGAGAAGATAGGCTACATCAAGACCTTCACCATCTACGACACCGACGACCAGAAGTCGGCCATCAAACAGATCGTGAAGCAGCTCAACCTCGACGTGAAGACCTACTCGCCCAACAACGTGCTCAGCCGCATCTCGATGGCCAAAAGCAACCTCATCTCGCCCGAAGAGTATGCCAACAACGTGGAGATCCAGGCCGAGGACAAAGCCGGCAAGCGCAACTTCATAGGCCAGATCTACCAGATGTACAACCAGCGCCTGCGCAACGCTATGGCGATGGATTTCGACGACCTGCTCTACAACACCAACGTGCTGCTGAGAGACTACCCCGAGGTGCTGCTGAAGTACCAGAACCGCTTCAAGTACATCCACGTCGACGAGTATCAGGACACCAACTACGCCCAGTACCTCATCGTCAAAAAGCTCTCGATGAGGCTGCAGAACATCTGCGTGGTGGGCGACGACGCGCAGAGCATCTACGCCTTCCGCGGAGCCGACATCCGCAACATCCTCAACTTCCAGAAAGACTACCCCAACGCCAGCCTCTTCAAACTCGAGCAGAACTACCGCTCGACACGAATGATTGTAGAGGCTTCGAACTCCATCATACAGAAAAACCGCGACAAAATCGACAAGCACGTGTGGACCGACAACGGCATCGGCAAGCCGATACGCGTGTTCTCTGCCGACGACGAGCGCGCCGAGGGCACCTACATAGCCCAGTCTATCCAAGGCACCCACCTGGCCGAAAACAGCGCCTACAGCGACTTCGCCATCCTCTACCGCACCAACAGCCAGAGCCGCGCCCTGGAAGACGCCCTACGCAAGATGTCAATCCCCTACCGCATCTACAGCGGCATCTCGTTCTACGGCCGCAAGGAGGTGAAGGACGTGCTCGCCTACCTGCGCCTGGCCATCAACCCCCACGACGACGAGGCGATGCTGCGCGCCATCAACTACCCCGCCCGCGGCATCGGACAGACCACCATGGACAAAGTGCGCCTGGCTGCCGCCGACAACGACGTGAGCATCTGCACCGTGTTCGAGAACATCAACAGCTTCGCCCTGGGGCTCAACAGCGGCATCACACAGAAGATCCTGAGCTTTGTGACCATGATCAAGATGTTCGGCGCCAAGGTGTACACCACCGACGCCTACTCCCTGTCGAAAGAGATCGTGAACGCCTCGGGCATCCTGAAGCTGCTGCGCGAGGACGACGACCCCGACAACCCCAACCGCATCGAAAACATCGAGGAGCTCCTCAACGGCGTCCAGGAGTTCTGCGAAAAAGAGGACCTCATCACCCCCGGCAACGAGGAAGGGGCGACCACCGTGGGCAAAGACGGCACTATCGACCTCGACAACCTCCTCGCCGAGGAGACACCCCAGGGCGGACAGCTCAAGACCCTCGACCTCTTCCTGCAGCAGGTGCTCCTGCTCACCAGCGAAGACAAAGGCGAGGACGAAGGCAACAAGGTGTCGCTGATGACCATCCACGCCGCCAAAGGCCTGGAGTTCCCCCATGTCTTTGTTGCCGGCATGGAAGAGCAGATCTTCCCCTCGTTCATGAGCAGCACCGACCGCGCCGGGCTCGAGGAGGAGCGACGCCTCTTCTACGTAGCCGTGACCCGCGCCGAGAAGGAGCTCGTGCTCACCCACGCCCTCACACGCTACCAATATGGCAACTCGACCTGCAACGAGCTCTCGCGCTTCGTGAACGAGATCGACCCCAACTGCATCGAATACCTCCGCAAACGCTCGGCATTCCCCAAGCCTGGCGAGCTGCCGCAGGGCCGCCTGGGCTTTGCCCAGAAGCCCACAGGGATGTCGCCGCAGTTCCAAAAGAAACAGCAGGAGGTGCGCCGCAACCTCAAAAAGATAGAGAACACCAAGAACGCCCCCACCATGGCCAACAGCGCCGCCGAAATCGGCGCCATACAGCCCGGCATGAGAGTGGCACACGCCAAATTCGGCACCGGACGCGTGCTCACCATCGAAGGAGCCGCCGCCGACCGCATAGCCGTGGTGTTCTTTGAAGGCGTGGGCGAGAAGAAACTGATACTGAAATTCGCCAAGCTGACGATAATAGGATAAGGTAATCTCTAAAAATTGATTTTCAAACGATTTTTGATTATGGGCGAGCAGGTTTCTTCTTTGAACGAAGGCGCAATGCGGTGCATTGTAACTGAGTGAAAAGAAGAAAGATGCCGTTCAGAATCGAAAAGCGTGAAAAAGTAATATTTTTTAATATCCTTTATCATTACGTTGAATTTTTAGAGGTTACCATAAGGACAAAACGGCAAAACGGCAATCCGCCGGCACAAGAGACGAACAAAAACAGGACTAGCTATGAGACTGGTAATACAACGCGTGAAAGAGACATCGGTGACGATAGCAGGACGGCAGAAGTCGGCCATCGGACAAGGAATGCTGATCCTCGTCGGCATCGAAGACGCCGACACCCAGGAAGACATCGACTGGCTGTGCCGCAAGGTGGTGCAGCTGCGCATCTTCGACGATGCCGACGGCGTGATGAACCTGCCCATCACCGAGGTGGAAGGAGGCGAGATACTGGTGGTGAGCCAGTTCACCCTCATGGCGTCCACCAAAAAAGGCAACCGTCCCAGCTATATTCAGGCCTCGCGACCCGAATTTGCGGTGCCGATGTACGAAAAATTCGTCTCCCAGCTCTCGCAAAGCCTGGGCAAACCCGTCCCCACAGGGGAGTTCGGCGCCGATATGCAGGTGGCGCTCGTGAACGACGGCCCCGTAACCATCATCATCGACAGCCATATGAAACTATAGCAAGAAACCCAACACCATCCCGAACCCTAAACTCCGAACCCTAAACTCCAACCTCAAAAAAAAATGGGCGTAATAGCACGACAAAGCATCAAAGGGGCGCTGGCCAACTATCTGGGCATCGCCATCGGTTTCGTCACCACCTTTTTCGTTCTCACCGACTGTCTGACGCAGGACGAGATCGGGCTCACCCGCATCATGGTCGACGCCGCCATGCTTTTCTCCGGCCTCGCCCAGCTGGGCACCAACGCCTCCATCCTCCGGTTCTACCCCTTCTTCAAAGACGCCGAGAAGCGCGACCACGGCTTCTTCGGCTGGACGATACTGCTGCCGTTCATAGGCTTCGCCATCTTCACCCTCTGCTTCTTCCTCTTCAAAGGCTCGATAATGGGGCTCTACGCCCAGCGCGCACCGATGATAGTGGACTATTTCTACCTGCTGCTGCCCCTCACCTTCTTTGCCCTCTACCTCACCGTTTTCGAGACCAACGCCAACGTGCTGATGCGCATCACCATCCCCAAGATGGTGCGCGAGGTAGGCGTGAGAGTCTTCAACCTGGTGTGCTATCTGCTCTATGGCAAAGGGCTCATCTCGCTCGACCTGTTCGTCATCCTCTTCTGCTCCTCCTACGGCGTGGCTATGCTGCTCAACCTCTTCTACCTGCTGAGCCTGGGCAAGATCTCGTTCAAGATCGACTTCGCCTTTGTCGACAGGAAGACGCTGAAGGAGATCTGCATCTACACCCTCTTTATGACCGCCACCGTGCTGGCAGGCAACATCCCCTTGATCAACTCGCTCTTCCTAGGTGCAAAAGAGGGCCTGGCACTCACAGGCGTCTACACCATCGCCTCCTACATAGCCAACATCGTCGAGGTGCCCTACCGCTCGCTGGGCGCCATCTCGCGTCCGCTGATCTCGCAGGCTGTGAAAGACGACGACTGGGGCGAGGTGAACCGTCTCGGCCAGCAGGTGGCGCTGCACCAGCTGCTGGTGAGCACCCTCATCTTCTTCTTCATCTGGATCAACATCAGCGCGCTCTTCGCCCTCATCCCCCACGGCGACGAGTATATGGGAGGCTTCGGCGTGGTGTTCATCCTGGGCATGGCCAAGGTGGTGAACTCCTCCTGCTCGATAGGCACCGATATATTGAATTTTTCGAAATTCTACCCCTTCTCGCTCATCTTCATCGCTATCCTCACCACATCGGCAATAGCGCTCAACAACTACCTCATCCCGCTATGGGGACTCAACGGAAGCGCCGGCGCAACGCTCTTCGCCTACATCCTCTACTTCGCGGTGCTGCTGCTCTTTCTGGGCAGACGCCAGAGAGTGACCATCTTCTCCCAAAAGCAACTCGTCATCGTAGCCCTCATCGGCGTTCTCTTCGCCCTCAACTGGCTTTGGGGACGCACCATCACGCCAATGATCAGCAGCCTCCACTTAAGTTTGACAATAAGCACATTGACCGACGCCGTGATGAGAAGCGCCGTGTTCGGTATCGTCGCCATATCGGCCGTCTACCGACTCAAAATTTCGGAGCCCATCAACCGAGTTATGGAGAAATATATGAGCAAATTTTTTGTTAAAAAATAAGTTCCTTTTCTCCCTTCCCGCACCCCCTTTCAGCCCCAGCAGGAACGTCGCCCGAGCGTCGCTCCCAGCCTCCTGCTTCTCTCTAGCCGGCAGCCGGAAGGGCATCATGGCGTCGAAGTAGCATCGGCGCCGGTTTCCAAAAACGACAAAAAGAAGCCAAACAAAAAGATTTTTAACATTTATCAACATTTATTAACAGCTGTTGGTGATAAAAATTTTACATAATCTGCGCAAATTCAAATATTTTTATTATCTTTGTATAATTATTGCCTAGGCGATAATTTGTTAAAAAAATTAGTAAAACACTGGAAACAAATATTATATAAAATATAATGCGTGTACCGGCGTGAAAAGAAAAATGATTTATTAACCCTATTTGAAAAAGAAAAAAAGAAATAATAGCACTCATGGAAACAAAAAACCAAGAAACTTTTCAGATAGTCGTGCTTGCTAAGCAGGTACCCGACACCCACGATGTGGGTAAGGAGGCTATGAACGCTGACGGCACCGTGAACCGTGCTGCTCTGCCCACCGTTTTCAACCCCGAAGACTTGAACGCTCTTGAAATGGCTCTCAAGGTACGCGACTCCATCCCCGGCGCAAAAGTATTTGTGCTTTCGATGGGTCCCGCCAAAGCCGCCGAAATTATTCGTGAATCACTCTATAGAGGTGCCGACGACGGCGCCGTGCTGAGCGACCGCCGCTTTGCAGGCTCCGACACCCTGGCAACCTCCTACGCCCTCAGCTGCGCCATCAAGAAGCTGGGCGACGTGAAGCTGGTATTCTGCGGCCGCCAGGCTATCGACGGCGACACCGCACAGGTAGGCCCTCAGGTTGCCGAGAAGCTCGAGATGCAGCAGGTGACCTATGCCGAAGAACTCGTGAACGCAACCCGCGAGAAACTCACCATCGTACGCCGCCTGGAACAGGGCATCGAGGTGGTGGAAGCCCCCACTCCTCTGCTCGTCACCGTAGGTGGCACCGCTCCCGAGTGCCGTTTCCGCATTGCCGACCGTATGCTCAAATACTACAAGGCTCAGATGCCCAGCGAAGCCGGTGAAAACCTGGCTGCCGCCGAAGAGATGTGGAAAGAACGTCCCTACCTGAAACTGAAGGAATGGAACGCCGACGACGTGAATCCCGAACTGGATCGCCTCGGCCTCGGCGGCTCCGCCACCAAGGTAAAACAGATCGAGAACGTCGTTCTGCTCAAGAAAGAGAATGTTAACGTACCCGCCGAAGCTGCCGCCATCGAGCAGATGTGGAAAGACCTCCAGGGCGTTGTATTCTAAGCCGTTGCACGGTAATCATCAAATAATTCAAAACAAGAAAAACAAGAATTCCCAATATGAAGAATGTATTAGTATATTGCGAACTTGACGAGAAAGGCGTAGTGGCCGACGTTACCCTGGAACTCTGCTCCAAGGGCCGCCAGATTGCCAACACCCTCGGCTGTCAGCTTGAAGTGATTGCTTTGGGCAACAAGATGGCTAACCTCGAACAGCAACTCTATCCCTACGGTGTCGACACCATCTATGCTGCCGACGACGAGCGTCTCACCTATTTCCGCACCCTCCCCCACTTCAGCATCGTTACCGGTCTGATCCAGGAGCAGCAGCCCGACATCGTCCTGTTCGGCGCCACCTGCAAGGGTCGCGACGTCGCTCCCCGCGTAGCTTCCTATCTCCGCTGCGGCCTCACCGCCGACTGCACCAAGCTTGAGATCGGCGACTACGAAGACAACCGCACCAAGGAAGTACACAAAAATATCCTCTACCAGATCCGTCCCGCTTTCGGCGGCAACATCATCGCCACTATCGTCACCGCAGGAAACGTACGCCCCCAGATGGCTACCGTACGTCCCGGCGTGATGAAAAAAGAGGCTGCTGACGCCAACCACAAGGGCCAGATCGTGAAACTCGACGTGAACAAATACCTCAAAGCCGAAGACGACGCTGTGAAGATCATCAACCGCGAGATCAAAGAGCGCCTCGTCGACCTCGGCGCTGCCGGCATCATCGTCTCCGGCGGCTACGGCGTAGGAAGCAAGGAGGGTTTCGACCTCCTCCACAAATTCGCCAAGCAGATCGGTGCCGAGGTAGGCGCTACCCGCGCTGCCGTCGACGCTGGCTGGGCAGAGAACGAACGCCAGATCGGCCAGACCGGCGTCACCGTACGTCCAAAACTCTACATCGCCTGCGGTATCAGCGGCGCCATCCAGCACCGTGCCGGCATGGAGCAGAGTGCCAAGATCATCTCCATCAACACCGACCCCGAGGCTCCTATCAACGCCATCGCCGACTACACCATTATCGGCGACCTCAACGAGGTTATCCCCATGCTGATGGAAGGTTACAAGAGAATCAGAAGCTAGGTTGACAAGTTTTTCGAAAGAAGACAATAACCCCAAAGCTCGAAACTCTAAACTTAATACTCAAAACAAAGAAGAACATGAATTTCTATAGCGATAACGAAAGTCTTAAATTTTATCTGAATCACCCCGAGATGAAGAAGGCGGTGACTCTGAAAGAGATGAACTTCGCCGACCACGGCAAATATGCCGACGCTCCCGCCAACGCTGAAGAGGGTATCGAACATTACGACCTCGTGATGGACCTCGTAGGTGAGATCGCAGGTGAGGTTCTCGCTCCCAACGCAGAAAGTGTCGACCAGGAAGGTCCCCATATCGAAAACAACGAGGTTGTCTACGCAAAAGGCACCACAGCCAACCACGAGGCGCTGCGCGACGCAGGTCTCTACGGCATGACCCTCCCCCGCAAATACGACGGACTCAACCTCGGCTATGTGCCCAACGTGATGGCTGCCGAGATCATCAGCCGCGCCGACGCAGGTTTCGCCAACATCTGGGGCCTCCAGGAGTGTGCAGAAACCGTTAACGAGTTTGCTTGCGAAGAGCTCAAGGAGAAATTCCTCTCCCGCATTCGTAAGGGCGACACCTGCTCCATGGACCTCACCGAGCCCGATGCAGGCTCCGACCTCCAGGCAGTACGCCTCAGAGCCACCTGGGACGAAGCAAACAACTGCTGGCGCCTCAACGGTGTGAAGCGCTTCATCACCAATGGCGGCGCTCAGCTCCACCTCGTGCTGGCTCGCTCCGAAGAAGGAACCACCGACGGACGTGGTCTCTCCTACTTCCTCTATGACAAAGCCGATGGCGGCCTCACCGTTCGCCGTCTCGAAAACAAGATGGGTATCCACGGTTCCCCCACCGCCGAGCTCGTTTTCAAGAACGCTCCCGCTCAGATTGTAGGCGACCGCAAGCTGGGTCTCATCAAATATGTTATGGCTCTGATGAACGGCGCACGCCTCGGCGTTGCCGCACAGAGCGTAGGTTTGGCAGAAGCCGCCTACCGCGAGGCTAAAGTTTACGCTTCGCAGCGCGAACAGTTCGGCAAGACCATCGACCAGTTCCCCCTCGTTCAGGATCTGCTCCGCGATATGCGCACCAAGACCGACGCCAGCCGCAGCCTTCTCTACGAGACCGCACGCAAGGTTGATATCACCAAGAGCTACGAAGCTATCATGAAGACTCGCAGCCTTACTCCCGAAGAGCGCAAGGACATGAAGGAAAACTCCCGCATCGCCGACGCTCTCACTCCTATGGTCAAGCTGATGGCTGCAGAATGGGCTAACCAGACTGCCTACGACAGCATCCAGGTTCACGGTGGTAGCGGTTTTATGCGCGAATACGCTTGCGAACGTCTCTATCGCGACGCACGCATCCTCACCATCTACGAAGGAACCTCCCAGCTCCAGGTTGTTGCTGCAGTGAAGGGTATCGCCGGCGGCACCTACCTTAAGTGCATCGCCGACTACGACGCACAGATCGAGGCCACCCTCGCAGCAGGCGTTGAGAACGCCGAAGAGATCAAAGCTATCCGCGCCCAGCTCCAGAAGATGACCGAGGACTACCACAAACTCGAAGAGGCAGCAAAACAGCTGGAGGTAAGTCCCGACCGCCGTCTCACCGAGGCTCTCGCTTACATCGTTATGGGCTACCTGCTCCTCCTCGACAGCACACGCTGCGGCTGCTTCCTCGAATCCTGCCGCAACCTCGTTGTCATGGGTCGTGGCGAGATCGCAAAGCACATGGCTTGCGTAATGGCCTAAGAATTGATATTCCTCTTGCCGGGGCTTGTCGGCCCAAGTACGGAGCCCCGGCATAACTAATTAAGGTAATTATAGTAAAATGAAAATTATTGGTACAGGAAGCGCACTGCCTAAGCTGGTTGTCACCAACGAGATGATGACCGAGCACTTCGACACTACCGACGAGTGGATCCGCACCCGCACCGGTATCGAGACCAGGCATCTGTGCAGCAAAGAGACCTTGATCGACCTCGGCATCGAGGCCTGCAAGAAGGCTATCGAGAACGCTGGCGTCGACCCCAAGGAGATCGACTACTTTATTTGTTCGAATGTAGCCAACAATTATGTAACTCCCGCCATGAGCTGCGTGGTACAAGGAGCAATAGGAGCCCAGTGCCCCTGCTTCGACATCAACTGCGCTTGCACCGGCTTCATCTTCGCCCTCGACATCGCCGAGTCCTTCATCCAGAACGGCCGCGCTAAGAAAGTGCTCATCCTTTGCGCTGAAGAGCCTTCTAAATTCTGCGACTGGAAAGGTCACGACCGCACCACCTCCATCCTCTTCGGCGATGGAGCAGGCGCTATAGTAGTCAGCGAAGGCGATGACCTCCAAGCAATCCACACTGCTACCACCTCCATCCCCGACGTGCTATGGTATAAGCACGCCATGGAGCCCACCCCCTTCGAGGACGGTATTGAAGAGCACGTGCCCCTGCAGATGGACGGCAAAGGTGTATTCCGCACCGCTGTTACCTCTTGCTGCAAAGATGTCGACGTAGTACTCAACAAATCGGGCGTGAAACCCGACGATGTCGACCTCTATGTGCTCCATCAGGCCAACTTCCGCATCATCGATGCTATACGCAATTTCGTAGGACAGCCTGCAGAGAAATTCCCCACAAACCTGCAGCACTACGGCAACACCTCCTCTGCCTCCATCCCCATCTTGCTGGATGAGCTGCACAGAGAAGGCAAGCTTCGCCCCGGCATGCAGCTGGTGTTCAGCGCCTTCGGTGCTGGTTTCGTAAGCGGCGCCGCCGTAATGAAATGGAGCATGGAGAAATAAATCAACCAAAGAAAACAAATAGGACTCTCACACAGCGACACGGAGAAAAGAAGCTCTAAACAGAATTGGGCATCAGCATCCAGGAAAGTCGCAGACGAAGAGTCGCCTTATCAAAGATAACAATAAAAAATAGAATAAAATGAGAAGAGTAGTTATTACCGGCTTGGGCGTTGTATCCGCTCTCGCTAACGACGTCACCTCTTATTGGAACAAACTCGTGGCTGGTGAAAATGGTATCTCCAAAATCGAAGCCTTCCCCGAGGAAGAACTCCCCGTACACTTCGCTGGCGAAGTAAAGAACTGGGATCCCGTTGCTGCAGGTCTTGACAAGAACGCTGCACGTCGCAACGACCGTTATGCACAGTTTGCAATGGCTGCCGCCCTGGAAGCTATGAACGACAGCGGTCTCCAGATGGAAGACCCCTCTCGTCTCGGTTGCTATATCGGCTCTGGTATCGGTGGCATCCACACCTTTATCAAAGAGGCCAATGCTATCAAGGAATTCGGCGCTAGCCGCGTTTCTCCCCTCTTTATCCCTATGATGATCGGCAACATCGCTGCAGGTAATGTAGCTATCATGTTCAACGCTCAGGGACCCTGCCTCCCCACCGTTACCGCATGTGCCACTTCCAGCCATGCTATCGGCGAGGCTTTCCACGCCATCAAGAACAACTATGCTGACGCCATCATCGCAGGTGGTACCGAGGCTGCAATCTCCCCCCTCTCTGTAGGTGGTTTCTTCACCATGAAGGCTCTCAGCCGCAACGAGACCGCAGACACCGTTTCTCTGCCTTTCGACGCCCGCCGTGCTGGCTTCACCATGGGTGAAGGTGCTGGTGTTCTCATCCTTGAGGAATACGAGCACGCAAAGGCTCGCGGTGCTAAGATCTACGCAGAAATCTGCGGCTATGGCAACACCTGCGACGCACACCACATCACCGCTCCTCGTCCCGACGGCAGCACCCAGAGCCGCGCCATCAAGCTGGCTCTCGAGGAGGCAGGCTGGAAACCCGGCGAGCTTCTCTACTGCAACGCACACGGTACCGGAACCCCCCTCAACGACAAAGCTGAGACCATGGCCCTCAAGATGGTTATGGGCGAAGATGAGGCTCGCAAGGCACTCATCTCTTCCAGCAAGTCTATGACTGGCCACTGCCTTGGCGCAGCCGGCGCTCTCGAGGCTATCGTCTCCGTTCTTACCCTTAAGAACGAGGTGGTGACTCCCACCATCAACCTCCTTGAGCCCGATCCTGAGTGCGACCTCAACTACACTCCCAACACCGCTGTCCAGGCTAAGCCTGTTGTAGCTATCAGCAACAACTTCGGTTTCGGCGGTCAGAATGCTAGTATCGCTTTCAGAAAGATCTAATCTTTGCAGATTCCCGACTTTAGTCTTTAGGAGGTTGAAGAACCACACGGTCCTACATCACTAAAGACTAAAGTCATCAACTTAAAGCCCTCTAAGTTATGAACAGAGAAGAAATAAAAAACTATCTGCCTCACCGCGAGCCTATGCTCCTCGTTGACGAGGTGGAACTGATTGACGGCATCGCACATGCCAAATACAACGTACGTGGCGACGAATTCTTCCTCCAGGGCCACTACCCCGGAAACCCCATCGTTCCTGGTGTGATCCAGTGTGAGATCATAGCACAGAGCTGCTCACTCCTCCTCAAAGAAGAACTGGCAGGCAAGACTCCTCTCTATGCCGGCATCAACAATGTACGCTTCAAACAGCAGGTGAAACCTGGTGATGTCTTCGAAGTAGAAGCCAAGCTTGTCGACCAGCGCGGCCACCTCTATTTCTGCGAAGCCAAAGGCATGGTGAATGGCAAGATGGCCATCAAAGGAGACCTTTCCTTCGCCCTCATCCCCAACGAGCAGTAAATCAAGACTGATATTAAAAGCAAGAAATACGAAGTTGACGAATCCGCTATCAACATCCTATTATTCTTTTTAATACACAATACCCCAAAAGAAAATGAAACTTGTAGAAAATAAAAACGTACTCATTACCGGTGCCAGCCGTGGTATCGGTCGTTGCACTGCCCTGCTGCTTGCTCAGCACGGCGCTAACATTGCCTTCACCGACCTTAAGGAGGACGAAAACTCCGCTTCCCTCACCAAAGAGATCGAGGCTATGGGCGTAAAGGTGAAATTCTATCCCAACAATGCTGCCGACTATGAGGCAGTAAAGACTCTTGTTGAAACCGTAAAGAACGATTTCGGCAGCATCGACGTACTTGTAAACAATGCAGGTATCACCAAGGACAGCCTCCTGCTCCGCATGACTCCCGAACAGTGGGACGCCGTTATCAACGTCAACCTCCGTTCTGTATTCTGCATGACCAAGGAAGTTTCTGCTATCATGCTCCGTCAGAAAAGCGGTTCCATCATCAACATCAGCTCCGTTGTTGGACTCCAGGGCAACTATGGCCAGAGCAACTACGCAGCCTCGAAGAGCGGTATTATCGGATTCACCCGCAGCGTTGCCAAAGAACTTGGCAGCCGCGGCATCCGTGTGAATGCTGTCGCTCCCGGTTTCATCGAAACCCCCATGACCGCAACACTTCCCGAGGACATCGTGAAGGGCTGGCAGAAGCTTATCCCTCTCGTACGCTTCGGTAAAGCCGACGATGTTGCCAACACCGTCCTCTATCTCGCATCCGAGCTCTCCAGCTACGTTACCGGCCACGTAATCTCTTGCGACGGCGGTATGGCTGGCGGAAACTAAGCCGATTGCGGTATTATCCCAACACATAATCAAGGAAACCCTCCCCCGACCGGAGGGTTTCTTCTTTTTACCCCAGTCGACGAAAGACCGGCACCAGAGCAACAATTCCTCGGCAAATCCACCTTCCTAGCCGCTTTCCTCCTGCCTTGCCAGAATTCCGCTTCTGTGAACGGCAGACGAACACCACTATAAAACTCTAATAATCAGCATAGAGAAAATTTATCACGAATTAACGCGTTGTTTCCCCTCAATATTTGCAAAAAATACGTATCTTTGCAAATCCATTAAACTAATTATTATTGACCAATAATTCCTTCTGATATTATGAATTTTCTTGAAGAAAAGATTGCCACCGACGGAAGAGTGTACGAGGGCAATGTGCTTAAAATTGACAACTTCCTCAACCATCAGATCGACATTGACGTGATGCGTCAGATTGCCTGCGAATTCAAGCGCCGCTTCAAGGGCGTGCAGGTAGACAAAGTGCTCACTATCGAGGCCAGCGGCATCGCCATCGCCGTGATGCTGGCCAATATGTACGACGTGCCTGTTGTCTTTGCTAAGAAAGGTGCTGCTGTGACGAATACCGACGACAAATACATCTCGCAGGCCTATTCCTTCACCCACAAGAAGATGAACAACGTCTTCGTCTCCCGCCCTTATCTCACCAAAGGCGAAAAGATCCTCATTGTTGACGACTTTCTAGCTGACGGCAAAGCCTTCGGTGCTCTGATAGACATCGTTAACCAAGCTGGCGGCGAGGTGGTAGGCCTCGGCGTCGCCGTGGAGAAAGGCCAGCAGAACGGCGGCCGCGACCTCCGCGAGGCCGGCTACCGCCTGGAGTCGATCGCCATCATCGACGAGATGGACGACAAGACCAACACCATCAAGTTCCGCGAACAACGATAGTGGCTCTCCCGGACAACCTCGCCCCATTCCACGGGGTACCACTTCATAAGGAAAAAAAATGACAGCAAACGATTCTTTATAAACAAATCCACAAGCTTATGGAAAACAATAATCTTTATCAGCTCGACGGGAAGGTGAACATCCTCAAAGCCCTTCCTTTCGGTTTGCAGCATGTTCTGGCCATGTTCGTCAGCAACATCACCCCCATCATCATCCTTGCGGGAGTCATCGGTCTGGACAGCGACTTGAGCGCGATCCTCATCCAGAACTGCATGATAATAGCAGGTATCGGCACCATCGTGCAGCTCTTCTTTGCTTCGCGTCTGCCCATCGTGATGGGCATCAGCTTTACCTTCCTCTCCCTCTCCATCGGGATTGCCTCAACCATGGGCATGAACGTGCTGATAGGTGCAGTCATCATCGGAGGTATCTTCGAAGGTGTGCTCGGACTCTTCGCCAAATACTGGCTCAAGATCATCTCTCCCGTAGTTGCTGCCACCGTGGTTATCGGCATCGGATTCTCCCTTCTGCCCATAGGAGCCAACTCCTTCGCCGGAGGACAGGGTGCTGCCGATTTCGGCGCTGCCAACAATTGGATTGTCGGAACCATAACGCTACTTGTCTGCCTTGTCTTCCAGGTGTTCGCCAAAGGCACCTGGCGTTCCTTAGCTGTACTCATCGGACTTGTGGTAGGATATATCGTCTCTCTCTGTATGGGGATGGTCGACTTCACCAGCTTCAGCCAGCACGCCAGCGGATTCCCTGTGAAGATCCTCCCCTTCAAGCCTGAATTCAACATCGGCGCCATCCTCTCCATCATCGCCATCTACTGCGTGTCTGCCACAGAGACCATCGGCGACGCTTCGGCACTCGCCTCGGGCGCTTTGGGACGCGACGCCAACAAACGCGAGCTTAGCGGCGCCATCGCCTGCGACGGTTTCGTGAGCAGCCTCTCCGGAATCTTCGGCTGCATACCCATCACCTCCTTCAGCCAGAATGTCGGTCTTGCAGCAATGACCAAAGTGGTGAACCGCATCGCTATCGCCACCGGAGCCGTTGTGATGATTGTTGCCGGATTCATCCCGCCCGTAGGCAAAGCCCTCACCACCATCCCGCAAGCCGTGCTGGGTGGCTGCACCATCATGATGTTCGGCTCCATCCTCTTCGCCGGAATGAAGATGCTGGGCAACTGCGGATTCTCACAGCGCAACATGGTCATCGTCTCCCTCGCGCTGAGCATCGGTCTCGGCTTTACCGCCGCTTCCGACATGTTCAACATCTTCCCCGAGATCATACGCACCATTTTCGCCCAGAACTGCGTCGCCGTAGTGTTCATCATGGCCGTCGTCCTCAACCTCATCCTTCCGAAAGAGGAGAAAGAAGAGGCTGCCCGATAAAGACTCGTCACCCGCTAGATCTCCAGCAGATGCCCGCCGCCAGGATGGGCATCTGCTTTTTCTTTGATGCCGCGGGAAGGACCACCCCATCCGGATGGGGCAACAAGCCTGCTGCGCCGTTCCAGAGCCGCTCTGCCGTGGCAGCAACGCGATGCTAGAGCGGCCCTGACCCGGCCCTGCTGCAGAGCTCCTCCCCGGCGACCGGCCTGTGACAGGGAGGGCAAAAAGGCGGACACCAGCCGGGAAACGGCGACAAAAAAGCCGCCGCAACGGAACAAAGGACGCTATTTTTACAACCACACAAAACACTACAAGACAAACAGTTACAGCACCGTATCCATAGCAAAAGAAAAGTTTATTTTCACAATCAAAAAAAAGTTCGTATCTTTGCATCATGAATTTCGAGAGAGGGCGTCCCCGAGGGACACCCTTCTTTCATATCACAAATGAAGAATAAAACGGAATAAGATGATTGATAAGATACATGTTCTTGACGTGGTGAACCGCAACCTCGAAGGTTCGGACAAATTCCTAGTTGAGTTGAAGATCACTACCAACAACCGCATTTTCGTCGACATCGACGGCGATAATGGCGTCACCATCGACGACTGTGTAGCCCTGAGCCGTGCCATCGAGGGCAGCCTCGACCGCGAGCAGGAGGACTTCGAGCTCAACGTCTCCTCCGCCGGTCTCGACAGCCCCCTCAAGCTGCCCCGCCAGTACAAGAAGAACATCGGCGAGAGCCTGAGCGTCACCACCATGGAAGGCGAGCATTTCGAAGGCGAGCTCCTCGAAGCCACCGACGAGAGCTTCCGCATCCAGCCCCCCCACGGCAAGAAGAAAGCTCCGCTTGACCCCATCGAGTTCAGCTACAAGGACGTGAAGACCACCACCATCATCATCACCTTCTAGCCCCTGCCGCCGAAGAGCGCCGGCAAGAAGGAGCCCAACAACGAATAGAACTAAAAAAATCATATAATGAAGACCTTAGACCTTATAGATTCCTTCTCGGAATTTAAAGACCTGAAGAACATCGACCGCGAGACCTTGATGCACATCCTCGAGGACGTGTTCCGTTCGGCACTCGTTAAGCACTATGGCAGCGAGGACAACTTCGATATCATCGTAAATATCGACAAAGGCGACCTTGAAATCTTCCGCAACCGCACCATCGTCGAAGACGACGCCGTAGAGGACGACAAGCGCGAGATCGCCTACTCCGAAGCCATCAAGATAGAGTCCGACTTCGAGGTTGGAGAGGAAATTGCAGAGCCCATCTACATGAGCGAGTTCGGACGCCGAGAGATCCTGGCCATCCGCCAGAACCTCGTAGGCAAGATCCAGGATTACGAGAAATCGCAGATTTTCCAGAAATACAAAGAGAAAGTAGGAGAAGTTATTGTTGGTGAAGTTTATCAGCCCTGGAACAAAGAGATTCTCGTGCTCGACGAAGAGAAGATAGAGCTCGTGCTCCCCAAGAGCGAGCAGATCCCCAGCGACCGGTTCCGCAAAGGCGACACCATCCGTGCCGTCGTGCAGAAGGTAGAGATGAAGAACAACAACCCCTCGATCATCCTCTCGCGCACCAGCCCCATCTTCCTGGAGCGCCTGCTTGAGGCCGAGGTTCCCGAGATCTACGACGGTCTCATCACCATCAAGAACGTCGTCCGCGTTCCCGGCGAGCGCGCCAAGATCTCCGTCGAGAGCTACGACGACCGCATCGACCCCGTAGGAAGCTGCGT
The DNA here is from genome assembly GCA_024400495.1 of Bacteroidales bacterium. Classification (GTDB taxonomy): domain Bacteria; phylum Bacteroidota; class Bacteroidia; order Bacteroidales; family P3; genus Colimorpha. The sequence goes on from JAKSMR010000033.1 coordinate 17,890, forward strand.
AGGTGTGAAAGGCAGCCGCATCCATGGCATCGTCCGCGAGCTCCGCAACGAGAACATCGACGTCATCAACTACACTCCCCGTGTCGACATCATGATCCAGCGCGCCCTCAGCCCCGCCAAGATCAGCAGCATCCGCATCCTCGAAGACGAGAAGAAAGCCGAAGTCTTCATGGCTCCCGACCAGGTCAGCCTCGCCATCGGCAAAGGCGGCCACAACATCAAGCTCGCCGGCAAGCTGGTAGGCTACGAGATCGAAGTGTTCCGTGATACCGACGAAGACTACGAAGACGTGGATCTGAGAGAATTCAACGACGAAATCGACCAGTGGATCATCGACGAGCTCTACAAGATCGGCTGCGACACCGCCAAGAGCGTGCTCGCCCTTTCGAAGGAAGACCTCATCAAACGTACCGACCTCGAGGAAGAGACCATCGAGAACGTCATCAAGATCCTCAAATCCGAGTTCGACGAAGAATAGGCCCCAGGAGCCGCAAACACACAGAGGAGGGAGCCCCCAATCCGGCCCCCCTCCCCTATCAGAAAAGAAGAACAAGCGCTTATCAGCCTCTACCAATTGATAAGACATAAACATTAAAAAAGGAGGGTATATGTCAGAAGAACAGAAAACAGTAAGACTAAACAAAGCCGCCAAGGAATTCAACGTCGGCATCCAGACCATCATAGAAGACCTGGGCAAGAAAGGCCACAAAATAGACTCTAACCCCAACACGCGCCTCACCGCCGAGCAGTACGAAATCATCGCCTCCAAATATCAGGCCGACCGTGCCGCCAAAGAGAGTGCCGACAAGATCGAGATCGTCGGTGGCGAAAGCGTTGTTATCGACGCAAACAAGATGGCCGAAGAGGCCCGCAAGAACAACGAAGACGAACAGGTAGTCATCCGCAACGTAGCTCCCGCCAAAGCCAAGGAAGCAGTGTCCGAACCCTCCCCAGCACCTGCCCCCAAGCCCGCCGAAGAGCCCATTGCAGAGCCCGTAGCAGCCCCCGAGCCCGAGGTGAAGAAAGAGCCCATCGTCATCAGCTCCTCCGTAGCCGGCTCCAAAGAAGGCAGCCAGGCCTTCAACGCCGAAGTGCGCATCGTCGACAAGATCGACCTCAGCTCGCTCAACACCAAAGTCCGTCCCGACAAGAAGTCTGCCGCCGAGAAGAAGAAAGCCAAAGCCAAGGAAGCCGCCAAACCCGCCGAGGTGAAAGCCGCCCCCGTCGAGGCAGAGAAGCCCGTCGAGGCTCCCGCCCCCGTCGTTGAAGAGGCCCCCGCTCCCGTCGTCGAAGAGGCTCCCGCCCCCGCACCCGCAGCAGAAGAGAAGAAGATAGAGTTCATCGAGACCCAATATCAGAAACTCGAAGGCCCCAAGACCATAGGCAAGATCGACCTCGCCCAGTTCGACAAGCCCAAGACCGAAGGCGAGCGCCACAAACGCAAACGCCTCAAAGGCCAGAAGGTCGACGAGAAAGCCGCTGCCGAGAAAGCAGCCAAAGACGCAGCACGCGACAACAAGGGCGGCAGCAAGCCCAACCCCAACAGCAACCAGCAGCGCAACAAAGACAAGAATAAAGGCAAAGACAAGAAAGCCAAAGGCAAAGATAAACCCGTAGAGGTCGACGACGCCGAGATCGAGAAGCAGATCCGCGACACCCTCGCCCGCCTCAGCCCCATGGGCAAATCCAAGACCTCCAAGCACAACCGCGAGAAACGCCAGAAAGTGGCTATGCGCGCCGAAGAGGAGATGATGCAGGAGATGGAGAACCAGAAGATGCTCCAGGTCACCGAGTTCGTTACCGCCAACGAGCTGGCAACCATGATGAACATCCCCGTCACCAAGATCATCGCCACCTGCATGAGCGTCGGCATCTTCGTCTCCATCAACCAGCGCCTCGACGCTGAAGCCATCAAGCTCATCGCCGACGAGTTCGGATACGAGATCAACTTCGTCTCCACCGAAGTCTCCGAAGCCATCAACAGCATCGAAGAGGAAGACAACCCCGAGGACCTCGTTCCCCGCACCCCCATCGTCACCGTCATGGGCCACGTCGACCACGGTAAGACCTCCCTGCTCGACTACATCCGAAAGACCAACGTCATCGCAGGCGAAGCCGGCGGTATCACCCAGCACATCGGTGCCTACGAGGTAACCACCGCCGACGGAAGAAAGATCACCTTCCTCGACACCCCCGGCCACGAAGCCTTCACCGCCATGCGTGCCCGTGGTGCCAAGGTAACCGATATCGCTATCATCGTGATCGCGTCCGACGACAAGATCATGCCCCAGACCATCGAGGCTATCAACCACGCCCAGGCCGCTGCCGTGCCTATGGTCTTCGCCATCAACAAGATCGACAAACCCGGTGCCGACCCCGACCGCATCAAGACCGAGCTGGCCAATATGAACCTCCTCGTTGAGGAATGGGGCGGCAAATACCAGAGCCAGGACATCTCCGCCAAGAAAGGTCTCAACGTCGACACCCTTCTGGAGAAAGTGCTCCTCGAAGCCGAGATGCTCGAGCTCAAGGGCAACCCCAACAAACGCGCCAAAGGCACCGTTCTCGAGTGCTCCTTGGACAAAGGCCGCGGCTATGTCGCCAAGCTCCTTGTGGAAGACGGCACCATCCGTCAGGGCGACCCCCTCGTTGCCGGTCCTATCTCCGGCCGAGTGAAAGCCATGTATAACGAACGTAACGCCCTCGTGAAAGAAGCCGGTCCCTCGCAGCCCGTGCTCCTCCTCGGCCTCACCGGCGCTTGCCAGGCAGGCGACACCTTCAACGTTACCGAGAACGAGAAAGAGGCCAAGGAGATCGCCTCCAAGCGCCAGCAGCTCCAGCGCGAGCAAGGCCTGCGAACCACCACCCGCGTCAACCTCGAAGAGATCGGCCGCCGCCGTGCTCTGGGCGACTTCCACGAGATCAAGCTCATCGTCAAGGGCGACGTCGACGGTTCTGTAGAGGCACTGTCCGACTCCCTCATCAAGCTCTCCACCGAGGAGATCCAGGTCAACGTTATCCACAAAGCCGTGGGTCAGATCACCGAAGGCGACGTGCTGCTTGCCGAGGCCTCCGACGCCATCATCATCGGCTTCCAGGTCCGTCCTTCCGTACAGGCCCGCAAGAACGCCGAAGAGAAGAAGATCGACATCCGACTCTACTCCATCATCTACGACGCCATCAACGAGCTCCACGACGCTATGGAAGGCATGCTTGCTCCCGACACCCAGGAGAAGATCGTCGCCAACCTCGAGATCCGCGAGACCTTCAAGATCAGCAAGGTCGGAACCATCGCCGGCTGTATGTGCCTGGACGGCAAGATCCAGCGCAGCCACAACGTGCGCATCATCCGCGACGGTATCGTTGTGTTCACCGGCAAGCTCGCCTCCCTCAAACGTTTCAAAGACGATGTCAAGGAAGTCGTTGCCGGACAGGACTGCGGTCTCAACATCGAGAACTTCAACGACATCAAAGTCGGCGACATTGTTGAGGCATACGAGATCATCGAGATCAAGAGAACACTCAAATAGGGAATAGCGGAAAGGGAGTAAGGAGCCCAAGGAGCTCCCCGAGGACGAGCCCTCCTTACTTCCATCACCCTACCCCGGCCCCTTAGTTCAACGGATAGAATAGAGGTTTCCTAAACCTTTGATGAGGGTTCGATTCCCCCAGGGGCTACAGATCACAGGAAAGAGGCAGCGCGCTGCCTCTTTCCTTTTATTATATAGGTAACCTCTAAAAATTCAGTTTCAGACGATTTTTGATTATGGGCGAGAGTTGCAAAGCCGAGAGGAGAGCAAATACATTTGCTATTCCGAGGCCAAGCAACGTAGACGAAGTCAGCAGGTTTCTTCTTTGAACGAAGGCGCAACACTGCAAAAATCGAGAGCAGAGCAAGCTCGCTTGCTTTGCCGAGATGCGGCAGTGTCAGAGAAACTAATGCGGTGCATTGTAACGTTGCGCAAAGTGAGAGAAAAGACTGCTTGCAGGCTTTTCCGAACCCAAGCAACGTCTTGTATCTTCAAAACTGAGTGAAAAGAAGAAAGATGCCGTTCAGAATCGAACATTGCAATAGTCGAAGGCAATATCAAGCTTGCTTGAATATTGCTGAGACGCGGCAATGTCAGCGAAGCTAAAAGCGTGAAAAAGTAATATTTTTTAATATCCTTTATCATTACGTTGAATTTTTAGAGGTTACCTATAGGTGATCGTTTCGGTTGTTTCCTTCTTGATGGAGGAAGATGCCCTTGGACTTTTAATGCTTTCGTAAGACATTGTAGATTGGGCATTTACAAAGATTGTTGAATACTTGTTCATAACTAATTTGCTCAGGGCTATGAGGGTTGAAAGTATTGTTGTATTTTAGCAGTCCGAAAGCACAAAGTGAATGTTGGTTTAAGTTGTTGTGGTTGTGTTAATAATTCAAAAATAACGGCAATGCAGACGGACCTATTTTTAGATTTTGGAGGCGACGAAACGCCCAAACCGGCACCGAAGAAGAAACGGACGCCCAAAGCTCCCGTTGCCCCCAAGCAGGAGACCGAGGAGTCCAAGGCACAGCCCGAGCCTCAACCCGAGCCCCAGCCCCTTCCGGCCGCCGAAGCAGCTCCAAAAGTAGAAGCCGCTCCCGAAGCCGCCCTCAAAGCAGAAGCCGCTCCCGAAGCTGCCCTCAAAGCAGAAGCCGCACCCGAAGCTGCTCCCGAAGCAGAGACAACCGCCACCCTCAACCAACACGAAGCCACCCCGCAAGAAGAGAAAACTGAAATAACACCAATAGCTCCACAATATAGCCCTGAAATCATGTCAAAAGCACAAGAAATGAAGCAGTATACTCCCGAAGAGATCATGAAATCGTCGGTAGAGTATTTCAAAGGCGACGAACTGGCTGCCAACGTATGGATGAACAAATATGCGCTACGCGACGGCGACAAAATCTTCGAGCTCAACCCCGATATGATGCATCGCCGCATGGCCAGAGAGTTTGCCCGTATCGAGAGCAGATATGCCAACCCCATGAGCGAGGAGGAGATCTATCAGCTGATGAAAGACTTCCGCTACATCGTTCCCCAGGGAAGCCCCATGAGCGGCATCGGCAACGACTTCCAGATCGTCTCCCTCTCCAACTGCTTTGTTATCGGCAACAGCGGCAATAGCGACTCCTATGGCGGCATCATGAAGATAGACCAGGAGCAGGTCCAGCTCATGAAACGTCGCGGCGGTGTAGGACACGACCTCTCCCACATCCGTCCCAACGGCACCCCCGTAAAGAACAGCGCCCTCACCAGCACCGGCATCGTGCCCTTCATGGAGCGCTATAGCAACACCACCCGCGAGGTAGCCCAAGGCGGCCGTCGTGGCGCCCTGATGCTCTCCATCTCCATCAAGCACCCCAACTCCGAGGACTTCATCGACGCCAAGCTCGAGCAAGGCAAGATCACCGGCGCCAACGTGTCGGTCAAGATCACCGACGAGTTCATGGAATGCGTCAAGAGCGGCAAGCCCTTCATCCAGCAATACCCCATCGACAGCCCCAACCCCACCGTCGTCAAGGAGATCGACGCCCGCGCCCTGTGGAACAAGATCATCGCCAACGCCTGGCAGAGCGCCGAGCCCGGCGTGCTCTTCTGGGACACCATCACCCGCGAGTCCATCCCCGACTGCTATGCCGACTTCGGCTACCGCACCGTGAGCACCAACCCCTGCGGCGAGATACCCCTCTGCCCCTACGACAGCTGCCGCCTGCAGGCCGTCAACCTCTATAGCTATGTGAAGAACCCCTTCACCCCCCAGGCCGAGTTCGACTTCGACCTCTTCAAGAAACATGTAGCCATGGGCCAGCGCCTCATGGACGACCTCATCGACCTCGAGCTCGAGAAAGTGGAGAAGATCATCGCCAAGATCGACACCGACCCCGAGAGCGAAGAGATCAAGAGCGTGGAGAAGAACCTCTGGCTCAACATCAAGATGAAATGCCTCGAAGGCCGCCGCACCGGTTTCGGCATCACCGCCGAAGGCGATATGCTGGCCGCTATGGGCCTCCGCTACGGCAGCGACGAAGCCATCGACTTCTCCGTCAAAGTGCAGCAGACCCTCGCCCTCGCCGCCTACGGCTCCTCTGTGACCATGGCCGAAGAGCGTGGCGCCTTCCCCATCTACGACGCCAACCGCGAGAAGCTCAACCCCCTCGTCCAGCGCATCGCCCAGGCCGACCCCGAGCTCTACGCACGCATGGTCATGAAAGGCCGCCGCAACATCGCCTGCCTCACCATCGCACCCACCGGCACCGTGAGCATCTGCACCCAGACCACCTCCGGCATCGAGCCCGTCTTCCTCGTCTCCTACAAACGCAGAAAGAAGATCAACCCCAACGACAAAGACACCACCAAGCATAAAGTCATCAAAGACGAAAACGGCGACTACTTCGAGGAATACAACGTCTTCCATCCCAAATTCATCGACTGGCTCCGCATCAACAACTACAACGTCGAGGAAGTGATGGCCATGAAGGACGCCGACCTCAACAAAGTCATCGAGCATTCGCCCTACTACAAAGCCACCTCTGCCGACATCGACTGGGTGAGCAAGGTGCGCATGCAGGGCGCCATCCAGAAATGGGTCGACCACTCCATCTCCGTCACCGTCAACATCCCCAAAGAGACCACCAAGGAGGTCGTGAGCACCATCTACCAGACCGCCTGGGAGAGCGGATGCAAAGGCTGCACCATCTACCGCGACGGCAGCCGCACCGGCGTGCTCGTCTCCACCAGCGAAGGCAAGAAAGAGGAGACCCACTTCGGCGAGACCAAAGCCCCCAAACGCCCCAAGAAGCTCGAATGCGAGATCCTCCGCTTCAAGAACAACAAAGAAGACTGGGTCGCCGTGGTAGGCATGTACGAACACCGCCCCTATGAGATCTTCACCGGACGCGCCGCCAACTTCGCCATCCCCACCTGGGTAGAGAAAGGCTTCGTCATCCGCACCAAAGAGCAAGGCGACGAACACGCCCGCTACGACTTCCAGTACATCGACCCCGACGGCTACAAAGTCACCATGGAAGGCCTCTCCCGCACCTTCAAGAAAGAATACTGGAACTACGCCAAGCTCATCTCCGGCGTGCTCCGTCAGGGAATGCCCATCCCCAACGTTGTCGACCTCATCAGCAAGCTCACCTTCGAAGAAGACAGCATCACCACCTGGAAGAACGGCGTCTGCCGCGCCCTCAAACGCTACATCAAAGACGGCACCGAGACCGGCGAGGTGTGCCCCGACTGCGGCGGCAAGCTCGTCTACAGCGGCGGATGCAAGAGCTGCCCCAACTGCGGCTGGAGCAAATGCAGCTGATCCTCCCCCCTTCCACGGGAAACATTCACAACCCAACATATAGCGCAGCGATGCGCGCAATCTAAAGTTATTTTGATATTATACGCAACGAAAGCCCCCTCACCCCGAGGAGGCTTTCTTGTTGCCCCACGTTTTCTCAGGCAGCCTCCCAAAATCAGAAAATCACCTTCCCACCCTTATGGCCCCTCCTGGCAACAGACCAACTGGCGACCTCTAAAAATCAGTCTTCTTTTAGGTAACTATAGGTGACCTCTAATAATTAGAGGTAACCATAAAAAAAAGGTAACTATATACATGTTGGCACAAACGAGAGACGCAACAGGCAGTTGATGATGGCGTTGGCCATTCAATATCATTCCAGACTTCCGTATTCCGTCATTGCGGGCTTGACCCGCAATCTAGACTGTCCGGCAACGAGTCTCGAACCCGTCGCAATAGATTGCGGGTCAAGCCCGCAATGACGAGGTCTGCTATGAAAAAAATGATGAATTGTCTCCGCTAGGATAACTGCCAACAGGTATATAGTCCCCTAAAAAAATGATGAATTGTCTCCGCAATAACAACTGCCAACAGGTATATGGTTCCCTTAAAAAAGCAAAACGAAAGCGACACTTGGCCCAATCGCCAGGTGTCGCCTTGTTTTTTTTGGAGGGGATGGATGTTCAGACCTTATCTGACGACCACCACTTTCTCTGCGGGATGGTTGCCCACCTTCACCAGATACACGCCGTTGCGAGGCATCGTGTAGGTCTTGCCCTCCACGGCCTGCTCGCGCACGACCACGCGGCCGGCGATGTCGAAGATAGTCACGCTCTGTCCTGCTGCGCCGCCAACGACGATCGCGCCGGCCACGCTCTCTACCGACATGCCGTCCACCTCGTCGATGCCCTGGGTGGCGATGCCTACAATGGTGTTGAAATCGCTCCACACGGAGGCGGTGGCGTATAGGGGTGCCGACATTGCGGGCACGTAGAGCGGTATCGTCTTGTCCACGCCCTCAAACGCTCGCGAGCCGCCTATCGTCGGCGGGGTGGCAGCCAGGGAATAGATGCTTGCGAGGCTGCTGCAGTACTGGAAGGCGCCGTTGCAGATAAAGGTCACCGAGGCGGGGATGGTGACGCTCGCGAGGCTGTTGCAGCTGGCGAAGGCGCCCTCGCCGATGTAGGTCACCGAGGCGGGGATGGTCACGCTTGCGAGGCCGACGCAGCTGGCGAAGACCCTGTCCCTGATGAGGGTCACCGAGGCGGGGATGGTCACCTCCGTGAGGCTTCCGCAGCCGCTGAAGGCGCCTTCGCCTATGGTGGTCACCGAGGCGGGGAGGGTCACCTCTGCGAGGCCGTTGCAGCCGTTGAAGGCGCCCTCGCCTATGGTGGTCACCGAGGCGGGGAGGGCTGCGCCCGCGAGGCTGCTGCAGTTCTGGAAGGCGCGCTCCCCTATGGCGGTCAGCGAGGCGGGGAAGGCCATGCTTGCGAGGCTGCTGCAGCCGTTGAAAGTGCCCGCTTCGATGGCGGTCAGCGTGGCGGGAAGGATCACGCTCGTGAGGTTGCTGCAGTTGGGGAAGGCATAGCTCCCTATGGCGGTCAGCGAGTTGGGGATGGTGACCTCCGCGAGGCCGTTGCAGCCGTTGAAGGCATAGCTCTCGATGGCGGCCACGGGGTAGGTGGTGCCGTTGTGTTCGACGCTAGAGGGGATCACCAGCGCCCCCGAGAGATCTGCGTAGCTCGGGGCGCTCGCGTGCTTGTAGGTGACCTGCGCTTTCCCCCTTACGATGTTGTAGTACAGCGTCTGTCCGCTAGGCGCCACGGCGCTGAAATCGTAGGCCCACACGTTGGAGAGGCTCATTGCCATAAGGGCAAACAAAACAAGTAGTGTTTTCTTCATGGTTTTAGTGTCGGTTTGTTATTATGGTGTTTGGAAACCAGACAGATACCTGTTCCGTTCTTCCGCCGGATTTCTCTGCAAAGATACGACTTTTTTTCAATTTCCGCACCCTTGGGGGATGTTTTTGCTATAGATTTCCATAGATTCCCATCTGAGAAAAATTTGCTTTTCGGGGCAATAAAACGAATAGCATCAACGTTTCTAAATGGAGCGTCCATAAGCTTGCTTATGAGATCGGAGTGCAGAAACGACTTGAACAGAGCGAAAAGCGTTTCTATTAAAAAGTTGACAAATGCCTTTTTGATGCCGGGAATG
>JAKSMR010000034.1 GCA_024400495.1 Bacteroidales bacterium
ATCTTCATCACCCGTCTCTGCATCGACTGGATGCTCAACCACAAGAAGAAACTCAACTTCTCCTTCTCCTTCAGCGAGAACTTCATGCAGAATACTCACATCGACTTCATGGGCAAACGCAAACCCTTCTACATCGTTGCTCTTGTTGCCATCGTCCTCTGTCTCGCAGGTATGGGTTTCCGTGGTTTGAATATGGGTATTGACTTCAGCGGTGGTCGTACTTATGTTGTCCGTTTCGACCAGAATGTTAACGTCAACGACGTCCGTTCCGCTCTTGCTGATCAGTTCAGCGAGGCTCCTGAGGTTAAGACCTACGGACCCAGCAACCAGGTTAAGGTTACTACTAAATATAAAGTAAAAGAAGATACCGACGAGGTTAAGGCCGAAATCATGGGTATGCTCTACAACGGCACCAAAGATTTCTTCGCTGAAGAGATCAGCCTCCGCGACTTCCAGAGCACCGAAAGCAACCCCATGGGTATCATCCAGTCCGAACAGGTTGGTGCTACCATCGCTAACGACCTCAAGCGCAACTCCATCTTCGCCGTTCTTGGTGGTCTTCTCGTAATCTTCGCTTATATCGGCATCCGTTTCAAGAGCTGGCGCTTCGGTCTCGGTTCCGTTACCGCTCTTGCACACGATACTATCCTCGTTATCGGTATGTTTGCGCTGCTCCACGGCCTGCTCCCCTTCAACCTCGAAGTTGACCAGTCCTTCATCGCTGCCGTTCTTACCGTTATCGGTTACTCCATCAATGCTACTGTGGTTATCTTCGACCGCGTTCGTGAGAACAGAAAACTCTATCCCAAGCGCGATCTTAAGACCCAGATGAACGATGCAATCAACGCTACTCTCGCTCGTACCATCAACACCAGCGGTACCACTTTCTTCACCCTCCTCATGATGTTCATCTTCGGTGGTGAGGTAATCCGTGGTTTCATCTTCGCTCTCCTGGTCGGCGTTATCTGTGGTGTGTTCTCCTCTCTCTGCATCGCTTGCCCCGTTGTTTACGAGATCTCCAAGAAGAAAGAGGTCGCTGCAATCGAAGGCTCGAAGAAATAATTTAGATTGCATCTAATAATATAATTGTACATTAATAAAAAGAGTTGTTCAAAGAATGGATTTTGGCGATATCATATGGATTGCAGTACTAGTGCTCGGCGCTTTTGGCGGTAGCATTGGTAAACTCTTCCGTGCTGTCGGCAGTAATCAGGAGAACAACAGTCCTGCTATGGATGCCGAGCAGACTCCTTACTCCGATGACGAGGAGGAGTCGGCTTGGGATCAGGCAGAAGTCTTCGGAGGCATCTCCGATCCCTATTCTGCCACTTCCTACGAGGCTCCCGCCTACTTCTCGTATGAGACGGCCGAACCTCAGCCGAAGGAAACCATGGCACCCAAAGCAGAGACCAAGAAGACTCCCGAACCCATTCCGGAAATAGAGCAGCAAAGAGATGTCGCAGATGAGCCTTTCGACCTTCGCAAAGCAATCATTTATCAGACAATAATGACAAACAATTATATTGCGGATTTGAAATAAATAAAACAAAAATAAATTAATTCTTTACATGAAAATCTAACGAGTATGTTTAGAAAAGTACTATTAGCAATCGGGCTGCTACTCGCAGCAAATGTTGCGGTTTTCGCGCAGGGTACCATAAAAGGTACCATTACCGATGCGAAGTCAGGTGAAGCAATGGCGTTCGTAAACGTCGTTGTCAAGCAGGGTGGCCAACAGGTCACTGGTGCTCAGACTGACTTTGACGGTGTTTACACAGTAAAGTCCCTGCCTGTCGGTAAGTACGATGTGGAGGTGTCCTTCGTAGGATACGCCGCCTACAAACGTACGGGTATCGATGTTAAGGCTTCCGGCTTTACAGTTGTTAACGTACAACTCACACCTTCTGCTGCAACACTTGAAACTGTTGTGATTGAAGCCGACAAGGTGCCTGTTATCGAGATCGGTTCTGCAGAATCCGGTTCCCGTCTGTCGAGCGACGATATCGCTCGTATGCCTGGTACCTCCGTTGAATCCATCGTTGCTTCTGTAGCAGGTGTGGGATTTAGCGATGGTGGAACCAGTACCGCACGTGGTGAGGATAACATGGTTACCATGCAGAATAACGTACGTAAGAGAACTGGCGTTTCCGTTCCTAAGGAAGCAATCGCCGAGATCCAGGTTATTCTTGGTGGTACTCCCGCATCTATCGGTGAGGCTATCGGCGGTACCCAGATTATTACCCTCCGTCCTCCTGAAAGTCAATTCCGTGGCCTCGTGAAAATCGAGAGCTACTTAGACTATCGTCTGGCAAACAACCTCACGGTTTACCTCACCGGTCCTCTGGTAAAGAAGAGAGAGGCTCTTGAAGGTGGTGGTATCAAAGAGAGCACCCTTGTTGGTTTCCGTTTTACTGGCCAAGGTTCCTATTCTAAGTTTGGTTATTATCGTCCTAAGGATCGTAGATATCAAGTTGTTGATGATGCGAAAGTACGTGAGATCGAAGAATCTCCTATCGTTTATGACCCAGTTGAAGGAACTACCAACTATGCTGCTGAATACCTCCGTGGTAGCGATTTCTATGAGATCACCCGTCCTACCAAGAAGAATTTCGTAAGTGTTGATCGTACCCCCGATTTCACCAGCTATTCTTTCGCTATGGAAGGTGCCCTTGATTTCCGTTTCAACGAGTACACTTCTTTGGTTCTTACTGGTGAGTATGGTCTGAGCAAAGGCCCTAGCACTTCTATTAGCATGTGGCCTCTCAACCTTACCCGTGCTGCCAATGGCGTAAGCGAGACCAAGAACATGGTTGTCACACTCGACTTTACTCAGCGCTTCCCCGACGAACAGGTTAGCGCCGAGAACACCGAGGCTGGCTCCAAGGCTTCCAAGATGATCACCAACGTGATGTGGAACGCCACCTTGATGTATAACCGCTATAGCGCAAAGTCATACAATGCTAACTTTGGTGACGACGTATTCAAGTATGGTCACATCGGTACGTTCAATGTAGAACAGACCCGTACTTATGCTATCAACTCCGCTTATGAGCACAACGGTACTACCGAAATGGCTTATGAGCAGAACAGCTGGAAGGAAAGTGTTACCAGCTTCACTCCCTCCGAGTACAACCCCATCCTCGCAAACTATACCTCCTATCTCTGGAATCATCAGGACCTTGCTCCTTATATGACTAGCTTCGACAACATTCGTGCATACAAGGGTCTTGTCAATGGTGGTAGCCCCTCTAGCATCTATGGCATGTATAGTAACGTAGGTGTACAGAGCAGCAGTTACTCCAAATCCGAGAACAACTATTACTATGGTCAGATCAAGGCCGCTGCTACTGTCAATGGTAAGCACGATATCGAACTCGGTTTCCAGTATGACCAATACACCGCCGCAAGCTATGGTCTTAGCGCATACAGCCTCTGGACTATCATGCGTCAGCAGGCCAATGCTCATATTACCCAGCTCGACCTTGACAATCCTATCTATCGTTATGAAGATGGTTACCTTTATGTAGACTACGACCGTATGGTAGGCGGTGGTCAGACCACCTTCGACGAGTCCATGCGTAACTACCTCATGTCCAAAGATAACACTATTACGGCAAACACCTGGCTCGATATCGACCGCTTCAGCCCCGATTGGTATGAGGAGGCTGGTGGAATGTCCATGTTCTCTTCTCAGGACCTCTTTAACAGTGGTAACGCCATCGTTTCCTATGCCGGTTACGATCACACCGGTGCTAAGTACAATAGCAAGGGTTGGAGTCTCGACGACTTCTTCGATCCTGTATCCAAGGGTCACTCCAAGTATCAGTACCTCCCTGTATTCTCCCCCATCTACATGGCTGGTTATATCCAGGATAAGTTCTTCTTCCAGGACCTCATCTTCAACGTAGGTGTACGTGTTGACCGTTTCGACGGTAACCAGATGGTTCTCAAAGATCCTTACCTCCTCTATGACTCCTATACTGTTGGTGATCTTAAAAACTCCAATGGTTCTATCTCTTATAGCACCGGTCTTGCAGGCAACCAGTTTGCAAACGCTGCCCAGGATGATTGGGTAGTTTATGTTGACGACGCAAAAGAAGGTGCCCAGCACAATATCCGTGGTTATCGTTCGGGTTCTACCTGGTACGATTATCAGGGTGTTGAAATTGCTTCTCCCAGCAGTATCGCCGGTGAGTCTGGTAAGCCCACTCCTTTCCGCACCGCACAGGGTCAGAAGATCGCTACTGATGGTAACGGCAGCCGCTACAAGGTAAGCTCCGATGCTTTCGAAGACTATGATCCTCAGATTGTTGTGATGCCTCGTATCGCTTTCTCCTTCCCTGTTGGTGAAAGTTCTCAGTTCAAGGCTTCCTATGACATTATCGCTCGTCGTCCCTCCAGCGGTTGGAGTGCTGACTACCTCAGCTACCTCTATATGACTCAGATGAGCACCCTCTCCAACCCCAACCTGAAGCCCGAGCGCGTTACTAACTACGAGGTTGGTTTCCAGCAGGCTCTTAACAAGAAGTCCGCTATTACCCTCAATGCATACTACAAAGAGACTCGCGATCTTATCCAGCTCGTTCAGTATGCTGGTGCTGACCCCAACCCCAACTACTACTCCTACGACAACCTTGACTTCAAGACCATCAAGGGCTTCTCGTTCTCCTATGACCTTCGTCCCCAGAACCACGTTCGCGTAAACGCTAACTACACCCTTCAGTATGCAGAGGGTACTGGTTTGAGCTCCACCACCATGTCTGAGCTCATCAAGGAAGGTTATACTACGCTTAAGATGCTCAACCCCATTTCCGACGACCGTCGTCACGAGTTCAAAGCAAATGTTGACTACCGCTTCGGTCCTGGTGAAGGTTGGTCCTACTCTCGTAAAGTAAAGAATAAAGAAACTGGTGCCGACGAGAAGAAGGAAGTACATCCCCTTCAGAACTTTGGCGTCAACTTCATGGCTGTAGCCCAGTCTGGCCGTCCTTATACTCGTGCATTCAGCAACACCCAGTCTACCATCGTAGGTAGCTATCGTGGTGCTCGTCTGCCTTGGAGCTTCTTCTTCAATGTTATTGTTGACAAGGTATGGCCCATCGCCATCACCAGCAGCAAAACTGGCAAGACCCGTCAGACCTCCCTTCAGGCTGCTGTTACCGTTAACAACCTGTTCGACATTCGCAACGTAGCAGGTGTGTTTGCTGTAACCGGTAACCCCACCGACAACGGTTATCTGACCGACCCCGAGACCCAGTCCACTATCAATGCATATCTGGATCCTGAGTCGTTCCGTGATCTCTATGTGATTTCGTTGATCAACAACTATTGGAACTTCAGTTCTCCTAGAACTATCAAACTCGGTCTCACCTACAGCTTCTAAAGTTATAACGAGAAAAAAAATAAGTAAAGATGAAATATATATTTAGCAAATTAGTATTAGCGGCTTTCCTGATCTCATCTTTGATGGGAACGGCAGTTGCTCGTGAGTGCACTACTTGCAAGAAGTCCACCGCGAAAAAGACTACCGTACAGTCCAAGGCTGCTGTGTGCAAACGTGCACAAAGTACCGCTGAATTGAATATCAACAATGTCCGTGCCCTTATCAACGGCTACGGTAACATGTGGTATGATGGTAGCGTTACTCAGTACCACTTGCCCAAGAACGGTACTTCTACTCCTCTCTATTGCGCTGCATTGTGGATTGGTGGTACCGACGTAAATGATCAGCTCCGTATCGCTGCTCTTCGTTTCGGTTCTGAGGGTGATGACTATTGGCCCGGTCCTCTTACTGTTGATGGTAAGGCTGATATCGACCTCGCTACTTGTAACGAATACGACCGTCACTTCAAAATCACCCAGGCTGAAGTCCTTGCTTTCAGATCGATGTTCAACTACGATGAGAATGGCGCTACTCCTAAGCCTGAATTCGACCCCAGCCTCGTTGCCCAGGTAATCCAGGAATGGCCCGCTCATGGTACTGGCGCTCAGTCCAAGTATCTGGCTCCTTTCTATGATGCTGACCATGATGGCGAGTACAACTGGCGTAATGGTGACTATCCCTACTATGATTTCAGTAACGAACTCTGCCCCCGTACCCTTAAGGCTGAGGCAATCCAGAACCACACCAACTATACTCCTAAGCCTACTATGGAGACCGAGGAGAATGTAGTTAATGGCGGTCTGCTCACCGACCAGGTCCTCAAAGGTGACCAGACCATTTGGTGGGTATTCAATGATATGGGTAACACCCACACCGAATCCAACGGTCAGGCCATTGGTCTTGAAATCCGCGCTCAGGCTTTTGCTTTTGCCACCAATGACGAGATCAACAACATGACCTTCTACTCCTATGAGATTATCAACCGTTCTACTTATGAACTGCGCAACACCTATTTCTCTCAGTGGGTTGACCCCGATTTGGGTTATGGCTATGATGACTATATTGGTTGCGATGTTAAGCGTGGTTTAGGTTATTGCTACAATGGTAAGGATGTCGATGGTCCTGGTACCGGTTCCTATAGTGGTATTCCTCCTGCTGTTGGTATTGACTTCTTCCAGGGACCTTATATGGATCCCGATGGTAAGGACAATCCCAAGATTGATATCGACAAGATGCGTACCTACTATCCGGCTGCTCTCCAGAGCTACTGGGATGCAGAAAAGGGTTGCTACGATACTATCGCCCTCACCGACGACGCTGATGCTTACTATCCCCTTGGTTGGTACTTCAAAGCTGGCGACATGATCGGCAACTGTGCTATCAACGGTGTTAACTTCGGTAACAATATTATTGATGACGAGCGTTTCGGTATGCGTCGCTTCGTATACTATGAGAACAGTACTAACGCTATTAACGGTGAACCTTCCAAAGCTACCGACTACTACAACTATCTTCAGGGTTTCTGGAAAAACGGTCAGCACATGAAGTTTGGTGGTAACGCTATTTCTTCTGGTGTTTCCGAACTCAACTGCGACTTTATGTTCCCTGGCGACTCCGATCCTCTCCACTGGGGTACCAATGGTGTTAGACCTGATGATCAGTACCATCCCGATGATTGGACCGAGGTTACCTCTGGTGAGAACGTTTCTCCTGGTGACCGTCGTTTCATGCAGTCTGCTGGCCCCTTCACCCTCCGTCCTGGTGCTTGCAACTACATTACCGTAGGTATTCCTTTCGCACAGGCAACCTCAGGTAACGCTTGGTCTTCTGTTGAACTCCTCCGTCAGATCGACGACGTTTGTCAGTCTCTCTTTGAGAACTGCTTCAAGGTTCTGGATGGTCCTGAGGCTCCCACACTCGTAGTTCAGGAACTCAACAACGAGGTTATCCTCTATCTTACTTATGAGAACCCCAGCTCCAACAACTATAATGAGAAGTATACTGAAGAGGATCCTTCCATCGTCCGCTCTTATACAGGTAAGACTGTTGATGGTAAGAGTGACTCCACTATCAACTATACTCTTGATCAGCGTAGCTACAAATTTGAGGGTTATCAGATCTATCAGCTCAGAGATGCTAACGTTTCTGTTGCTGATATCGGAGACGAAACCAAAGCCCGTCTCGTAGCTCAGTGCGACATCGAGAACTACTACGATGAGGAAAAGACTGTTCCTATTGCAAATCTGGTTAACTTCACCACCAACTCTACTACCGGTCTTATGACTGGTGAGGTGAAAGTTAATGGTTCCAACAGCGGTATCCAGCACGTATTCCGTGTAACTACCGACAAGTTCGCTTCCGGTACCAGCACTTCCCTTATCAATAACCGCGAATACTATTATATTGCTATTGCATACGCTCACAACCGTTACAAAGAATATTCTCAAACCGAGGCTGACAAGCTCGATGGTCAGAAACAGCCTTATCTCGCAGGCCGTAAAAACGAGAATGGCGGTTCTATCGCTGCTGTAACTGCTATTCCTCACAATCCTGCTTCCGAAAATGGTGGTACTCTCGCTCAGGCTGCTTATGGCCTTTGCCCCAACATTACCCGTATCGAAGGTTTCGGCAACGGTGGTTTCGCCCTTCAGCTTACCGAGGAGTCCATTGAGGAACTCATGGGTGCTTATGGCGTAGAAGGTATGGGCCCTGGCGAGTTCAAGGATGCACTCTCTGGTGACAATGAGCGTGGTACAAAGATTAAGAATCCTTGCATGCTCGCTCATCCTCGTTACAAGCAGAATGCAGGTCCTATCAACGTTAAGGTGATAGATCCCCTGAACGTTAAAGCTGGTGAATTCTACATCAATTTTGACGGTGTAACCGACACCTCCAGATGGTTCATCACTCGCGTGGATGGCCAGCCTCTCTTCGGCTCGGTTGACACTGTTTACTCTGATTTCGCAATTGGTCGTTACAACGAACAGCTCTTCCTTGACCTCGGTATTGCTGTCTCCATCTCCAATCCTACTGGTGTTGCAACCGGTCGTTATGATGAAGGCACCTATCATGTTCCTGCTCTCGCCGAGAGAGGTGGTGTGATTTCCTCTAGCATGACTTTCGCTGATAATAGTCAGCAGTGGCTCACTGGTATTCCCGATAACGACAGTTACCTCATGTACAACTGGGTACGTTCCGGTTCTCAGTTTGCTGCTCCCGGTACACGTAATAACTTTATCAAGAGCACCAATCCTATTTCTATGTCTGAACCTTATCTTGATGAGGACTACTGGTTCTCCAATGAGTCTGGCGTCAGCACCTCCCGTGCCGAAGCATATGCTCTTGATAAATATCAGATTTTTGAAGATGTTGTCAATGGTCTGTGGGCTCCCTATGCTCTCTGCTCTCAGAATGATTATCACCCTGCGTTCAGCTTCAAATATTTCTTGGCCGACTCTTCCATTATTGACTCTCTCTACAACTATGGTGGTACTTGGAGAAAGAATGGAGGTGAGAGATATAATGTAGCTGCTCGTCTCTGTATGGATCACACTAAGAACAAGGCTCTGTTCTATAACGACATGTCCAAGCTTCCCAGCGTTCGTATCGTTTTCACTGCTGACAAATCTAAGTGGACTCGTTGTCCTGTCATCGAGATGTGCGACGACTACACTCAGGCTGAAGGTAAGGCTCGCCGCTTCCAGCTTCGCAAACATCTCTCTGTAAACAAAGATGGCAAGACTATCGAAGATCTTGGTATTGCTGCTGACAAGAATGATCCTACCAACCCTGCATATATAGCAGCCGAAGGTATGGGTTGGTTCCCTGGCTACGCTATCAATGTTGAAACTGGTGAGCGTCTCAATATGATGTTCGGCGAGGACTCCCGCTTCGTCCAGTACAATGGCCGTGACATGATGTGGAATCCTGTTGATGAGATGATGAGTGGTACCCAGAACTATGTAATGGGTGGTCGTCATTATGTCTATGTAATGAACGCTATGACTCAGCCCTTCCCCTATTTCCACGAGAAATACAAGACCTCTAACGGCGTTAACTATCTTGGCACCAAGAACGGAACGGAAACTTACACATATCACTCGCCTTCTTACGATGCAGGTGCATGGGCATACACTATGCTTAAGTCTCTCGACCGTCTGATGACTACCAAGATCTATACCAAGAAAGACAATGGTTACCTCGTTTGCGACCGTGGTCTTGTAATGGCTGAGAATAAGATTACTGCTTTCGCACAGCGCGACTCCGCAGCATTCCTCTTCTCCACCGTTGCTTGGGTTAATATGCCTCGTGTCAACACCCGTTTCCAGTTCAACAATCCTGAGGATATTCCTTGCGATGTTACTGTAAATATCAATGTAAACCGTACTTATGGCAACTACATGAGCGACAATGGTCTCTCTACTACTGCAATGAACAACACCAAACTCAATGGCGACAAACCTATGTACAAGTTCGAGCTCACCCCCGACATTGTTACCCTTACCGGTTTGGCTACCTCTGAGAATGCTAAGCAGTCCTATAGAGATTCCCTCTTGGCTCTCATCAATGTAGTTCCTAATCCTTATTACAGCTATTCTTCCTACGAGACTTCAAGTCAGTTGGAGACTAAAGTTCGTTTCACCAATGTACCTGCAAGCTCCACCATCTCTATCTATACCGTAGATGGTACTCTTGTACGTCGTCTTGGACCTACTCCTTCCTCCACTACAACTCTCGATTGGGACCTCCACAACCACAATGGTCTACCCATTGCTGGTGGTGTATACCTCATCCACTTCAACTGCCCCGGTATTGGCGAGCGTGTTGTTAAATGGTTTGGTACTATGCGTCCTGTTGACTTGAACTCCTTCCAGTTCTAACAATTACTTCTAGCAAACGAATTAAAAATAGAAAAGATGAAAAAGATATTTAGAATAATAGCTGTAGTTGTACTGACGACAGTCCTCTCCGTGCCCGCTGTTCTGGCAGGCAACGACGACCGTCGTGGTACAGCAGGTGCTACCGAATTGCTCATCAATCCTTGGGCACGTAGCGCCGGTTGGGGTGGCGTCAACACTGCCTGTGCTCGCGGCCTCGATGCTTTCTATATGAATATTGCAGGTTTGTCCTTTACCGAGAAGATGGAAGTTTCCTATTCCAATACCTCTTGGTTGGGTGGCAAAACTGGTCTTACCAGTGGCGCAAGCATCAATGCCTTTGCTCTTGGCGTTCGCGTCTTTGACAAAGGTGTGCTTGGCGTTTCTGTAATGACTATGAATTTCGGTGACATCGACATTACCACCTACAACAGTCCCGAAGGTGGTAATAATGGTACTTTCAGTCCCTCTGTGATGAATCTTAATGTTGCATACGCCCACTCCTTTACTGCTAGTATCCATGGTGGTGTTAACATCAAAATCATCAGCGAAGGTACTGCCGATATCTCCGGCTCTGGTTTCGGTCTTGATGCTGGTATTCAGTATGTGACTGGTGAGAATGACGAACTTAAGTTCGGTATCTCTCTTAAGAATATCGGACCTGCTATGAGTTTTAGCGGTACTGGTTTCTCTTTCCAGTTCGTAAACGAGAACAACAACAATATGACCGCCGAGTATCGTTCTGGCGAGATGGAGCTCCCTACCTGTTTCAATATCGGACTCTCCTATGACTTCCTTATTGACAAGTGGGATCAGAAGATCACCCTTGCTGGTGGCTTCACCTCCAACGCCTTCCTGAAGGACAATTTCGTTGTTGGTCTTGAATATGGCCTGCTCAACCGTGTTCAGCTCCGTTGTGGCTATGTTTACCAGAATGATATCTTCAGCGATGCAAACCGCACCACAGCTATTACCGGTCTTGCTGCCGGTGGCTCTGTAAATATTCCTCTTGGCAAGGACAGCAAGTCCTCTGTCGTTCTTGACTATGCTTATCGTTCTGCAAGCCCCATGAAGGGTTCGCATTCCATCGGAGCTAGCCTCAAGTTCTAAGACGGAATCTACGCTTCTTGAAAAAATTGGGAAAGGTCTTCCGACAGACCTTTCCTAATTTTTCGCTATCTCTCGTTAGGAGTAGAAAATAACAAAGCTAACCCATCCGCGTCACCTGTGGCGCACTTAAACAAATAACAATGTCAGAAATCAAATATTATAGTGAAGAGGGGCTGCAGAAGTTAAAAGATGAACTTCATCATCTTATCGCTTTTGACCGTCCTGCTGCTGCCGCCGCTATTGCAGAGGCACGCGACAAGGGCGATCTGTCCGAGAATGCAGAGTATGATGCGGCAAAAGAGGCCCAGGGCCATCTGGAGGCTCGTATCTCTAAACTTCAGGAATTGGTTGCCAATGCACGCCTTCTTGACGAGTCGAAGATTGATACCTCTAAGGTCCTGCTCCTTTCTCGTATCAATATCCGCAACGTAAAGAACAATATGAAGCAGTCTTACCAAATCGTTCCCGAAAGTGAGGCCGACCTCAAGCAAGGCAAGATATCTATCTCTTCTCCTTTTGCACAGGCTTTCCTAGGTAAGAAAGCTGGCGACAAGGTTGAGGTTGTAGTCCCTGCCGGCAAGATGGATTTCGAGATCCTCTCGATCGAGCGTTAAGCCTGCCTTTTGTTCTTGCCGACCTCTTCTTGTGATAATCCGCCATGAAGAGTCGCTAAATAAAAATTTATAAGGGTGTTGTTCTCTCTGTAGAAGAGATACAACCCCTTTGTTGAATAAAATAAAACAAATACCATGGCATCCATTTTTTCTCGTATTGTAGCGGGTGAGATACCTTGCTATAAAGTTGCCGAAACGGAGGATTTCCTCGCGTTCCTTGATGTGAACCCTGTAGTGAAAGGTCATGTGCTCTGTATCCCCAAAAAGGAGGTGGACTATATCTTCGACCTTGACGACGATCTCTTTGTTAATCTCCATCTTTTTGCCCGTAAAGTTGCTCGCGGGTTGAAGAAAGTGTGTCCTTGCATCAAGATCGGTCAGGCCGTAGTTGGTATTGATGTTCCGCACACTCATATTCATCTTATGCCTCTCAACAAACCGGGCGACCTCAATTTTGCTCATCATATCGAGATGTCTCCCGATGCGATGAAAGATCTTGCGGCCCAAATTGCTGCCGCCATAGAGTAGTTTTGGGATTTTGCCTGCATAATAAAGGCGGCACCATTCTTTTATAGGGCCTACGATCTCAGTCGTTTCTTATGATTGATAAGTAAAGGTACAGATACGTTGTTTGCTCGTTTAAATATCGTGATAAAAAGCGTGGTCGGTTGGCTGCGCTTTTTTCTTGTATCTCCATGTCCGGGAAAACATTGTTTGTCTTCATAATGCGTACAGAAACATTAGATGCTCATGACGCAGGTTAGATGCTTCTCGTCAGGAATTTATTGTCTGCTAAAGTCTGGCCTGGGGGAAATTTGGTGGATTGTGTTGTCTGTGTTGAGACTATCTTTATGAGGGAAGCTCTTGGCGGTACGCTCTTGCCCGCGATTCCTAGAGTGGGGAAGAAGAAGGTCCCTTTGTGATTTTGCGAAGATATCGTCGCGCATGGATCGAACGCGAACTTTGAATATTTATCATAAGCAAGTATCGTGATGGTCTTGCGTTTGTTCTGGGCCCATCTGCTTCCTTCCCCGCTCGGGATATTATGGCGGTATAACTTCCTTGATATGCTCCGGTCAACGCATCTTTGGGAGGACATAAGTTTTCGGCCAGTTCGTCCCTTTTTCGGTTCTTGCTACAGGAGTGTTTTTGTTGGATAGATTCGATAGAAAGGGTAAGTTATTAACAATCAATAGCTGATTTCTTTTTTCATAGGTTGGTTCTTCAATGAATATTTTGTGTTATTTTTGCATTGTCGTAATAGTGCCATATTATAAAGGCTCGGCAAGTAAAGTGTTTATTATCAGCAAATAAAATTGATCAACCATGGAACAGCATAAAACTATCGCCTATGAGGGCACCATTATTCACTATCGCGAAGAAGGTCGAGAGTATGCTAATACCCTTGTGCTTTTGCATGGTTATTTGCAAAATCTTGATGTCTGGACACCTTATTTGCTCTCCTATATGCGTTCTATGCATGTCATTACGATAGATCTTCCCGGCCATGGTTATAGCGGCTGTCATGGTGACTGCCATACAATGGAGTTTATGGCTGATGCCGTGCATGCTGTCCTCGAGCACCAGAAAGTGCGCCAATGTGTAATGGTTGGCCATTCTATGGGTGGTTATGTTGCGCTGGCCTTCGCCGAGAAGTATCCGTTTCTCGTCAAAGGATTGGGTCTGCTGCATTCCCATGCTTTTGCCGATACCGACGAGAAGCGTGAGCTCCGTCGCGAAGAATGTCTGGCTGTCAAGCAGAATAAAGCTGGCTATATCCTCAACTTTGTTTCCCGGCTCTTTACCGAAACCAATCGCAAGCAATTGGCTAAAGAAGTCAAGGATCTTTCGGGGCTGTGTCTTGCAACTACCAGCGAAGGTATCATCGCAGCCCAGAACGGTATGGCGCAAAGGCCCTCTCATATTGGTCTGCTTGAGGAAATCGCAGTTCCGGTGCTTTTCGTTTATGGGAAGAGTGATCCTCGGATTTCGTTGGAGATCGGTCTTTCTCAAGCCATGTTGCCGGCTTGTTCCCAGGTGCTTCTTATTGATGATGTGGCCCATATGTCCTTCATAGAGAAAGAAGGCTATGTGAAGCAGATTATCCGCCAGTTTGTAGAGAACTGCTATTTGTAGTCTCGGCTAGGACGTCCATTTATTTTTTTTCTTCCGTTTCTTGGTGTCGGGCATTATCGCCTACTTTGTGTCGTTTTTGCCATAGGTTTGGTAGGGACTAACATCTCTCTCGGGAACTACATCATGCTTGAGTAAGTGTGTTTTGTCTTTTCTCCAAGGGCGGAGTAGGGTGGGGCGTGCCGCATCACCCTCGGGCCGAATAGGGATATCCAATCTCCGAAAAATCGCCCTTTTCATAAAGTAGAACTGGAACAAAAAAGTCATTTGTCGAAAACTTGTTGAAAAAAAAACGCAAAAAAAACTTATTATTAATAAAAAAGGTGTATCTTTGCTTTCATAAACGAACACAAACATTCATTTTAATTAACTAAATATCATGAAAGTAAAAGAGATTATGAAGAACCTGGAAGCTAAGCATCCAGGCGAAAAAGAGTATTTACAGTCCGTTCAGGAAGTTCTCGAGTCCATCGAAGAGGTTTACAACGAGAACCCCAAATACGAAGCTGCAAAGATCGTTGAACGTCTTGTAGAACCCGATCGTATCTTCAAATTCCGCGTAGTATGGGTAGACGATAATGGTAACACCCAGGTTAACCTCGGTTATCGTGTACAGTACAACGCTGCTCTCGGTGCATACAAAGGCGGTCTCCGCTTCCACCCCGCAGTTAACGAATCCATGCTGAAGTTCCTCGGTTTCGAGCAGATCTTCAAGAACAGCCTTACCATGCTTCCTCTCGGTGGCGGTAAGGGTGGTGCTGACTTCGATCCTACCGGAAAGAGCGACGCTGAAATCATGCGTTTCTGCCAGGCTTTCGTATACGAACTCTGGCGCAACATCGGTCCCGATCAGGACAGCCCCGCTGGTGACGTAGGCGTTGGTGGCCGCGAAATTGGTTACATGTACGGTATGTACAAGAAACTCGCTCGCGAGCACAGCACTGGTGCTCTCACTGGTAAGAGCTTTGGTTGGGGTGGTTCCCTCATCCGTCCCGAGGCTACCGGTTTCGGCGCTATGTACTATGTAGAACGCATGGTTAAGCAGAATGGTGACACTATGAAAGGCAAGAAGATCGCTCTCTCCGGCTTCGGTAACGTAGCTTGGGGCGCTGCTACCAAGGCTCTCGAAATGGGTGCTAAGGTTATCGCTATCTCCGGTCCTGACGGCGTTTGCGAGATCAAAAACGGTATCACCAAAGAGATGATCGACTATATGCTCGTTATGCGCGACAGCCGTCGTAACAAAGTTGAGGATATGGCTACCAAATTCCCCAAAGCTGCTAAGTTCACCGCCGGTAAGAAGGCTTGGAGCGTTAAGTGCGACATCGCTTGCCCCTGCGCTTTCCAGAACGAGCTCGCCGAGGAAGATGCAAAAGAACTCCTCAAGAATGGTGTTCAGTATGTAGCTGAAGTTTCCAACATGGGTTGCCAGCCCAAGGCTATCGCTGCTCTCCAGAAGAAAGTTCCTTTCGCTCCTGGTAAGGCTGTAAACGCTGGCGGCGTTGCTACCTCCGGCCTCGAAATCTGCCAGAATGCAGAACACCGCAACTGGACTGCTGAAGAGGTTGACGAGAAACTTCACAAGATCATGAACGACATCTACGACATGTGCGTTAAATATGGTACCGACAAGAAGGGCAACATTAACTATGTTAAGGGTGCTAACATTGCTGGTTTCATGCGCGTTGCTGATGCTATGCTCGCTCAGGGTATCATCTAATAGAACATTTCATTCTATAATGATAACAACCACAAAGGTCGCACTTTCGGGTGCGGCCTTTGATTTTCGGTGAGTTCTGACAGAAGCGGTTTTTCGATTTCTCAGGAATGTTCCCTCTTCCTTGTCGAATATGCTGTGTTGGAAGATTCTCCCCGCTTCAAGTCCAGCCTCCAAGGTCCTAACCCACGGCCAAGGATGCAACCCAAGCTCCTCTTTCAACAATTAAAACAAGCCACTATGAAGATTGCCATCATCAACGGACCTAATCTCAATCTTTTGGGCAGACGAGAGCCCTCCATCTACGGAAACCAGTCGTTTGAGGACTATCTCCTCTCGCTCCGCCCGTTTTTCCCAGAGGTAGAGATTGACTATTATCAGAGCAATGTCGAAGGTGAGCTTATCAACAAGATCCACGACGTTGGATTCTCCTACGATGGCATCGTTCTTAATGCTGGTGGCTACAGCCATACCTCGGTGGCCATCCGAGATGCTGTAGCGTCGGTGAAGACGCCCACGATAGAGGTTCATATCAGCAATATTTATGCCCGCGAGGAGTTTCGTCACCATTCCTTGTTGAGCCCAGTCTGCCGCGCCGTAGTGTGCGGTATGGGCATGGAGGGCTATCGCTATGCGGTTATGAGTTTCTTGCAAGAATCCGTCTCCGACAACTAGCCAGAAGACCTCTCAGTCCGGTAAGACATCGGGCAGGAACCCTTGGGGTGACTTTTGTCAGGGTTCCTCGCGTTAGCCCCGCAGGAGTCTCTCCTCTGCGTCGTGGTTGCGCCGTAGTATTGTCGCTCGTAAGTCTGCGGGTAAGAGGTTGGGCAATGTGCGTCATGTTTCTTTTTTTTGTCACATTTTGTCGTTTCTGATTGGGAAAAGATTCCGAGTCGCTTCTCCGCACCATTTTCGAGGGGGAAGAATCCTGTGTTGTTTCAGGGATTGCCGTCTGCTTGGTTCCGGGGAAGTTGCGTAATCAACTATGAGGCCAACACCAGCGTCACCCTTACCGCCACCGCCAACGAGGTCTACCACTTCGTGCGTTGGCAGGAAGACGGCAACACCGACAATCCTCGCACCATCGTAGCCGACGCCGACTACACCTTCACCGCCCTCTTCGACCGCAACGAAGGCATCTCCGACGTCGCTTCTAACATGGCCCTGTCCCTCTACCCCAACCCCACCAGCAGCAGCGCCACCATCAGCCTGGCTGGCATCAAGGGTAAGGTGACCATCATCATCGTAGATATGAGCGGCCGCAAGGTAGTGAGCGAGACCGTCGACTGCGCAGGCGACTGCCAGAAGACCGTCAACGTCAGCAACCTCGCCCAGGGCGCCTACTTCGTGCGCATCGAGAGCGAAGGCTTCAATAGCGTGAAGAAGCTCGTTGTCAAATAACCTTTGATCCTCCTCTTCCCCATCGGGCGCTTCGTGCGCCCGGGCGAGGGAAACTCTACTAGATTACCCTTTGAGCGGCCGTCCTTTTGCAGGACGGCCGCTCTCTCTTTTGCTTGAGAAATTTATTTGTACAGATAGAAAAGGGTTGTGGTTTCACACTCACGAAGCAAAAGAAGAAGTGCTGTAACCTTCTTTCTTCCGTAAGGGGGACCTCTAAAATTAGAATAATGATAAGTAACTATATACCTGTTGGCGGTTATCCTAGCGGAGACAATCCCTCATTTTTTTTCATAGCAGACCTCTTCATTGCGGGCTTGCCAAGCCCGCAATGACGGAATACGGAAGGTTGGGATGATATCGAATAACCAACGCTATCATCAACGACCTGTTGCGCCTCTCGTTTGTGCCAACAGGTATATAGTTCCCTTTTTTTTGATTGTAATGTGTAATGTGTAATTCTCTGTAGTCTATTCGTCTCTCTGTAAGTCTGTTAGGCTGGCGTCGTCTGGTTACAGCCTTATCTCTGCAAGTTGTAATGCCCTTGGAAAGGTCGGAAAAGTCCACACGAGACTGACAAAAAAAACGACTGGCATATATATTTTTTGTTTATTTATAAAAAAATCGTACCTTTGCAACCCTTTCACTTAAGAAACTATTTTTGATTTATGAACGATTATAAACTGAACCCCAATCGCTTAGTGGCTTTCTTACAGAAACCCGCAAGCCAGTTCACCAAGGCTGATATCCTTCGTGTCATCGAAGAATTCAACATCGAGATGGTGAATTTCCGCTATATGGCCAACGACGGCAAGCTGAAAACCCTCAACTTCGTCATCAACTCCTACGAGCATATCGACGAGGTTCTCACCTCTGGTGAGCGTGTGGACGGCAGCAGCCTCTTCCCCTTCTGCGAGGCAGGCAACTCCGACCTTTATGTCATCCCCCGTTTCCGCACCGCTTTCCTGAACCCCTTTGCCGAGATCCCAACCCTCGACATCCTCTGCAACTTCTACACCAAGGACGGCGAGCCTTTCCCCATGGCTCCCGAATACACCCTTGCCAAGGCTGGCAACGCTTTCCGCAAAGCTACCGGCGGCATGGAGTTTGAGGTGATGGGCGAGCTGGAGTACTACGTCATCGCCCCCAAGGACGACCTCTATATGGCTGCCGACCAGCGCGGCTACCACACCAGCCGTCCGTTCTGCAAGTTTGAGGACTTCCGCACCCAGGCCATGAAACTCATCGCCGAGAGCGGCGGCCTCATCAAATACGGCCACAGCGAGGTAGGCAACTTCTCCGTAGGCGAGGTGATGTACGAGCAGAACGAGATCGAGTTCCTCCCCACCACCCTCGAAGACGCCGCCGACCAGCTGGTGATCGCCAAATGGATTATGCGCGAGCTGGGCCACCAGTATGGCGTTACTGTCACCTTCGCCCCCAAGATTACCGTGGGCAAGGCCGGCAGCGGCATGCACATCCACACCCGCGTGAGCAAGGACGGCAAGAATATGTATGTGGCCGAGAACGGCCTGAGCGACACCGCCCACAAGACCATGGCCGGCATCCTCTCGCTGGCAGGCTCCCTCACCGCCTTCGGCAACACCAACCCCACCTCCTACTTCCGCCTCGTTCCCCATCAGGAAGCACCCACCAACATCTGCTGGGGCGACCGCAACCGCAGCGCCATGGTGCGCGTGCCTCTGGGCTGGACCAAAGGCAGCGGCAACATGATGGCCCATTGCAACCCGCTCGAGGCTCAGAGCGACGTCGACTTCTCCCACAAGCAGACCATCGAGCTCCGCACTCCCGACGGCAGCGCCAACGTCTACCTCCTCCTTGCCGGTATGACCGTCGCCGCCCGTCATGGCTTTGAGATGCAGGACGCCGTTCAGTATGCCAAAGACCGCTACGTGAGCGTGAACATCTTCGATCACGAGGATGTGCTGAACCGCCTCGACGTGCTCCCCGACAGCTGCGCCGCCAGCGCCGACCTGCTGGAGAAAGACCGCGCCATCTACGAGGAGCAGGGCATCTTCGACGCCCGCCTCATCGACGGCATCATCAAGGAGCTGCGTTCCTTCAACGACCGCACCCTCCGCGCCGACCTCGGCAACGACAGCCAGAAGGTGCTCGAACTGGTAGAGACCTTCATCCACTGCGGCTAAGTCGCAAGAGAACAACAACTGCAGCGAAGGCCAATACTACCCTGTTGGCCTTCGCTTGATTTATCAAGGCAACCTCTAGTGGATAAAAAAACTAATTCTTAGAGATTGCCTCAAAGCAACCCCACAACCATCCCAACACCTTATCCCGCAAAAAAAAGTCCCCGCTATGGTTTACCAACTCGACGCTACCATCCCCGCTTTCCCCGACCCCAATCTGGCCGACGAAGAAGACGGCCTGCTCGCCATCGGCGGCAAGATGGAGCCCGAGTGGCTGCTTTCGGGCTACTATGCCGGCTGCTTCCCTTGGTTCCAGCAGGACGGGGAATACTACTGGTTCTCGCCCGACCCCCGTATGGTGGTCTTCCCCGACGAATACAGGCCCCACAAGAGCCTTGCCCGTGTGATAAAAAGCGGCAAGTTCGAGGTGAGGATGGACACCTGCTTCGAAGAGGTGATGCGCCATTGCGCCTCCACGCCTCGCGAGGATCAGGACGGCACCTGGATCAACGAGAGCTACATCTACGGCTACGGCAAGCTCTACCGCCACGGCTATGCCCACTCGTTTGAGACCTTCTACCAGGACGAGCTCGTGGGAGGGCTGTATGGCGTGTGCATAGGACGCACGTTCTACGGCGAGTCGATGTTCCACACCATGACCGACGCCTCGAAGGTGGCTTTCGCCCGCATGATAGAGGTGTGCCGCTGTATGGGCATCACCATCATCGACGCGCAGCAGGAGACGCGCTACCTCACCTCCCTCGGAGGACGCCTCATCCCGCGCAAAGAGTTCCTCGACCACATCCACCGGCTCAGCCCGGCACAGGCCATAGAATACTCGCGCAACCACACCAAAATCCCCAATCAGGCTGTGCTGCTCCTCGGCGGCAACGAAGGTGACAGCAAGGAGCTGCTCAGGACCGCCTGCCGTCTTATCGACCAGCACATAGGCCCTATCGCCCGCCGGTCGAGCCTGTACCAGACCGAGCCCTGGGGCGACTTCGGAGAGGAGAATCCCCAGCCGTTCCTCAACCAGGGCGTGGTGGCGAACACCTGCCTCGACGCAGCAACGGTGATGGCGAAGGCTTTGGAGATAGAGAAGGAGCTGGGACGCCTTCGCACAGAGAAAGACACCGCGGAGAAACGCGTCTATTCCTCGCGCCCCATCGACATCGACCTCATCTTCTACAACGACACAGTTTGCGACATGTCCGACCTCATCCTTCCCCACCCACGCTTGCACCTGCGCCGTTTCGTTCTCGAGCCGCTCAACGAGATTATCCCCAACTACATCCATCCCGTGCTGCTAAAGAGCGTGAGAGAGCTCACCCGACATTGTCCCGACAACAGCGCCATAGAGAAGCTGTAGCGGCCGGCGGAGGCGACTTGTGAAAGGGCGCGCCCTAACGGCTCTGCTTTTGCTGTCCTGAGGCTGCAGCACCAGCCGTCCCGAAGCCCGGACGAACACCAGAATCCTTCCCCCAGAGACGTTATCCCCAC
This sequence comes from Bacteroidales bacterium, assembly GCA_024400495.1. GTDB lineage: Bacteria > Bacteroidota > Bacteroidia > Bacteroidales > P3 > Colimorpha. Next base: position 20,898 of record JAKSMR010000034.1, read on the forward strand.
AAAAAAAATGAGGATTAAAGATTTATTCGTACTTTTGCACCTTCAAAAAGGACTGTGTTATGATAGTAAAACTCTACAACGATTCTCCTAACGCGCGCGAAGTCAACAAAATCGCCGACCTGCTCAACCAGGGTGGCATCATCGTCATGCCAACCGATACGCTCTATGCTTTCGCCTGCAGCATGCAGTTCAAGAAGAGCGTGGAGACCATAGCACAGCTCAAAGGCTTCTCACTGAAAAAAGCCAAATACTCGATGCTCTGCGCCGATGTGAGCCAGCTCTCGGAGTATGTGCGTCCTATGAGCAAAGAGGTCTTCTCTCTGCTCAAGGAGTGCCTCCCCGGCCCCTACACCTTCATCATGGACGCCAACAACGAGGTGCCGCGCAACTACCAGAACGCCAACAAGACCATCGGCATGCGCGTCCCCTCCAACAGCATTGCCCATGCCATCGTTGAGGCTGCGGGCTGCCCCTTGATCGTCACCTCGGTGAGGAAAGAGGACGAAGAGATGGAGGTGGAATACCTCACCGACCCTGAGCTTATCCATGAGACCTTCGGCAGACGTGTCGACTTGGTGGTGGACGGCGGCATCGGGGAAGACATCCCATCCACAGTGGTGGACGTGAGCAACGACAACATCGAACTTATCCGCCAGGGCAAAGGCGAGATCGACATCGAAGATTAGCTATAACCCCGCTTACAATTTTTGGCGACTAACCCGTACTAACAAGAAAAAAGCAATAAGGACCATGCAAATGACCTACTCTTCGCGCCAAGGCTTTCTGGGCCGCACCATCATCCTCACCCTGGCCACGCTGCTGGCTGCCGCACTCCTTCCCGGCGTGCATATCAGCAGCCTCTGGGGCGCCATAGCCACCGCTGTCGTCATCGCCATCCTCGACAACGTGGTCCGACCCATCCTCATCGTCATCACCCTTCCGGTGACTGTGATGACGCTGGGCATCTTCATCTTTTTCATCAATGCCATCATCATCATGATGGCCGACGGACTGCTGGGCTCACGCTTTGAGGTGGACAGCTTCGCCACCGCCCTGCTCTTCAGTCTGCTCCTCACGGCGCTGAACTACCTGCTCGAACTGCCCACCCGGAAGAACGAGGAATACCAGGAGCGCCCCACCGACCGACAGATTGAACAGAACGACGACGATCATTTCGACGATTACGAAGAAGTAAACTAGCCATCGGGCCCTCAATAACACCAACTGTAGAACAAAAAACAAAAAATACCGTTGTAAAGATGCAAACTTTCAACACCGTAAAAGCGCTGCAGGACGCACTCTCCTCAGCCCGCAACAATAACTCCAACCTCACCGTAGGTCTCGTTCCCACCATGGGTGCCCTCCACGAAGGACACCTCTCCCTCATCCAACGCGCCAAGAAGGAGTGCGACCTCGTTGTGGTGAGCGTCTTCGTCAACCCCATCCAGTTCAACAACCAGGAAGACCTGGCCAAATATCCCCGCACAGTAGAGGCTGACTGCGAGAAGCTCGCCAGCGTCGACACCGATTTCGTGCTCATCCCCTCGGTAGAAGAGATGTACCCCGAGCCGGTGAAGGAGGTTTACCATTTCGGCCAGATCGAAGAGGTGATGGAAGGGCCGCAGCGTCCCGGACATTTCTCGGGTGTAGCAGTAGTAGTGCGCCGTCTGTTCGACATCGTGCAGCCCCAGAAAGCCTACTTCGGCGAGAAGGACTTCCAGCAGATCGCCATCATCAAGAACCTCCTCGAGCAGATCAAATATCCCATCGAGCTCGTTCCCTGTCCCATCGTCCGCGCCGACGACGGTCTGGCTCTCAGCAGCCGCAATATGCGCCTCAGCCCCGCCGCACGTCAGGTGGCGCCCACCATCTACGCCACGCTGAAGAAAGCCGTGGAGATGTCGCAGACCAAGAGCGTGGAAGAGGTGAAACAATGGACCCTCGACACCCTGAAAGCCTTCCAGGCTCCCGACGGCACCATCATCAACCCCGAGACCTACCGCATCTTCGACCCCGAATACTTCGAGATCGTAAACGACACCACCCTCCAACCCATCAAAGAGTGGAACGAGGCACAAGGCGTCGTAGGCTGCATCACCGTGTGGCTCACCGGGGTACGCCTCATCGATATGATCCGTTTCCGCTAGAAAGCCCCAGCGTTGAGACAAGCTTAACCAGCCGTCTTCCTCACCGAAGACGGCTTTCTTTGTATGCATTCCATCCCTCTCACTCGCCGAAAAAAGCCGGCGACGAAGGCGGCCGGAAGAGACATATCAGGAGGTGCCCTTGCAACTTTTTTTGTATATGTCTCTCGTTTTTTGTATCTTTGCAGTCGCATTTAATCAAGGAAAACAAAATAAAAAATATATAACTATGTTCAAGAAAGAGACTTATATCGCTCGTCGCGAGCAGCTCCGCAAAGATGTTGGCCACGGCCTCATTATCATCCAAGGCAACCATGAAGCACCCTGCAACTACACCGACAACACCTATGCTTTCCGCCAGGACAGCACCTTCCTCTATTTCTTCGGCCTCATGCGCGAAGACCTCATCGGTGTGCTTGACTGCGACAACGGCAAGGACTATGTCTTCGCCAACGACTACGACATCGACGACATCATCTGGACCGGTCCTCTGCCTTCGGTGAAAGAGCTCGCCGCCAGCGTAGGCGTCGAGAACAGCGGCACCCTTGCCGAGCTTCAGACCCTCTGCCTGAAGACCATCGGCGAAGCACGCAAGATCCATTACCTTCCTCCCTACCGTGCCGACAACCTCAACCAGATGGGTTCACTCCTCGGTATCAAGAAAGAGGGCGTGACCCGCTACGCCTCCATGGAGCTCATCCTCGCTTGCATCAAGCAGCGCAGCATCAAGAGCGCCGAGGAGATCGAAGAGATCGAACGCGCCATTGCTACCGCCTACAACATGCACGTAGGAGCTATGAAGATGGCGATGCCCGGCCGCTACGAATACGAGCTGGCAGGCTTTATGGAAGGCCAGGCACGCATGGCCAACGGTCCTCTCTCCTTCCCCGTCATCATGACCACCCACGGCGAGACCCTCCACAACCACGGTCACAACAACAAACTTGAAGTGGGCCGCATGCTCGTGATGGACGCAGGCTGCGAGACCGCTATGCACTACTGCTCCGACATCACCCGCTCCGTTCCCGTAGGAGGCAAGTTCAACGAGCGCCAGAAGACCATCTACGAGCTCGTTCTCGCCGCCAATATGGAAGCCATCCGCATCACCCGTCCCGGCATCACCTACCAGGAGGTCCACACCGCCGCATCGAAGATCCTCGCTCAGGGCTACAAAGACCTCGGAATCCTCAAAGGCAACGTCGACGATATCGTTGCCAATGGTGCTCACGCGCTCCTCATGCCCCACGGCCTCGGCCACATGATGGGTCTGGATGTCCACGACATGGAGAACTACGGCCAGATCTACGTAGGCTACGACGACGAGACCCGTCCTTCCACCCAGTTCGGTCTCGCCAGCCTCCGCTGCGGCCGCCGTCTGCAGCCCGGATTCGTCATCACCGACGAACCTGGCGCTTACTTCATCCCCGCCCTCATCGACAAATGGCATGCTGAAGGCACCAACAAAGATTTCGTCAACTTTGACGAACTCGAGAAATGGAAAGACTTCGGCGGTATCCGCATCGAGGACGACATCCTCGTTACCGAGACCGGCTGTCGCGTTCTTGGCAAACCCATCCCCAAGACCGTTGCCGAGATAGAAGCCACAATGGCAGAATAAGCCGCACAGGCTACCCGCCCATAAACAAAGCACCCTGTTTCGCCAGGGTGCTTTCTGATTACTCTCTGGAACAGGACCCCAACAGATGAAATATCCTCGCATAACAGCTGCCGAAGGAGCAGCCATGATCAACCATGACGACACGCTGGCCTTTAGCGGCTTCACCCCTAACGGAAACCCCAAGGCCGTAGTGCGTGAACTGCGCCTCAGAGCCGAGCAGATGCATGCCGACGGACACGAGTTCAAGGTGGGCATCCTCACCGGTGCGTCGAGCTGCCAGAGCATCGAGGGCGACCTCTCAAAAGCCCAGGCCATCAAGTTCCGCGCCCCCTTCTCCACCAACGCCGACTTCCGCAACCACTGCAACCTGGGCGAGATCGACTACGAGGACATGCACCTGGGCCACGTCGCCGAGCGTCTGCGCCGCGGACACTATGGCGAGATCGATATGGCCATCATTGAGGTCAGCGCCCTTGAAGAGGGCAACGACGAATGCCGCGCCTATCTCACCACCGCTGGCGGCATCGTCCCGACCATCGTACGCCTGGCAAAGAAGATCATCATAGAGATCAACCACTTCCACAGCCCTAAGTCGCGCCTGCTGCACGACGTCTATGAGTTTGAGGAATATCCTAACCGCAAGCCCATCCCTCTGGTTGGCGTATGCGACCGCATCGGCACCGACTACGTCTCCATCGACCCTCGCAAGATCGTGGGCGTGGTGGAAGTCAACCTGCCCGAGGAGGCACGCGAGTTCAAAGAGCCCACCCCCGAGCTTACACTCTGCGCGCAGAACGTGGTGGATTTCTTCATCCGCGACATGAAAGCCGGGCATATCCCCTCCTGCATGTTCCCCATCCAAAGCGGTGTAGGAGTTACCGGCAACGCCATCATGAAAGCCATCGGCGAGCAAGCCTCCAAGCTGCCTCCCCTTGTGGTTTATAGCGAGGTGGTGCAGGATTCGGTTGTCGACCTCGTACAGAAAGGGACGATCCTCCAAGCCTCCTGCGCAGCGATGACCTGCACCAACGAGTGTATCCAGAAAGTATACGACAACATCGACTTCTTCCGCCAGCACCTCGTCATCCGACCCAGCGAGATGGCCAACTCACCCGAAATCATCCGCCGCCTCGGTGTCATTGCCATGAATACAGCACTCGAGCTCGACCTCTACGGCCACGAGAACTCGAGCCACATCTGCGGCTCCAAGCTGATGAACGGCATCGGAGGCTCCTGCGACTACGAGCGCAACGGATCCATCTCCATCTTCTACACCCCTTCGGTGGCCAAAGGCGGATGCATCTCCGCCATAGTGCCCATGTGCTGCCATGTCGACTCTACGGAACATGATGTCGACGTCATCATCACCGAACAGGGCATTGCCGACCTGCGAGGAAAAGGACCTATCCGCCGCGCCCACGAGATCATCGAGAACTGCGCCCATCCCGACTACCGTCCGTTGCTGCGCGAATACCTCACCCGTATCGCACCCATGGGACACGAGCCACAGCACATGCGCGCCGCTCTCGCCTTCCACGACACCTTCCTTCGCAAAGGCGACATGCGCCTTACCAACTTTGCCGAATATCTGTAGAAGTTTCCCATTCTCACCCACCCTTCTCACCCCCAAAAAACGGACAGCCATGGATTTCAAAGAGCTCGCAAAAAGCCGCAGAAGCATCAGGACCTTCACCGATGAGGCGATAACCCCAGAAGACATAAAAGCCATCCTACGGGCCGCCTTGATGGCTCCTACGGGCAAGAACACACGCTCATGGCAGTTCATCGTCGTAGAGAAGGAAGAGACACTCCGGAAGCTTTCTCTCTGCCGACCAATGGGAAGCCAGTTCCTCGAAGGCGCCAAAGCAGCTATTGTCGTGCTGGGAAACCCCGACATCACCGACACCTGGGTAGAGAACTGCTCCATTGCTGCAGCGACCATACAGTATCAGGCCGCCGAGCTAGGTCTGGGCTCCTGCTGGTGCCAGATCCGCAACCGCAGCACCGAACACGGCGAGTCCTCGAACCTTTACCTGCGCGAGATCCTCCGCTTCCCCGAGGACCTGATAGCAGAATGTATCATCGGCCTCGGGCATCCCGCACAACAGCGCAACCCCCAGAACGAGGCAGCGCTCAAGTGGGACAGCGTCACCTGGAACCGATAGCCCCCCCCCTCTCTCCTTTCTTCTTCTTTCGAAACTCTCTCGGCTACAGGACCAGCATCGGGAGTTGAAAGCTTATTGGTAACCTCTAAAAATTAGAAAAATGAGTAACATTAGCTTGAGCGTCTTGCTGCT
>JAKSMR010000035.1 GCA_024400495.1 Bacteroidales bacterium
CTTCTTCATCAGACTCTGATGGACGGCGCACGAAGCGACGGGGCTAGAACAGAGACGTGCCAGAACTCAGTTCTGAACAGGCATATCGCAAAGAATCAAGAAAATGGTCGTTCACCTTTGGGTAGTCTGAAATGAACTGTCCAGAGGCTGTTTTCCGATATTCGGCCTGTGAAAGTTCCCTGTACGCGTTTGGCGTCCGTCTTTGAGAAACGACAATCTCGTTTAGAGACTGCAGCCATTTGAATCCGAATCTGCGTTCTGTTTTCACGACAGGAAGAGCATTGATGCCGAACGCCTCCAAATCGGCAATCGATTTTGGTTCGGCAGAATCGCACATGATGTAGTTGTAGCCAACATAGGGCTTCGCCTTGATCATCTCCGCGAGTTCGACGTTCCGAAGATTAGTCTGGTAAATCTCGTCGAACACGATCAGACGGTTGTGGTTCTGGTCGTAGTATGATGCAGAGAATGCGCTTGGATCGAGCGAAAAGCCAAAGTCGAGTCCAAGACACAAACGGTCGTATCGCGAAAGCTCTTCGTCTGTGATTTCCCTTTCGACAAGGTTCGGGAACACAGATCCTCCATTGCCGGTAATCTCACCAAGATACTCGTGACGATAGGCTCTTTCGTTCTGCCGTCTCGTGATCTCAGCTTCTATGAAGAAGTTTTCGCCCAGCCACTCCTTTGGAACTGAAAGGTAGTTCGTTCTGTAGACTTTTCTTCCGGGCGTATGAAGAGCCATTTCGTAATTCACCCAGTTCGCAGTCGTCTCAGGAGGGTTGTACGAATAGAACGTCTGGAATTTGTGTCCGCCTCGAAGGACTGACTGTCTGACAGATCGTATCTCCTCCATCCCATCAAACTGATCTAGCTCTTCTGCCCATAGGTATTTGAAGAAGCCAAGCCCAGGCGCCCTTATCGATTTCACCTTGGTGGGATCGTCCAATCCTCTGAAATAAATTACCTGCCCGGACTTTCTTCTAAGAATCCTGAGTGGCGACTTCGTAAGAACATATTCGTCTTCGAGTCCAAGTTTCGTGATAGCCCATTCCATCTGAGCGAACACGCTGGTCGCAAGATCAGAACCTATTTTCCTGAAGCACACTGCATGTGTCAAATGAGATCTCCATCTTGGATCTCCCATTTTTCTCAAAGCGTCAGCCTCGCGTGCGTCCCTTTCAAGACCAAGTATTATCAGAATCGAAATCGTCGAAGACTTTAGAGACCCTCGGCCGCCGGAGAAGACCTGTTCGCGCAGATCCAGTTTCCCAAACTCCGGATCAATGTACCATCCTCTTAGGAAATCGTTTAGAGCCTGGAAGTATGCAGGCCCAAGGATATCAGTGTGTCGAATTGTTTTGACTGGCATAGTTGCGTCGTCCGTTCCGCAACTATGCCAAGCCGTCAAATGTCAGCTGTTACTTCTTGCGGCTCCTCCAGCCACGAGTCTTGCCAACGGGAGTTGTTAGAGCCTCGTCGACAGACCAGCCGCTTTTCAGCCGTCTGCCAATTCGATCTGCATGAATGCCGGTTCGTTCTCCCCATTGTGCAAGATTCATCGTCTCGCCATTGTATTCGAGCCATACATTGTCGCTCTTGTTGTTGCTCTGTTCCTTCCTCGTCGACCACCTGCAGTTGCCAGGAAAGTAGTCGCCATTCGAATCAATTCTGTCAAGAGTCAACGATTCGTCATATCCGTTTGAAAGAGCCCAAGATTTGAAAGCAAGCCAATCCTCCCATTCGGCACATACTTTAATCCCTTTTTCGACGTACCATTTTGAATAGTCCCTGTTCGTATGCCTGACCCTATCCAGCATTCCCTTCCATATGCGATAGAGACGAGTGTGAGAGTCTCCATGTTTCTTCCGAAGGCAGCCGCACGACTTCGTGTTTCCCTTCTTTAGTGAACTCTGTAGGACATCGACAACCGTATGATTTTCACACGAACAAACGCATTTGGCCATAGCCATTCCACTTGGAGACGTCAGCGAATTGTCTATGACCGTCAACCGTCCGAACACGTCTCCGTTTGAAACGCGACCAGCGCATCCGCATGATTTTCTAAGGCCATTGACAAGATCGAAGAACGTCGATTCAAACTCCTTTCCACATGAGCATCTGCATTTTGCGAGACGGGCAAGAGACGTGCCATGTCTTTCCGTCGTAGTAGAAACAACGACGAGATTGCCAAAGACGTCTCCAGGAAAAACGTCGTACTTTTTGCGAGGCATCAACTTCTTCAGGCATCCACAGTCGGTTCTTCTTTTCTGTGCCAACGAAACGGCTGACAAGACGATTTCGCCGCCACAGTTGTGACATTTGCATTTAACAAGACGCTTCCCTCTCTCGTTTGTTCCGACGTTCGGATCGACAACCTCGAGATGTCCATATCGTTTCCCCATGATTCGATATGCGTGCGCAGGGCCTGCGCATGACTTGACCCTCTTCTGGACGATGTACGTGGAGAGAAATTCCTTCTCGGCTCCACAGGAGCAGCGGCAGACGCAATACTGCTGCTGGTTTCCAGGCGGCCCCTTCTTAATTCCAACCTTGATGACCGTAAGCTCGCCAGACTTGTCGCCGACCTTTAACGGTGAACTGAGCTTGCATCCGCATGAAGTCACACGTCCGCTCAAAAGGGTAGAAGGAGGTAAGAGCTTTTCTTCTCCACAATCACATTTGCAGCGGCAAACACTTAGATAATGTCCTGGATTTCCATGGACTTCTTCCCTCAGCCCTACTTCGGAAACAGTGAGCATTCCAAACCTATCGCCCACAGATACGGCGTCTTTGCATGATTCCATTGCGTTTCGTCCTATTCAGTTTAGTATTTCGATTGGAACAGAATCCTTCTGTACCGAACAGGACGATTATATCAAATATGTTTCACGCATAATGTAAATTCATTTGATTTAGCACAAATCAAACGACACTCCCAAGACCTCCTATTTAATATACGAATGGTTTTCAACTTATACCAGTCATTTTACCCACAACGAGACTAAGATTCGACGTTGTTCACCGATGATTAAGCCAAATGAAGCGTGGACCATTCCACTCTAGAATCATCAAAATTGACCAAATTCTGCATTGCAAAGCAAAAGAATTTACGGTAGAATCATTCCACGTATGCGACTCCAGCAGCCGCATATATGACTCAAAGCCAGAGGAGATGAATCCGAAGAAGGCCTAGAGGTGGGTATGGAGACTCATCTATCCACGTCCATGCCAGGGGGAGCGATCCTAACCTGTTAAGGCATGCCCCTTCCGGGACATGCCTTTTATTTTTCCTCTGGACGGATTTCTTCTTCAATACGAACGAATAAAATTAACCTTCATCGCAAATCAGTATCTTATGTCTGGATTCGTCATGTCGAAACGTTTCGAAAGAGGAATGACTTTCCCGTCATCGTCATAAGTCACAGGATCCGAAGACTTTATCTGAGTCGATTCAACGACAGCCTGAAGGTTCGGACTGTAGTCTCCGAATCCGGTCTCTTCGCACCATGAAAAATCTGCGTATCCATATTTAGAGTTCGACAGATCGTCTGGATTTGTTACGTTTATGTATGCAGATGTGACATAGTCTTCCGCTTCGTCCTCGGACATATTGGGATCGTCCATTTTCTCTCTTGCGTAGTCTGCGGCCTCCGGGAATGCCGACGTGAAGTAGACTCCCCTTCCAAATGCGCCGTCATTGTCTTTGAACACGTTCCATTTTTGGGAGCTTCCATGGAACATTTCAACCATGTCTCCCTCTGAATCCCTTATGATCGAGTCTTTGAAAACCTTTCCGGCAAGTTGTCTGACCATGCGTTTTGCCGTCTCCATGTCTCCGTGCTTGACGGCATCCATATATGCCGCGTCCTCTTCCGAAGACACCGTGGACGGAGTTTCAGAATCTTCTTTTGAGAGTTCGGACTTCAGCATCGGACCGTGAACGGAACACGAGGAAGGCCCTCCCTGAGCGCGGCATTTCTCGACTGGCACGTCGGACTCGCCGTCCATTGTGATCGTATGGATTTTCTTCAGATACGAATAGTAGTTCATTTACGGGTTCCTTGTTTGAAAGTCATTTCCGACTGGACTTCCTAATCCCGATTACAAGGTAGTAAACATCGTCTGCGCAGTCGTTTTCGATCTGAATCAGCCATGCGGATCTGCCTCCTTCTTGGCGTCCTTCCGTATCGAACGCGTCGAACAGCATTGTCGCAGTTTTGAGATAGTCCTGCCAAAGACCAGGACCATTCATGCCGCCGGCGATTCCAACGACAAGATGGTTTCCGGCATCCGAGACGAACATCGTAGACGGTTGATCCTTTCCATCCATTTCGGAAGCGATCTTCTTCACGAATCCGTCAATACGGACGCTTTCCGGATCGTCTTCCTTGAGGACTTTCCATGGCTTTTCTCCGTATTTCTCCGCAAGAACGTCAGACCATTCCTTGTCGAATCCGTCGGTTGCAAACGAAGTCGTCCTCTGCCGTCCACAAGAAAGTTCATTCCGAATCTTAAGATAATCGTTGAAGTTCATTGTTCAGTGTCCCTTTGTAGATTTTCAGTCTTTCGGCACATCCGCGAGTTTCGCGTCCAGAGCGGCCTTCTCCTGGAGGATTTTGACGAACTCCGTGAAATGCCGTCCGTCGAAATGGTCGTTGTAGGTGCCGTATTCTCCTCTGAAACATCTGTTTGCGCCTCTCGCCTTCTCCTCCGTCCACTGGACGAATCTGGAGACGAATCTTGCGAAGATCTCCTTGCGGTCGAGCGTGTAGGCGCTGTGCTCGTCCGCGACCTCGTCGAGAGAATCGATGAAAGCCCTGTAGTGGTCTGAAAAGGTTTTCGCCTCCGAGAACTCGGATTCAATCTTCCTCGCCTTTTCCGGTTTCGACGAGTCGCTGAGAAATCCTCCGTATCCGAGATCCTTTCCCCATTTGTCGTCAAGATAGTGGCCCATCTCGTGTGCGACCGTGTTGGGAGCATGCGGCTTGCAGACGATTGAGACGTCCATATGCGAGTAGTAGCCGTTGCAGCTCGGCTTGTCGGGATTCGGCTGTCCTTCGAACTTGAATTTCAGATCCGAAAAGTCCGTGTGCGTGTCGATTGCCAGCATCGTCCTCGCGATGTAGTTCTTCTGGAACTGGTCAGGATCTCCATCGATGGACTTCACGAGCGAGGCGACGTCCTCCTTCCTCGCGAGATACTGGGAAAGACCGGACATATTCTCTATCCCGGACCATACGGAGCCTTCTCCGACGCCCTCGTTGAGCTGGTTCGATAGGCGCATGGCCGACACGGGGTATGCGGACCACGACCGGAGCTTCGCGTTCATCTCCTTCTGCGTGACGCCAAAATCATCACACGCGCCTTTTCTATGGGCGTGGAAAAGAACTCTTGCACGGGCGGCCTCGATTGCGTCCCTGTCCTTTCCGCGCGTTGGCCGGCAGGCGAGATTCCAGTCTTCCTTCGTAGCGGCCGGCTTCGTCGACGAATAGAATCTCGGATCGTCGATTCTTCCGACGCCCGACGTGTCGACTTTTGATGTCTTTGCGGACGCGGTCGATCCGGGGGCTTCCTGCGGTCCGACAAGAGTTCCGTTTTTGTACGACTCGAGAACGTCCTGAATGCTGTCGATGTCGTCCGCAATAGGCTCCACGAACGGTCTGTACAGTTCCGAGTAGTTGTCGACGATTTCGGCAACACCTCTTGGGCCTTCCTTCTCAAACCACTCCTGCGGCGTCTTGTAGCCGTAATAACCCCTGATGTCGCCAACCGCAAACGCCCGACGGATCATCTTCTCGCAATCGGACGGTTTCATCACATAGTCGTGCTTGTTCCGTGGATTTCCGCTCTCTCCTGCGTTCAAGCTGTCCTCGTCCGACAGGTCGTCGAGTCTTTCACCGCCACCCTCCATTTCAGGAGAGCGTTCTTCGAGATACTTGCAGTGTCCAGGCTCGGGCTGCTTCCCGTGGTGGAACCGGCGATTGTGTTCTTCGATGTCGACATTCGACGCCGCGCTTGAAACATCCGAATCGGACGCCAGGGTGAAAGCTTTTCTGTAGTCGTAGTAGTTCATTTTGTCGTGTCCTGGTCTTTGGGATCGAAGTTTCCAATATTGTCCGTGGCGGACTTGATCTGGTTCGGCTTCAGCGCGACGAACTCCGTCGGTCTCGAACCCCTTGCGTCATCGGAAACGACGCCGTCGAATCCGTTTTTCGCCATGTATGCGTCGAGACGCCGATGGTATTCCGCGTCGAACAGTCTCTTCAGTTCCGTCGGAGACATTTCATCCGAGTACAATTCTTCTGCCGCGCCGGACGCTTCTCTGGCGACCTTCTTCACGTCTGCGGCGGGACATGGAGAGGTCATTTTCAGGAAGTAGGCCCCTGCTGTTCCATTTGCCCGGTCGTATGTCCTCGCCTCGTCCTCGCTCGACGAGAAGTAGAATCCTCGTCCCCACAGTCCGCTGTCCGTATGGCTTCCAATCCTTGATGGGTCGAACGTCGTGAACCTTTCTTCGGTTCCATGGTAGACGACGCGCGGTTCGCCGTTCTCGTCGACGATTGCAGATGAATTTCTCGCGGCGGCCTTGATTTCTTCAAGATCTTTTTGTACAATCTCTGCGTCGACGCCGTTTAGGACGTTTGGTTTCAGGGCAGGGGCGATTCTTTGCATTGAAACAGTCGGCAAAAGTTTCCAGGCTGTAACGGAGAACTGCTTGTCCTTGCCTCTTGAGATTGTAGCAATAGCAGATACGCGGTTGATTCTCTTGTAGAACTCGACAGACTCTCCGAATTTGTCGTCTTTTTCTGGAACACGTTTTGCGATGTCGAAATTGTTCATCAGATAGGGAATCGAAACAATGTCTTCTGGAGTCATCGCTTCCTGCCCTCTCGATGATTCGGCAACCGGATCGCCGTGGTGCTTCTTGATATGCCGTACACAATCGGAAGTAATGACAACGCTTCCGAAATCGTGACCAATCTGTCTCTTCAATTCATCTGACAGCCTTTTGGACGGAGCGAATGAAAATTTTTCGATGTGTTTCTTGTCTTCCCAGGCCGTTTTCGCCATCGCTAAAAGGCGTGACGACTCCCAGTCTCCGAACCATTTCTTGAACGATGGCGTCCGGACCTGCACCCACTGGCGCTCCGTCAGCCTTGTCGGCTTTCCGTTCGGGGCCTTCATCCACAAAAACGTGCCCTTGTACTTGCGGACGACTTCGTCGTATTCGGCAGATGGATTTCCGCCGGGGTCGCCACCGCTGCCTGCCGAAGGATTTACAGAGTCTGCGTCCAGTTCGTCTCGCAGACGGCAGGTCATCGTCTCCGGATCGAAGTGGCCGCCATGATGCGACCTGTCATGCGCAGACAGAGTCTGCGCATCAAGAGAATAGCGTGATCTGAGGTAGGAGTAATAGTTCATGTATAAATGCCCTAGGATCTTCCATTCGGCCGTTCAATCTTCAACGATGCCGCTCTTCTTTCTGTTGAATTTCGCCTTCCAGGTTCCATCGACGGACGCCACATCTGACAAGACGTCGAACCAGGGCGAGAACGGTCCAATAATCCGTGTTGGAGACAGATGCCCATAGTCATAGCATCCGCTCCCAAGAGTCCCAACGACACTTCCATTGACCATCGTGACGGTCCTCGATCCAGAACGACCTCGCCATTTCGACGAAGACGAGGAACTCCCACGGCCAGCAAAAGACAAAATCAGAGAATTGTCCTCTTCGACTTTCTGTACCACGTTGTAGGTCGGCCATAGTTCTGCATCAAACGATACGGACGGAGTCTTGAACAATCCGGACCTGTTACTTCCGATGTAGTTCCATCTGACTGCCGTCGCCGGCTCTGCAATGTATACAACGTTCTCCCCTCCGATCTTGTGCGTCCTGTTGACGACGTTTCTGAACGATATGGTCGTTCCGAACGGATCTACAGTGTCGTATGTGACCAGCATCTCCCCGACGATTTTCTGCGTCTGGTATTTCCGATATCCGGTCGAAGACATGTTGTCGTAGACTCGCGGGACCTTTACGGACATCTTGAAGTCGTAGCAGTCCGTGATCCGGGACGCATCGACGCCAACAGCGCAGAATGCGGACATAAGAAAAGCGGCAACAGTCTTTTTCATGGCACGGCCCTCCGTTTTGGTTTCAGGAACGACTATTGCCGATCCGTAAAACAGAAGCCCTCCCATGGCGGACGGAACGGACTGCGAAGGACACACGCAGGTTCGCACATGGGAAGGCCGACTATTGCCGACTGGTCAAATTCAGTATCTGTACCAGCAGGAAAGGCGTTTCGCCGTTTCTTCGTTCAATTCGTCCTGCGAGACCCCGTTCATCGACTCTTGTCCTATGTCTACGCCATCATGAGGAGCTCTTAGAGCTAACTATTTCATCCCACTTTTTATTAGGCACTCGACCGAAAGAGGGTTTGTAGTCTCCAAGACGATGATTGATATATTTTTGAAGATCCATGCCTTTCCCAAAGGCATCATCAATCCACTTGTTAAACACACCCGGGTTGTTTCTGCAATATGAAAGAAAACTTTTGGTAATCGAGTTGACATGCCTATCATCCTGACTGTCACGACGCGCCCTATACAGCCTGTCTTCAAGTTCTTGAGGAGAATACGGGGAAAAAGGGACAGGCTTCTTCCCTGGGACCAATCTTCCATGACGCTCGTACTCGTCAATCATTTCTTCTTCAGTCTTCTCTTCCCAATATCCAGAAGATCCACCTAAAGACGTTGGCACCCATTTAACACGATCCATAGAAACATTCCACGGAACATCGTCTTGGTACCATCTACGACCTGTCCCACCCCGTTTTTTATGCCATGGCATTCCGAATCCAGCGCCATGACCATCAAAAAGTTCAGAATTTTTCCGTGGCGAAATCGATACGTCATCTTCTTTCAATATCTCGCCAACCGACGGTTTCTTCACTCCAAGCGAATCCAGATACGAACGTGCTGCCGACTTGCCACTAGAACCTCCGCCGGAAACCGTTTTTGAGTTGCCGCCGCCTTTTCTGTCCATGTCGTCTTTGAGAGAACAATGGCCAGCCTCCGGTTCCTCCCCGTGGTGGAAGCGTTTCTTATGCTTCTCCCAAGAAGACATTTCGGTCGGATTAGACTGATTGGAGGGGGTAGTGAAAGATTGTGCGTCCTGTGCTGGAACGCCGTTGAGATAGACAGAAAGAAGAGTTGATGTGTTCATAGCAGTTATTGCCACTACGTCAATCACTGCGTCTTCCTTCTGTGCAAGTCTTTTCCGTCCCTCGTCTAGTCATTTGCATGACGCTCGACGAATGCCTCGATCTGGTTGAACAGATGACGATGCCGCGCCATTTCTGGCGCGGAACTGGACCGAACGACGGAATGGACCGTCAATCTTGCTGTTTGAGCAGATAGCGGTTGCTCACGATCTTGAATGACCGGAACAGACCTCCGTCGTCCGTCTTAAGGACGACTCCCTAGCGCTCGTTCCCGCGAAGCGTCTTCCCCTCGGCGAATTTCAGCGCATCTTCCATTGTCGTGATCTTGTCGAAGAACGGCATGCCGGTGGCGATGACCTGGACGTGCGGAATTTTCATTCTCTCGCAGAATCCACGGCGTTCCGACGGCTCGACGAAACACTGCTTCTTCACGTCCCAGATGCGGAACACGAATGCTCCGTGCTCAATGTACTTGTCTCGGTCGCCGTTGACTCCCGGACCGACGCACTCCATCTGGAGCGCCCATTCGCGTCCAGTCTGGTCGTAGTGGCTTTTCAGCTTGTTGGCGAGATCGTACTTCTCCGCCACGCTCCACATCAAAGCCTTCGTTCCATCTGCCTTGAACTCCTTTAGACGGAGATTCCTCGAACAGACTCCGAACGGATTCTCAGGGTCGATTGTCGGAGAATAGAAGACGGTCATGCTGCTTCCGTCGAACTTCGCCGTGATCTCCCATTTGCGGTCCTTCATTGTCTCGAACCAGTCGGAAAGATTCTGAATCCGTTCTTCGTCTGTCTTCGGAATGAGTTCCGACGGAAATTTTCCGTATGCGTCGGCAGACACGGGATTCCCGCCTCCGGTCGCGGGGCGGAGCATCTCGGCCACCTCGTCGTAGTGTTCGACTTTCAACGCCGCCGTCAAGTCCGTGCCTGGCACGACCTGCGTTCCATCAGACGCAAGAACGAGTTCGGAAATCTCGATTCCTTCGTCACGAATCTCGTCCAGTTCCGTCTGCGGAAGCTCCGCTCCGTTTTCGTCAACCAAATCTGCCGAAGTCGGCTTCCTGGCGAGACATCTGATCTCCCTGTCGTCTCCGACGAATTGAGAAATCGGAATCAGCAGACCCTGGGAGAGAACGCCACGGAGCTTGATCGTCTTGATCTTGATTCCGTCGCGAAGAATCTGCCCGGATTTCGATACGAACTTGCGGAGGCATCTGTCCTTCAAAAACTCGTAACGAGAATCGTCGGACGGAAGGAGGCTGTCGATCTCAAAGTAGACGGCAAGATCTCCCTCGTGGAATTCGCCCTTAGACACGACGACCTTCCACCCTTTCCCTTCCATCTCCGCGACTTCAAGTCTGTCTGCATTCTCGATTGGAGACAGTCTAGACACGACCACTACGCTTGCAAGTTTTCTTGCCATCTCAAAACCACCCTTTTCTGTTTAATCGTCAGACTTCAACCTGTGGAACTTCGTCATCCGGCTTGAACATCGCGTCCATCTCCTTGCGCGACTCGAGGTAGCAGGAGTAGGCATCGCGGCAGACCTGGAAAATCGACTTCCTCTCAACTCTCGCGATGTCCTTCATCGCATGTGCGACGTCCGGGTCGACCATCGTCTCCGGCATCGTGCATCCGTGTGGACGGCGGCGTCCATCTCCGGCGAATGAAACGCGTCCGTCAAAATCCATTCTGCGGCGCTTCGGACGACCTAAGTCCCTTCTGTAGTTACCCCATCCGTCTACGGCCTCGAATTCTCTTCTCTCTGAATAGTCTTCCATGTCTTGTGTTCCCTTTAGTTCGTACGCCCTTCGGTCTCGCCGTCATGCGTCGTTTTTCAAACTAGAATATACCGTGAATGCCTCTGCTTTTCAAGTCCACATCAGGACATCTGCTCTTCGCCTTCTCCTGTCGACCCTGATTCCGGAGACGCTTCTGGCCGTTCGTTTTCAGAAACCTCGGAAAGCGCATTCTGGAAGATCGACGACGGAGCCTCGCCGCCTTCGGACGGAGTCGTAGTCGACTGAGATCCGGTTATCGACGCAAGCGCATCCTGGAAGACCCTGTCGTTCTGCTGGTTCGCCATATCCTCCGGAGACGGCTGCTGACCGGCCATGCCTTCCATTCCCGGCATCCCTCCGCCTTGCATCATCATCTGCTGCTGTTTCTCTGGATCCTTCGCCTCTTCCATCTTCTTGAGAATTTCCGGGAGTTCCGTTCCAATCGCGTCGAAGAACGTGTTGCCCGTTTTTCGCAGAAACGCGCGGGCCTCCGCGACCGTCGCTATTCCGTTGCCGAGCATTGCTGACGCTGCCTGAACCTGCTGAGACGCCTGCTGCGTCTTCTCCTGCTGCTTCGGCATGTCGATCGGGTCGAATTCGACCGTCAGATCAATGTCCGTCCTCTGGGCTCCGTTCTCCCAGTAGTTTGAACGGCAGTAAAGTTCCAGATGGCGCTCGATGAACGGCTTGATGTCCTTCTGCTGAATTCCGATCAATTTCTGGGCATAGTCGTCCCACTCGTACTGCCCCGTCGACTGGAGACCGCTTGGAACGTTTTTCATGAGCTTCGTGACGGGGATTTGCGCAATCGCGGCGACGAGCTGATACTGTGACATCGTGACTGGAGTCAGGTCTGCAAGCGACGTGTCGAGCTGCTGGACCTGCGCCGACGGCTTCTTGACGAAGACAGACCAGTTGTCGCGAAAGTAGTTGATCGCCTTGAAGAAGAGATTCGCCTTCTTCGGCTCGTTGATCAGCTGCTCCATGTTTCCGTCCGCAATCAGAAGCCTCTTCGTCATCGCGAGGAGAGGGGCTTCGTTTGCGATCTTGTCTGCACACCACATGCGTTCGTACAGCATCTGTGTGAGGGAAAGACCTCCGAAATAGTAGGTCGGTTTCAGAATGTCGCAGACTTCCTTGTTGACGAGGCGTATGACCCAGGAACGGTGGATTTTCGTACCATCCGGCTTGACGATGTATGTAGGTTCGTAGAAATGCAGGGACGTCGGATCCATCGAAGACTCGTCGTCGAACTCGTACGTCAGCCACTGCGGCTCAACGACGGCGAACCCCTTGTACGAGTTCTTCGTGATCTTGTCGGGGTCGTATTCCTGCGTGTAGTCGAATTTCGCGCCGGTAACTTCGTTTCCGTCTTCGTCCGTGACCTTCATGACCGGAATCGCCATGATCACGCCGAAAATGTGCTTCTTCGTGACGAGCTTGATCGCCAGATCCGAGATCCCCATTCGGTCGGACGCCGACTTGATTCTCTTCAGGAAGTCGACTTCGCTCGTCTCGTGCTTCTCTCCCTGCTCGTGCTTGTCCGAATTGCAGACGACATGGTATCCGTGGGCCATGGCGTCCTCTGCCGGGATCGAGCAGGCCGGCGCGACAAGTTCGTGTCCCGCGATGATCGCGCAAGAATTCCATGTAATGAAGCACCGGTTCTGATAGTGACGGAGAACCTTCTCGTTGATTCCGTACTTCTTAAGAGGATCGAACCCCGCGCCGGAAATCGGACCATTCGACGTATTGCCGAGATGAACGGCTTTGGCATTCGCGGCTGAAGAAAGCGGATTCGCGCCTTTCAAACCCCTTCCCGGAGGGACTGGAGACGCGTCCATCGCCGTCGCATATCCAGCGGCCGCCTGTTCAGCGGAAGGAACGAGGAATATCGATGACGGATCGGCCGGCTTCGACCAGTTCACCGGCGGACGCTGGAAAAGAGCGTTGATCGCCGACTGCCTCTCGTCTTCTGATTCAAATCCGTCCGAAAACATCTTTTCGGCGTCGTACAGTCCTGCGGTCTCGGCATGGCGCTTCCACAATGCAGTCGTAGCAGAATCCTCCTCTGCGTCACGATGTTCGTCTTGAGACGGCTGTGGTTCCGTTTTTCTTTTCGAGAAGATGTTCTTAAGAGACTTGAATGACATGGCAAATCCTTTCCCAATCTGCCAATCCGTCAATACGACGAATATCCGCCATATCCGTTGCGCCTCTCGTGGATCAGGTCGCGAATCAGGTTGCAAACGTCGTTCGCCATCTCAGCGGCCCTTTCCGGAGACGCGTCGTACAGTTCGTCCATCGTCTTCACGGCTCTGTCGAGAAGTCTGTCACGAGGTTTGGACTCGGACTCTTTCTCTTTTTTCTTCTTGCCCATTAGAATGAAAATCGAAGACCGACAACAACCGACTTGACCGGCTTGTTATCCTCGCCGGAATCCGGCCGGTTGTTGAGATCGTCTGTTTTGACTACTATTTCCGCATTGTCTGACACGGGAACCGCGAGACCGCCATCTCCTGATCTTGAGATGACGCCCTTCGCGAATTCCCGAATCCCGTCAATGACGTCCGTCATCAGACAACTTCCACTTCAAGATACTTGGCAAGGCCCTTCTCCGGGTCTTCCGACACTGGCGAGTTGTCGACAGCCCCTCCGTTCGAGAGGGACATATGGCAGAGCCCTCTCGTTCTGAGAAACGTCTTCGACACGTCGTCGAGGATCGCATGGATTCCTCCCGGAAGCCCCTCCTCCGCTTTGGCGGCCTCTACGGCGTCGATTCCCCTTGTCGCGGCCGTTTGGACGGCTTCAAGCAGTTCCTTGTTCGTCAGCGCTCCCTTGAACGACTCGGAAGCCATCAATGCGGATTCGTGAATCGTCGTCTCGTTTGGAGGGAGTCCCTGCTTGAATCCGAGCCAGTAGCATTCCTTCAGATCGTCCTCCGCATCGCCGAAATCACATCTCTGGGCGAGCGAATGAAGCGCGTACGCATACTGTTCGTTCGCTCGGTAGTGCATGTTCTTGAGAAGCCATTCGGCGACTTCGATTGCGACCAGAACTTCAAACATCTTGTCAGGCATAAAAAACAATCCTTTCGGCATCTAGTGGTGCCGAAAGGTTGCCAAGGCGTCAAACTGACGTTTGACAGACTAGACCGGAACTCCGTCCATTGCGAAGTCGATAGGCTTCGACGAACGCGACGGACTCGAACCGCTCCGACGAATGCTATGTACTGTCGCCGACGGATAGAGGCACTTGAACGCGCTAGCCGCACCGGCCGCGTCGTCCGCCTCGATCTCAATGGAACTCGCACCGTCGAACGCACCCGCGAAATTCGACGATCCGCATTTCGTGTATCTGATTTCGAATTTTTCCGACATCTCAACTTTCCTTTCCGTTTTCGCTTTTCTCTTTTTTCGCCTGACGGCAATCGCAAACGCATTGTTGCAATTCATGAATTTCTCGTCGAACGAGACGTCTTCTCCAGTCAATCCGCAGTAGACCGCAAGTCTTGGCAGGAATTTCTCGACGTCCCCATAGGCGAAAAACATCAGAAGAACCTTCGCCATGTCCGCAATGATGTATTTTGGGGCGTGGCTGCGGAATCTCGCATTCTGGATTTTCACGAACGCCTTCGCCGCATCTGCGATCAACACGCTGTCGTACGGTCTGTACTCGACAACCGCCTGCAGAATGTCTTTTAACAGCATCGTCTCGGCGAAGTCTACTTTCGCCACTTCCAAAGGAACGGTCAATCCGCTATTTTCTCTATCGTCCACTTTTTTACTCCCATTGCAAATTCACTTGAACTCAAAACCCATCGCCTTCAGCCATTGTTCCATGACCATCAAATCGTCTGGGTGTCCGATTTCGTTTGCAACGTCGAAATGGACGATGTGCGACAGCTGTTCGCTGAGACTCCGCATTCGCTCTATCTCTGTTTTCAGACTGACGACCTCTTCTTCACGAGAACGTCCGTTCAAAATGGATATTGCTCTGTCGGCGAACGCCGTGTCGAGACCGATCCTGCCGGCTTCGCACGTGCAGACCATGTTTTCCGGAAAATCGGACGACATGTCAATGTCGTCGAGAACCACGAATGCGCCAATTGGACAATCGTTCTCTTTTAGCCACTCCCGGATTTCATCCTGCCGCCGCCATCCGTCTCGAACCGGCGTCGATCCGACGACGTCGATGCCTGCTACGCAGAAAAAGTCGTGCAGAAAGTTCGACCAGTCCGGAAACTCCCTCCAGGACGTCGAAAGGACGACCTTTGCTCCCGTCTCCTTGACAATCCTCTGCAACTGCTCGAACTTGTCCTTCTCGATGTATCTGTTGTTGCGGTGGTAGGCGTTGTTCAGAACGCCGTCCATGTCGAGAAAAATCACCTTCATGACAGAGACTCCAAACTTGAAAGACGCCACGACCTCGAAGATCCGTCTTTCTCATACTCGATCATCGTCGGACGATACGAGATTCGATACTTCTCGTCCAGACGGCTAACATTGAAAACCGTTGAAACCTCGTCCTCCGTCGTGAATGCCTCCCCGTCCGAAATCACGAAACCGTCCTTCCCAAGTCTTACGCCACCATGCTGCCCAGAATGGATGTGACCGCAGATCGTCAGCGCCGGACGTTTGCGAATTATCGCTTCTACAAGACTCAGGCTTCCGAAATGAGGGCTGCTTCTCCTCTGAATCGACACGTCGACATTGGAATTTGCCACATATGGTGGCGAATGCGTCACGAGCACGTCGACATTGTCGGGAATCATCAAGAACTTCTCGGCGATGTCCAACTCTTCAAGACTGCGGGATTCAAACGCCCAACGTCCGTCGATATTGGGAACCCATGGGCTTCCCCAGAACAAAACTCCTCCAATGTCGAATCTGCCGTCGACAAGGATTTTGAGATTTCCAGGCACAGACTCAACAATAAAATCGAGCTCTCTGCGCCGGATCGCCTTTTCGAGAGTGAAGTCGTGGTTGCCCGGCGTCATCACGAACGTCTTGTCCGAATGCCTCTCGCACATTGCGAAGAAATCGTCGAACAGAAAGGCAATTGGATCTGACCCAATCTCGCATGGCTCGACGTCGCCGGCGATCACGACCACGTCTGCCCAGTCGATGTAATCGTCAAGTCCGTCGAGACATCCATGAAGATCTGACGTTGCCATAATTTTCATACGGCCACCCCGATGCTTTCGTACGTGTCGACCTTGATATCCCCTTCACGGATCTTGTCTCTCGCAACCTTCAACGTGTCGCTTGCTTCGGCGAACTTGAAGAACTCGTTTTCGCTGTCATAGCAAATCCGTTCCTTCAGTTCTGGAATCGAAATCTCGCGCCTGACCAGAATGAGCTCCGCAAGCTCTCTTGCCACCTTCCTGCCATTTACAAGAACGTCTTCGTCGACCCTGTTCGGATCCGACATCGTTATTCCGACCTTCATCCTGTACTTCCGGTCGGACTTGTCGACAAACCCTCTTACCTCCAGACCGACATAGACCCACGAATCGAATCGGAATGCGCGGTTCACGGAATTTACGGCCTTCTTCGTCTGGACTTCTTTCGTGTATTCCGAGATTCCGGTCTCGTATTTCTCCCATGCGTCGAGGAGATCATTCATAAGGGCGACTGTCGCCTTCCCGTCGTCTCCGCTGAAATACGGCGTTCGACGCTCGATCTGCGTGAGGCCGTTTCGATATGCAACCTTGAACGTGCAGCGCATCAGACAAACTCCATGTATTCTGACGGAGACTCGAAATCGACGAACTCCTTTTCCGGCAGCCCTACCTTGTCGATGCTTTCAGACGCCATCCTTGCGATCTCCTGCAGATACCGACGATGGGTCTCGTATACGGAATGCACGGCCGCGGTAGCGTCTTCCTTTCGCTCGTAGACGCCAACAGCAAGACTCTGGTGATAAGACTGGAGTTTCTCGGACCAGATCATCGTCTCCCACAGAGTCGTCCCCTTTTTCACGACGAGCGTAGTTTTCTCGAGAGGGACCCCACGCCCGACTGACGAGTTTGCACGAGAAAGTGCTTCATCGAAAGCGTCTTCATTGAACCAGACAACTGATTTTCTCACACCGTCATGACTCTTGATCGCATAGACCTTCGAATCGAATTTCACATCGTGTCGTCTGACATATGGAGGGTGGTACATCGTATTCCTCCGCATACCGGCGAAAATTTCTCTTGCTGACTGGAAGACGCCATCGCTGTCTTTGTCTGCCATATCGGATCTCCATTCAAAATGCCGTGCGCCCGCCCAATGAGCAAAGCGGACGCACGGCGCGTTTTCAACGAAACAAAATTAAACAAGCATTCCCTGCTTCTCTTCAGTCTTCGGCTGCTCTTCGGACGGCTTCGCGTCAACCTCTTCCTTGTCAGCTCCGCCGTTCTCGACGACGTCCGCCTCGATGACCTCGTTCTGGACTTCGGACATGTCCTTCGCGAGTTCGGACTTGACGGTGTTGTCGGACACGATTGCGCGTGCGAAATCGGACTTTTTCGGTGCATACTTCAGAGCCTGGAGAAGGACGGTCTTCTTCGCCATCGCGACGAAGTCGGTCTCCCACGGCCCGAAGAACTTGCCGGTCTTGTAGTCGTAGGACTTCGAGAAGCGCTTCGCATGCTCCTCGATCTCCTCCTTGCTCATGCACGCGAAGCCCGTCGCGCCCGTCTTCGTCTTGAACATGGCGTAGACGTAGATCATGTCGCCACGGTCGGCTCCACGGTGCGGAATGTGCTTCAGCTTCGGGTCGAGGCCGAGCTCGTACTCGAAGTAGTCCTTCTCGTACACCTCGTGCGCCTGGATCATCGTCACTTCGCCGCTGCGGTAGCAGAGGTCGATGACTCCCATGTAGCCGAGTTGGAACGAGATCTGCATGACTTTCTTGCCGAGCGTCTTGTCGAAATTGTAGAACGGCAGAAGGTAGCCCTGACCGAGCGGAGTGTTCGGTTCGATGCCGAGCTGTGCACAGGTCATCAGCGCACCAATCAGCGACTTCGGACTCTCCGTCACGGCCTGGATCATCTTCGGGTTCGTCGCAATCGCGTTCGTCGCGATGCGCGTGAAACGCTCCGGCGTGATGACGCTCGGAAGAGCCTGTGCGATTTCGGCCCTGTACTTGCCGATCATGTTGCCGACCATCACGGACGGAGCCAGTGGCTTCTGAGCCTGTTTTGTCAGCGCATTTGTCGTCGATCCGCCGGCCGCGGCCGACTTCTTCATCGTGTTCGTGTCCATTTTATGGATTTCCTTTTTGTTTTTTGCGTGTTGTTCAAGATTTGCTATTTGGCCTTCTTCTGCCGAATGTACCAGCGACGGGACGAGGTCTCCACGCAGAGACCGCGCGGAATCTCTCCGCCGAAATGCCGCTTGATCAGATCCATGCACGGCCGCAAAGTCGTCGATGACTTGCGCGAGATCGTCCACCCCTCAAGGCTTGCCTTCTCAGCAGATCCCATTTTCGCGGCAAGCGCATTCTCGATTGCCGTCTTCCTCTCCTCGAGCTCTTCGATCATCCGCATGGCCTCCGCGCGGTCTTCAAGGAGTTCGCGGTACGATTTCCCGGACTCGACCCCTTCCGCGTTCGTCACGCATGCGCCGTCAAGCGCAACGACGCTTCCCGGAACTGATTCGGGGTACAGCTCGTTGATCGCCTCCGTGGTCGCCTCCGACGCGTCGATTTCGTCGTGCGGCCAGACCTGCGACACGGCGGACACGAGCAGGATCTTCCGCTCGTCCTCGTTCTTCCACGTCTGCGAAGCCATGTACTCCTCGACCGCCTTCTTCCGGTTGAGGAACTGCGCGGCGACGTCCTCGCACGCCTTCAGCTCATCCTCGTCGATGTAGTAGACCGCCTCCAGATAGCACCAGTCGCGAACCCACTCCTCGTATTCCGTCTTCCATGATTCCGCGTCCTCGACGCCTTCCGGGACGAGCGAATCACGGAACTCGCCGAAATACGCCACGCGCTCCTCGAACGGAAGCACGTACCTCCGCTTCTGCTCGTCCGAGAACAGCCCGTCGAACTTCTCCTTCATCTCCGAATACCGTTCGGCCTCGCTTTTGACGCGCGTCATCAGAAAAGTCTTGAACGCCGTGCCGTAGACGAGGGCCGAGAGATACCATCGCTTCCGCTGCGTGACGGCCATGTAGAGACAGCACTGGTTGAAGTACGTGATCGGGAAGTCGCCCGTCTCGTTTCTGCTCCACGCGTCCCGCTGGGCGGTCTTGCATTCATGTCCGGAATCCTCGTCCGCAAGCAGACGGTCGGGCGTCGCCTTCAGATGCGGGAAATCGTCGTTCGTGTAGATGCACGAGTCCTCGTAGACGCGCTTTCCGGAAATGCGGCTGAACCGCTGCGCGACCTTGTCCTCGAAGTCATGCCCCTGCACGACGGGCTCGTTCAACGAGATGTCCTTCTCCTGAATCAGACCGACCTTTTTGCAGAACATCGAGTAGGCCGAGTCGTAGTCCGAGTTGCCGGCGGCGACGCCGATTTCGGAGCCTCCTAGACGGTCGTCCATTTTCGCCCGCAATGACAGCCATTCGTCGCGGGTCTTGTATTCATGCCTCACTATCGACATGTTTCGTTTCCTTTCGTTTGATTCAGTTTCGTTCGATCACGACGGAATCATTCCGCCGAAAACACGTACAGTATACCGTGCTTGGACGGTAATGGCAAGAGGGAAAATTATTTTTTATTCCTTTGACTAGTCAGGACACGCCCGTCTAACTTTATTCGCGGAGTTTTTTTCGTTGTTGCCATAAGAATGAAGTCGTGGAACTGCGTACCATATCGAGCCTTAATCGTATTCCAGCGTTCATGCTCTATCTCTTGAGATTCGTTCCCCCCGCTGTCGTGCCAACCCATGACATACCGGAATGCAGAACATTTTTTCATGTCTATTTGTCCTAAGATTATTTCACGAGCTTTTTTACAGAAGAGTAGTCAACGCGGAATTTCACTTGGCCTATGTTTTCGCACCTGGCAACAATGTGGTGGTCGACAACTGACATCGTGTAGCAGCACTCGTTTTCGGTGATTCCGAAACCATTTCCTCCCTGTCGGACACGGAACATCGCCTTCCCAGGCTTCCACTTGTCGGAATCTAGTACGTACGTTTTCATTTGTCCTCCAATGGAATACGGAATCTAATTCGCTGTCTGTCAGTATCACAACCATTGACGATGCACATGCCTCCTCCGTTTCTGATAGGATTCTGCGTGGACGTGTCCAGCGTAACGCAGTGTTCCGAACGGTGGAACCCCGAAAATGGATTGCGGGACTTCATGGAGTTGCTCGCTATTGGATCTATTACGTATGCAATCGCATGGGGTGTCCCATGAGAATCTGACAGAAGAGTCGGCATGACTGATTCCGCATAGTTCGCGGCACCTTTCCCTCCCTGCTGGTCTATTCCATAACACTTCATTTGTCTAGATCCTGAAATTGTTTTTTCTCATGCTTCCAGTCGAACCTCAACATGCCTTATGACTACAACCATCGGATCCTTGTAGTCCGTGCGCTTCATCGTGACTCCGCATTCAACCTCTCCGGAATACCATCGAGGATCGAAACTCAAAGTGGATTCCGTAGAGATCGTGGAATCTTCAGACGCCGTAGTGCATAGGCATCCGTCGATCTTGCTCGCGTCAAAAGAAATTTTCATAGAAGTCCTTTCAAAAGACAAGATAGTCCGCGGCCCTTCTCATCGAGAGACATCCACACACCTCCGTTGGAGGCACGTCGAAAAGCTCGAAACAGAAGACTCTTCGCCCCCCACCACCACCTCGTCCAACATGGTCGACGTTGGAAGGCTTTTCGAGTCTGTATCGCAATTTCTGGCAGGCGTTCGCCGATTTCGGGAACGAATCCGTCTTTCCTTTTTCACAGCCGCTCATTTCAACACCGTCGGAATCTTCAAATTGAACTTGACCGTTTTTCCATCGTACGAATGGGGCTTCTTATAACTAAGAATATACCCCCCCCTACGTCCATTTGCCGACAAACCTGTCTTCTGATCCCCTCGCAGACAGTCTGGTACACGTCCTCGCACATCGAGTTCTTCGTGACGATTCCGTCCGTACCCGTTCTGGACGACATCAGAGTCATTGGATTAAGATTCATGCCAACACCTCTTGTAGTCGACGCGGATCGATGAATTCACTTTTCTGTCTGTCCAGTTGAGAACCAGCGGCGTGTTGTTTCCGCCGGTACCCATTCTGGCTATAATCGTCTTGCAGACGCCTCCGCCGACGACGCGAACAACATCGCATGAGTGCGTCGTGTCGAAACATTCCGTCACTTCGCCCTCCTGTAGACGATGATGGCTTCGAAATTCGCCTTGTCGGGCATGAACTGTCCGTGGCTCCTGGTTGTCAGCGTCTGCGTCGACTCTGTGCCGTCCCACCATGTGGCGTACGAATCAATCATCGAAGCCTCCATAATGGGTGGGGCGTGGATCAGCGTGTCGGGAAGACGAAACTTTCGTTTCGTCAACCCAGACATGTGGGACGAAGAAACTCTGTCACTCTTCGTCATCATCCACAACCTCGGAGCCGGTTATGTCTGATTCGTCGATGTCGTCCGGCTCTTCCTCCTCGTCCGCTCCACGCTTTTTCGGAGGCTCGGCGACGATTTCGGACAGATCGCAGATATACTTCTCCCGGTTCTCCTTGACGACTCCCTCCCAGCACGAACGGCCCTTCTCGCGCTCCTCCTCGTTCGGAGCGTTCTCAGCCCACCACTTGATCTTCTCAGGCTCCCACGCGATCTGCCACAGGAGGGCTTCGAGAAGCGGAGGGGGAAGTTCCTTCTTGCGTGTTGTCGCGCGGCAGACGATGCCCCAGCACGCGCGCCAGGAGAGGAGGTACTTCGGGTCGGGGTCGTCCTCGAGAATGTCGGAGAGCCCGCACACCGTGCCGTCGTAGAGCTCGCGGAGGCTGGAGTCGATTTCGGCGAGTTCCTCCTCCGTGAGTCCTGCCGTCCACTCGGGCGTCGTCATCGTGCAGATGCGCCCCTGCGAGAGAATGCCGGCGTTGCCGATGCTGGACATCGCCCGTTCTTCGAGCGCCTCCACGCACGGCGTCGTGAACGGAACGGTCCCGTCCTGCCACGTGTCCTCGAACACGCCGTCGCCGAGATCCTTCGTCGAGACCTTCGCGCCATCCGGAGGGGCGTACTCGACGTCGGTCGCAGACCCGTCCCCACCGACCGTCCACTTCTTTCCGTCGATCTCAGTGTATCTGGCCGTCCTGTAGACGCGCTCCCTGTCGGAGAACAGGTTTCCGCAGAAACCCTTCCCATTGTCGACGACGCCAATCGTGCGGCAGAAGCGGTAGAAGTCGGCAAGAGGCACTTCCGACAGGTCGGAGCCGTCCGGGAATGCGAGTTCGAGATCGCGGTCGTGGAGGGCCTTCGGCGAATCCTCGTCGACGCCCATCATCGAGAACAGGTCGAATGACGGAGAGTCTTTTGGCTTCTTCTCCTTGAGATGTCCGTTCCGCCCAGTCGTATACACCTCCGCCGTCTCCTCGTCGAAGTTCGGATTCAGCTTCACGCAGCCCTTCCCGACTTTGCGGTCCGGCGAATTTGACCCAAGGGCTTTGAGTGGCTCGAACAGCGCACGGACGGGAATCCTCCAGTCGTCGCCCTTGTATCCGACCATGAACACGCGGCGTCGACGCTGCGGTACTGCGCGGGGGAATTTGTCGCAGAACGTGTACTGCGCGTCGAACGTCCTCCAGGCCAACGTGTAGCCGGCCTCCTGGCAGCGGTAGAGAAGCCAGAGGAAGTCCGATCCTCCATTTGAGCTGAACACGCCGGCGACGTTTTCCCACATTATCCAACGAGCACCAACTGATTTTCCGATGCGCGGAAGCTGGAATGCGAGCGATGAACGAGTCCCCGACCCCTCTGCGGCACCATGTCTTTTACCGGCCACGGATATCGACTGGCAATTCGACACGCAGATTCCGTTCACTATGTAGCCATGGTCTCCGTCAACGGTAATATTGTAGACCATTTCCGGCTCGCGCTTCGTGATTTTCCTGACGCGAACATTGCACCACTTCCCGAATTCGTGAGACATCTTCGGATTCACAGAACGGCGGACACTCCAGAAGTTTCGCTGATGTACGACACGTCCATCGTACATCACCTTGACCGGAGGGACTTTTGAATAAAAAATCGTACACTTCCCCACCATGTCAGAAAGACCTAGCGCCAATGCCTTCGACGTCGTCGAACAACAGAACGAATGACTCTTGTCACAGAATCCATCCGTCGCCATGTACCCGGTCATAAACGCGTTGCGAATCTCGTCGCATGACGCGATCAACCAAGCCGGAATACGCTTGCCGTGTGACAGATGTCCAAAGTTTCCGACGAGCCAGTCGCAGAGTTCTGCATTCGCGACCTGCACACGGTGCACTCCGTTTTTGTCATGGATCTGATCGCTGAAATTCACGACTCCATTGAATCGACGGCGGAATTCCTCGACCTTCTTCTCGGACATCGAGAGAACCAGAACCTTCTTGTGTTTATTTTCTGAAAAGCCAGCACAGTGTCCGTCTCCGACATACCATCCAGCAAGCTCGATCACGTCGAGATCGTCCGCGTTGTAGATCTTCGGAATGGGAGGCGTTGCAATCGTCTCGTATCCGTTCAGACGAGCCACGAATCCGTCTTTCCCGATGTCCCTGATCGGTCTGAACTCCATGTCGTCGAAGAGCCAGCGGAGGTAGGTGTCCGACTTGCGGCGGAAATCGCGATGAGGATTGACCGGCGTCCAGAACTTGTGGTCGTCCGTACATCGAATCGTCGGCGCGGTTGCACACTTTACGTCTACAATGTTCGTCGCCATCTTCGCGCCAATCGCCGTTACCGGACGTAGACGACCCATGTGCGTCATCACCATGTCGCCCTCTCGGATCGTCTCAATCGGGCGATATCCTTGTTCTGTCAGAACCATCGTGCCGGCACAGAAGCACGGGGTTCCACCGCTTACGAGATCGACATCTCCGTACTCCGCAGGGATTTCGACTACGTCGTCCGTTTTGTACGGCTCGAAACCGAGAACGTCCTTTCCGACCGGCGTGTAGCCGTCATAAGGACGATTGTGGATCACCTTCTTCTCGGCATCGTAGTCGACGAGCGTCATGTCTCCGAGGTTCGGCGTTTCCGGATATTTCTTCGCGAGAAACGCAGACGGAGCGGGAGCGATTTCGGAATAGAACACGGCGCGGTCGCCCAGATCGTGAGAAGCCTGCGTGTGCGCTTCGACGCCAGAAGAAATCGTTCCGTACTTGAACGCCGACTTCCTGCCGGTCGCAACCTCGTCCGCCTTGTGGATGCCCTTGATCACGCGGCGTGCGCAGTTGACAGCCCACGAGTTCCCAACGGCTGAAAAACGCGAGGCATCGCCCGTCATCCCTCCCGACTCCAGATGCCCCTCGTCGAACCCCTGGAGCCGCTGCGCCTCCGTCGGCGTGATGCGCCGGACCTCGCTCGTGACCTCCTGGAATTCGGGCTTCAGATACTTCGACGGCGGACGGATCCGCTTCGGCCCAGTTCCGTTCGACGACGGCGATGACTGCGCCGTCACAGTTTCCTCTTTTTCGTTCATTTCGTTCTCTTCTGTGTATTTGGTTGAATTAAGTCTATTTTCGGCGACGTATGTCGTCTGCTTCATTCCGGGGCTCGCCGCGAGGGCTCCGCAGATCTGCCCGTCCGTTCCGAGGATCCGCACCTCGTCGCGCGTGTTCTGAGCGAATGCGAGGACGCTCTGCCGGTTCTGGCCTCCGCCCGTGTTCGCGGCGACGGAGCAGAAAGACCCCGTCGGGCCGTACACGCGGATCGTCTGCTTGTCCCACGGGGTGAGACAGCCGGACGGACTGGAAAAATCATTTGGCTGCATTAGGTCTTTTTTCGCCGACGTCCAACGACGTCGTGCGGAAAGTATTTGGTCTATTAAGTTCGCCATGCTCCGCACGGCGGTTCACGCTCCCCGAGGACTCTACTTCCACGGAGGCGAATTGCAAGGGGAGGCGCGAAGTCTACCTCGCGTCCCGCTTCCCGTTGCCGTGCCTGGACGGTCTCGTGGCATGCGAACGGACGCGCCCGCCCTTCGCGATGTACTCCTCGACGGACGCCGACGACACGCCGACCGGACGGTTCCCCGTCAGCCCCACGACGCCCTCCAGCTTCCCCGCCTTCACGAGGTTTCGCGCGAACTGCGCATTGCGGCATCCGAGCCTCCGGGACGCCTCCAGGAACGTGAGGACGTTCGCTCCGCTGTACGACGGCAGCGGCTTCTCGCAGCCCTCCACGAACTCCAGTATGCGCTTCTTCTCGACCGCGTTCGCCTCCCGGTCCATCTTGACGATGGCGGAGATCGCCGTTCTGGATTCAAGAGACAGCATCTCAACGTCCCTCCTTTGCGAGACGGTCGGAAACCATCTGATTCAGAAGATCCGAAATCCCCTCCGGGTACTTGAGACCCGCGTTCCAGCAGAGCCACTTCAGACCGTCTGCCACCTCTTTTGTCGTCTCAACCTCGAACGAGACCTTCGATATCCTCGCGGCGAGTCCCTCCACGCAGGAGCATGACAGCGTCCTGACTCCGTTTTCTTCCGTTTCCATTTGGTTCTTTTTCATAAAACACGTGCGAGGAAACCCAATGCTTCAGCGTTGGGAGGAATCGCACGTCCTCCTTTCTGTTTGTCGTGTTTGTGTTAGCGATGAAATGAAGCGGTGCGGCGGGAGGGTAAGTCCCCCGCACCAGGCCACATTACTGCGGCTTTCTCCTCCCCTTGCGGGGTAGGAGTTAGTTGCCCATCGGCGGGTTATGGAGAGGTTTGTCGCGCACAGCACTGTCACTACCCAGCATGACTGTTTAACCATACGCCGCAGAGCGTGGGACTTGGACAAACATCCCATGGTGCCTATGTATTCTCTCCTAACGTCTACCAACTTACTCGTTTCCTTTCTTCTGGTCGCCTAGTCAACTCCGGACTTGAGTCTCTTTCAACTCAAGCCCAACCGCTTTAGCGTTGGGTCGCTGACCTTTACGTTCTCCAGGTTTCATACCGTGCTTGGATTGAATTGCGGACAGTATAGCACAGACATCCAAGCACGGCAA
>JAKSMR010000036.1 GCA_024400495.1 Bacteroidales bacterium
CCATCCCCAACTCGGTGACCAGCATTGGTAGTTCTGCTTTCTATTATTGCAGCGGTCTCGTAAGCGTGACCATCGGCAATTCGATAGCCTCCATTGAAGATAATGCTTTCGTCGGTTGCAGCCATGTTGATACGATGTACTATAATGCTCGCAATTTAACAGGTACAGGTAATTGGAACAATATTTCATACGGCTTTGGCCCAATGAAATTAAAGCACTTGGAGATTGGTGATAGTGTAAGGTCGTTGCCAGATTATGTATTCTACTATCAAGATAGCCTTACGAGCGTGACCATCGGCAATTCAGTTACCACCATAGGGAGTCAGGCTTTCTATAATTGCAGTGGTCTCGCGAGCG
Organism: Bacteroidales bacterium; assembly: GCA_024400495.1. Taxonomy (GTDB): domain Bacteria; phylum Bacteroidota; class Bacteroidia; order Bacteroidales; family P3; genus Colimorpha. The sequence continues at coordinate 358 of JAKSMR010000036.1, forward strand.
TGACCATTCCTAATGCAGTAACCACCATTGGACAACAGGCTTTTTGTAATTGCAGTGGTCTCGCGAGCGTGACCATTCCTAATTCGGTGACAACCATCGGATATTCTGCTTTTTCGGGCTGCAGTGGTCTCACGAGCGTGACCATCGGCAATTCGGTATCCTCCATTGAAAATAGTGCTTTCTTCGGTTGCAGCCATGTTGATACGATGTACTATAATGCTCGCAATTTGACAAGTACAGGTTATTGGAACAATATTTCATACGGCTTTGGCCCAATGAAATTAAAGCACATAGTAATCGGCGATAGTGTACAGTCATTGCCAGATTATGTATTCTACTGTCAAGATAGCCTTACGAGCGTGACCATCGGCAATTCAGTTACCACCATAGGGAGTCTGGCTTTCTATAATTGCAGTGGTCTCGCGAGCGTGACCATCGGCAATTCAGTGTCCACCATCGGGAGTCAGGCTTTCTATAATTGCAGTGGTCTCACGAGCGTGACCATCGGCAATTCAGTGTCCACCATAGGGAGTCAGGCTTTCTATAATTGCAGTGGTCTCACGAGCGTGACCATTCCTAATTCGGTGACAACCATCGGATATTCTGCTTTTTCAGGCTGCAGTGGTCTCGCGAGCGTGACCATTCCTAATGCAGTAACCACCATTGGACAACAGGCTTTTTATAATTGCAGTGGTCTCGCGAGCGTGACCATCGGCAATTCGGTAGCCTCCATTGGAGATGATGCTTTCTTCGGATGCAGCCATGTTGATACGATGTACTATAATGCTCGCAATTTGACAAGTACGGGTAGTTGGGGTAGTTGGAGTAGAACTTCATACGGCTTTGGCCCAATGAAATTAAAGCACTTGGAGATTGGTGATAGTGTAAGGTCGTTGCCAGATTATGTATTCTACCATCAATATGGCCTTACGAGCGTGACCATCGGCAATTCGGTAGCCTCCATTGGAGTTGATGCTTTCTTCGGATGCAGCCATGTTGATACGATGTACTATAATGCTCGCAATTTGACAAGTACGGGTAGTTGGGGTAGTTGGAGTAGAACTTCATACGGCTTTGGCCCAATGAAATTAAAGCACTTGGAGATTGGTGATAGTGTAAGGTTGTTGCCAGATTATGTATTCTTCTATCAAGATAGCCTTACGAACGTGACCATCGGCAATTCAGTGTCCACCATCGGGAGTCGGGCTTTCTATAATTGCAGTGGTCTCGCGAGCGTGACCATTCCTAATTCGGTGACAACCATCGGATATTCTGCTTTTTCGGGCTGCAGTGGTCTCACGAGCGTGACCATCGGCAATTCGGTAGCCTCCATTGGAGATGATGCTTTCTATAATTGCAGTGGTCTCACGAGCGTGACCATTCCTAATTCGGTGACAACCATCGGATATTCTGCTTTTTCAGGCTGCAGTGGTCTCGCGAGCGTGACCATCGGCAATTCAGTTACCGCCATAGGGAGTCAGGCTTTCTATAATTGCAGTGGTCTCGCGAGCGTGACTATTCCTAATTCAGTGACAACCATCGGATATTCTGCTTTCTCGGGCTGCAGTGGTCTCGCGAGCGTGACCATCGGCAATTCGGTATCCTCCATTGAAAATAGTGCTTTCTTCGGTTGCAGCCATGTTGATACGATGTACTATAATGCTCGCAATTTGACAAGTACAGGTTATTGGAACAATATTTCATACGGCTTTGGCCCAATGAAATTAAAGCACATAGTAATCGGCGATAGTGTACAGTCATTGCCAGATTATGTATTCTCCTTGCAAGATAGCCTCACGAGCGTGGTCATCGGCAGTTCGGTGACCTCCATAGGTAGTCAGAGTTTCTATGGGTGCAGTAATATTAGTGGCGAAATCACCTTTCCAAGTGCATTGACGAGAATAGGGAGTAGGGCCTTTTATAGATGTACAAATATCTCCGGAACAATCAACTTCCCTGACCGCTTAGAGCAGCTAGGAAGTGAGGCATTCAACAGCTGTGTCAATATCTTATATCTCAACACAAACAATTCCTCAGCTGAAATAACGGGAAGTGCTTTTGCAAACTGCAGTCGTCTGGTTAGCGTCACTATTGGTGACTCTACTGCGGCTATCGGCAGCAGTGCTTTCGAGGGCTGTTTTAGATTAAGCCAGGTGTCTATTGGCAATAGTGTAGCGACTATCGGAGCAAATGCATTCAAAGGCTGCGTTCGAATGTTGATGCCGAACTTGCCCGAAGGATTGACGACGATTGGTGACAACGCCTTCTACGGGTGCCAGTATGTGGCAGGGGAACTGAAATTCCCCTCAACTTTGACAAGGATAGGCAACGATGCGTTCTCGGGATGCGGATCGATCTCGAGGATGACCATGCGAAGCTCTGTCCCTCCCACTATCAGTGGCACCACATTCCAGGGCGTTTCAACAAACATCCCCGTGAAGGTACCTTGTGGTTCTGTGCTCCAATATTATGTGACGGACTATTGGGAGAATTTCTCCAACCTCATAGAGGACCGCCCCTACGAACTTACGGTGAACAGCGAAAACACGCTGAGGGGCACTGCAGTTGTGTCCACCTACCCGACCTGTGCAAATCATGCTGCCAGCATACGTGCCAATGCCAACTACGGGTTTCACTTCGTTAGATGGAACGACGGGAATGTGCAGAACCCACGTGTGATCACGATGACAAAAGACAGTGCGTTCACAGCCTACTTTGCAGTCAACAGCGCCTACATCACTGTGCATTCAAGCGATACAGTGAAAGGAACCGTGACAGGTACGGGGCTATACTCCTATCTGGGCCCCGCCACCGTGACCGCCATCCCCAATGCGGGCTACCATTTCCTTCGATGGAACGACGGCAACACGCAGAACCCTCGCTATCTGAATGCCAGCCAAGACTCCGTCTTCACTGCCTACTTCGTGAGCAATGTGAGCTCGATAACTGCTATGTCGGCTAACCCAGAGATGGGTACTGTTGGCGGGAGCGACGTATACTACTACCAGGATGTGGCTATCCTGTCTGCCGTACCCAACTACGGTTACCATTTTGTAAGTTGGGCTGATGGCGACAGAAGCAACCCTAGAAATGTGTCGGTGTCTCAGGACTCTGTGTTTGTTGCTAACTTCGCCGTAAACAACTACAATGTGGTGGTGGTGTGCAATAATGCCACCATGGGCAGCGTCGCGGGACGGGGATCGTATGCATACAACACCCAGATACAGATTCAGGCTACTCCAAACTACGGCTACCACTTCGTGCAGTGGAGCGACGGCAACACGGATAACCCTAGAGTGCTGAATGTGACTAGAGATACCCTTTTTGTGTCCCAGTTCGCTACCAACGAATATGTGCTGACGGTAGAACCTAACGATCCTGCCATGGGTAGCGCCTATGGGGCCGGAACCTACAACTACAACTCGGAAGCATCGCTGTCGGCAGTGCCGGTATACGGCTATCATTTCACCCAATGGAGCGACGGAGTGACCGACAACCCGAGAGTGGTGGCGGTGACCAGCGGCGCATCGTATGTGGCTCAGTTTGCCATCAACAGCTACATCATCACTGCTAACAGCGGCAACCCGGCAGTAGGTAGCGCGTCTGGTGGCGGAACATACAACTACAATACTCCAATCAACATCTCTGCTACTGCCAACTACGGCTACCATTTCACCCAATGGAGCGACGGCAACACAGACAACCCACGTCTGGTGACGGTTGTGAATAACGCCACCTATACGGCCCAGTTCGCTATCAACAACTACGCCATTGGGGTCTCGTCTAACAACGAGACGATGGGATATGTTACTGGTTCGGGGAGTTATGCCTACAACACCAACGCTGTGGTTTCGGCCGTGCCCTATTACGGCTATCATTTCACGCAGTGGAGCGATGGCGGCACCGATAACCCTAGGATGATGACGGTGCTGCGGGATGAATCGATAACGGCAGAGTTCCTTCCCAACAGCTATAACTTGACGACCTACAGCAACGACGTGACCATCGGTAGCGTATATGGTGCGGGAACATACCCTTATCTGCAGGTGGTTGCAGTGAATGCAGTGGCTAGCCCACACCATCATTTTGTGATGTGGAGCGACTTCTCTACTGCCAACCCAAGGAATGTGACCATTACAAAAGATACGATGCTCTCTGCTGTGTTCGCCATCGACTCTCATCAGGTTGTCCTAATGGTCAACGACACCATTATGGGCCATTGCGAGGGTATGGGGAAAGCTCCATTCAATACTAGCAAATACCTGACGGCAGTAGCCAACTACGGATATCATTTCGTCCAATGGAGCGATGGCAGCACTAGCAACCCACGCCGGGTGACCATCTTGCAAGACACCGCTCTGACCGCTCTGTTTTCTTACAACCAATATGGCCTTTCGGTCAGCGTGAATGACAACGAGAGGGGCTCTGTGGCAGGATCGGGTAGTTACAACTATCTCAGTTCGGCCACTATGGAGGCTGTGGCAAATTATGGCTATCATTTCTCGCAATGGAACGATGGTAACACAGATAATCCAAGAGCGGTGAGAATGACCAAGGATACCTCGTTTGTGGCCCGGTTTGATCTAAATACCTATTACGTGGATCTTTATGCAAACGACAGCAGTATGGGCAGCGTGAGCGGGACTGGCGCTTTTGAGTATCTTTCTCAAACAACAATCAGAGCTACAGCAATGGCTCACCACCATTTTGTGCAGTGGAGCGACGGCAGCACCAGCAACCCTAGGCTGCTGACAGTGCTGGCGGATGTGGAGCTGACGGCGTTCTTTGAAGAAGATGCCAAGTACAGAGTTTCGGTAGTCTCCAACGATTCCACCAGAGGAACAGCCATGGGTGGCGGATTGTATTATGCGGGCGACCAGATAACCCTCCGTGCTACGGCTAACGACCATTACTATTTCAGCGAATGGAGCGACGGCAACGGAGCTAACCCGAGAGTTGTTACTGTGGTGTGTAATGTGGTCTATACTGCCAACTTCGTGCCCAACCCATACGTGGTGACTGTAACGGCCAATGACCTCAGCATGGGCAACGTGAGCGGAGGTGGCACCTATGAATATGGAACGGAGATCGCTATTATGGCAACTGCATATCCGGGACACCGTTTTGTGAGATGGCTGGATGGCGATGCTAATATGGAACGTACGATTACCGTGCTCGACAACTGTTACTATCAGGCTATCTTTGAGGTAGAGAATACGGAAGGGATAGAGGATGTTTGTTCGGCAGACTATAGTGTGACAACATCTCGTCTGAAGATAGTAGTGTCGCAGATTCAAGGAAGAAAAATGGAGGTCTTTGATATTTCTGGCCGAAGAATTGCCTATATAGAGAAAAGCAGCGAGACAGAATCGGTGGCGGTCCCCACAAAGGGAGTGTATATGATCCAGGTGGACGGAACGAAACCGAAAAAAGTTGTGGTAATGTAACTGTTTGAAAGAGATGAAACGACTGTTTTTAGCTGTGACCTTAGTAATGGCAAGTGTGTGGGCGAAGGCGCAAACGCCTAAGGAAGAATACGAGGCTTGGAAGCAGCACCAAAAGAAAGAATATGCAGATTATCGCCAACAGCGCAAAGATGACTATAACGCTTTCAGAAAGAAGGCTAATGAGGAGTATGCCCAATGGTTGAAGGGGGAATGGGTTAAGATAAAAGGCCATGAGGCCGACCCTGTTCCTGAAGAGCCCAAACCGCCTCAACCTATTGTGGCACCCGATGAGACACCAGAACCGCCATCAGTAGTTCCTCACAAGGAAGTGGTGCCTGTTGCTCCCGAGAAAACTCCTGTGCCTATTGTTCCGGCTCCTGTAGTCCCTGCCATAGATGAGCATGATGCCATATACTTGGACTACTATGGCACCTCCATCAAGATACATGCTAAAAGAAGCGACGTAGTGCATCTGAACAATACCGAAGGGGAGACCCTATCGAAAGCATGGAAACAGATGTCAGACGGTCGTTACGACCCATTGCTTAAGGATGTGCTAGAGGCAAAGAAGGATATGGCTTTATCAGATTGGGGCTTCATCACTCTGGCAAAGAACGTAGCAACTAAAGTATATGGTAAAGAAGACAACTCGGCGATACTCTTCGAGGAATGGCTGCTGATGCAGTCGGGCTACAAGGTCAGACTCTCTTTAACAGGGCAAGGAACTCTGTATTTGCTCGTCCCGTTCAGTGAAAAAATATTCGGTGTATCGTACCTCATCATAGATGAGGATCGCTACTATGTTCTTGGTTGCGAGACACAGGAGTCTTTTATGGTGTTGGATGAGGGGTTTGACGGAGAGCAAGCTCCAACATTGAGTTTGGAATTGCCTCAACTAGGGATGATCCGTTGCAAGGAGAGGACCATCGCCTCCAAGCGATATCCTACGTTGAAGATGACTGTGGCTGAGAATAGAAATCTGATCAGTTACCTCAACGACTATCCTAAGATTGCAGGAGACTGGAACATATATGCCAGAGCTTCGTTAAGCAAATCTGCCAAAGAACAGCTCTATCCTATATTGAGATCGAAATTGAACGGCAAATCGCAGGAGCAGCAGCTGAATATGCTTCTTGACTGGATACAGACTGGACTGGAGTATGAATATGACGAAAAACAATTTGGAGGAGAACGTTCGCTGTTCGCCGATGAGACGCTGTACTATCCATTCTGTGACTGTGAGGACAGAAGTATCCTGCTGAGTGTGCTTGTGAAAGACCTGGTGGGTCTTGATGTCGTATTGCTACATTTTCCGGGACATCTGGCCACCGCAGTCGGGTTCACAGAGAATGTGGATGGTGATTATCTTGAGATCAAAGGGAAGAAGTATGTGGTATGCGATCCAACCTATATCGGAGCACCTGCTGGGATGGCTATGCCGGAGTGTAAAAAAAACAAGGTTGAGGTGTTCCTTTTACAATAAGTGTAAACTGGTAGTCAATTGACTCCCAATATTTCCTCACTTTTGTTTTTTTTCAATATTTTGACGTCGCTCGCTTCTGATGCATTGTGCTGAAGTATTATCTTGATGTTTTCTTAAAGGGGGATTACGGGGAAGAGTTGGATTATCTTTTTACTTCTTGATGAGTGGGAGGTGTGTTTGTTGGTTGAAAATCAGGAATGTGATGAGGCGGAAAAATTCTTGATGAGGCTTGAGTCGCGGCCCGGTTGCAGAGAGTTTATCGCGAAGGAGCTGCGGTTCTTGGCGATGATGAGAAAATAGCAGGATAACTCGAAACAATAATCATTCAAGGGCGACAATATTAAAACGGCGGTCTCCTGGCCGGCGTAGGACTGACGAAAGAAGTCCATAATTATGCTTGCCCGGCGGGGTGACTCTGTTGGTTTATTTGAATATCTTTGATTTTTCTCGATGTCCTTTGGATCGCGCTATCGGACAACACTGTTGCCCTTCCTATAAGGACACAATTCTCATTTTCCCCATTCTACGCTCCATTATCATCGGAGACTTCATTTCCAAGTGATTTTCATTTGTAAGCGACTTTTCGAAAGAAAGATCGCTCTTTTGTTTTCTCCTGCTCCTGGCAGGGAACGAAAAAGCCCCGCTTTGTGCGGGGCTTTCGTCGTATGAGGGAAGGGCCTTCTTAGAAGTCCACTTCGGTGTCGTAGTAGCAGCACTTGAGGAGGCGTTCCATCTCTTCCTGGTTGGGCTGACGGGGGTTGGAGCCGGTGCAGGCGTCGAGGATGGCGTTCTTGGCGATCTCGGGGAGACGCTCGAGGAAGACGTTCTCGGGAACGAAGCCGTTCTCGCAGGGGTAGCTGTCGGCGCCGTAGTTCTTGATGCAGTGGGGGATGCGGAGGTCGTCGTTCATCTTGCGGAGATAAGCGGTGAGGAGACGAACCTTCTCTTCGTCGTTGCTGCCGCCGAGGTGCATGAAGTCGGCGATCTCACCATAGCGTTTCAGAGCCTCGGGGTTCTTGGCGTTGAAGGCGATGACCTTGGGCAGGTACATGGCGTTGGCAGCGCCGTGGATGATGTGGGCTCCGAAGTCGGCGAAAGCGGCGCCGGTCTTGTGGGCCATGGAGTGGACGATGCCGAGGAGGGCGTTGGAGAAGGCCATGCCGGCGAGGCACTGTGCGTTGTGCATGGAGGCGCGGCATTCCATGTCGCCGTTGTAGGACTTCACGAGGTCGCGCTGGATCATCTTGATGGCGTGGAGGGCGAGAGGATCGGTATAGTCGGTGTGGGCGGTGGAGACGTAGGCTTCAACGGCGTGGGTGATGGCGTCCATACCGGTGTGGGCTACGAGCTTCTGGGGCATGGTCTCGGCGAGGTCGGGGTCAACGATGGCGACATCGGGAGTGATCTGGAAGTCGGCGATGGGGTATTTGATGCCCTTGGCGTAGTCGGTGATGATGGAGAAGGCGGTTACCTCGGTGGCGGTACCGGAGGTGGAGCTGATGGCGCAGAAATGGGCTTTGTTGCGCAGTTCGGGGATGCCGAAGACTACACACATCTGCTCGAAGGTGGTCTCGGGATATTCATATTTGATCCACATGGCTTTGGCTGCATCGATGGGGGAGCCGCCGCCAACGGCAACGATCCAGTCGGGCTGGAAGCGAAGCATTGCCTCGGCGCCTTTCATAACGGTCTCTACGCTAGGATCGGGTTCGATACCTTCGAAGAGCTCTACTTCCATGCCTGCCTCTTTGAGGTTGTTGCAGATGCGGTCGAGGAAGCCGAAGCGTTTCATGGAGCCGCCGCCAACACATACGATGGCGCGTTTGCCTTTGAAAGTTTTGAGAGCGTCGATAGCGCCTTTGCCATGATAAAGGTCGCGGGGAAGAGTGAATCTGTACATAGTACTGTTTTTTTTTGTTTGCCCCTTGTGCTCCTGAAGAGGGCAGTGATGATGATGACGGAGAATGGAGCGGGGTATATTTGCCTGAGGATTTTTGTTTTGTGGTTGGCCGAAGCCAATGGTTGTGTTGTGTTAAGTTAGTGAACAACAGTTGGATATACCATTCTTCGCTTGTGAAATATTAAGGCTTTATTATCTGCAAATATAATACTTTTTTTTGATAAAATCAAGTTTTTTTTTCAAAAAACAGCAATAGAATAACCTCAAATGGATGAAAAAAAACTGTTTTTTTTTGAGGTTACCGCAGGTCTATAGGAAAATGCAGTCGCACGACAGGGGTTCCGATGTCGCCACACAAGAAAGCCCCGCCGAAGTGGGCGGGGCTTTGGATGGTGTTATCTGTAGGACGTTGTGTCCTGGATATCCTAGAGGAAGTACTGGACTCCGCTCTCGAAGATCTGCTGGTCTTGTTCACCCCAGATGTTGAGATAGGTGTTGTCGCTACGGCGCTCGCTATGTGCCATCTTGCCGAGGACGCGGCCGTCGGGGCTGGTGATACCTTCGATGGCGCGGTAGGAGCCGTTCATGTTGAACTCTTCGTTCATGGTGGGACGGTTCTGCATGTCGACATATTGTGTGGCGACCTGTCCGTTCTTGAAGAGGCGGTCGAGCCACTCCTCGGGAGCTACGAAACGTCCTTCGCCGTGGCTGATGGGGACGCTGTAGGCGGTCTCCTTGTCGGCGCGCTGGAGCCAGGGGCTGAGGTTGGAGACTACGCGGGTGTAGGCGATCTTGCTCTGGTGGCGTCCGATGGTGTTGAAGGTGAGGGTGGGGCTGTCGGCGGTCTGAGGACGGATCTCGCCGTAGGGGACGAGGCCGAGCTTGACGAGGGCCTGGAAGCCGTTGCAGATGCCGAGCATGAGGCCGTCGCGCTGCTTGAGGAGCTCCATCACGGCGTCGGCAACCTGGCTGTTGCGGAAGACGGAGGTGATGAACTTGGCGGAGCCTTCGGGTTCGTCACCTGCGGAGAAACCGCCGGGGATCATGATGATCTGGCTCTCGTTGATGGCGCGGGTGAAGGCGTCGAGGCTGTCTTTGATAAGGGCGTCGTTCATGTTGCGGAACACGAGCACCTCGGTGTCGGCGCCGGCACGCTGGAAGGCACGTGCGCTGTCGAACTCGCAGTTGGTGCCGGGGAAGGCGGGAATGAAGACCTTAGGACGGGCTACCTTATGCTTGCAGACATAGACCTCCTTGGCGTCGAAGACGGGGGTGTCGAGGACGGCGTTGTCTTCAAACTCTTCGTCGCTGTCGGTGCTGCAGAAGGGACGGTCCTGCTTGCTGCTGCGGGTGGGGAAGACATCCTCGAGGGGAGCGGTCCAGGCTTCGAGGGCGGCGTCGATGGAGATAGTCTCCTCGCCGTAGTGGAACTGGTCGGTATCGAAGGTGGCTTCTGCTACACGACGGCAGGGGAAGGGGAGGGCGTCGGCATAGCCTTCGCGAGGCAGCACGAGGATGTTGCCGTAGTTCTTGGCGAGCAGCTGCTCGAGGGTGAGCTCGTGGTTGAAGATGATGCCGGGGCGGGTGCCGAAGGCCATCTTGGCTACGGCCTCGATGATGCCGCCGAAGCCAACGACGTGGGTGGCAAGGATCTTGCCCTGACGGATGGCTTTGTGGAGGGAGCGGTATTTGAGGAGGGCGTCGTCGTAGTCGGGCATGCCATACTGGTCGCGCTTGATCTCGATCTCGTAGATGCCGCCGTTGGTGTTGATGTCGGTGGAGACGATGTTCTGAACCTCGTCGACAGCGATGGCGAAACTGCAGAGGGTGGGAGGTACGTCGATGTCGTTGAAGGTGCCGCTCATGGAGTCCTTGCCTCCGATGGCGGGCAGCTTGAGACCCATCTGGGCGTTGTAGGCGCCGAGGAGGGCAGCAAAGGGCTGTCCCCAACGTTCGGGGTTGTTGCCGAGCTTCTTGAAGTACTCCTGGAAGGTGAGTCGAACCTTGCTGGGATCGGCACCGGTGGCGACGACTTTGGCTACAGACTGCAGCACGGCATAGGCTGCGCCATGGTAGGGGCTCCAGCTGGAGAGATAGGGGTCGAAGCCGTAGCTCATGATGGTGCAAGAGTCGGTCTGTCCTTTGACCACGGGGATCTTGGCAACCATAGCCTGGGCGGGGCTCATCTGGGTCATGCCGCCGTAGGGCATGATGACGGTGTTGGCTCCGATGGTGCTGTCGAACATCTCGACAAGACCCTTCTGGGAGCAGACATTGAGGTCGCTGAGGGTGTTGGTGACGGTGGTGGCGAAGTCCTTGGCGGGATGTACGTCGGTAAAATAGTTGGTCTTCTCATCGGGAAGAGTAACCTTGACCTCGGTTTCCTGATGTGCGCCGTTGGTGTCGATGAAGCGGCGGCTGAGGTTGACGATGGTCTTGCCACGCCATCTGATGACCATGCGGGGCTCTTCGGTAACGGTAGCTACGACTACAGCCTCGAGGTTCTCTTCCTCGGCATAGGCGAGCATCTGGTCTACATTCTTAGGGTCAACGACGATGGCCATACGCTCCTGGCTCTCGGAGATGGAGAGTTCGGTACCGTCTAAGCCGGCATATTTCTTGGGGACACGGTCGAGGTTGATGTCGAGGCCGTCGGCCAATTCGCCGATGGCGACGCTAACGCCACCTGCGCCGAAGTCGTTGCATTTCTTGATAAGGCAGCTCACCTCTTCACGACGGAACATGCGTTGGAGCTTGCGCTCGGTGGGGGCGTTGCCTTTCTGCACCTCTGCGCCGCAGGAGGTCAGCGACTCGGTAGTGTGGCTCTTGGAGGAACCGGTGGCACCACCACAGCCGTCGCGACCGGTGCGGCCGCCGAGGAGGATGATGACGTCGCCGGGATCGGAGGTCATACGCATTACCTGACGACGGGGGGCGGCGGCAACAACGGCGCCGATCTCCATACGTTTAGCAACATAGTTGGGATGATAGATCTCGTTTACAAGGCCGGTAGCCAGACCAATCTGGTTGCCGTAGCTGCTATAGCCGTGGGCGGCGGTGGTGACAATCTTGCGCTGGGGCAGCTTGCCGGGGATGGTCTCGCCCAGAGGCTTGGTAGGATCGGCGGCTCCGGTCACACGCATGGCCTGGTAGACATAGGTGCGGCCCGATAATGGGTCGCGGATAGCTCCTCCGAGGCAGGTGGCGGCACCACCAAAAGGCTCGATCTCGGTAGGATGGTTGTGGGTCTCGTTCTTGAAGTTGATGAGCCACTCTTCGGTAACAACACCCTGGTGGTCGGGCAGCTCAACCTCGATGGGGACTACGATAGAGCAGGCGTTGATCTCTTCGGAGATCTCCTGGTCGTCGAGCAGACCCATCTTGCGGATGCGCTTGGCGGCAAGGGTGCCCATATCCATGAGACAGACGAACTTGTCGTCGCGGCCTACATACTGCTCTTTGTGGTCGGCGAGGTACTGCTGGAAGGCGCCTTCGATGAGCGGGCGGTACTTGCCATCCTCGAAGGTGACGTTCTTGAGTTCGGTGGCGAAGGTGGTGTGACGGCAATGGTCGCTCCAGTAGGTGTCGAGCACGCGGATCTCGGTCATGGAGGGGTTGCGTTTCTCTTCGTCGCGGAAATAGCGCTGGATGTGCTGCATGTCGCGGAAGGTCATGGCGAGGCCCAGGCCGTCGTAGAATTCCTTGAGGGCTTTCTCATCCATATCCTTGAAGCCGTCGAAGATGACGACATCAGCGGGCTCGTCGAAGTTGTCTACCAGGGTGGAAGGCTTCACTTCGTCGGTCTGACGGGAGTCGACGGGGTTGATACAATGCTTCACTACAGCGGCGCGCTGCTCTTCGGTGATGTTGCCGGAGATGACATAAGTGGTGGCAGACTTGATGATGACATCGTCGCCGGCGCCAAGCAGACGTACGCATTGTACGGCGGAGTCGGCACGCTGGTCGAACTGTCCGGGGAGGTACTCGACGGAGAAGGTGAAGTCGTTGGCTTCCTTGGGGAAGGTCTCTTCGTAGAGGTCGTCGACGGGAGGCTCGGAGAAAACGGTACCGAGGGCTTTTGTGTAAGCCTCGTCGGAGATGTTCTCGATGTCGTAGCGGATGAGCACCCTTACCTTGGTGGCTTGGATGTTGAGGTAGTTGGCCATTTCTTCGCGCAACTCTTTGGCCTGAATTGCGTAGTCGGTTTTCTTTTCGACGTAGATGCGTCTAACGGCAGTACTCATATTATTATTGTATTATATTATTATCTTCTTTTATCTTGTCTTGTTTTCTTTATCTTGTCTTTTGTCGGTTTCTGGGGCGTCAGAGGTTGGCGTTCTTGTTGAAGCGTTCGGGGAACTTGGCGTTCTTGTCCTGGTAGAAGGCCATGATCTGACGGATGTCACTGTTGTAGTCGCCTGTGGGGAGGAAGGTGGGGCCTACGCCCATGTGCTTGGTCTTGTAGTCGATGTAGGTGAGGATGACGGGCACCTGTGCCTTCAGGGCTATCTGGTAGAAGCCCTGCTTCCAGCGCTTGACAGGCTGGCGTGTGCCCTCGGGTGTGACAATCATCACGAAGTCGTTCTCTTTTGCGAAATAGTCCACGGCGAGATCGACGAGGTGGTTCTTTGTGTTGCCTCTGTCGACGGGAATGACGCCCCAGGCGTTGAGGAAGGGGGTGGTGAAGAAGTTGAAGAACTCTTTCTTCATGAAGAATCGGGCGTCGACTTTCATATGCCAGATACAGGAGGCGCCGAGGAAGAAATCCCAGAACGAGGTGTGGGGTGCCATGATATACACGGCACGTTTCAGCTCGGGACGCTCCTCTGCAGGCAGGTCGTATTTCCAGCCGAAGAGTCTTACCAATGTGATGATGAGTTTCTTCATGGGCGACGATTATCTTCCTATATATTGGCGGTATTGCTCGGCTTCGGCTTTCTTGCCATGGGCTTCGAAGCTCTCGGCGATGGTGGAGAAGACGATACGTACGGCGTTGTTCTGATCGATGCCTTTGGCCATGGTGATGCGTACGAAGGCGTCGACCATGCTCTGGTTGACGATGTCGTTCTCGAGCATCTCCTTGATGATCGCGTCGGCGCCGAAGAGGTCGCCCTGCTGGAGCTTGACGCGCAGGGGGATGTCGTAGGCCACACCGTCGTGGGGGTTATGCTTGCGGAGGTTCTCGCAGAGGGCCAGGGCGCTGTTGGCGTCGCCTTTGGCCAGATAGGCGTAGGCGGCATAGTTGATGGCTTGCGAGTTGAAGGGCTGCTTGGCGAGGACGGTCTGTGCCATCGCCATAGCGCTGTCGGGCTGCTGGAGGGAGAGGAAGACGTTGGCCATATTCATCAGCACGCCTTCGCTCTCGGGGTCATACTCGAGGGCTTTGCGGAAGTGGTACATGGCGCTGTCGATCCTGCCTTGCTTGAGATATTCGCTGCCGTAGAAGCCGTTCTTGTCCTCGCGTTTGAGGACGATACAGATGGGGACGCCGTCGACATCGATGGTGTGGATGGTGTTCTTTGGTGGGAAGCTCTCGCTACGCAGATAGTCGGGGTCCATGGCTGTGATGTTGAAGACGGCATAGTCCCAGTCCACGTCGTCGCGCTCACGGAAGCGGACAAAACGGGGACGGTACTGGAGGGTGTCGTGGCGGGTGTAGTAGGTGACGTCGTTCACAAGGAAGGAGCCGATGATGGTCTTGCTGCCGTCGGGCTTGGCCACGGGCTCGCAGTTCTCGAGAACCCACTCGGTTCCTTGTCGGATGGAGTGGTAGTAGTAGTCCATCTCGTATTTGCCGAACTGGTTCTTGGTGCCGCCTGCCAGCTCGTTCCAGTAGACATACTCGTAGGGGTGGTTCCTTATGGTGTGGGCCACGCAGGGCAGGATGAGCAGGAAGGGGAGCACGAAAGCAGCCCACTGGAGGATTTTCTTGCCTCGCTTCTCGAAGAGGGCCACCAGGCCGTCGAAGCCCAGCGCTGCCGCTGCCACCATGGGAGGATAGGCGAAGAGGCTGTGACGCCAGCCGCCATAGACGTTGGCGTGGGTGTAGACGATCCAGAACACGGGGAAGATGCAGACGAAGTAGATCATGATGCTCTCCATACGTCTCTCTTTGCTGAAGGCACCTACGAAGGGGAACATCAGCCAGCCGATGATGACGGCGATGGGGATGGTGGTGAGGATGAACTTGGGGGTGTAGTACCAGGGCAGCTCGTTGGACATCATAAACACGCCTTCGTAGATCTGGCGGATGTTGATGGCGAACTGCGACATGGCTTTGTAGGAGTCGATGGTGTTGGTGATGGGGCTCTGCCAAGCATAGGGCCAAAGGAGGATGCCGACAAAGAAGCCTACCACGCAGATGGCTATCGCATAGCCGATCATCTTGAAGGTGGCGCTCCAGTCGAGGGCAGAGAAGAAGGCTTCTTTCTTGCCGCCTTTGAGTTCTTTACGGTTGCCGAGGGTGTGGAAGACGATCCACATCAGTCCCCACAGACCCATGTAGCCGATAAGGATGAGGGCGCCGACACGGATGCTGAGGGCGAAGGCGAAGGAGAGGGCGAGCATGACCATGGTGCTCCACTTGGGCTTGGGAGCCTGGCGGAAGAACATCAGGGTGTAGTAGATGGCCATCACTACGCCGGCGGCGAAGGGGATATCTTTGGGGTTGTTGAAGGAGTGACCGAGGAAGCGTGGCGAGAAGAACATCAGCACCAGCGCCATCACGGCTGCTCTCCAGCCGCCCATGCGCCATACGATGAGGCCGATGAAAAGGATGGCGATCCAGCCGCAGAAGGCATTGGCCATGTGGCGTGTCCTTGCGATGTCGTCGACATGGAAGGTCTCGTTCCACCAGGCGGTGACGACGTCGAAGGAGCAGCCGTAGTACTTCAGGTTCTCGAAGGTGAAGCAGGACTGGTCCTGTCCGTCGGTCTTGTAGTAGTTGAGCACGTTGTAGCCTTGAGGAATCTGGAACTTGGTCTCGTCGCCGCTGTTGCCGGCGCTCTTGCTCATGATGGGCATGGCGAAGAAGAGCAGCGCGGCGATGGCTACGAAAGCCCAGAAGAAGGGGTTGCTTTTATTTTCGAGGAAGAATTTTTTCATCGTAGGAGTGGTTTGATGTTTGTCGGTAGAGGGAGGTCTCCTTGTCTTGCGCGTTTCGGTTGGGTTATCTGTAGTGGCGGCGGATCTTGAGCAGCTCCATGGGTGCTTTGAAGAAGTCGCGACTCTTGAGTTGTGAGCCGTCAACGTCGATCCATTGGAAGAGCGGAAACTCGTAGATCTTCTCTATGGCGTGCTCTTCGCCGTAGCGCTTCTTGTAGCGGGCGAGGATTTCGACATCGAAAAGCCAACGGGTGATGAACTGCTCGGGGAAGATGTCTCTCACCACCTGGGTGCGGAACATCTTTGCTCCGCATTGGGTGTCGTACACAGGAAGGTGGAGCATGATGGAGGCGCAGGTGGCGAAACAGCGGCCGAGGTAGTGGCGCGTGGTCTTGCGGCGCACCTTGGCTCCGAGGCGCATCAGGCGCAGTCCCATCACCACATCGTAGCCTCTCTCGGCCCAGCCTATCATGAGGGGTATCTCGTTGAGCGGGGTGGCGAGGTCGGCGTCCCAGAAGGCGATGAGGTCGGGGTTCATCGTGTCGGCAGCATAGAGCATGCCTTTGCGCACGGCTTCGGCTTTGCCTCCGTTGGGCTGGATGTCGTAGTAGTTGAGGTGTGGGTGCTTCTCGCACAGCTGCTGCAGCACCTCGAGGGTGTTGTCGCGGCTGCCGTCGTTGGCGAAAAGGAACTCGATGTCGTCGTGCTGTTGTACAAACTGGAGGAACTCCTCCTGTTTCAGTCGTTTCGACTCGTTGTAGCAGGGGACTACGATAATGGTCTTCATCTCTCTGTTGCAGTTGGTTATAATGTCTGACATCTATCTAGCACCTATCTGGCGTCTATTTAGCATCTATCTAGCGTCCACTTAGCGTCTGTCTAGCCTCACGAAATGGCGATGCTGATATATGGCCGGGTGCTTCGTGTGTGCTGTCTTGTGGGAGGCTGTTACTTCTGATGTTTGCGGTAAGCCTTGAAGGTGTTCTGGAGCAGGGTGACGATGGTGAGAGGGCCTACGCCGCCGGGAACGGGGGTCACCCAGCTGCATTTCTCGTCAACCTCGTCGTGCTTCACGTCGCCGCAGATGTAGTAGCCTTTGGGGCTGTCGTCGGGGATGCGGTGGATTCCTACGTCGACGAGCACAGCGC
Organism: Bacteroidales bacterium; assembly: GCA_024400495.1. Classification (GTDB taxonomy): domain Bacteria; phylum Bacteroidota; class Bacteroidia; order Bacteroidales; family P3; genus Colimorpha. The sequence continues at coordinate 17,440 of JAKSMR010000036.1, forward strand.
CGTCCTTCACCATGTCGGCGGTAACGAAGTTGGGCTTGCCGATGGCAACCACGAGGATGTCGGCCTGGCGGGTGATCTCGGCCAGGTTCTTGGTGTGGCTGTGGCAGATGGTGACGGTGCAGTTGGCGTGCTTGTTGTTGCGGCTCATGAGGTTCATCATAGGAGTGCCGACGATGTTGCTGCGGCCGAGCACTACGCAATGCTTGCCGTCGGTCTCGATGCCGTAGCGCTCGAGCAGGGTGCAGGCGCCCATGGGAGTGGCGGGGAGGAAGCCGTCCTCGTTCAGCACCATGCGGCCGAGGTTGATGGCGGTGAAGCAGTCGACGTCCTTGTCGGGGTCGATGGCGTTGATGACTCGGTTCTCGTTGATATGTTTGGGAAGGGGAAGCTGGATGATGTAGCCGTCAACTTCGGGGTCGTTGTTCAGGAAATCGACGGTCTTGAGCAGCTCCTCCTCGGTGATGCTCTCGGGAAGACGATAGACGGATGAGGTGAAGCCTACCTCTTTGCTGGCTCTCTCCTTGGAGGCTACGTAGGTCTGGCTGGCGCCGTCTTCGCCTACGATTACGGCGACAAGATGAGGTGCGCGTTTGCCGGCAGCGGTGATCTGGCGCACTTCGTTAGCGATTTCGTCTTTGATGGTGGCGGCAAGTTTCTTGCCATCTAATACTTGAAACATGATAGGGAGTTATATTGAGTTTGGTGTTATTTGAATTATTTCTTGCTTGGCGCAGGGCGTGAGGCTCTTCCTTCCCCGGAGGCGAGGCTGTGGGTCTCTTCGGGGCGGGGCGTCCTCGTTTGCGGCTGCTATCTGCGGCGGCGGGGCATCATAGGCATCTTGCCTTTGTTGTTCGACACCATCTTCATCATCTTGCGGGTGTCTTCGAACTGCTTGATCAGTCGGTTGACCTCCTGGATGCTGCGTCCGCTGCCGGCGGCGATGCGGGCCTTGCGGCTGCCGTTGATGCAGCTGGGGTTGCGGCGCTCGTAGGGGGTCATCGAGCCGATGATGGCTTCGATAGGCATGAAGGCGTTGTCGTCGATCTCCACATTCTTGGTGAGCTTGTCCATGCCGGGAATCATGCCCATGAGGTCTTTCATGTTACCCATCTTCTTGATCTGTCCGATCTGGGTGAGGAAGTCCTCGAAGTTATATTCGTTCTTGATGATTTTCTTCTGCAGCTTGCGGGCCTCTTCCTCGTTGTACTGCTCCTGGGCGCGTTCTACGAGAGAGACAACGTCGCCCATGCCGAGGATACGGTTGGCCATACGGTCGGGGTGGAAGATGTCGAGGGCGTCCATCTTTTCTCCGATACCGATAAACTTGATGGGTTTCTTCACCGAGTAGCGGATGGTGAGGGCGGCACCGCCGCGGGCGTCGCCGTCGAGCTTGGTGAGCACAACTCCGTCGTAGTCGATACGCTCGTTGAAGGCCTTGGCGGTATTCACGGCATCCTGGCCGGTCATGGAGTCGACGACGAAAAGGGTCTCACTGGGGTTGAGGGCCTGCTTGAGGGCGGCGATCTCGTTCATCATCTCCTCGTCAACGGCCAGACGGCCGGCGGTATCGACGATGACGACGTCCACGCCCTTCATCTTGGCTTCGCGGATAGCGCTCTCGGCAATCTGCACAGGGTTGGTGTTGCCCAGCTCGGCATGTACGGGGACGCCGATCTGCTCGCCGAGCACCTGCAGCTGGTTGATAGCGGCGGGACGGTAGACGTCGCCGGCAACGAGGAGCACGCTCTTGCCTTTCTTGGTTTTGAGATAGTTTGCCAGCTTGGCGCTGAAGGTGGTCTTACCCGAGCCTTGCAGACCGGCAATGAGGATGATGGCGGGACTGCCTTTGAGGTTGATGTCGACAGCCTCGCTGCCCATCAGCTTGGTGAGCTCGTCTTTGACAATCTTCACCATCAGCTGACCGGGCTCGATGCTCTGGATTACGTTCTTGCCTAATGCTTCGGCTTTGACACGGTCGGTGAACTCTTTGGCAATGGGATAGCTTACGTCGGCGTCCAAAAGGGCCTTGCGCACCTCCTTTACGGTTTCAGCGACATTGATGTCGGTAATGGATCCTTTTCCGCGCAGGGTGTGGAGCGCTTTCTCAATCTTACTACTTAAATTTTCAAACATTATTATATTATTCTTTATTTGCGTGTTTGTGTTTCGGTGCGATAGTCAATGCTTTATCACACCTTTGGGTGCGTTCCTATATATTTTATAGTTCTGCAAAGATACAACTTTTTTTTAATTTTTTTGCATTTTGCGTAATAATTATTTTGTTTCGCCGTTATTATGCGAGACCATACGGGAAATAATTTTGTTAAAAACGCAACCTTTCCTAATCATTTCTCGTTTATAGAAAAGTTAATAGGCCGATTTAGAATTAAGAGTTAGAACATGCGTCAGTTAAAAATCACACACTCCATCACCAACCGCGATATCAAGTCGCTGGACAAATATCTGCAAGACATCTGCAGCGAAGAGTTGCTCACTCCCGAAGAGGAAGTGCAGTTGGCACAGCGTATCAAGCAGGGCGACCAGGCCGCTCTCGAACGCCTCACCAAAGCCAACCTCCGCTTCGTTGTGTCGGTTGCCAAGCAGTATCAGAACCAGGGTCTTAGCCTTCCCGACCTCATCAACGAGGGCAACGTGGGCTTGATCAAAGCTGCCAAGCGCTTCGACGAAACCCGTGGTTTCAAATTCATCTCCTATGCTGTGTGGTGGATCCGTCAGTCGATCCTGCAGGCTATCGCCGAAAACTCGCGCATCGTCCGCCTCCCCTCCAACCAGCTCGGCGCCCTTAACAAACTCAAGAAAGAGATCTCCAAGCTGGAGCAGAAGCTCGAGCGTCCGCCATCGGAAGACGAGCTGGCTGAGCTCCTCGACATCCCCGAGGATAAGATCAAGAGCATCATGGGTATCTCCGGACGCCATATCTCTATCGACGCTCCTCTCGTTGCCGACGAAGATGTGAACTTTGTCGACGTGCTCCCCAACGAGGACACTCCCTCTACCGACCACAGCCTCATCCAGGAGTCTCTGGCTCTCGAGATCGAACGTTCTCTCTCCATCCTTACCGAGATCGAGCGCGAGGTGGTCCGCATGTACTTCGGCATCGGCATCCCCCATGCCCTCAGCCTCGACGAGATCGCCATGAAGTTCGGTCTTACCCGCGAACGTGTGCGTCAGATCAAGGAGAAAGGCCTCAAACGTCTCAAACAGAGCTCCAAGAGCAAACACCTCATGGCTTACCTCTAGGCCTTTATGGGTCGCTAGAATAACAACAGGTGCAAAGTAGATTCGTCCGCTCTGCACCTTTTTTAATAAATCTTCATCCCGCATCCCGTCTGCGGTACAAGAACAATAAACAGGATACTATGGATCTTATTCTCAAATACTTCCCTGATCTTACCGAACGCCAGAAAGAGCAGTTCGCGGCCATGCCCACCCTCTACGAGGACTGGAACAGCAAGATCAACGTCATCTCCCGCAAGGATATGGAAAACTTCGTGGAGCACCACGTCCTCCATTCCCTCGCCATCGCCAAAGTGCAGCCCTTCAAGAGCATGGCCGAGATCCTCGACGTCGGCACGGGTGGCGGCTTTCCGGGCATCCCCTTGGCCGTGATGTTCCCCGAGGCTCGTTTCCTCCTCGTTGACTCTATCGGCAAGAAGATCAAGGTGGTGCAGGCTGTTGCCGACGCTCTTGACTTGAAGAACGTGCGTGCCGAACATACTCGTGTGGAGCAGATACCCGAGAAGGACTTCGACTTCATTGTCTCCCGTGCCGTTACCGACCTCTCGCAGTTTGTCGGCTGGGTAAGAGGCCGAGTGAGCGACGTGAACTACCACAAGCTCAAGAATGGTATCCTCTATCTCAAGGGCGGCGACCTCGATCAAGAGCTGGCTCCTTTCAAGAAGAAGATCACGCTCTACGACATCCCCCAGTTCTACGAAGAGGAGTTCTTCGAAACCAAGAAAGTGATCCATCTCCCTCTCTAGGATAGGCTATGAAACGACTGATTCTCATAACTCTTGCGCTGCTCTCTTCCTGCTCTCTCCTTGCGCAAGTGTGTCGACAGTATATCGACAAGGATGTGTATTTCTATCATACGGACGGCAGGAGCTACGAAGCCCACGTCCCCGGCTGTATCCATACCGACCTCCTGCACAACGGCCTTATCCCCGATCCGTTTGTCGCCTCTAACGAGGACGAGGTGCAATGGGTTGCAGACAGAGAGTGGAGCTACTTTACCGTTGTCACGGTCTGCGACGCGTTGATGGAAAAAGAACATATCGAGCTGGTGTTCGATGGCTTGCAATGCTATGCCGATATCAGTCTTTATGGTGAGCCCGTGCTCCGTGCCGACAATATGTTCCGCCAATGGCGGGTAGCTGTCGACAAGAATCTTGTGCGAAGCCATGGCGGCAAGCTTGACATCAATATCGTCTTCCATCCCACCAAACCCTTCGACGATAGCCTCTTGGCCCGGCTCGGCTTCGATATGCCCGACCATCGTGTCTTCTCCCGTACGGCACCCTACCAGCAAGGCTGGGACTGGGGCCCTGTGCTCAACAGCTGCGGTATCTGGAAACAATTCTATCTTGAGGCCTGGGACGGAGAAAAGAGAGATCCTGTCGCCTCTGATAACACGCACGCATTCAAAAGTTTCCCTTATAAGAACGTCCACCTCCGACAGAACGATGACGCCATCGGTCGGGAATTTACTTTCGTAGCCAACGGGAAGCCAGTTTTTGTCAAAGGAGCCAACTGGATTCCCGTCCATAGCTTCCCTATCCTCGACGACGCTCAGAGGGCCCGCTACCGTAGTCTGCTTTGCTCGGCTAAGGATGCTAATTTCAATATGATACGCGTTTGGGGAGGCGGCATCTACGAGCATGACTATTTCTTCGACCTCTGCGACTCGTTGGGTCTCATGGTGTGGGTCGATTTCGATTTCTCCTGCAATGTCTATCCTTTCGACGACAACTTCCTCGCCAACGTGAAGATTGAGGCCGAGGAGCAGGTTCGGCGCTTAGCCCGTCACCCCTGCATCGTGCTCTGGTGCGGCAACAACGAGGTCAAGAACGGCTGGGAAGACTGGGGCTGGCAGAGCCAGTTCAGCTGGACCGAAGAGCAACGGGCTGCCCTCAACGGCGGGATACAGGCGCTCTTCGGCCGGGACGGCATATTGCATCAGGCTGTAAAGAGATATATGCCTTGGGTCGACTACCATCCCTCCTCGCCTGAGTTCGGCTGGGGTCATCCCGAGTGTACCACCCACGGCGACTCCCACTACTGGGGTGTCTGGTGGGGCGAGCAGCCTTTTGAGATGTATCGCGACCGCGTGGGCCGTTTCATGAGTGAGTATGGCTTCATGGCCTATCCTCAGCTCAGCACCATCGCCGCATGGGGTGGGGTAGAGGCCGGCACCATAGAAGAAAAGAACGCCCGCCAGCTTCTCGACGAGTCGTGGATGAAGACCCACCAGCGCCATGGCCGTGGCGTCGAGATCATCGACCAGGCCCTCAGCCGCTACTACGGCACTTCTTCTGCCCATCTCTCGCTCTCCAGCTACGTCTATCTCACCCAGTTGGCGCAAGCCTACGGAACAGGGATGGGCATCGAGGCTCATCTGATGCATCGCGACAGATGTTCGGGAACGCTCTACTGGCAGTTTAACGACTGCTGGCCCGTAGCCTCGTGGAGCAGCATCGATTTCTATGGCAACTGGAAGGCGCTCCATTACCGGGCCCGTGAGCTTTATGCCGACGAGGCCGTCCTCTTCGAACCCCAGAACGACGCTCGATTCACAAAGGAAGAATACATCAACGGCCCCGGATTAGGCGAATGGGGTACAGATGTCGTGCTCTCCTCCTGTTCTGTGAATATCGATGTCGTAGCTCCTCGGAAAGTGCGCAGAGTCAAAGCACGGCTGATGGATTTTGATGGCAACGTGTTGCAGAAACAGGTGCTGAAAAGAAGCAAGCAGGCGTTGAACGGAGGTTTCTCCTATAGTCTCGACGAGCAGTATGACATGGCTCGCGTGCTTCTCCAGGTGCAATCGGGAAGGACAAAGCGCAACCATTTTTTCGTCTATCCCAAGGATCTCGAACTCCCCAAGGCGACCATCGCGACAAGCGTCGTCAAAGAAGGGGACAGGTATCTCCTCACGCTCACAACCGACAAGCTGGCCAAGGACGTCCAGCTCTCGACCAAGGGTGGCATCTTGGGCCATTTCTCCGACAACTACTTCGATCTCCTTCCCGGCGAAACCAAGACCGTCGTCTTCACTCCGCGTGAGTCCGTAGACGACATACAGTTCCTCACCCTCTCGTTGCAGGAAGTCCTCGGCAGGTAGTTGTTGCTAGCCTCCAAAAAATCTCAAGGAGACCTCTGCTGGAACATAAAAACAAACGTTCAGAGGTTGCCTCAGTCTGGTTATTAGAGGCTGCCTGATTGTTGGACAAATATTCTCCAGTGGTATTCCACCCCCTCCTTGTTCCGTCGTCATGGTCCCTTGGTGGAAGAGAAGCTTTTTTTAGCTACCATTATCGCAGCATCCATGCCGTATCCATGCTGCATCCTCGCTGCATCCTCGCGGTTAAAGGGACTTTATAGGTCCCTTTAACGTCCCTATAAGTGCGACGATGCTATAAGGATGCAGCGAGGATGCACCCTTGCTCCCTCGGCTCTGTGCCGAGGCGTAAGGATAAGGAAAGTCGGCAAGGATAAGGGCTCAGATGCCCTTTTTCATTCGTGGGGCAATATGCAGCAGGTCCTGCTCCAGCTGTCGCAGATTGGGAATGTCGCAACCGTGGCGTAGGGCCTCGGCTATGGGGCGGGAGTACATGTATTCTATCTCCATGGGCAGCCCGTGGTCGTAGTCGTATCGCATCGAGGTGGCGAAATGGGTCTTCCCCGTCGTCTCTATCAGCTGGTCGGCAAGCTCGTCGCCGATAGCTTCAGCTCCGCAGGCGCGTGCGGCTTGGATTCCTTCCATCATCAGGGCTCTGACCTCTTCAAGTCGTGAGGGGGTGCTTACCAGCTCGTCGCATTGGCAATGGTGCTTTACGGTAAGTCCGTTGGTGGCCATATTCAAAATGTTCTTTCTCCAGCGGGTCTCTAGATATGGGGCAATCTGAGTGGGGACCCGGGCATGGCGGAAATCCTCGGCCACGGCGAGCAGCTTCTCCTTGTCGCCACAGTTGTAGTCCGCCAGCGAGAGATGGCCGAAGCCCTTGTGGGTCAGCTCCCCTGGGCCCACCTTCACACAGTTGATGAAAGCCACGCCGGCAACCAGTCCTATGCCCGGAAACATCGCCGCCACATCGGCCTCAACCCCGATGCCGTTCTGCATCAGGATCACCATAGTGTCCTCCTTCAGCAGAGGCCGCAGAAGTTGGGGAAGCAGTCGGTTCTGGGTGGTCTTCATGGCAACGATCACCACGTCGCAGGCCGGCATCTGGTTCACGTCGTCATAAACCGACAGGGTGTACATGAGGTAGGGCCCGAGGATGGAATCCACCTTAAAGCCATGCTCTTTGATATGGTTGTAGTCGCCATGTGCAAGGAAATGGACCTCTTGTCCCGATTCGGCCAGTCGGCTCCCATAATAGCCGCCCACGGCTCCCATTCCGATTACTGCGTATTTCATCATTTCTTTTCTCTCTTGTGCATATCTATAACGAGAAACCGCCGGCTTTATTTTGTTCCGCCCATAGTTGTAAGATATATTTTAGGTGGCTTCTGTAATTAGCTTTAGGTAACCTCTAAAAATTAGAAAAATGAGTAACATTAGCTTGAGCGTCTTG